>JAEUGJ010000001.1:0-4133 GCA_016775335.1 Mogibacterium sp.
CTACGGTGGTAGGAACTGCGGTGGGAAATGTCACAATGGCGGTTTATCAGGACGGAACAGCCGTTCCGGGAATGAATTCTGCACAGTCCATCAAGGCAATCGGTGATACCGTCACGCTCGGAACAAGCGGAATCGTGCGTGTGTACTGCGGAAAGTACAGCTCCACATTGACGGTTGTAATCGGCGGTCAAGCGGTCACTGGTAGCAATCTAGCCGTAGATGTTACCAAGCAGTAAAAGAACAAATGTTCTTGAAAATGCTTGAGAGGGGGTGTACAATGTACTCGTACATATATTGTGTGTTCTTTAAGCATTGAACACCTCCTTTCTTAAATTTACAATACGGTATGCAGAAGGAAGAGTCGGAGTGATCCGACTCTTTTTTCTATGTGATAAACTTGAGCGAATCAACGCTCACAATCAGCGTGTTCACGTTTCGTCTGTATTGGTTGAGCAAGTGACCAGTAATAACAAAACAATCGGTAATGTTAAACTTTGACGTGTCATAATCAACACAGCGAACAAATACGCCGTTACAATCAAGAACAAAATAATCATCATACCTTCTAGCAAGCATCCCACTTAATCGAACAAAATTATCCATTGATTCGCTCCTTTCTGTACATTTGATAAGTTGGATTTTAACGAAGTTGAAACAAAATCACAATTCTAAAAATACACCGAATTCAAAGGAAAATGATTACATTTTTGTCCTATTGATATAAAATAAAGTGGGAGGTGTAAAACAATGACAGTTGGAGAGATTATGAAGTATACAAGGAGACGTGTGGGAAAGTCTCAATCATTTATGGCGGAAGCACTTAATGTGGAGGTTCGAACTATAGGAAGATGGGAGAATGGAAAGAGCGAGCCGACCGTAACGGAAATGATAGAATGGTTTAGAACGGTCGGGGAAAATCCAATTCCTTATATGTTCATACTTTCATATCCTGATGAGTTCGCATTGGAAGAGAGCGAAAATGCAGACAACGTGGAGAGGCTATACGAATTAATGTCCGAAAACCTGACTGCTGAAGATAAGCTTGCATTGGTGTATATCTATTCGGGCAATCACGGGTCCAGTCCCGCTTCAGTAATACAGCTCACATTAGCTCATTTATGTAATCCATTAGGTGCTCGTATTTCTGTAGCGGAACATATTGTGGAGGATTATAAGCTGAAGCTATTGAACAATGAAATAGAAGCTCCTGAAGAGTTTCGACCGAACATGGCAATGCTTGAAAGAGCTATAGAGGCGGCGAAGGAATCATACATAGACGGAAGGAAGGGGTATAGCAGTCCTTCTTCTGAAGATGTAACAAGCGTGTAACAAAATAATTTATAACTTTGTATAACAGCAGATAACACTACTATCAATAAATGCGGAGTTTTCAACATTTTCGATAGCAATGTTATCAAGTGTTATCCACTTCACAAATAATAATAATTTATGGAAGAAAACAGTGTGGGACCTGCGGCAAAATGCTGCAGGAGCCCGAATCGAGTCAGTATCATCGAAAAGAGATTACAATAGAAAGAGGGACTTTAATGAAGTATTTAATTGATTTTGAAAACGTGGCCAGCAATGGTTTTGAGGGGCTGGAGCTTCTGGACGACGG
The DNA here is from genome assembly GCA_016775335.1 of Mogibacterium sp. GTDB lineage: Bacteria > Bacillota > Clostridia > Peptostreptococcales > Anaerovoracaceae > Mogibacterium_A. The sequence continues at coordinate 1,619 of JAEUGJ010000001.1, forward strand.
CTCGGAACTGCTGATTTTCTATTCGGAGCAGCACAGCACCATCAGCATTACGGTGCATCAGGAGCTGGAGCGGAGTCGGATTCGGAAGACGTACATGCCGATCAAGACCGGCGGGAAGAACGCTCTGGATTTTCAGCTGGTGAGCTGGCTGGGGTATGAGATTGCCAAGAACGGCGGGGAACAGTTCGTCATCGTCAGCAAGGACACCGGCTTCGACGCGGTGGTGGATTTCTGGCAGAAGCGGAATGTGAGCGTGTCCCGGCATCCGGACCTGCGCAAGGCGGTGAAAAAAACCATCCTCAAGAGGGCGCCGGAGGTGGTCGCCGAGATTCCGGAGGAACCGGTTCTGCCGGAAGAAACTCGGGAAGAAAACAAGAGCGGCAAGGCCAAGAAGAGCAAGCTGAAGAAGAAGGAGAAGCGGGGCGATAAAAAGAAAAGCGCCGCAGCCAAGGAGAACCGGGTGTTCCAGGGAGATGTGAAGAGCCTGATTCCGGAGTTTTCCGGGGAGGCGAGCCGAATTGCGGAGACCCTTCGGGTGCACAAGACAAAGCAGGCGGTGAACAACGCCCTGGTGAAAATCTACGGCACCGAAACGGCGGGGAAGATTTATAAAGGCATCAAGCCGCTGCTGAAGGGGCGGAAGGGTGAGTAGATGGACGTACTGGATTATCGAATGGAGCTGAACCCGAAGCAGACCCGAGGTACTTTGACGGTTCGGAAGATTACGGACGTGGAGGACATGAACCACGGATTCTATTTTTACCCGGAAGGAGAGGCGCTGATGGCGGTTCCCTATGGCGATATGGGGCAGGTGCTGCGTTTTACGGAGCCGAATACCTTTCACCTGTACCTGTTCCGGAAGGATGCGGCCTATGCCAAGGCGGCGTTCCGGAAATTTCTGAAGGAGAACGGCCTGGAGGAAGCGTCAAAGGCGGTGGCCAAGAAGTCCTTTGAGCCGGAGGAGGACCTGATTCCGCTGCCGCCGGACAAGGAGTTGCGGGAGCAGATTCGGAAGGACGACCGCAGCAAGCTGATTCACCGAAGCAGTTCGGCAAACTAGACCGGACCGAGACGGATTCGGACAGACCGGATAAAACAGCGGGAAACGAGACGGAAAGAGGATGAGCGGAGAGAAGAAAATGAGAAATGAGAAGGCAGCCGGAAAGAAAAAACGGAAAAACCTGTATCAGGTTTTCAATCGGGATCGGCATACCCGGACCATGGGCGTGATTCTGCTTTTGACTCTGGGAATTCTGCTGTGGCAGGAAATCAGCTGGCTGATACCGGAGCGGGTCACCGTTTCCTATGCGGGGATGGACGGAAAGACGAAAACCGTCACCGCCCTCACGCGGCAGACCACGGTGGGGGCCGTGCTGAAGGAAGCCAAGATTGGTGCGTCGGAAATCGATACGGTGCACCCCTGCCGGGAGTATCCGATATCCAACAAGATGAAAATCACCGTAGAGGAGTGTATTCACACCCAAATGGAGATTCACGGAAAGATGAAGGATTTCACCCTGAAATCCGGCACCGTTCGAGAGAACCTGAAGCTGAACGGTATCCGTTACGATAAGGACGATCTCATCTCCCCGGAGCTGGATTCTCCGGTTCGGGCGGACACGAAGATTACCGTGGACGAGGTGCACCGGAAGGTAACCGAGGGCACCAAAAAAGTAAAAGCCGGAGACAAGGTGGTGCTGGACCCGGGCCTGTCTTCGGGCACGGTGCAGGAAACCGACGGCCGGGACGGCGAGGGCCTCTATACCTACACCACCACCTATATCAACGGAAAAAAATCCGGCACCAAGACAAAGCTGAAGAAATGGATCACAAAGCCGGAAGACCACACCCTTCGATGCGGCACCTCGGAAACCGGGGAGAAGGGGGAAGTGAAAGTAAAAAGTACTTTTACCGCCAACACCACCGCCTACTATGCGGGAACCAATGCCCACGGCTCTACGGGCCAACGGGTCCACTACGGGACTTGTGCGGTGGACCCGTCGGTAATTCCTTACGGCACGCGCCTGTACATCGAGGGCTACGGAATCGCGGTGGCCAACGACTGCGGCGGCGCGGTGCAGGGGCACATTGTGGACCTGTACATGCACAGCACGGCGGAGTGCATCCGCTGGGGCCGCCAGAACCGGAAAGCCTACGTGCTGGCGGAGTAAGAGAAGTGAGAAGCCGGGAAAATGCGGGGCGGGTGGCGCCGGAGCATGTTGGCGTGACCCGGCGAAGAAACAAGGCTTCGCAGGAAGGCTGGCGCCAACATGGTCGGCGACCGCCCGGGAAAACCGGAGCATGTTGGCGTGACCCGGCGAAGAAATAAGGCTTCGCAGGGAGAACGGCGCCAACATGGCCGGCGACCGCCCGAGAAAAACCGGAGCATGTTGGCGTGACCCGGCGAAGAAATAAGGCTTCGCAAGGAGGCTGGCGCCAACATGGCCGCCGACCGGCCGGGAAAAACCGGAGCATGTTGGCGTGACCCGGCGAAGAAATAAGGCTTCGCAGGAAG
>JAEUGJ010000001.1:4233-4434 GCA_016775335.1 Mogibacterium sp.
AAGGGCTAGCGGGTGGCGGAGCACCACGTCCGCCCGACGAGAGCTGCTATTGGGCACAGGGACGTGGTGCCCGGCGACGAAGAAACAAGGGCTATCGGGTGGCGGAGCACCACGTCCGCCCGACGAGAGCTGCTATTGGGCACAGAGACGTGGTGCCCGGCGACGAAGAAACAAGGGCTATCGGGTGGCGGAGCACCACGT
>JAEUGJ010000001.1:4534-29747 GCA_016775335.1 Mogibacterium sp.
CCGCCCGACGAGAGCTGCTATTGGGCACAGAGACGTGGTGCCCCGGGACGAAGAAACAAGGGCTAGCGGGTGGTGAAGCACCACGTCCGGCCGCCGAAGGCCCATCCGCCCGCCGAAGGCCAATTTCGCTGCCCGCTCATGCGGAAGTTTATAAACTTCCGCATGATAATAAAAGTGTACTGAAGGGGAATTTTTTCTGTGGCATAATACTTTCACCGGAAAGGAATCAGCGCTGCAATACCGGAAATAATATGAAAGGAGATGCAATATGAAAAGAACAATCCGTGTTCGGATTGCCGGCAGGAATCCGGAGTTATCCGGGTTCCTCAGATTCCTGGGATTCTTGATCCTTTTGTTTCTCATGTTGTCTCGGCTGGGAACCGCGTTCCCGGCGGAAGCGGCCACCTCGTCCCCATCAGCCTATACATACGAGGATTGGAAGCATTCCCTGGACCGGGTAGCCGAGAATCTGGAGAAGGACGGATTTCACTACAGCGTAAACGGAGGGAAGGGATCTTACCGGAAAAGCAAAGAGAAGCGGCGCGTGACCAACTGTGCTATCTACGTATCCTGGGCACTCCAGGATGCGGGAATTATCAAGAAGGGGCAGGTTTTCTGGATTGACAAAGGAGGTGCCATTCGAGGAAAGCGGAAAACCTGCATTACGAAAAACAACAAGCTGAAGATACTTCATCCCCACAAAAAAGCGAAGCATGCCGGCCTCAAGAAAGGAGATATTTGCGGCTGGGACAGCCATATCCATACGGCGGTGTACGCCGGAAGAGATGCCAAAGGCCGGACTTTGTGGTATTCCGCCGGCCGAGACGGCGGCGTGAAAAAGAACGGAAAGTGGTATTTTAAAGCCGGCAAAACCAAAGCGAAAGTGCGGGCGGCCCGGTACGACGGAAAGATCGCCACGGTAATTCGCATTCGGAATTTAAAGGCTGCCCCGGCCCAAAAACCAAAAAAAGCAAAAGCAAAATCAAAGCCGGCGGCCGCCGCAAAAGCAGACAATGTAGACGAAGAGATATTAAATCATCCGGATGAGCCTTCCGGGGTGGAATTTGAGGAAATCATTCCGGAAGAATCCACGGAAAATGTAATCAGCGGAGGCGAGACTTCCGAAGAGCCTCGGGATTTTGAGACGGAGGAAAACGAACCGGAGGATGCGGAAGACGCGACGGTGGACGACTCCGCCAACGATACCATTTTGGATCTGGACAAGAACGAGGTCATTTCCGTCAAAGACGGAACGCGGAAAAAAATCCAAGACGGTTACGGGGAAAGTCGGGACAGCGAGGACCGGGAAACCAAGGACCGGGACACTAAGGTCCGAGATACGAAGAGCCGGAAAACCAAAGGAGAGATTAACAACGTCCGAAGAATCGACACTCCGGAAACCGGCGACGATGGATTTGCGGTGACCATGGTGCTGCTGATCCTCAGCTGCAGCGGACTCCTGTTGATAGCGCATCGTCGAAATCCGGAAAGTTGACCCTGCGGAAACATCTGTGGTATTCTGTATAACAGTTTAAAAAAACACGTATCACAGATGGGAGAAAGCAGTGAGATTATTTATATTACGACATGGACAAACGGATTTGAACTTGGCTCGGAAGGTGCAGGGACACATGGATGTGGATCTGAACGCCACCGGCATTGAACAGGCAGAGGATTTGGCAAAGGTGGTTCGGGAGAAAAACCTTCGTTTCGACGCAATCTATTGCAGCCCTCTGAGAAGGGCGCTGGATACTTGCGAAATCGTTACCGGACAGAGCCGAGATGCGTTTCATGTAGACAATCGAATCGAGGAATTTGATTTCGGCGAGCTGGAAGGCTATGCCTACCGGGAGCTCCCCGGGGAGTCGCAGAAATTCTTTTCCGCACCGGATGAATTCCGGCCGGCGGGAAGAGGGGAGACTTTTCCACATTTGATCCAGCGGATAACGGACTTTTTGGAAGAGCTGAAGACCCGGGAACAGGGAAACGTGTTGGTGGCGTCCCATGGAACGGCCATTCACGCCATGCTCCTCTATTTCCGGCACAAAGAGCTGAAAAATTTCTGGGATGAGGATGTGCATAACTGTGATCTGATGATTGTGGATTGCATCGACGGCGAATACGTCGTCCGCGATGAGAAAATTGCGGTAGAGAAAAAAGAAACCGGTTACCTCTAAAGGGTAACCGGTTCGTAATCGAATCGCTTGCTGGACTTATCTTCCTCAATCCGATAGACATGGTATTCCTCCGGGATCAATTCCGTCCCCTCCAGGAATGCCTTTTTTGATTCGTCGAATTTCTCCGGCTCCACTCGAACGGCGATTCCGCAGCTGGTGGAGATGTGCCGTGGCACCGGCATGATGGTGCAGCCCACCGGCTTCAGCAGCTTCTCGGTGGAAATGGCTCCGTGAGTGGATTCGAAGGTGTACAGGTAAAAAGTATCCGTCATGAACACCACCCTCTCCTACAGAGTGATAACCTTGGAAACTTCCTGCATTGCACCCAGGATGTCATACATGTTGCTGACGGTTCCAACCTTGCAGTCTTCCTTGATTCCGAAGAAGTTCAGGCAAGTGCCGCATACCAGGACCTTGGTTCCCTTCTCAATCAGGGTGTTCAGGTTCTCAACGATCTGAGGCTCTACGCCGGTGGTCAGCTTTACGCCGCCGTTCATGAAGAGTACGTAAGTCGGGATGTTTTCACTCTCGGACAGAGTGAAGATGGCCATCTTTGCCAGGTTCATTCCCAGCTCTGCATCGCCGTTTCCCAGACCTTCCTTGTTGAAGAATACCGCATAGCTTCCTTCGTCAAAGCCGTGAGCGGATTCCGGAATGTTGCCGTCGCCGTCTGCAAAAGTTGCAACGAACTTCTCACCTTCCGGTGTAACGGTGATTTCTCTTCCATATGTCTTTCCCAGGCGGGACAGGTTGTCAATCTGAGTCTGACCATCTACCAGAATGGACAGGTCCTGAGTGCCGTTGTCCAGCTCTTTCTTCGCCATGATTACAGGAATTGGGCATGCTTTGCCTGCAGCATCTAATCTCATAATGAATTCCTCCTATTGATAAACATAAATATACAAGTAAATAGTATCACCAAATCCCGTTTTTTCAAATAGAAAAATCTTATAAAAGAAAATTTGCCCTGCGAAAGTTTCCGGCGGGATCGAAAGGAAAACTCCGTCCCGATGAATTGCCCGTAAGACTTCACAGAATGGGAATAATGTTGTAAAATTATTTATCATTGAATATACCAATAAGGAGAAGCAGATATGAAAGAAATTATCATTGAAATGGAAAACGGCGGCGTAATGGAAGGGGAACTGTACGAAGACATCGCACCGAAGACGGTGGACAACTTCGTCTCCCTGATTGAGAAGAAGTTCTACGACGGACTGATTTTCCACCGGGTGATTCCGGGCTTCATGATTCAGGGCGGCTGTCCGAACGGAAACGGCATGGGCGGTCCGGGATACACCATCGAGGGCGAGTTCAACTCCAACGGTTTTAAGAACGACCTGAAGCACACCCGAGGCGTTCTGTCCATGGCCAGAGCGATGGACCCGAATTCCGGCGGATCCCAGTTCTTCATCATGGTAGCGGATGCACCGCATCTGGACGGAGACTATGCCGCATTCGGAAAGATCACCAAGGGCATGGAAGTGGCGGATGCCATCGTGAACACCAAGCGGGATCCGTGGATGGACAAGCCGCTGGAAGATCAGAAGATCAAGAGCATTCGCATGAAGTAATGCCGAGAACGGCAAGGAAAGAAAGGGAAGAGAGAGCAGTATGCAGCAGGAACGAAATATCATCGTAATTGGACATAAGAATCCGGATACGGATTCCATCTGCTCCGCTATCGCATATGCACATTTGAAAAACATGACCACCCACAGTCATTACTACGTTCCGATGCGGGCGGGAGAAATCAGTCAGGAGACCATGTACGTACTGGACCGCTTCAACATGAAGGTTCCGAATTACTTGGGCGACATCGGTGCTCAGGTATGCGACATGGAAATTCGCCGCACGCCCGGGGCGTCCAAGGATATGACCATCAAGCAGGCATGGGATTTCATGGCAGAGACGGATGCGGTGACACTTGCGGTGACGGAAGAGGACCGGGTTATCGGACTAATCACCAAGGGAGACATCGCCCAGACCTTTATGGAGTCAGAGGACAGTCAGTTCCTGTCTCGCATGAAGCCGCGGTACCGGGATATTGCGGATACCGTGAAGGGCACCATCGTGGTGGGCGATGGCGACGACCGCTTTGAAGAAGGTAAGGTATTGGTGGGTGCGGCCATGGTGGAGCGCATGCAGGAGCACATCGAGCCGGGAGATTTGATGCTCATGGTGGACCGGGTGGAAAACCAGATCGGCGCCCTGGAGAAGGGGGCGAAAGTACTGATTCTCTGCCTGGGAGCCAAGGCCAGCGAAGAAGTTATCGCGAAGGCCCGGGCAGAAAAGGCGGTCATCATCGAGACATCGCTGGATACTTTTGCGGTTTGCATAGAAATCCACAAAAGCGTGCCTCTGGAATCTTTCATGCTAAAAGAAGACATCATGACGTTCCGGATGGACGACTATACAGACAAGGTGCGGGCGGCCATGGCGTCCACCCGCCACAGAGCTTTTCCGGTGGTGGATTCCAACGACTGTTACGTGGGAACCATCTCCCGCCGGAACCTGCTGGGAATCCAGAAGAAGCGAGTGATTTTGGTGGATCACAACGAGACATCTCAGGCCGTGGACAACATCAACGAGGCGGAGATTCTGGAAATTGTGGACCATCACCGCCTGGGCACCCTGCAGACCCTGCAGCCAATCTACTTCGTCAATCAGCCGGTGGGCTGTACGGCGACGATTCTGTACGAGATGTTCGTGGAGAAGGGAATTGAGATTGGACCATCCATTGCCGGACTGCTGTGCGCGGCGGTAATTTCGGACACGCTGATGTTCCGATCTCCGACCTGCACGCTGAAGGACAAGATGGCCGCAGGTGCGTTGGCGCTGCTGGCGGACATCGATATTGAAGATTTTGCCACGGAAATGTTCGAAGCGGGCTCGGATCTGGGCAACAAGTCGGAAGAGGAAATCTTCTATCAGGATTACAAGAAGTTCACCTTCGGAAACACCAGCTTCGGCGTGGGTCAGATCAGTTCCATGAGTGCGGACGAGCTTCAGGAAATCAAGAAGCGGATTCAGCCGCTGCTTCGCCACGAGTGCGGAAAGAACGGCGTGTCCATGGTCTTCTTCCTGCTGACGGATATTCGGAACTCCTCGTCGGAAATGCTGTACGCCGGTGACCGGGCAGAGGAGCTGGCGGACATCGCCTTTAAGGATGCGCCGAAGAGCGACGGAAGCTATTATTTGGAAGGGGTTCTGTCCCGAAAGAAGCAGCTGATTCCGGCATTTATGCGGGCGATTAACTTGATGTAAAAGGGCTGTGAAAAGTTTTCAAAATACGCAAAAGAATTTTGAACATAAATCAAAAGATTAACATGAAAATCTATTGAAAGCAAGGTTTCAATGTGATAATGTAATGGCTGTGCTATCCGGACTCCATATCCGGACTCGGGTGGTACAGCATTTTATTTTTTGGTAAAAAATTGAGGGAAGGAAATGGATTACACGAAGGTGCTGAAGGGAATCCTCGATCTCGGGGAGGCAATGATTAACAGCGGTGCAGAGGTTGGCCGTGTGGAGGACAGCTTGTATCGGCTGTGCGATGCGTATGGTTTCACAAGAAGAAATTGTTGGGTAATTTCTTCCAACATACAGGCGACGGTGGAGACTCCGAATGGGGAAACGCTGACGCAGATTCGTCACGTCCCGGGGGGCGAGATGAATTTCGACCGTCTGGATTATCTGAACAATCTGTCCCGTTTCATTTGTAAAAACAAACCGGATGCACCGGAACTTCAGGCGAAGCTCCAGGAGGTAATGAATCGTCCGGAGCAGCCGAGATGGCAGCACTATATGGCCGGTGTCATGGGTGGTGCCGGATTCGCTGTCTTCTTCAATACTAATTTTATGGACACCGTCGTGGCTGTGCTGGCATCCCTGATTATCGTGGCGCTGGGCGAGGTGCTGGGAAAATATGAGCATAACCCGCTGATTTTCAACGCGATTATTGCTTTCGTGGTGGAAACCTTTATCATCCTGGCAGTGACATTTGGGCTGGGCGACCACGTGAACTACATCACCATCGGCGTTGTGATGCTGCTGATTTCCGGAATCGGATTCACCAACGGTATCCGGGATCTGCTGCACAGAGACACCCTGTCCGGTATCGTGAATATTTGGAATTCCGTGCTGGGCGCTACCGGTATTGCTTTGGGAATCGCACTGCCGATTCTGATTCTGAAAGGAGTGCTGTAAGATGTTGGTACTTGCTTCGAGTTTTACAACGCAGCTGATATCCTGCACGATCGCTTGCGTAGGATTTGCATATTGGTTCAACGTAAAGGGCATTCAGGTGCTGTACTCCGGAATCGGAGCGTTCTTTACCTGGGCGGTATATTATGTGTGCTTTGAAATGACCAACAGCAACTTCCAGGCGACATTGTTCGGCGCCATCTTTGTGGCCATCTTCGCACAGATTATGGCCAGGGTGAACCGAGCGCCGGCAACGATTTTCCTGTGTGTCTGCGTATTCCCGCTGGTTCCGGGACCGAATCTGTATTACATGATGTACTATCTGGTAATGGAGAATTACAAGGTGGCCAAGGAAGAGGCAATGACGCTGGTGATTACCTGCGTGGGCATCGCCCTGGGTTTCATCGTGGTGGATATCTTCAACAAGTATATCGTGATCATCTTCAAACGCTTGAAGGGTCAGCTGGTATCGGAACATGGAGAACGGTATTAATCTCTTTTTGGGAGAGGAAAAATAAAGAATGCCTTTCGGCTTGTTAAAAAAAGGACCGGCCGGAAGGCTTGACAGAAATATTGTTAGCTTATACAATAAATACCATGGTTGGTTTATTGTATAAGCTAAATTTTTTTTAACATCTGAACTGTAAGGAAGGAATGGAGATGAAAAACAAGTACATTGCAAAACGCTACTGGAAGGACAGCTCGTCCCCGATGGGCGCAGTAAACGCAAAGGCAAAGCAGTATGATGACGTGATTAACCTGAGCCTGGGCGATCCGGACCTGCTGACCGACAAAGGTGTCATCGAACAGGCTTTTAAGGACACTATGGAGGGGCACACCAAGTACACGGAGTTCCGGGGCGATCCGGAGCTGAGAGCGGAAATTTGCAAGTTCTATAAAGACGAATACGATATGGAAGTAACGGATGATGAAATCATCATTACGGCAGCCGGCACGCTGTCAATGCATCTGGTGATGGAAACGATTCTGGATGACGGAGACGAAGTCATCCTTCAGGCACCGTACTTCACGCCGTATCCGAAGCAGGTGGAGATGTCGAGAGGTATCCCGGTAGAGCTTCCGACTTACGAGGAAGAGGATTTCCAGGTTAACGTGGAGAGACTGGAGTCCCTGATTACCGAGAGAACCAAGGCCATCGTGCTGAACACACCGAGCAATCCGACCGGCAGCTGCCTCACCGTGGAGACCATGAAGAAGATTGCAGCGATTGCGGAGAAATACGATCTGCTGGTGGTATGCGATGATATCTACACCGCATTCAGCTATCAGAACCCGTTCGTGCCGTTCGCATCCCTTCCGGGCATGAGAGAGCGCACGATTATCATCAACACCGTATCCAAGAACTTCACCATGACCGGATGGCGCGTGGGCAACATCATCGCTCCGGCGGAATTCATCAATGTGATGGCGGACGTGAACATGAACGTGGCATTTACGGTGGCGGCACCGACCCAGAGGGCTGCATTGGCCGCATACCGGACCTACAAGGATTTCCAGCCGGCAATGGTAGCGGAATACAAGAAGAGAGTATTCTACGCGGCGGAGAGAATCAACGCACTGAACAACATGCACGTGCTGTATCCGCCAAAGGGTGCGTTCTACCTCTTCATCAACATCAAGGATACCGGTCTGACTTCCATGGAAGTTGCGGAGAGGATTCTGGACGAAGCGCACGTTCTGACCCTTCCGGGCAACGCATTCGGCGACTGCGGCGAAGGATTCTTGCGAATCGCATGTACCTGCGGTTGCGAGGAACTGGGCAAGGCCTTCGATCGAATTGGCGCAATGGACCTGTTCAATCCGAACAAATAAGCATCGAAAAAACTCGGGCAACATCGGAAAAGGTGGCTGTCCGAGTTGCTTTTTTTATGGAAAAACACCGGTGGGATTCGTTTTTTTGATGGGGATGTTTTGAATTTTGAAACCGGCGGAAGGTTGAATGTGGAGCCGTTTTGCGGTATATTATTAGCAGTTATGGAGACGACAAAGAAGACAACAGTGAAGATTATCATAGCAAAAGATCCAAAGAAGCGGAAACCTCAATGGACAGGAGTCATAGTGTATGCACTCCTGCTTATTTTCGTGTTTAATTTTTTTGATTGGAACCGGCCCTACGACGGGTACACCCGCTATGAGGTGGAGGTCAACCGGGAAATCGTGGCTCGGGAACAGAAGGGGGATGTGGCCAAGATTGAGAAGGACATTTCCCTGGTGGATGCGAGTCTGAAGAATGGCGATTCCCTCAGCGGGAAGAGAGCTTGGTACATGGAGCGATTCCGGAACTGCGTGGTGGTGGGAGATTCTCTCACCGAGGGTTTGAGTGTCTATCAGTGGCTTTCGAAGAAGCAGGTATTCAGTTCCGTGGGGGCATCCCTGATTAATGATGAGAAGTTGTTCCGGAAGGCGGCGGCCACCTATCCGAAGGCGGCGTTCTTCGCATTCGGAATGAACGACACCATCAACTATCGGGGCGATTCCAAAGCCTTCATCAAGCGGTACGAGAAACTGCTGGATGGGGTTCACAAGAAGAGCCCGAAGACGAAGATTTATATCTGCAGCATCTCCACGCCGACAAATAAGGCCATCAAGCAGAAGAAATCTTTGGGAAATTATAAGAAATTCAACAAGGCCCTGCAGGAGATGTGCGACGATAAGGGCTATACTTACGTGGATGCCAGCCGGATTCTGCCGACGCATAAGGACCTCTATGCGGGAGACGGAATTCATGCGGCCAGCGCGTACTATCCGATGTGGATGGATAAAATGATAGAAAAGGCAAATCTATAGATGAGAGGAACGATGGATAAAAAATTAAATCGAATCCCGCCGGTGCTGGTACGGCTGGCACTGATTTTGGTGCTGTTCCTGTTCCTGCGGGGAATATACGCTTCCGCCAGCGCCCGGGATGTGGACATGGCGGATATCCGAAGTGCCATGCTGCAGAATACGGATATGGGCAAAATGAAAGAGTGCAACAATCGAAAGCTGATGCAGTTCATGGGCATCAACTACGAGAACTACGATTCCTATCTGTACTACAAGAGCAAGGAATCCCTGGGTGTGGATGAAGTGCTGGTGGTAAAAGTACGCAGCACCGCGGACCTGGACGGCCTGAAGGATGCCGCGGAGAACCGGGTGCAGTCACAGGAGAAGGCTTTCGACGGGTACGGCACCAATCAGATGAAGTTATTGGCCAATGCGGTGATTGAAACAAAAGGAAACTATCTGTTCTATTGCGTTGCCGAGAACCCGGGAAAATACGAGGAGGTGTTCCGACATGCTGTTCAGTAGTATCCTCTTCTTACTGTATTTTCTTCCGGCGACCCTGGCAATTTATTACCTGGTACCGAAAAAGAATATCAACGCCCGAAATACCGTGCTGCTGGTGGCCAGCTTGCTGTTCTACAGCTGGGGCGAACCGGTGTACATCGTATTGATGATCTACAGCGCGTTCCTGAACTACTACAGCGCCCTGCAGATTGGAAGAGCCCAGGAAAAGGGGCGTTCCGGCAAGGGGTCCATGCTCTTTGCCCTGTTCATGAACCTGCTGGTGCTGGGATTCTTTAAATACTTCGGATTCCTGATGGATACCTTTAACTCCCTGACGGGACTGCACATCCATTACACGGCGCTGTCCCTGCCGATCGGAATCTCTTTTTACACCTTCCAGGCGCTGTCCTATATTTTCGACGTGTACCGGAAGAACGTGGGACCTCAGAAGAGCTTTCTGCGCTTCACCTTGTACCTGTCCCTGTTCCCGCAGCTCATTGCGGGTCCGATTGTCAAGTACCGGGATGTGGAGGAGCAGCTCAGCGTTCGCTCCACGGATTGGATTGATTTCGGGGAAGGCACCAAGCGCTTTATTTTCGGCCTGGGCAAAAAAGTCCTGCTGGCCAACAATTTCGGCGCCCTGTACGCCGCCATCGGTGCGCTGCCGGACAGCGATGTTTCGGTGGTGACCTACTGGATCGGAATCGGTGCCTATACATTGCAGATTTATTTTGACTTCAGCGGATATTCGGATATGGCCATCGGCCTGGGTCGGATGTTCGGCTTTGAGTTCAGCGAAAACTTCAACTATCCGTACATCTCCGACAGCATCACGGAGTTCTGGAGAAGATGGCACATTTCCCTGAGCACCTGGTTCCGGGAGTACGTGTACATTCCGCTGGGCGGCAATCGGGTTACGGTACCGAGACATATTCTGAACCTGCTGATTGTGTGGTCCCTCACCGGACTGTGGCACGGCGCCAGCTGGAACTTCGTGCTGTGGGGCACCTATTACGGCGTGCTCCTGATTATCGAGAAATACGTGCTGCACCCATATATGGAGAAATGGCCGGGATGGGTGCGGCATCTGTACACATTGGTCATCGTGATGATCGGCTGGACCTTCTTCAGCATCACGGATTTCGGTGCCATGAAAGAATATTTTGCGGTGATGCTGGGCGTATCCGGCCACGCATTCGCCAACATGAAAACCCTGTATCTCCTGCGCACCCACGGAATTCTTCTGGCGCTGGGCATGTGCCTCAGCACGCCGGCACCGATGAAGTGGTTCCGGGAGCGGCTGGAAAAGGAAGGACACGAGTGGCAAGGCATCGTTCTGCTGATGCTGATTCTCATTCTCAGCATCGCGTACCTGGTGTTCGGATCCTACAATCCGTTCCTGTATTTCCGATTCTAGGGAAAAAACGAAGTGCTTCGGCACATCGGATACAGAATGTATGAAAGGTAAATTATGGTTGACAGAAAAATAAAAATGTCAAAAATACTGGGAATCTGCTTCCTGGCGGTAATCTTCGGACTGCAGCTTCTGGGAATTTTTATTCCGGACCGGAAGACCTCTGCTGCGGAGAACCGGGCGCTTCAGACCTTCCCCGCTTTTCGGGTGTCGGAGTACTTGGACGGCCGGTTTGAAAGCAAGATGGACGATTATGCCAACGACCAGATTCCGGGCCGCAACCGCTTCATTCAGGTGAAAGCGGCGGCGGACAAAACCGTGGGGGTTCTGGAGAACAACGGGGTCTACCGGGCCAAAAACGATTATCTGATGGAAAACCTCACTACCCCGGATCCAAAGAACCTCAAGGAGACGGAAGCGGCACTGGCGGACTTTGCCAAGAGCCATTCCAAATTGAAGATGCATTTTCTGCTGGCGCCCAACGCCGGGAACATCCTGTCGGAGGACCTGCCGACTACGGTACAGATGGCCGATCAGAATAAGCAGATGGACGACTTCTACGCTTCTGTGGAGAAGTCCGGAATCACTCCGATTGACATTCGGTCTGCTTTTATAAAAGCAAAAGACGACGTGCAGCTGTACTACCGGACGGACCACCACTGGACGACGGACGGCGCGTATCTGGCGTACCGGAATTCCATCGGCGCCCTTACCGGGGATAAGCCGGAGGATTTTGCGCCGAAGGTGGTGAAAAATGATTTCCGGGGCACGCTGTATTCCAAGAGCGGTTTCGTGAACGGGATGGACGACGCCATCAAGATCTATCTTCCGGCGAATCGGGATTACCGCAAGTCCGTAATCTACTACACGGACACGCAGAAGAAGACGGCGGAATTCTATCAGCTGAAGAATTTGAAGAAGAAGGATGCCTATACGGTGTTCGGTGGAAGCAACCATCCGATGTATACCATCGAAACGCCGGTGGCCGGTGGGAAACGCCTGTTGCTGATTAAGGATTCCTACGCAAATAGTTTTATTCCGTTCTTGACGCAGCATTACCGGGAAATCGTGGTGGTGGATCCGCGATACTACTTTGAGAACCTGGAGGATCTGATTCAGTCGGAAAAGGTTACGGACGTGCTGTTCCTGTACAACGCCAACACCTTCTTCGGGGACGATTCCCTGAAGATTATGCTGGGAGATACGGAGTAGCGGTGCCGGAAGATGCGAAAATTGAAATCGGAAAGGTCGGCTTACGGGCCGGCTTTTCTCGTACAGAAATGTTTTTGATGCCAAAATTTTCAGAAAATATTTCATGTCCATAAATAAAAAAATCTAATGGAAAGTCATTTCATATCGGGGTCGATTGGAGTATAATCCTGTGGAGAAATTATTATGTAGGAGAATGTGATGAATGAGCAATTGGGAGTGATGAATCCAATTACGGAGGGGCGTATTGGACGGGCGATGTTTCGGTACTTTCTGCCGTTGGTCGCCGGAACTATTTTTCAGCAGATCTATAGTTTGGCAGATGCGGTGATTGTGGGCCGGTTCGTGGGAAAAGCGGGACTGGCGGCAATCGGCGGATCTGCCACTACCGTTATATACATCGTGACGATGGTGTTCACCTCGATGTTCGCCGGCGCATCCGTGACCTTGTCCCAATATTTTGGGGCCCGGGAGGAGAAGAAACTGCATGAGGCCCTGCACACCATGGCGGCATTCGGCATCCTGGTGTCCATCGTGACGACGGTGGCGGGCGTGGCCCTCAGCCGATGGGCAATGGCAATGATGCGGACACCGGAAAGCCTGATGACCTATTCCGTTCAGTATATGGTAATCTATTTCGGCGGCGTGTCCACGGTAATTCTGTACAATATGGGATCTTCCATCCTGCGGGCGATCGGCGATTCCAAGCGGCCGTTCCATTATCTGATTGTGTGCTGCGTGCTGAACATCGTCCTGGATATTCTGTTCGTGGTGGTATGGAAAAAAGAAGTTGTCGGTGCGGCGCTGGCAACCGTCATTTCTCAGGGCGTCAGTGCGTTTCTGGTGATGCGGGCGCTGGTACGGAACAAAGAAATGGAAGGAATTCCGTTCCGCCTCTCCCTTCGGTTTCGAGACCTGAAGGAAGGATTTAACGGAAAAATTCTGATACATCAGATGCGGCTTGGCACGCCGGGATCGATTCAATCGGTGGCCTACGGCATCTCGAACATACTGATTCAGGCTTGCATCAACGGATTCGGAGAGGATATCGTAGCGGCTTGGGCGGCATACTTTAAAACCGATGTTATTGTCTGGGCAATTCTAAATGCCTTCGGCGTGACCGTCACGACGTTCGTGGGCCAGAACTACGGTGCCGGAAAGAAGGAACGAGTATTCCAAAGCGTGCGGGTCGGATTGGTGCAGTCGTCGTTGCTGGTGGTGGCGATTGTGATACTGCTGATTAGCTGTGCCCACCCGCTTCTGTGCCTTTTCCTGACCGATGAAGATGTCATTCAAATCGGTGTGACCATGATGCATCAATTCATGCCGTGGTACGTTCTGTCCGTCATCCTGGAGATTTTCAACGGTGCATTGCGAGGCCTGGGCGATGTAAAAATTCCAACCATCATCACCACCTGTTGCATCCTGGGACTGCGGATTCCGTGGGTGACCTGGATTGTTCCGGCATACCATGAGGTACTGACGGTAATTCTCAGTTACCCGATGACCTGGTCGCTGGCACTGATGATGATTATTCCGTATTATCTGCATCGGAAAAAACAAATGGGAAGAGTTGTGGTAATGTAGAGTAAGGTAAAGCAAGGTAAGACAAGGACCGATACCGGGACGCGAAGATATGCGGCCCGGGCACCGGTCCTTTCATTTAAAGCCGGCCGAGCCGGAGATCCGGTTCGCGCCCGAGTACCCGCAAAGCCAATGAAATCGGTTTACGAGCGCGAACCCTGGGGCCAAGAAGAGCAGAAAGCCGTCCCGGCCTGCGGCGCGGTTCGCGCTCGGGTACCTGCAAAGCCAATGAAATCGGTTTACGAGCGCGAACCCCGGGCCTGAAAAAGAGGAAAAGTCGGCCCGTGCGCCGGCGCGGTTCGCGCCCGGGTACCCGCAAAGCCAATGAAATCGGTTTTCAAGCGCGAACCCCCGGGCCGAGAAGAGCAGAAAGGCGGCCCGGCCGGCGGCGCGGTTCGCGCCTGGGTGCCGGCAAAGCCAATGAATTCGGTTTTGGAGCGCGAACACCGGGGCCGAGAAGAGCAGAAATCCGGCCCAAAAGAGGCGCCGCAGCGAGCCGGGCAAGAAAAAGTTTGCTCCCCAAGATGGAGGAATAAGGGCTAGAGAGGAGAGGGGAGCAAACCCGAGGCCCGTCCGCCGGCGCCGGGCAGTAAAAAGTTTGCTCCCCAAGACGAAGGAATAAGGGCTAGCGAGGAGTGGGGAGCAAACCCAAGGCCCTGCCGCCGACCCGGGCCCGGCGGAGAAATGAATAACCCACCCTGTTCGCGCAGACACAGTGCAGCGAGCAAGGTGGGTTATTTCTACACCGGAAATGTGGCGGTAATCCGGAGGGACTTTCCATCCGGCGTGTAGGCGGCGATTTTGCCGCCGTGGGCCCGAACCACCGCCTGGGCGATGGAGAGCCCGATGCCGTGCCCGCCGGTTTCACTGTTCCGGGAACTGTCCGCCCGGTAGAATCGGTCGAAAAGGTGAGGGATGGAGTTCTTTGGGATCTCATCCACGGAATTGCTCACCGTGAGGAAAATGTTTTTGCCCTGACGGTAGAAGCGGAGCCGGATATCCCCGGAATCCGAAGAATACTTGAACGCGTTGTCCAAGAGGATGCTTACCAGCTTGCGGAGGGCGCTTTCGTCGCCCCGCAGGAACAGGTCCTCCGACACGCTGCAGTCGTATTTTTTCTCGGAAACCAGAGCCCGGGATTCGAAGGAGTGGGCCACATCGCCAACGATTTTCGAGAAATTCAGCCGCTTCATGTTGACGGAGGTTTTCTGCACCTCTTCCATGCGGGTCAGGTACACCAGCTCCTCGGTGAGGTTGGACAGGCGCCGGGTTTGCTGCCGGATGTCCTCCAGCCACTCGTTAGTCTCGTCCCCCTCCTGCTCCATCTCCAGAACGGACACGTCCGCATTGATGATGGTCAGCGGCGTACGGATTTCATGCCCCGCATCGGTGATGAAGCGCTGCTGCTTTTCGTAGCTTTCCGCCACCGGCCGGAGGATTTTACCGGAGAAAAAGGTAATCAGTGCGGAAATGATGGTGACGCCGATGAGGCACACCAGAATGCTGACGTTCCGGAACGCCCGGAAATTGTCCAGAGAGCGGGAGCAGTCCAGGTAGATATAGCGGGTTCCGTTTTTTCCCGTCACTCGGGTGCACCGGAAGTCTTCAATAAAAGCACACTTTCCGTCCTTCGAAAGTTTCCGTTCCGCCTTTTTCTGAATGGATTCCAGCGCATCCTTGTTTACCGCCAGCAGCTGGGAGGAATCCACTTCCCGCAGGGTTCCGTCGGAATTGGTCAGTACCGAAAAATACCGGGTTTCAAAAGGCTGCGCGGAGGTGCGGGCCTTGTTGTCCAGCTGAATTCGGAAAATATAGCTGCGGTCGTTGGAGTCGTCGTTCGGATTTAGTTTCGAAAAGCGGCGCTTCTTCTGTACAATAATCGTGGATTTCTCCTTCACATCGCCGCTGCCGGAAACCTCCACGGAATTGTGCCTTTCTTTTATTAGCAAGCTTTCCGGAAAGGTCCCGTGGTTGGCTGCCAGAACCGAAAGGGTCCAGTCGGAGCGGTCCAACACATTTTGATAGCTGATGCCGTTGATGATAATCGTCAGCAGCGCGATGGTGGAGAATACCGATAGGATGGTCACCGCGATGAAGCGGCGCCGTAATTTTTTTACCATATTAATCCTCTTCCTCCACCACCAGGGAGTACCCCACGTTTCGGGTAGCCTTAATCAGCACGTTCGCCCCCAAAGTCTTGAATTTCCGGCGAAGATAGGAAATGTACACCCAGATGATGCTGGTCTCCGCATCGCTGTCCAGGCCCCAAATCCGCTCGAAAATCTGCTCCGTAGACAGCACCTGCCCCGGATTGCTCATGAGGAGCTCCATCAGCTGAAACTCCTTGTTGGCCAGCCGAATGGAATTCTCCCCGCATGCCAGCTCGTAATTGGTCCGGTCCAGGGTCACGTTCCCCAGCTGCAGCACGGAGCTTGGGTTTTTGGTCTGCACCCGGGTAATGGCCCGAATCCGCGCCAGCAGCTCCTTCGGCTCGAATGGTTTCGTCAGGTAATCGTTGGCGCCGCTGTCCAGCCCCAGCACCTTGTCGTCCACCTCGGAACGGGCGGTGAGAATCAGCACCGGCGTCAGGTTGTTCCGTTCCCGCAGCGTGCGCAGCACCGTCAGGCCGTCCACCTTCGGCATCATCAGATCCAGAATGACGGCGTCGTAACTGCTCACGTCCAGAAAATCCAAGGCTTCCTCCCCGTTATATGCCGCATCCACCGAGTAGTGGCTGCTCTCCAGAATTCGGGTCAGCGCCCGGGAGAGAGATTTTTCGTCTTCCGCAAGAAGTAGTCGCATAAGCTTTTTTCCTTTCCGCTAAAAACACTTTCGCTAAAAATATCTTCTATTTATATGTCACACGTTTCCGGCCAATCCCCACAAAGAGGGCACACATCGCCAGCTCCATCAGAAGAAATATTTCTCCGATTCGGAGCGCCGTGTCGGAGAAGAAGCCCTCCGGCAGCAGGTTGATGAGATTGTCTTTCGCCGGATCCAAAATCCACAGGTCGTTATCAAAGAACAAGTGATGAAATACCACGAAGTACCGGTCGAAACTTCCGGAAACGATCAGCGCGGTGAGGCCGGTAATCCCCAGCAGAACGCCGGTTATTTTTGGGACCCGAGCGATGAAGTCCGAGAGCCGGTTCGGATGCCTCTTTCGGTTGAACCAAAGCCCTGCGAGAATTCCAATGCTGATGAGGAACGCGATATTTCGAAGCCGGAACCCGCCCAGAAAAAGCACCCGGCAATCCTTCAGGTGGGCCTTCTCCCGGTCCGAGAAGAATTCCTTGCGCTCCCCGTCCAGGGTGGTCATCACGGTGAGGTCTTTTCGGTCCCCTTTGAGGTAGTTCATCATCTCTTCCGTCACCTGCAGCGCGGATTTCATGGACATCTCGCCCCGCACATCCTCCAGCACCATGTATTTGTCGTATTCCTTTTCGAACCAGCCCGGCGTCCGGTAGAGCAGCACCTCTGCGGCGGTGAGAAGCAGGCAAAGCATCATTGCCAGGCTGAACAGGAGGCTCAGCACCCAAGCGGCCCCGGGGCATCGTCGTTTGTCTTCCATATTATATCCCTTTCCGTATCATACCCGGAATACCTTAAGCGGAGCTGAGTTCCGGCGGGTATCCCGATAAAATATTATATCTTTCAGCGGAGAACATATCAACTGTTTACGGCGGCGGAGGCTTCGCCGGGTCCGGCACCATCTGAAATAGACATAAATATGTGATTGTTTATAGTAAAGCAGTAGTTTAATAAACAAAAAAATACTCGTTTGAGTACCCACTTAACCCGGAATGTGTGATAAAATAAACCATTATGGAGATGTAACGCATGAACGTCCGGCAAGTACGCAATCTCACGGAACGCCGGCCGGACATCATCCTCCCCTGGGGGTTGCAGGCGGAGAATGAGGAAGGGGGAAAAATGATAGGCTATTTTCGAAAGCGAAAAAGAGCTGCCTGGATTATGACACTTTTGCTGTCCGTGACCATCCTGTTCGGGATGTCCGGGACAACCGTGTCGGCGGCAGCCGGTGCCGTGGCAGACGATACCACCGTCAACCACTGGCACGATTCTATTGCACAGGATGACACCACAAAGAATATCGGGAGAATCTGGACGGACAAGTCCGTATCTGCCGGGAATATTTCAGTGGATAAGTTGAACAATTCCGGAACGAAGACCATAGAGAAGAAGGGGGACTCCGACTTCTTGGTAAGTCTGTCCGCACTGTCTTCCGCTGCGAAGATCATGGGACAGTCCACCGTTCCGCTGGACATCGTAATGGTGCTGGACGTATCCGGAAGTATGGATGACAACGATAAAATGAGCACCCTGAAGACGGCGGTGAACTCTTTTATCGACGAATCCGCAAAGGCCAACAGCGAGCGGTCCAACGAGAACCTGCGCAGCCGGATTTCTCTGGTGAAGTTCTCCGGGAATAAGACCGACAAGGTGGGAGATGATACCTACCGATCGGGTTACAATACTTACAACTACACTCAGGTTGTAAGCGAATACAAGGCGTACACCAACGACAACAAGGCGGAGCTGAAGGACAAGGTCAATGCGCTGAGACCGGCAGGTGCCACCGCAGCGGATTACGCCATGGATCAGGCCAAGAAGCAGGTGAACCAAAGCAAGAGCGACGAGGCCGCTAATCCGGACCGCAAGAACGTGAAGCGCATCGTCATCTTCTTCACTGATGGCGAGCCGAATCACCAAAGTGGTTTTGACGAAGACGTCGCCAATGCGGCAATTCAGACGGCAAAGACCATCAAGACCGACGCCACCATGTATTCCATCGGCGTGTTCAAGAATGCGGATGCAAGCATCACCACCGGAGGTTCCGGTTGGATGGGCAGTTGGACCGACAAGGAGATGTTCAACACCTACATGCACGGCATGTCCAGCAATTATCCGGACGCGACCGCGTACGACAATCTGGGCACTCGTGCCAAGAATTCAGACGGAAGCGAAACCGCCTTCTACAAGGCCGCAACCCAGGCTTCGGAGCTGAATCATATTTTCACGGAAATTCAGGAAGAAATCGTTGCCACGGCACAGTCCCCGACGGAAGTGGATTCCGGCTCGGACCCGAATCAGAGTGGATACATCACTCTGGTGGATCAGCTGGGAGACTACATGCAGGTGGATGATATGAATACCTTACCACTACACGAAGAAGGACGTGACCAAGGAAGGAACCACCACGAAGGTGACCTACACCTTTGAGGCGGAGATTCCGGACACGAATCACGTATATCCGACGGGGAATCTGAGAGATATCAAGATTACCGTGGAGAAAGCCGATGCTGAGACCGCACTGGCAACGGGAGACAAGGTGACCGTAAAGATTCCGGCCAACCTGATTCCGCTGAGATATTATGAAGTTTCTAAAGACAATAAGATGACCATCGACGACACCTATCCATGTCGACTCTTCTACGACGTCAGCCTGAAGGCAGCGGCGGAGAAGAAGCTGGAGAAGCCGGATGACGCGATGGAGGCTTATATTGCCGCAAATTCCAACGAAGACGGTCAGGTGGCATTCTATGCCAACAAGTACGACAAGAAGTCTTCCAATCAGGATTCGGATGGCATCGGCGCATATTCCAACTTCACGCCGGCGTCCACCAACGACTTCTACTATTTCCAGGAAGACAAGGTGCTGTACACGGATGAAGCCTGTACCAAACCGGCAAAGGATGCCATCGATAACAGCGGCGACACCACGTACTACTACCAGCGTCAGTACTACGAAAAGGACGCTTCCGGAAATGCGGTGAAGAAGACCTACACCGTAAAAATTCCGGGCAACAGCAACATCATCTTGGAAGGCTACGCAAAGAAGAACACCAAGACCGGCGAATGGTACATTCCGGCTGGATCGCCGAGAACCACCAGTCTGACTTATTTTACCG
The DNA here is from genome assembly GCA_016775335.1 of Mogibacterium sp. Classification (GTDB taxonomy): domain Bacteria; phylum Bacillota; class Clostridia; order Peptostreptococcales; family Anaerovoracaceae; genus Mogibacterium_A. Next base: position 24,349 of record JAEUGJ010000001.1, read on the forward strand.
AAAATAAGGCGGACGGCGCCAACAAATCCCAGACATCCAAGCTGCTGATCAAGCCGGTATGGGAGAACAACTACGCCGGCAAGACGGTGGATACCTATTTGGGTAACAACGGAAAGCTGGTCAAGGAACTTCCGGGCGAACTGGACATTCACAAAACCGTACAGGCGGCAGAGGGCCATCAGGTTCCGGACAGCCTGAAGGATCAGGAATTCGAGTACAGCCTGACATTTGACGGCGGCGTAAAAGAAAAATACACCGCTCAGAAGTACACGGGCACGAACAAAGAGGGAGACGAGTTCACTGTCAAGTCCGGAGATACCTTTAAGTTAAAGGACAATCAGACCCTGAAGATCTACGGTGTGGATGGCGGAACCAAGTACACCGTAACCGAGGCAAAACCGGAGCATTTCACCGGAAGCGCTGCGCAGCGGAATGCCGGGGAAGGCAGCGAGACCGGAACGAACAACGACGGCGGAGTATATGCAAAGGGAACCGTTGCCGGCAAGGATGCCGCAGTGGTCGATTACACCAATATTTATCAGGCAGACTCCACCACGTTAAAGGGTTCCGAGTCCCTGAAGATCAAGAAGAATTTCGAAACCGCATCCGGCGCATCCGCGTGGGAGATGGATTATCTGAAGGACGCGGAATTCCGGTTCATCCTGAGCCCGCTGAACAACGAATGTCCGATGCCAAAGGATGCCGCCGTTGTGGACGGCATGAAGGTTTCCCAGCTGAAGGTAAATTCCAAGGCGGAAATCGAGAAGACCTTTGGCGATATCGAGTACACTCAGCCGGGAACTTATGAATACCAGATTACGGAAAAGGATCCGGGGGATACGGCAAAGCAGGGTGTAACCTACTCCGGCGCATCGTACCGCGTGACCGTAAAGGTGACCGATGAGAACGGCAGTCTGAAGGCGAATGCCACCATGAAGAAAATCCGCAAGGATGACGGTTCGGAAGTGGCAAACCCAACGGCGATAGACAACAAAACCGCGGCATTTACGAACGTATATGACGCGAAGGAGCAGACTGTCACTCTGAGTGCCGGAAAGGAATTCACGGATCACACCGGAAGCAAGACCCTGAAGGACGGCGACTATAAGTTCCGTCTCACACCGGTGACCGAAGGCGCACCGCTGCCGGATGGCGCATCCGGACATGTGGACGCGTCCAATATCGGAAACGGCGTGAAATTCGGAAACATCACCTTTACGGCAGAGCACGCAAAGGGTGCTACCCAGGATAAACCACTCACTTACGAATATAAGATGAAGGAAATCCTACCGGAAGGCGCGACCGCATCCAATAATTACACCGTAGACGGATTGACCTATGACAACGCGGAATACAAGGTACGCATCAACGTGTACATCGATGACGTGGACGGTCAGGACACGGTAGTAGCGGATTACAAGTATCTGGATGCAGACGGAAAAGAACTGCAGACCGTGCCGATTTTCCGGAACTCCTACAAAGCAGATGCCGTAACCCTCACCGGAAACACGGCGCTCGCAGGCGAGAAGACACTCACCGGAAGAGACGGAAAGACCGACGAAGCATTTAACTTCAAATTAACACCGGACGCAGAGACTCAGAAAGCGATTGAGAAGAACGACGTTTCCATCGCTGAGAACGGAGACACCGCTTCGGTAAAGAATCTGAAGAACGGCGAGGCAAAGGACTTCCACTTCGGCAATGTCACATTCCGAAAAGAAGGCGTATATCGCTTCGACGTTACCGAGAAGGTACCGGGAACCCCGGTCGGCGGAATGACCTATGACCGCCACGCCACCAAGGTGACCGTGACCGTAACCGACGATGCGGACCACCCGGGCAAGCTCAAAGCCACGGTGGAATACAACAACGGCACCGTATCGGATAAGACGAACAAAGCCGTATTCAAGAACAACTACGAATCCGGCCTGGTATACGGAACCACCGGCGCCCTGAACATTCAGAAGGTGCTGAACGGCCGTACAATGAAAGTGGGCGAGTTTGAATTCACCTACGGACCAAAGGACGGTCAGACGGTGAAAATCACCAACCCGAACCAGCGCGGATCCGGCGAACCGGACACCATGAATGTTCTGGCAGATCTTTCCTTCGACCAGACCATGTCCGGAAAGACTCAGACCTACATCGTTCGGGAAACCAAGGGCAGCATTAAGGGTGTGACCTACGACGAACGAATCGGTACCGTGGAAATCACACCACAGGACAACGGCGACGGAACTATGCACGTAGTCACCAAGGTGACCATGAAGAACGCAGACGGTTCCGGCGAATCGGTAAAAACATACGACAGCTCCAAGCAGAATTCCGGCACTCCGACCGTTCGGTTCACCAACACCTACACGGCAGCAGCGACGGATCCGGTACAGGTCATCACCGGCTTCAATAAGAAGCTCACCGGAAGAGAGTGGAAGGACGGCGAAACCTTTACCTTCAAGCTGAAGAACGTATCGAAACCGGATGGCGTGGAAACCGCACCGATGCCGGAAAATGACGAAGTTACCGTCAGCAAGGCAGATGTAAAGGACGGCAAAGCACCGATTGAATTCGGCGCACTGACCTTCAAGAAGGCGGGCGAGTATAAGTACCGGCTGACAGAGAAGGTACCGAGTCCGGAAGCAGCGGGCATGACCTACGACAAGGCGGTTCGCGACATTACCGTAACCGTTACCGATAACGGAACGGGCAAGCTCACCGCAGCAGTAACCGCTGTCAGCGGCAGCAAGACCTTTACAAATGAATACACGACCGAAGACCTGCCGCTGGATCAGGTTCTGGGACTGAGCATGACCAAAGTTCTGACCGGTCGGGATATGACGAAAGATGATTTTAGTTTTACCCTGAAAGGCACAGACGAAGCGTCGGCGAAGAAGCTGAACATTTCCGAAGACGGTGCGACCGTACCGGGCAAAGCCGGTGCAGACGGCGAGACCGTCACCGTACAGAGCGGATTGAACATGACCCTGAAACAGGCGGATATCGGAAAGACCTATGGCTACACCTTCGAAGAGGTGAAGGGCTCCGCAAAGGGCATCGTCTACGATGAGAGCCAATATAAGCTGGAAATCACCGCGAAGGACGGCGGCGACGGAACGCTGAAGGCGGAAGTGGTATTGAAGGACAAGGCCGGCAAGGAATTGTTCCGGAAGACCGTAAGCAACGAGAGCCCGGCAATGGGCGAAAAGGGCATTACCCTCGCCTTTGAAAACCGGTACGACGGATCCACGGATGTTTCCGGCGGAACCAAGGCGGACATCAAGGCTTCCAAGAAGCTGACCGGCCGGAAGCTGAAAGCCGGCGAGTTCACCTTTGAACTGATGACGAAGCCGGGCGACGGCAGCGAAGGCACCGTACTTCAGACAAAGAAAAATGGTGCGGACGGCAGCATCCACTTCGATGCACTGAGCTACCGGACCAACGAGAAGGCAGCAGGAAACGGCACCGTACTGAAGAAGGCGGTAGAGGATGGATACGCTACCAAGACCACCAAGGATGGCAAGGCAGTATACACCGTGAACTACCGTGTGGCAGAATCGGCAAACAGCCTGCCAAAGGGCGTCACCGTGACTGCAGGAAGCTTCGATCTGTCGGTAGAGGTTACCGACAACAACGATGGAACCCTCACCGCAAAGACCATCTACCCGAAGGATTCCGGAGATAAGTGCGAATTTGTGAACACCTACGGAACCGAAGAAGCAGTTCCGGTGAACGTATCCGGAAGCAAGACTTTGGAAGCGGAGGAAGGATTGAATCCGCCGGATATCAGCGGCAAGTTCACCTTCAAGCTGAAGGCATTGACCGAAGGCGCTCCGATGCCGAAGGATGCACCGAAGGATGCAACGGTTACCAACGACGGAAACGGCAACGTAACCTTTGGAACGCTGGCATTCAATATTGACGATCTGAAAGACGTGGACCCGGCAGATGACGGTTCCCGTGAGAAGACCTTCAAGTACAGCGTGACGGAGTCCGGAAGCGTGCCGGGCGTTGTGAACGATTCCAAGGGCACCAAGGAATTCGAACTCACCCTGAAGGATGATGGAGAAGGACACCTGTCGGTAAGCCGGAAGCCGGAAACCGATAACCTGTTTGCTTTTAACAACACCTATCGGGTGGAGGAACTCTCCTCCAGCGTAACGGATCAGATTGACATCACCAAGAAAATGGATGGCAGAAATCTGAAGGAGGGCGAATTCAAGTTCCGTCTGATGGAGGACGGCAAGGTGATTTCGGAAGCGGCAAATGACGCAAACGGCAAGGTTACCTTCGATAAGATGACCTACACGAAGCCGGGAAGCCACACCTACACTGTCTGTGAGGTGAACGACGGCAAGGGCGGCGTGACCTATGACAGCAATAGCTACACCGTGTACACCCTGGTTGTGGACAACGGCAACGGCAAGCTGGAAGCGTCCCACCGCATCGACAAGGAAATCTCCGGCGACCAGCCGGCTTCGGAGGACATTACCTTCGCCAACAAGTATCAGGCAAAGTCGACCGAGGTGACCCTGGGCGTGACGAAACGTCTGAACAACGCAAAACTGAAGAGTGAACAGTTCACCTTCGTACTGAAGGATGCGAACGGCGAAGAAGTGGCACGTGCTAAGAATAAGGCAGACGGAAGCGTTCAGTTTGAAGCAATTCCGTTCGATAAGGCCGGAACGTACGAGTACACCATCGAAGAGCTGAACGACAAGCAGAATCGAATCACCTACGACACCAAGATTCACCATGTGATCATTAAGGTGACGGATAATGATGAAGGTTCCTTGACGGCAGAGCTGACCGGCGATAAGGCGGTATTCATCAACAGCTATGAAAGCAACAACGGCGGCGGTGGCGGTGGTAAAACACCGGTTGTAACGCCAACCGGCATCCAGACCGGAGACTACACCAGTGGTTTTGCGGGAATGGTAGTGCTGTTCCTGTCCGCATGTGCAAGCCTGGCAGTGACCCTTCGCAAGAAGAGAGCATAGCACTAGGGGTTTCATAACGGGTGAAACCGTAAAGGAAATGTATCCTATCAATTAATCCCCAAAATAAAGGAAGCAGCGATTTCGATTTTCGAAATCGCTGTTTTCCTTTTTTGTATGGCGGCCACCCGCCGCCGCCCCTGCCGCCCGCCGCCGCCCGGGAGCCCGCCGCCGCCCCTGCCGCCTGCCGGCGGCAGAGTTCGCGCCTGGGTGCCGGCAAAGCCAATAAATTCGGTTTCCGAGCGCGAACCCCGGGGCGGAAGAAGAAGGAAAACCGGCCCGGGCGGCGGCAAGGTTCGCGCCTGGGTGCCGGCAAAGCCACTGAATTCGGTTTCCGGGCGCGAACCCGGGGCCGGAAGAAGAAGGAAAACCGGCCCGGGCGGCGGCAAGGTTCGCGCCTGGGTGCCG
>JAEUGJ010000001.1:29847-51331 GCA_016775335.1 Mogibacterium sp.
GCAAAGCCACTGAATTCGGTTTCCGGGCGCGAACCCCGGGGCGGAACGAAGCGGAAAGCCAGCCCGAGCACCGGCAGAGTTCGCGCCTGGGTGCCGGCAAAGCCAATGAATTCGGTTTCCGAGCGCGACCCCCGGCTGGAAAAAGTTGGCTTTCCCGCCGGCAGCAAAAAGAAAAAGGAAAATGCCCACCGTTTTATGGCATTTTCCTCATCTTTTCTCATATTCCCCCGGAGGGCCAACACTAATCCCCGGAGGGCCAACACTAATCCCCGGAGGGTGACCTATTCCACCTCAATCTGGCAGACCTTCATGGCGTTCAGTGCATTTTGGTGCTGCTCCGGAGTGACGCCGGCACAGCAATTTTCCAGGACACGGATTGGGGTTTCCGGGAAGGCCGCCTTGAGAATCATGGCGCTGGAAATCACGCAAATGTCCGTGCACAGGCCCACCAGGGTGATGGAAGAAATCGGATCCTCATCGTCCGCCAGGAGCTGGATGCATTTTGGCAGTTCCAGGGAACCGAAGGAAGGTTTGTTCAGCTCCATCACGGTGTCCGGCACGTCGGCGGCTTCCGCAATGACCGGGTTCAGCTCCCAGCCTTCCGTGCCCTCCACGCAGTGAATCACCGGAAGATGCTCCCCTTCCTGGGTATGAAGGTAAAACTTCTGGTGCGTGTCCCGGGTGCAGATGACCGGACCGTCCCAGTTCCGGATGGTCTCCGCCACCGCCGGCACGATGGCTTCCGCCTCCTTGGTGCCCAACGCGCCGTCCACAAAATCATTTTGCATATCTACAACAATCAGAAAATCCATAACAATCCCTCTCTCTATTACAATTATACCATTCAACACGAGGTACCGTCCAATCCGCAGGCCCTCACTTCCTCTAAATTATATCGGGGGTAAAAAGAAATAACAACCCCCAAAAGATTCCGGCCATTCTTCTCAAAAGTTTGACAGCATACCCCTGCAAGTGGTAAAATCAGCCCATTGCGGGACTTCCCGAAGACGGATCCCGCCGGAAATCGAGAGGAACTTATATTTATGACGAAGAGTAATTTTTTGCTGATTGACCGGAAGCCGCAGGTGCTGGAGGAAGTGATTCCCGGGGAAAAGGGACTGATTTTCCTGGGAAAGAACCGCCGCATCCTGGATCACGGGGTCCTGGTGATGGATTCCGGCGTTCGGGCCTGCCTGTATTGCGATGAAGTGCGCAACCTGACATTCCTGGTGGACCGGCCGGGCGCTTACGGCATTGAGACACTTATTTTTGCCGCAAAAGAAAAATACGAGAAGGTGCGGGATGCCGTCAAGAAGGATTACCCAAAGCTGGAGATGAGCCCGCAGAACAAGAAGCTGAACCGGTATGCGGAACGGTTGATGGAGAAGCTGAAGGACGGTCAGGAAGTGCGAATTGTGGATGCCGTGCGGGCGGAGGATGTGGTGATCTGTCCGGAGTGCGGTGTGCAGTGCGCGCCGGGGAGCCAATATTGCATGGAGTGCGGCGCGGAGCTACCGCAGAAGTAGACGAAGAGCGAGGAGCGTTGAGAATGAGAAGATTGTATAGAGAAGATAAGCCGAAGTTTTACACCATCGTGATGGCATTCTGGGTGGCCCTGGGCACTTTTGGAATTTTCCGGGGATGGAGCACCTTGAGCCTGGTGATGTGCGCCAGCATGGCGGCGTCCGCCTTCCTGTTCATCGGAACGTCTAAGAAGGATGCGGAATGGATTGCGGAGCACGGCGACCCGGATGAGTATGAGAAGAAGATGAAGCAGCTGGAAAAAGAAGCGGCGCTCCGTGCGGCGCAGGAGGCGGAAGCGGCAGAGGAAGCGCCGGAGTTTGCTGAGATGCCGGAACGTCCTTTTGTGGACGCCGAGGGCGAGATTGAAGAAGCCGTGGATGCGGATTTTGAGGTAGAGAAGTAGAGAAATAGGAGAGACGCTATGGACGAGATGCTCATAGCGTTTTTTTATGGGTGAATAGCACGAAAATCCCCCTCACAATCCTACTAAAAAACGGATAATCGCAGCCTCGCTGCGATTATCCGCCCTCTTAACTTGCATCAAAGAAATTACTAAATTACTTTCCGATGTATCTGCTCTCGATGTAGTATCTCTTCTCGTTGGCTTCGCCCATGGAGAAGGTCTTTCTTGGCAGCGCGCCGTCTGCGGCAACTGCCGGGAAGAGCATGAATTTATCCATTGCCGGGAGGTAGAAACCTGCGTTGCCCGCTTCCTTGGACAGGGACTCTACGGCTTTGGAACCGTGGATGTAGTCGATGTCTGCATCCTCTCTTTCCTTAACGATAACGTCCAGTGCGTTCTGGAGTGCACCTACTTCCAGCTTGTTGGCCGGATCGGTTACAACGATGGTTCCGCGCTGCTCGTCGGTAACGTAAGGGATTGCGAACTCGCCTTCTTTTGCCTGATATCCGTCTTCTGCCAGGTGCGCACCGCCGTTCTCCTGCTGCAGCAGTTCAACGGTCTCGTTTACCAGATCCATGCCGGACTGGCCCTTCTTTGCGAAGATTACACGGTGAATCGGCTCGAATACGATGCCCTCATCGTGGATATTTTCAATTTCGCACAGCGCGTAGCGAGCCGGATGATTCTCCGCTTCTTCCGGAGTCAGGGTCTTCTTCAGGTTCTCCCACATGGTCTTTGCGGTTGCCAGGGAGTGGTTTCCGTCGCCCATTGCCTGGAAAATCACGTTGCCTTCGCCATACTTCTCAACGGCTTTGTCGAAGAGTACGGACAGGGCATCCTTTGCGCCTTCCAGATTCTTCTCTGCGATGAAGGAACCGGTGATGTGTCCGCCCTCCATCATCAGGTCGGTATCATATACCGGAGTCTGAGGTGCGTTCACCAGCGGCTCGATAACGCTCTTGTCCGGATCGTCGATCAGGATCAGGATGTGCGGCATCTCGATCGGAGCACCTTCACGGATGCGCAGACGAGGTGGGATTCTTTCGATTACGGTGCCTTCGGTTGCACGGGTCAGGGAAGTGGATCCCTTGCTGAAGTCATATGCTTCCAGATCCGTAGCGATTACCAGACCGGTACGAGTGCGTCCCTCAGCGGTTCTCTTGATGAGCATGCAGCCCGGCTCCAGAGTGCGGAGAGTACCGTCCGCCAGATACTGATCCATGGTCTTGCGGATGTCTGCGGACTTCTCCGCTTCCGCTTCTTTTCCCAGGAAAATTTCCGGAAGCATCAGGCGAAGAGTGGATGGTGCATCCCCAACGATTTCTTCTACCTGTTCCCAATATTCCGGTTCCGAAGTGTACTGGTCACAAGCAACTACTGCCCACTTGCTGTAGTCGGTGCCTTCCTTTGGAAGCATGATTTCCGGAATATGGAATCCGAATGTTCCCCAATCATATTTAGCCATAATTAAGTCCTCCTGTTAGTTATGAAATCACAATGAGCGTCAAATTGCTCACACATAATATATTATGTATTAAATCGCATAGAATTTCAACTGAAAAAACTCAGTAAAAATAAGGATTTTACGAGAATTCTGTCGCTACCGGCACGGTTTTGTGTTATCATCTACAGTATGCCTAAAGAATACTTATTTCAGGAGGATATATAAATATGAAGATTATTGTTGCCGGTACCGGTAAGGTGGGAAACCTTCTGGCGGATCAGCTCACGAGAGACGGGCACGATCTGGTGGTAATCGATAAGAATTCTGCCGCTTTGGAAGCGGCTTTGGAGCAGTATGATGTGATGTCCATCGAGGGCAACAGTGCATCGGTGAGCGTTCTTCGCGCCGCCAACATCGAGCAGACGGATCTGCTGATTGCGGCCACAGGGGAAGATGAAACCAATCTGCTCACCTGTCTTACCGCAAAAGGATTGAATCCGGACATCACAACCATCGCCCGGGTTCGCTCTCCGGAATACATGGAAAGTACGGATATGCTGGAGGAACAGCTGGGGCTGTCCCTTACCGTCAATCCGGAATTCCAGACTGCCCACGAAATCAGCAGTCTCCTTCGGTACCCGGGATTCCTGAGCCGGGAAGAATTCGTCAACGGACTGGTAGACCTGGTGGAACTGCACGTTACCGCCGGCAGCCCGATTTGCGACAAGCCGCTGTACAAGATTGCGGATATCGTGAAATGCCAGATTCTGGTATGCGTTGTGGCTCGCCGGGACGAGGTCATCATTCCTTCCGGTGAATTTGTTTTGCAGGAGGGAGATCACGTGTACGTCACCGCTTCCGCCAGCAACCTCACCACACTGCTGCACAACCTGAACATCGTCACTAAGCGCATCCGGAACGTCACCATCACCGGCGGCGGACGGATTACTTACTACCTGGCAAAACGGCTGGAGGACGACCGCATCGGCGTGAAGATTATCGAGCAGCGGAGAGATCGCTGTGAGTACCTGGCAGACCGCCTCCACGACGCCACCATCATTCAGGGGGATGCCTCTAAAGAGTCGGTGCTGGACCGGGAACATATTGAGAAAGCAGATGCTTTTATCTCCATGACCGGAATGGACGAGCTGAACGTCATTACGTCTCTGTACGCCAACGAGCTGGAGGTGCCGAAGGTGGTCACCAAGCTGGGCCGGGGAGAGAATATTTCCCTGATTGCCAACATGCCGGTGGGCAGCGTCATCACGCCGAAGATTCTTTGCGGCAATACCATTCTTCGATACGTGCGGGCCATGCAGAACGGATCCGATGCAGCGGAGACCTTGCACTCCATCGCCGGCGGAAGAGCGCAGGCGTACGAGTTCAAGGTGAACGAGGACACCCTGCACTGCAATGAACCGCTGAAGGATATTGATTTTAAAAAGAACATTCTTCTGGCCACCATTACCCGGGACCGGAAGATCGAGTTCCCGGGCGGAAACAGCTACTTTCAGCCGGGAGACCGTGTAATCGTGGTATCCAACGGATCCATGCCGATTATACAGCTGAACGATATTTTTGAGGAGGATAAAGAAGAAGAGGATGAATTATAAGATAATGATGCGGGTGTGCTCCTGGATTCTCGTCATCGAAATCGGGTGCATGACACCGGCCCTGGGAGTTGCCATCTACACGGGAGATCAGATGGCCGTTATCGGATTCATCGGCGCAATGGCTGCCGCCGGCGCCCTGTCCTTATTGATGTATACCGGCTCCGTGCGGCGCCGAATGAATTTCTATGCCAAAGAGGGAATGTTGGTAACCGCTTTTGCCTGGATCCTCCTGAGTATAGTCGGCGCGCTTCCGTTCTACCTGTCCGGACGGATTCCGGGTTTTGTGGACGCTCTGTTCGAGATTATTTCCGGTTTCACCACCACGGGAGCGTCGGTGGTGTCGGATGTAGAGGGACTGGGAAAGGGCTTGCTTTTCTGGCGGTCCTTCAGCCACTGGATCGGCGGAATGGGCGTGCTGGTGTTCTTCCTGGCCATCATCCCTTCGGCCCACAAAGGCGAGGGATATTCCCTCCACCTGCTGCGGGCGGAATCGCCGGGACCCTCCGTGAACAAAATGGTCCCGAGAATGCGGGATACGGCTACGGCCCTGTATCGAATCTACGTGATTCTCACCGTAATCAATATCGTGCTGCTTCTCCTTTCGGGGATGAAGCCGTTCGACTCCTTCTGCATCGCCTTCGGAACTGCCGGTACCGGAGGTTTTGCGGTGCTGAACTCCGGTTGTGCGGACTACACGCCGATGGCTCAGTGGATTACCACGGTGTTCATGCTACTGTTCGGCATCAACTTCAGCGTGTACTATATGATGGCCCACAAGCGCTTCAAGGAGGCGGCCAAAGGGGAAGAGCTGAGACTGTACCTCTTTATCGTGTTCGCCAGCATCGCCGGAATCGCCGCCAACCTGATTCGGGCCGGAAGCACGCATCCGCTGGGCAAGAATGTGCGGGATGCGGCTTTCCAGGTGGCATCCATCATCACCACTACGGGATATTCCACCACGGATTTCAACCTGTGGCCGGATTTCTCCCAGACCATTCTGATCTGCCTGATGTTCGTGGGCGCCTGCGCCGGCAGTACCGGCGGCGGCATCAAGGTTTCTCGAATTCTGATTTTATTCAAATCCGCTAGACGAAACCTCCACAACGTATTCCATCCGGAGGAAATTCGGACCGTGCGGATTGACGGGGAGCGGGTCAGCGAGAAAACCATTCAGCATGTTCAGGCCTACCTGGCACTGTACGTGTTCATCGTTATCATCAGTTTCTTGCTGGTGTCCCTGGACCCGAAGGAGTTCTCCATGACCACCAATTTCTCGGCGGTAATGGCCACCTTTAACAACATCGGACCGGGTTTCGATGCGGTGGGACCGATGTCTAACTTCTCGGCGTACGGCGATTTCTCGAAAATCGTCATGTGCATCGACATGCTGCTGGGTCGTCTGGAGATCTACCCGATTCTCACCATGCTGGCCTACAGTACCTACAAGAAAGCGTAATATACGGCAAAAACAAAGAGCGGCGACTTCATACGGGGCGCTGCTCTTTTTTGTTGCGCCGATTCGAGGGAGCACGTATAATGATGAAAAGAAGCATCGACGTAAGACGGAGGATGATTTTATGTACGAGAATGGAAGAATATATATGGGCCTGGCGGGAGACAAGCGGGTGGAAATGGTGCTGAAAATGTGCAACCGCCACGGGTTGATTTCCGGCGCCAGCGGTACCGGCAAGACGGTCACCATGAAGGTGATGGCGGAATCCTTTTCCGACGCAGGCGTGCCGGTGTTCATGTGCGATGTAAAAGGAGATGTGGCAGGCATTTGTGCACCGGGGCAGAGCACGGAGGATATGGAGAAGCGCATCGACCGCTTCGGCCTTCGGGAAACCTTTGCCTATAAGGAATATCCTACCACCTTCTGGGATATCTACCAGGAGGGCGGTCACCCTATTCGGGTCACCGTCAGCGAGATGGGGCCGGAGCTTCTCAGCCGGATTCTGGGACTGACGGATGTGCAGGAAGGCATCCTTCACATCGTGTTTCGCATCGCCGATGACAAAGGCTTGCTGCTAATCGATCTGAAGGATCTGCGAGTGATGCTGAACTACGTGAGCGAGCACCGGGCAGAATACATGATGACCTACGGAAACATTACACCTCAGTCGGTGGCGGCCATCCTGCGGGCCCTGCTGCCTCTGGAACAGCAGGGGGGCGATCTGTTCTTCGGGGAGCCGTCCCTGGACATTCAGGACTGGATCCGCACCGATGCCGACGGCCGGGGCATGATCAACGTGCTGGACTCCGTGAAACTGGTGCAGAATCCGACGCTGTACGCCACCTTCCTGCTGTGGCTGCTGTCGGAGTTGTTCGAAAGCCTGCCGGAATCCGGCGACCTGGACAAGCCGCGCCTGGTGTTTTTCTTCGACGAGGCCCACACGCTGTTCCGAGATGTGCCGAAGGTGCTGCTGCAGAAAATTGAGCAGACGGTGAAGCTGATTCGCTCCCGGGGTGTGGGGGTGTATTTCGTGACCCAGAGTCCCAGCGATATTCCGGATACGGTGCTGGCCCAGCTTTCCAACCGGGTGCAGCATGCCCTGCGCGCCTACACGCCGGCGGAGCTGAAGGCGGTGCGCACCGCCGCACAGACATTCCGTGCCAATCCGGAATTCCGGACGGAGGACGCCATCATGGAGCTGGGCGTGGGGGAAGCGCTGACCTCCTTCCTGGACGAAGAGGGCGTGCCGACGATTGTGGAGCGCACGAAAATCATCTGTCCCCAGAGTTCCATGGCGCCGCCGGATCCCATGTTCCGTTCCAAAGCCATGCTGCACGACGGCATGGAGAAGTACGACGACTCCGTGGACAACGAGTCTGCCTACGAGGTGCTAACGGCAGAGGCGGTAAAAACAGAGACCGCCAAGCAGGAGGAGGCCGACCGCAAAATCCGGGAAAAGGAAGAGGCGGCCGCAGAGAAGCAGCGCCTGAAGGAAGAAGAGGCGGCGAAAAAGCGCCTTCAGAAATTGGAAGATGAGGAGCGGCGCCGCCAACAGAAGCTGGAAGATCAGGCCCTTCGCAAGGAAGAGCGCCGACAGGAAAAGGCGGAAGCCGATGCCCGCCGCCGGGCGGATCGGATTGAAGCCGAGCTGCTGGCCGTGGGGGCCAGTGTCCTGACCCGGGGCCTGCTGGGTGTGCTGCAGAACCAGTCGAAGAAATAGAAAGTATAGGTGCAAAAAGACAGATTCCCACACGAAAGGTGTGGGAATCTGTCTTTTTGGGTGCATTGATGAGAGGGAGTTTCGGCCGGCGGGATGGCATGTTAGCGTCTAGCTGCCCGCAAAGCCTTGATCCTTCGTCGAGTCACGCCAACATTGCGGAATAGGCATCCAGCTCCGCGCATTCCGGACAATGGGTGAATCTGAATTATATATATGTTGATAGTTTGTAAAAACCATTTTCGTGACGTCACGAAAATGATAATGATGAAGCAAGTTGACTGCAGAACAAATGTTCTATATAATTAAAACAGAACTAATTAATCATACTATTCTTGCGTAAAGAAAGGAAAAGAATGGACAAAAACAAAATTACAATAAGAAAATTGCAGCTTGATGAATTAATTCATATTGAAAAGGATACACAAGTTGAATATTGGTTAGCAAGAGAGTTAATGAGTGTTCTTGGGTATGAACGTTGGGAGAATTTCGAAAAGTCAATAAGAAGAGCTAAGGAATCATGTGAATCTCAAGGGATTGCTATAGAAGACCATTTTCGTGAGGTCACGAAAATGGTTCAGATAGGAAGTTCTGCAAAGAGAAAAATTAAAGATTATATGCTTACAAGATATGCATGCTATCTAATTGCAATGAATGGAGATACTCAGAAAGAGGAAATTGCATTTGCTCAGAGCTATTTTGCAGTTCAGACAAGAAAGCAGGAACTTATTGAAGAAAGAATAGCACTTATCGAAAGAACACGGGCAAGAGATAAACTAAGAGAATCTGAAAAAAGATTATCGCAGAACATTTACGAGCGAGGCGTTGATGATGCCGGATTTGGAAGAATTCGTTCCAAAGGAGATAGTGCATTATTTGGCGGCAGAACTACTCAAGAAATGAAAAGGAAGCTTGGTGTAAAGGATAATAGACCGCTTGCGGATTTTCTTCCAACGCTGACTATAGCAGCAAAGAATCTTGCGACAGAAATGACTAACTATAATGTTGAAGATAAGAACCTTCAAGGGGAGAACGCGATAACAGATGAACACGTTCAGAATAATTCGTCTGTAAGAGAGATGCTTGGGCAAAGAGGCATAAAACCGGAAGAATTGCCTCCGGCAGAAGATATAAAAAAACTTGAAAGAAGAGTAAAATCTCAAGAAAAGAAACTTGCAAAAGAGGCAGAAGCCTTTCAAGATAAGTAATATCATTTTCGTGGGCGCAAGAAAATGATATTAAATAATCTGTCCGAATTATTACCTGAAAATTAGGGCATGTCAAAAAATGTCTGCAAATAGGATTCTTATGGTAGCGCACTTATCATGACTGAGTGGATTACACTCCATCTACTACAAATACAGTATTATAGGATTTGCTGAATGTCAACCGGCCAGGCTGTTCGGAGCCAGGCTCCGGTTGACATTTTTATTGCTAGTCCGGTATCCAGTTAACATACATTATACGGGATTATTCATACATGGTTTTCCAGTTTCTAAGCGCCTGAGATTACATCTTTATCACTTGAATGGTAGACAAATGCAGGGATTTAAGAGAGCTGTAGAGTTAAGGAATACGCTTCTCTGTCGATTTAATTCTTTTGTAAACGCTATTGATGCATTCTCACAGCCTTGTTTAGACGCTTTTTTTCCTTACGGGTTTCGATTACGTGACGAATGGCCATGCTCGGGTGGTGGAAGAGCTACAGAATCCGGAAATAATGAATATAACCAGGAATTCTGGTATGCGAGAGAGTTGCAGGAAGTTCTGGAGTATTCACAGTGGCGTAGATTTCATGAAGTGATTTCCAAGGCAATGAAAGCATGTGAATCCAGCGGTTATGAGGTTGACGATCATTTTGCCAACGTTGGCAAAATGATAAAACTTGCAAAAGGTGCTGAACGTGAGGTTGAGGATTTCATGCTTAGAATTCTAAGAGGAGATGAAACGATGTTGATAGAAGAAAGCGACAAAAAACTGAGGAACAAGTTCTTGGATGTGGCAGAGCGAATTAGTGATGAAAAAGAGAGTCGTCGTGTGGGAGTGAATTCTGAAGAGAGTGATGTCAAAAGCATTGAGTTTATTGACACATGGAGTGCGCTACAAATCATTTACTATCTAATGGCAGCAGATGGAGAAATATTCCACGGTGAAGAAGAGAAATTTGATTCGATTGGGGTGGAATTGGATCCAAATTTCGGAGATCATAAAGAGCGAATTGTGAAGGCGTGTCAGAAACAGATGAGAAAGGCGCGTCCTTTCGAAGATTATTACGGTACACTTCTTGATGGAATTGATGAAATATTTACTCATCCCTCAAAGGCGGAAGTCTCGTGCATTGGAATAAAATTATTAATTTGGAATCTTCTATCGGTGGCATTCAGCGATGAAAAATATGACGACAGAGAGCGAAATTTAATCGAAGAGGTTGTCTGCAGAACTAATATGAGCAGAGCGATTTTTCTGGAGATGGAGAGCAGTTTTTTTACGTTGATGGATATCGAAAAAGAAATCCACTGGATAAAGACCACCGAACAGCCGTACCTTGTCATTGAGGCGATAGTAAAGGAATTGGAGTATCGTAAAAGCGTAATTTTTGAAAGCGTAGAAGATTTGATTGCGCTGTAAAGGAGGGGAATATGG
The DNA here is from genome assembly GCA_016775335.1 of Mogibacterium sp. GTDB lineage: Bacteria > Bacillota > Clostridia > Peptostreptococcales > Anaerovoracaceae > Mogibacterium_A. Next base: position 40,645 of record JAEUGJ010000001.1, read on the forward strand.
CATTACCATTACTGTTTATTGGAGTCGCGGCGGCGACCGGTTCGTTCGGTGTGGGATCGACAATTAAAGCCGGAGTGGATGCGAACAAGGCAAAAAATCTCAATCAAACGGCAAACGAAATCGTTCAAAACTCTACAGAGTGGCTGAATGCACAGCGTTTAGCGTGCGGAAATTCCTTGACACAGCTTGGAAAAGAGAAGGTGTATATCCTGAACAGTACGATTGCTCGTTTTCTGGATTCCTTTCAGCAAATTAAGAATGTAGACTTCAAGGAGTCAGAAGGCCTTGAAGAACTGCAAAAGTTTCATCTAGATGAAAACACCTTCACCGAAATGCAATCTCTGACGAAATTTGCCGGGTTTATTGCGGAAGGGGCGATTGCGGGAACTGCCGGTGGAGCACTTGCGGGATTCGGCGCATACAGTGCCGCTCAGGCGCTAGCTGTGGCATCTACCGGAACCACAATATCCTCTCTGAGTGGAGCTGCAGCTACAAACGCAACACTTGCTTTCTTCGGCGGAGGTTCGATTGCTGCAGGAGGCGGCGGAATTGCCGCTGGCACAGTGATTCTTGGAGGTCTTGTGGCAGGCCCAGCGCTCATGGTTTTGGGCCTGGTGACTGGAGGTGCAGCAAAGAAAAACTTGAACAAAGCACATACAAACATGGCGGAAGCAGTTCAGACGGCAGTTCAGTTGAATAAAGCGGGACTTCAGTGTGAAACAATAAGGCGCAGGACATATATGTTTTATAATTTGCTAGCGAGGCTGGACGCCTATTTTCTCCCGCTCATTTATAAAATGGAGAACATCGTAAAAAATGAGGGATATGATTATCAAAAGTATTCCAAGAAATCACAAGGAATTATTTCATCTTGCGTGAGCATTGCGGTGTCTGTGAAGTCCGTGTTGGATACTCCTATTTTGACGGACGATGGTCTGCTGACTGACGAGTCGGAAGAAACCGTTGCCAATATTGAAACGTTTTTGAAAAATATGAAAATTGATTACTAAGTAGAAGTGCAGGAATCTGTTGAAATGAAGATGCCTGCATTTTGTATTTACAAAAAGTTAAGGGTATGATATATTACAATTACACAATAGTAACGCAATGCGTCTATAAAACTCGCAAGACAATTAAGTAAGTAATCGATATCAGATTATGAATAATACTGTTATGGGGGGGATAGTGAATAGAAAGGTAGATGTGATTGAAGATCCGGATGGAAAGAAGACGGTTTTTATACACGATATTAAATTTAAAGGCAAAAGGACTGTTAATTGGGATGATGTTGAAGCATATCTAAGAAACTATGTTGGAACATTTTTCAGAATAGAAGATTACAATGAAGTGGTTTATATAGGTTCAGATTTACCGGATGAATATGCTCATTCGGAATATACAAAGATTTTAAAAGGGGCAAATGCTAAGGCTAAAGCAAATGCTGCGCAAGGGTTACCGGAAATGCTTGAAATCGCATCAAATGAGAGATACGAAGAAAACCGAAAAGAAAAGCATAGCAAAGATGCAAAGTTTGGCTGGTATTCCTATGATTCCAGATTTGCCTTACCGGTATTTAAGGATAGCGGAGAAATTGAAAGGTACAATGTGTTTCATGCTGCATTATTAGTAAGGCATGATCAGGATGGTAATAAATATCTTTACGATGTTATGAAAATAAAAAAAGAAACGAGCATCCCTTTCCAGTCCGTAGACTTTACTCAGTAACAAAACCCATTTCTTGCTTATTATTCTAATATATTATTTCAATTTGTCAATGGTTTCTTTGAGGAGAGTAAAATGAGTCGAGGCAGACAAGTAAAAAAACTTCGGAAGAGTATGGATATGAATCGTGTTGAATTCTGTGAATATTTTGGAATACCATATCGAACAGTACAGGATTGGGAGTCAGAGAAGCGAGAACTTCCGGATTACGTACTAAGATTAATGAAATACAGGGCGGAGATTGAGAATTTAGTAAAAAGATAGTTTAATGAACTCACTTTTCAATATTCCGGATAGCCATTGAGACGCCTGCCGGAATCCTGTATAATGAAACGAGTACGAAGGCAGTACGAAAGCGGATGATATAATGAATTTTATTTTTAGGAAAAGGAAGGTAATGTAAATGAAAATTGCAGTGACATACGATAAGGATAATGGAACCGTATTCCAGCATTTTGGACATTCCGAAGCGTTCAAGGTATATCAGGTGGAAGACGGCGAAGTGGGTGCCGGTGAGGTGATGGGTACCGACGGTGCCGGACATGAGGCGCTGGCAGGCGTGCTGAAGAATCACGATATCGACGTGCTGCTTTGCGGCGGCATGGGCGGCGGTGCGCAGGCGGCGCTGGCAGAGGCCGGAATCGAAGTGTGCTCCGGTGTGACCGGTGATGCGGACCAGGCGGTGGTGGATTATCTGGCCGGAAAGCTGGTATCCGCGGGCGTGAACTGCGACCATCACGATCACGAGCACGGTCACGATGAAGAGGGCGGCTGCGGACACTGCGGCGGTGGCTGCGGAAGTTCTTGCGGCGGCTGCGGAAGCCAGGAGATGCAGATTCTTTTCCCGGGGAAGAATGCCGGCAAGAAGGTAAAAACACATTACAACGGAACCCTGAATGACGGCACGAAGTTCGATTCCTCCTACGACAGAGGGGAACCGCTGGAATTCGTGTGCGGCGTGGGCATGATGATTCCGGGCTTCGATAAAGCGGTTGTAGAAATGAATCCGGGAGACGTGGTGAATGTTCATCTGGCACCGGAAGAAGCATACGGTGAGAGAACGGAACAGGCGATTTTTACCGTGGAGCAGAGCCAGATGCCGGGCTGCGAGCAGTTCAACACCGGCGACAAGGTGTTCCTGCAGAACGCGTTCGGACAGCCGTTCCCGGCAGTGATTGCGGCGAAGGATGAGACGACCATCACCTTCGATGCCAACCACGAGCTGGCCGGCCAGGAGCTGAACTTCAAGATTGAGCTGGTGGAAGTAGCGGAATAGGGATAATTGAAAGTGAATAGAGAAAAAAGCACCGAGCGGCGATTGCGCTGCTCGGTGTTTTTTTTCGGTGCGGGGAGCGGCCGCCGGAGGTTTGGCGTTGGAGCCTGCGGCCGAGAGGGCTGGGTGCAGGCCGGCGGGAATGTGAAGATTTTGCTCCCCGGAACGGAGGCACAAGGGCTAGCGGGGGAGCGGGGAGCAAAGAGGGGAGGCCGCCGGGAGCTGGGACGGACGAAATCCGGCGGCGGGAATGTGAAGATTTTGCTCCCCGAGACGGAGGTACAAGGGCTAGCGGGGAGCAGGGAGCAAAGAGGTGAGACCGCCGGGGGCGCGAAAGCTCAAAAAGTGCCGGCGGAAATGTGAAGATTTTGCTCCCCAGAACGGAGATACAAGGGCTAGCGGGTAGCGGGGAGCAAAGAGGGTCGGCCGCCGGGGGCGCGTGCGGTCCAAAACCGCCGGCGGAAATGTGAAGATTTTGCTCCCCGGAACGGAGGCAAAAGGGCTAGCGGGTAGCGGGGAGCAAAGAGGGTCGGCCGCCGGGCGCGTGAAAGCTCAAAAAGTGCCGGCGGGAATGTGAAGATTTTGCTCCCCAAGACGGAGGCACAAGGGCTAGCGGGTAGCGGGGAGTAAAGAGAGTCGGCCGCCGGGCACTCGAACGCTCCAAATCCGCCGGCGGCCGCCGATTCCCGGAAAGAGGTGGGCGACCGACGAATGCGACAATATATTAACAAAGTTGAGTGGCGATTATTTTTCCTAATGGGAAAAAATCGCCACTTTTTACACGCTGAATTTATAAAACTACCGTTCCAATCGGCAAATTTAGAATCTGAAAATAAATTAAAAAACAATTTTAATACAATCCGGGACTTGAAAGTTAATGCTGTAACAATGTATACTCGGCTTACATTAAACTACGTGTTAACAACGTAAAGGAGGGCATCATGAGGAAACGACTCGTAAATGCTTTTCTGGCAATGTGTTTGGGATTGAGCATGTGCATAACTCCACTGATGAGTACGATTGCATATGCAACAGAACCAGCTTCCACCGGTGAACCGGAAGCCGTTGCAGAAGAGCAGAAAGAACCTAAAGCTATTTCCCCGGACGCTGTTTCTGAAGATCAGCAAGAAGCGATCGATTCAGAGGAACAGAAAGAACCCGAAGCAAAAGCGGAAAAGAAAGCGGCGAAAGCACCTGCAAAGGCGACTTCCGAGAACTCCGTTCCGGATGAGAAGCCGATGCTGGTCTATGGCGATGAGAAACTCGCAGATAAGGACGCCTTCGTGCTGCTGATGTGCGGCGATGGATTTACGGCAGAAGAACAGGACAAGTTCTACTCGGAATCCAAGAAGGTGGCAGAATACGTGATGAAGACATCCCCTTGGGACGAATGCAAAGACATCATCAAGATTTATGCCAAGGGCGTTATCTCGAAGGAATCCGGTGCCAGAGCGGACAAGGCGAAGAATCAGGAAGAAGCCGACGCTGACACCAGAGACACCTATTTCAAGACCTCTTTCTGGACCGGCGGAATGCAGAGACTGTTGGCCGTTGGCTCGGAAGGTAGCGCAAGAGTTAAAGAGATTAAGAAGCAGTTCCTCCCGGAATCCGACTTTGAAGTAATCGTGGTAAACTCGGACACATATGGCGGCAGCGGCGGCTCCATCTGCATCGCTTCGCTGAACAACGAGTCTCTGGAAATGATGCTTCACGAGCTGGGACACACTGTAGCAAACCTGGCAGACGAATATTTTGCCGGTGCAAGCTATGCCCGTGAATATGCGAACATGACCGCAGAATCCAATCCGGAGAACGTAAAATGGAAGCGTTTCATCGGCAAGAACGGCGTTGGCGTATACGAATACGACAACGGCGGTGACGGTTGGTACAGACCGCACGAAAACTGCAAGATGAGATTCCTGGGAAAGCAGTATGCATTCTGCGAAGTATGCAAGGAAGAGCTGAGACGTGCATTCTGCAAGGGATCCACTAAGACGAAGATGTTCTTCCAGACCTATGCGGATACTTTCTACGCAGGTCCGGAAGGTAAGGATATGAGCGAATACTTCATCCTGCGTCGTGGCAAGGAAGAAACCAACGGCTCGAAGTTGGGCGATAAGTTCCACCTGGTGTACAAAGACGCGAAGGGCAACGTGCTGGAGAAGGCACCGTCCAAGCAGGGAATCTACAAAGTAGAAGCGACGTTTGACGGCAATGACACCTATGAAGCGTGCTCGATGACGGCAGAATATGAAGTGGAACCGGAAGATCTGATCACACTGGATGTGAAGGACAAGGTGTATGACGGAAAACCGGCAGCACTGGATCTGAAGGTAGACTACGATAAAGAATACGTTCTGAAGTATCACTATACCGGAACCGTTCCGTACGCAGCAGAGATCACCTACGACTATGACAGCGACGAAGCGCCGATTAAACCGGGACGTTATACGGTAAAGGTAACCGCATACGACAAGGCAACCAATGAATTGATCAGCAGAAAGTCCAAGGATTACACCATTTCCTTCAAGGCAACTGCGATTTCCAACAATAACAACAACGATTATCCGGGCGCACAGTCCTACTACAACAACAAGGACGTCGTAATCACCGGCGAGGGATTCACGGCTGCAGAGCAGGATAAGTTCGAAAAGATTGCAGCGGAGTACGTAAAATACTTCAGAAGCATGGAACCGTACAAAGAAGCGGATACTTACTTCAACTACAGCACCGTTGAGGCCGTATCCAACGAATCCGGAATCGGAACCACCCCGAAGGATACTTACTTCAAGCTGAAGCACGACAGAAACGGCCAGATCGTATTGGATCAGGATGGCGGAGATGCCGTACAGGGTGCGATGTACATCGGAAACAATGTCATCACTTCCTACTACAAGGCAACCATCGTAATCGTGAACGACAAGAACGTGAAGAAGGGCAAAACCTTCACCAACAAGCGCTTCACCATCTTCGCATCGGCTGATGAGAACGGCATGGAATTCTCCGCGAACGAACTGCTGAACTACTTCGCCGGCAAGGAAGAAGGATACAGAGCGGTAACGAAGGAGCAGAAGGCCGAGCAGAGAACGCAGTTCCTGAAGGCACTGTACTACACCTGGTACGGAACAGATTATGCGCCGGTTCTGTCCCGCGCATACGATGAGCTGTTCATCGAGAACGGTTCGCCGGTGGATCTGACCCCGTACATCCACACCTACATCCTCGGAAAAGAGGCGAAGGTGAACTACAACATCACCTACTACAAGGACGATAACGGCAAAGTCGGCGAGAAGCTGGACGGCGCGCCGAGCACGGCGGGCAAGTACCACGCAAAGGCTGAGCTAAAAACAAGTTCGTCTCAGTGGGGAATGCCGGTGGAGAAGGTAGAGCTGGATGGCACAGAGTATACGCTGCCGCTGGCAAGAACATGGGTTGAATTCTCCATCTTGACCAAGGACGATGTGAAGGATCTTCTGGAGCAGACCAAGGAAGAGCTGAAGAAGGCACAGGAAGAGCTGGAAGCAGCAAAGAAGAAGAGCGAAGAAGACAGAATCGCTGCAGAGAAGGCATTGCAGGAAGCAAAAGCCGCAAAGCTGCAGGCAGAGAAGGCAAACTTCAAGCTCAGAAAGCCAAGCCTGAAGTCCGTGAAGAAGCAGAAGAAGGTGATGAAGGTAACCTGGAAATCCATGAAGGGTGTAAAGGGCTACGAAGTTCAGTACGCAAGAAAGAGTAGCTTCAAGGGCGCAAAGGTGAAGGTCGTTAAGGGCGCATCGAAGAAGAATGTAACCATCAAGAAGCTGAAATCCAAGAAGAAATACTATGTTCGCGTTCGGGCATACAAGACTATTGACGGCAAGAAGGCAGTGACATCCTGGAGCGCAAAGAAATCCGTAAAGGTAAAATAGCCTTTTCGCAAGAACAGAACATCTGATCGACATTCCGATGACGTCGGTCCTTTCACACAAATAGGGGCTGCATAGCAGCCCCTATTTGTGTGCGCGGATTTCGTTTCTACGCCGGGTTCACGTGAACCATGCAGTGTTTTACATTTGGGAAATCCTGTTCGATATCGTCGTGCACCTGCTGGGCGATATCGTGGGCTTCGTACAGGGTCAGGGAACCTTCCGCCTGGATTTCCACATCCACGTAGATCATGGAACCGAAATCCCGGGTTTTGAGGGAATCGATGCCTTCCACACCGGGAACGGCGAGGATGGTTTTCCGGAGGGCGTTGACCACCGGATCGCTGCAGGCATGATCGGTCATCTTGGAGATGGCGTCCAGGAAGATATCGAAAGCTGCTTTTAGGATAAAGAAGCTGATGATGACGCTGGCCAGAGGGTCCATGATTGGGAAGCCCAGGCGGGCGCCCAGGATGCCCACGAAACTGCCTATGGAAGACAGGGCGTCGGAGCGGTGGTGCCAGGCGTCGGCCATGAGCGCCGAGGAGCGGATTTTTTTTGCGTTGATGCGGGTGTACCAGAACATGCCCTCCTTGGTGACGATGGAGATGACGGCCGCAGCCAGAGCCAGTTTGCCGGGAACGGTGAGGTGCAGGTAGCTGCTGCCTACGATGTTCCGGAGTCCCTCAATGCCGATGGCGGCGCCGGTGAGTCCCAGCATGACGGACAGCACGATGGAGGCCACGCATTCGAAGCGGTCGTGCCCGTAAGGGTGGTTCCGGTCCGGGGCTTTGCCCGCCATCTTGACGCCGATCATGACGATGATGGTGCTGATGACATCCGATGCGGAATGGATGGCATCGGAAATCATGGCGCCGGAGTGGGCGACGATTCCCGCAACCAGCTTGAACGCGGTCAGAACGATATTCAGTGCCATGCTGCGGGCGGATACCCGCATGGCAATGGCTTCATTTTCTTTCAGTTGAGCCTGATTTCGGCTTTCTTTTTCCATTGTGAGCACTTCCTTTTTCGAACGTATCTATAATTATAATTCTTGTATTCTATACCCCGGACACCCCGTTAGACAAGAAAAACCCGAAATTGTTTTTGGAAGAGAACGAAGAAAAAGGATGCCGCCGAAGCAGCATCCTTTCTCGAAAGGTATGTGTGTTATAGGTAGGTAGTATGCTTAGTTGTTCTTGGATGGAGATGGAGTCGGTTCGCATACTGCAGTGTAGTGTGCTTTACGAGCCTTGAACTCCGGATCCTTGTACAGGTTCATCAGGCGGCCTTCGTTCTCAAAGATATCGTCGCCGTGGGCTTTCTTACCGGAGATGGTGTCATGAGCGTGCCATTCGGTCGCCGGGTCGAACTCCAGCTTGAGCGCGCCGTCCTTGATTTTCAGGGTACCCTGCAGGCCGCACAGCTCGCACTCTGCGGTTGTGGTGCCCGGATAGATGTAGAATGCGTTGCCCTGGCAGTGCGGACATGCACCTTCCTTGCCTTTCCAGTAGGACTTTTCCGTCAGCTCTGCAATCGGGAACTCGTGGCACTTTGCATTGTCCTCGATGATCTGCTGTGCAGCCTCTACCAGGTTGCGGCCGATTTCCTTCATGCGCTCTACCTTGTCGTCCTGCATGATAACATCCTTGGACCAGGAGAAGAAGTCGTTGTCAATCACCTTCCAGCCCGGGCTCATAGCCAGCATTGCGTGGTCGGTCTCTACACGAACGGCCCAGTCGGATCCGCCGATGCCCACGAAGGAGCATGCCTTCTGCTGGAAAATTCTGTCCGGAAGACCTTCCTTGCCGGCTGCCTTCATCTGCATGTTTGCACCGTATAGCAGACCGGTGTCGTGTCCCGGACCCATACGGTCGGTGATGATGTGGAAGAGGCCGGATGCGCCGGATTCGTAGATCGGGTCTACGAACAGGAGTCCGTCCGCTTCAATCATTTTTTCATACAGCGCTGCAAAATCATCTTTACGGGTGCAAACCATGCCCTTGCCCATTACCAGACCTCTGGAACATGCTACGCAGCCGGAGCAGGTCTGGATGTCCCAGTCAAACAGATGGATAAATTCAATTTCTGCACCCATCTTCTGAGCTTCTTCCAGTGCAACGCGGCACATGGTGTCGTTATTTCCGTTTTTGGTTCCCAAGGATACGCCTAAGATTTTCATATCAATTCCTCCATAGCTCGAATACTGTGTTAAAATATTTACATTTTGTAATATGAATATACATTAAAAAATGTCTGCAAACAAGCGGAAACCCTTGAAATTGCTATACATCATAGGTTATGAAATGCATGATTGAAGGGTTATAGTACAAAATGAGTCGGAAAAGCCACAGAATTCCGGGAGAATTTTATCAAAAAAATAACGAAGTCTATTGACGCGGCCGAGCCGGCGAACGCCCGGGCGGGACAGAGGCGCCGGTGAGCGGCAAAAGCGTCAGCGAGCGGCCACTTAAAAAAGCACCTCCGAGGAGATGCTTCACTTAATTAATTTATTTATTGGGTATTCACTTTTCCCGCAGAGTATAATCGTATCGCTCATAAGCTTTTGTTTGAAAATTAGAACTTTCTTAACTTATGAAATGAAATATGCCTGGAGATTCAGGGCGACTTCACGCTATTTGTGCAATTTCGGCTGATTAGCGTGAATATTTTTTTGTTATACATGTTTCCGCCATGGAATTTTCTGTGTGCAAGTCAACCTTTTGAGTACAGTTCACGCTCTTCGGAGGAAATCCCCGTTTTGGCGTGAATTGCCGGTGGTAATCCGTCGTTCCCAAATTAGAGTTTCGCAAAAGCGGCGAATTGCGTTCACGCTGAATCCACGTTTTCTGTCAAAAAGCGTGAACTGCCTTCGAAATTCTAGGCATATGAGATTGTGCACGCAAACCTTAGATAGTATAGCTAGAGTCGAGCTTTTTAACCTGGGCTTATATTAAAGCGAAAACTGAATGGGCCCGAATACGAGAGGCAATCTCCGAACAAAAAGCGAAGAATTTTATGTTTGATTCGCTTTTATTGATTTGCGCGTAATTCCTGAAATTCTTCATATGTAAGTAATTCAGATGGATCCATAATTTCAATTTGAGCGGCTCCATTGTATTCATAGGGGGAGCCGAATACGACAACCTCTTTGCCGAGCAAAGAATCAACGATGTCCTCTGTAGCGTCATCCCTGTTTTCTCCCCAAATGACAACGGTTAGCCGGGAATTATCCGGGTAGTCTGCTCCAATATTTATGAACAGTGGATCCCCGTTAACACCGGGACTGCTCCAACTGACAACATAACCGCCGTATGGACTGTCCGAACCTATATGATTGATGGCATCATCATATGGAATATATGTTGCTTCTTCTGTTTCGATATCCTCATCTTCATATTCGTCTTCGTATGCACTTTCGTCATCATAGTCGTCCGAGCTTGAACTGCATCCTGAAAAAGAGAAAGACGTAAATACCAAGCAGATGATTAACCCTAGAATACTAAACCTTTTTTTCATAATACTCCCCCATGTGTATTTAAACAGTCATCAACAATGTAACATATTCAACTAGAAATATAAAGACATAAAAGTATTTGCGTTATCAATAGGGTCGCCGGAGGCCGGCCGCCTGAGAGGGTGAAATACGCCGGCGGAAATGTGAAGATTTTGCTCCCCGAAACGGAGCTTCAAGGGCTAGCGGGGAGCGGGGAGCAAAGAGCGGAGGCCGCCGGTCGCCTGAGAGGGTGAAATACGCCGGCGGAAATGTGAAGATTTTGCTCCCCGAAAC
>JAEUGJ010000001.1:51431-51497 GCA_016775335.1 Mogibacterium sp.
GGAGCTTCAAGCCTGGATTCCCGAATAACCACACTAGCATTCAGGAATCCAGCAATAGCTATTGCT
>JAEUGJ010000002.1:0-92743 GCA_016775335.1 Mogibacterium sp.
ACCGGTTTGCGCCCCTTGACGGAAGAATAAGGCTTTCCCGGGTGTGAGGCGCAAACCCACACCGCCGGCGACTGAATCCATCCATTCCCGCCGTCCGGCCATATAAAAACAGTGTCGGCGATGAATCCGTTCATCGCCGACACCACTAAGCATCACTTCTTATTCCAACTAGTCCGCGTCAACTGTTCCGCGCCCGGTCACTGGGCGGCCGCTACTCCGCGTCCGGCACCCACATCAGGTAGATTTTGCCCTCTGCCTGTACCATCTGGAAGGTAATCGCATCGTCCTTCCGCAGGCCAAAATCCTGCTTCGGCGCTTCCAGCAGTTCGCCGTGAATCTCCGTCTCGCCGAAGCCGGTGCACTTCACCCACACGTATTCCGGGTACAGCCCCGCCTTCTGCACGATAACGCTGACGTATTCCGGGCACTCCACGTTCCGGCTTCCGTCAATCAGCTCCAGGTCGTAAATCAGCTGGCGCAGCTTTTCCTTGGTTTCGAACTGCTCTCGCGTCTGCGCCGCAACGGTGTCAAAGGCGCTCCAATCCACATTCAGCTCGCCCTGATCCAGGAATTTCTTATAGCACACGTCGCCGTAGCGCACCCGCGCCATCTGCTCCGTCACATCCGGTCCCACTTCAAGCTCGGTCCCGTCCAACTTTGCAGAGCACAGGATGTAGAAGCTGAGTCCCAGCCCCTCTTCGATAAAACAGTATGTCAGAATTCCGGTAGCTCCTTCCATGACGGTAAAAGCACTTTTCAGCGCGTCCATATCGTCCGGGCATTCGATGTATTGATACCGGTGATACAGTTCCCGAAAATTCGCTTCTTCCATTACTCTCAGCTTCGCCGTCTGCGTATTCTCCGCCATTTAATCATCCATTCCTTTCTCTAACTGCGCTATCATATCATCCGAGGACACGGACAGTGCCGAATCCATATCGAAACAGGACCAGATGGATGTTTCATCGTATCCGCTGAACAGAATCGCTTTGTCCAAATTCTGGAAGGATTCGTGGAACAGCTTCTTGCCCAGTTTCACCGTGATTTTCTTTCCGTTACGGGAATACTCATCGGAGATTTCATTGGTATTGTCCTCCGACGGTCCGTATTCATTTTCCAGCATGCCTTCCTGCTTCAGCGTGGTTCCGTCCACCGTGTAGGCGCATACCCGGTAGGTGATGGAGGAATCTCCGCTGGTGCGGTAAATGTAGAACTTGCCGTCCTTTCCGGTGAACACCACGTAGTTCACTCCGGCGCCGGCCTGTACGTCCGACAGCAGCGCCTCCGAGCCGTTGGCATCGCTCTTCATCTCCACCGTCTCGCCATCCTTCACCGTATAGATGTGCAGGTCCGCCTGATGGTTGTTCACCGCCTCCATCAAAAACAGTTCCGGCACGCCGTCCGAATTGATATCGCACAGCGCCGCCTGGCGGTCGATGGTCACCAGATCCGAACTCACCGCCCGCTGCCAGTTATAATTATCCACCGAATATTTCTTGTCCTGAATCAGGGTATCGTACAAGGTGTACACCTCACTGAGATCCACATCCGTCTTCTGCTCCGTTTCCACCTGCTCCGTCTTCTGACCGTCATCCGCAGGTTTGTCCTCGTCTGCGGACTTGCTGCAAGCGCTCATGCCCAGCACCAGCATCGCCACGCAAAGGCATCCGATCCATCTTTTCATTTTCATGGCGTCTCCCCCTTTCCGGAAGGTCATTTTCTTATATTATATCGGAGAAAAACGCCCCCTGTGTGAAAACACCGCACATATTTCCCCAAAAACATTTTTCTTTCTCCCAAGTGAACCGGGTATTACCAGTTGGTGGCGATATCAATCTGAGTCGGATTCCGGCTGGCAAAACCGCCGGTATCGCAAACGATGGCCAAGCCCAAACTTGTTTTTACAATGGACCCTCTCGGATGGCGGCTGAGGTTCGCCGCTACCATGATGTAGTTCCCCAGCATTTTGCAGCCGTCTTTCCGCTCCCAATAAGCGTCCGTATTTCCCATTCCCCGCATGGTTCGAACCACGCCGGACATGTTCAGATTGTAGTAGGTTTCTTTTCCGTTTGGACCGCTGGCCGTTCCACTGGACCGGGAAAGCTTGCCGCCGCTGTAGCTGTAGGCACTCTGCACGATGTCGTAGACTTCCGACGACCCGATATTGGTGTCGGTGGACGCTGGCACGTATTCCAGATTCTCCGCCTTCTTGGCAATCCGGCGAACGTAGGCCTTTTCGATCAGGTCCGCCCCTGTTTTTGTCGTTCTCTTTGCGGTTCCGGTAACCTCACCGGCAATCTGGTTCTGCACCAGATCCACGGCAATCGCTTCCGCCTGCTTCTGCAGCCGGGCGTTCTGCCGGGTGAGATACACGGTGTAAAAAATATCCAGCACCATTCCCGCCGCCGCAATCAGTTCTGCGGTGAGAATCAGCGCCATTGCTTTCTTGCTGAGATTTTTTAATCGATGCATAGTCACTCCTGTCTCGTTCCCTTACGATAGCTGTATTATACCACAGGAGATTTCCAATCCAAAATCTTCTACAGCTCCTCCAGAACTTCCCGTATTTCCTTCTCCGCCTCTTCCAGCTTTTCCAGGAATTCCCGGGAGGAATACCGGTCGGCTCCGTGGCCCAGCGCGTTCTGCTGCACCAGGGCATCCGAAGAGATGACCCGAATGGAGCGGGTCCCCTTTTCCTCATCCACCATCTTGCCGATGAGGATGTCCGCCGGCTCCTCTTCCTTTGTATAGATTACCTGCACGCCAAAATGCTGTTCCGCGGATCCCACGCCGTACGGGACTTTATAGGCGTCGAACACCACAATCAGCTCGCACTGCATGTACCCCTGATAGTTCACCAGCCGGTCGACGAGCTGCTGCCGGGCCGCCCCCAGGTCTTGGTTGGCCAGGCCCCGCAGGGTTTCCGAATAGTTGATCAGGTTGTACCCGTCGATGATTACCAGGTCGGATTTCGCTTCTCCGGCGCCCTTTGCGGGACGCATGTGTTTTTTTCGGATTTCTTCGTTGCGGGCCAAAGCCTCTGCCGACGCGATGTCGTCCTGCTTCGTCCGACGCTCCACCGGACCCTTGTGCATGACTTTTTTGCTTTTACCGTAGGTGCGTTCGAAAATCGCCCGAAGCTCCTCGTCGGAAGCCATGTTTTGGCGCAGCCGTTCCCGGCGCATATCCCGCACGCTTTCCTCCGGGGCGCTGCTGCGAAGGGCGGAAGGCAGGTGCATGTGCTCTTCCACCTCATCCCAAGGAACGATGTTGCCGGCGCCATGGGACACGAACACCGAATCCGCCGGGTTGTCCAAATCCCGCTCCGGCTCGTAGGAACTGTAGGACAGCACCTCCTCCGGATTGTGACACACGTCGTAGCCCTTTAGGGAACAGAGAATTCGTCCCTGGCCGCCGGTGTAGGATGCCAGCGTCACCGGGTAATCCATCAGGCCGGCCGCCGGTGCTTCTCCCGGCACCACGGAACGGTCGCCGGACTGCTCCAGGTCGCCGATTTTTCCGCCCATCTGCTGGATGTCCGTCATGGCTCTGCCCACATAGCCGGTAGGAACTTCAATGCGGAAGGTGAACCAGGGTTCCAGAATCACCGATTCCGCCTTCATCAGCCCGTTTCGAACCGCCCGGCAGGCCGCCTCCCGGAAGTCTCCGCCGCTTGTGTGCTTCTCGTGGGCTTTGCCCGCGGCCAATGTTATTTTTACATCCGTCAGAGGCGCCCCCAGCAGCACGCCCCGATGCTCTTTCTGCTCCAGGTTCCCCAGAATCAGTCGCTGCCAGTTCCGGGCCAGCAGGTCTTCCGACAGCGTGCTGTTGTACACGATGCCGCTGCCCCGCTCTCCGGGCTCCAGAATCAGATGCACCTCGGCGTAGTGGCGGAGGGGCTCGAAATGGCCTACCCCTTCCACCGTATTCGCGATAGTCTCCTGGTAGATCAGGCTTCCGGTGCCGAATTCCACGGTGTACCCATACCGCTCCTCAATCATGGTGCGCAGCACCTCCAGCTGAATCTGACCCATCAGCCGGATGCCGATTTCCGCCGTCTCGCTGTTCCAGGTGACGTGCAGCTTCGGGTCTTCCTCTCCCAGCTCCCGGAAATGGCGCAGCACGGTGTGCACGTCCATGCCATCCGGCACGATGACGCTGTAGGTCATAAAAGGCTCCAGCACCTCGCCGCCGTCCGGATCCGCACTGCCCAGAGCGTCGCCGGGAATCACGTGGGACAGGCCGGTGACCGCGCATACGGCCCCCGCCTCCGCCTCATCGGCGGAACGGTATTTCATCCCGGAATAGAATCGAATCTGATTCACCTTTTCTTCCCACGGTTCTCCGTTCTCATCGGTGCCGTGCAGCAAGGTGCGCACCGCCAGCTTTCCTCCGGTAATTCGCAGGAACACCAGCCGCTCTCCCCGCTCGTCCCGGCTCACCTTGAACACCTTGGCGCCGAAGGTTTCGTCATGGGCCGGTTCTTCCGTATACCGATCCAGGCAGTCCATCAGGTATTCGATTCCCTGCATTTTCAGCGCGGACCCAAAAATACACGGATACAGCCGCCGCTCCCGAACCGCCCGGGCGATATCGGCGTCTTTCACCGGCCGATCCATCAGCACCTGCTCCGCCAGCTCCGGCACCGCCAAAGTCAAGTCGTCCAGGAACTCCTCGCTGTCCCGGTTCCGGCTGAAATTCACGAAGCCTTCCCCGAAGGCTTCCTCTAATTCTTCTATAATTGTCTCGCGCTCCCGAACCGCCAAGTCCATTTTGTTGATGAATACCATCACCGGAATGTTCCGCTGCCGCAGCAGCTTCCACAGGGTTTCCGTGTGGCTTTGGATGCCGTCCGGCGCCGAGATGATCAGCACCCCCAGGTCAATGACCGACAGCACCCGCTCCATTTCCGCCGAAAAATCCACGTGTCCCGGGGTGTCCAGAAAGGTCAC
This sequence comes from Mogibacterium sp., assembly GCA_016775335.1. Classification (GTDB taxonomy): domain Bacteria; phylum Bacillota; class Clostridia; order Peptostreptococcales; family Anaerovoracaceae; genus Mogibacterium_A. Next base: position 4,953 of record JAEUGJ010000002.1, read on the forward strand.
TTCCGTGTTTCCCGCTTGGAACCGGGCCTGCTTCGAGAACACCGTAATGCCTCGGTTTCGCTCCACGGAATTTCCATCCAGATAAGAGTCTCCGTGATCCACCCGGCCCAGCCGCCGAATTTCGCCGGATCGGTAGAGCAAGCCCTCCGACAAAGTGGTTTTACCCGCATCAACGTGGGCCAATATTCCCATAATCAATTTCTTCATGAATGGAATTCCTTTCGCCTTTGTGATATTGTAATGATACCATGAGTGATAGAATTTGTGTAAAATTTCCATAAAAAAAGGTCGGATTGGCGGAGATTTCCGACTTTACACGGATTTTACAAATTCATGATAATGTTTCTTACATTGAAGTTTTAAGATTGTATCATAAAGAAGTGAAGAAAAACGAAAACGAACAGGAGGAGGTTTCGGTATGATATATTGTGTGGAAGATGATCAGAGCATCCGGGATCTGATGCTGTATACTTTGAACACGGCGGGTTTTTCCGCCAACGGTTTCCCGGACAGCGTGCCGTTCTGGGCCGCGATGAAACAGGAGACGCCGGAACTGATTCTGCTGGACATCATGCTGCCGGGGGAAGACGGCATCGCCATTCTCAAGGAACTGAAAGCCTCCCCGCTGACCCGGAACATTCCGGTGATCATGGCGACGGCAAAGGATTCGGAGTACGACAAGGTCATCGGACTGGACCTGGGCGCCGACGACTACCTGGCAAAACCCTTCGGCATGATGGAGATGATTTCCCGCATCAAGGCGGTGCTTCGCCGGACCACCCCGAAGGAGGATGCGCCGGTGCTGATGTGCGGAGGCATTACCCTGAACACCGTCAAGCATCAGGTTTCCGTGCACGACCAGCCGGTCACCCTGACCTTGAAGGAATATGAGCTTCTTCGTACTTTTATGGAAAATCTGGGCAAGGCATTCACCCGGGAACAGCTTCTTTCCTCAATCTGGGGCATTGACTTCGTGGGGGAAACCCGGACGGTGGATGTCCATATCGGCACTCTTCGGACCAAGCTGGGAAGCTGCGGCGGGATGATTACCACCGTCCGCGGAGTGGGTTACAGAATGGAGGATACCGGTGAGTAAGAAAATTTTTCGCTCCATCTGGATGGTTTCCATCCTGGTGCTGACCGCCTCTCTGATTGTCATCATGGCGGCGTTGTACGATTACGTAGATACCACGCAGCGGCAGCAGCTGGTGGACGAAACCCATCTGGCCGCCAAGGGCGTGGAACTGAACGGAGAAAAATATCTTCACAAATTAGATTCCGACAACTACCGGATTACCTGGGTCGCTGCGGACGGCACGGTGCTCTTCGACAACCGGGCGGACGCCGCTTCCATGGGCAACCACAAAACCCGGGCGGAAATTAAAGAGGCGGAGAAGGACGGCTTCGGCCAAAGCTCCCGTTACTCCAACACCCTTTCCGTAAAACAACTTTACGCCGCGGAGCGCCTGTCCGACAAGAGCGTGCTCCGGGTGTCCATCGACCAGGAACCGGTGTGGATGGTGCTCCTGGGCATCTCCCCATCCATCGTATTTGTGGCGGTATTCGCCATCCTCTTTTCCCTGTGGCTGGCTTCCCGGATTTCCTGGAAAATCGTGGAACCGATTAACAAGCTGAACCTGGACGAGGCTATTCAGCACGTGGATGAGGACGATTTCAAGGAAATCGCTCCCCTGATTCGCCGCATGACCCAGCAGCAGGAACAGCTGCGGAAGGACCGGGACGAGATTGCCCGGTCGGCACAGATTCGTCAGGATTTCACCGCCAACGTGTCTCACGAGCTGAAGACCCCGCTCCATGCCATCTCCGGATACGCGGAGCTGCTGGAAAACGGTATGGTTCAGGAAAAGGACATCCAGCCGTTTGCGGCAAAAATCCGCTCGGAGTCCCTGCGGATGGCCAAGCTGGTGGAGGACACCATCGGTCTGAGCAAGCTGGACAGCGGCGCCCCGGAAATGAAGTGGGAGGATACGGATCTCTTCACCATCGCCGAGAATGCGGTGGACTGCCTGGAAATCCCGGCGGAAGACGCGGGCGTGTCCATTTCCCTTCAGGGAAAATCCTGCCCGATGTACGGAATTCCGGAAACCCTGTACAGCATCGTTTACAACCTCTGTGAAAACGGCATTAAATACAACCATTCCGGCGGCTACGTGCACGTGCACCTGGAGCCGACGGAGTCGGAAATCCTTCTGACGGTATCCGACTCCGGAATCGGAATCCCGGAGGACGCCCAGAGCCGCATCTTCGAGCGGTTCTACCGGGTGGACAAGAGCCGCTCCAAGGAAGTGGGCGGCACCGGATTGGGCCTCTCCATCGTAAAACACGCGCTGCTGATCCACCACGCGACGGTTCACGTGGACAGCGTCCCGGGGAAGGGCACCACCTTCACGGTGCGCATCCCAAGACGGCCGATGTAGGCGCGAGACCGCTGCTCTCCCATGCAATATCACAACATCTTCTTCCGTTTCAGCACGACGTACAGGCCCAGGCAGATGGCCACCACGATGCCGCTGATGATGCCGAAGCCGAAGGGCGTCTGGGCAAAGGGCATGTATTTCGTCAGCACATTCATTCCGTACATTCCGGAAATCACCGTCGGGATCGCCAGGATCAGCGTGATGGAGGTGAGGATTTTCATCACGTTGTTCAGGCGGTTATCGAAAATCGTGGACATCAGCTGGCGGGTGCCGTCCACGATGCTGCGGTAGATGTCCGTCATCTCCACCGCCTGCTGATTTTCCACGATGGCGTCGTCCAGCAGTTCCTGATCCTCCGGGAAACGCTCCAACCGGGAGTACCGGGTGAGGCGATCCAGCACGTTGCCGTTCTCACGAATGGAAGTGGCGAAGTACACCAGCGCCTGCTCCAGCTCGTGGAGGCTGAACAGATCTTCCTCTTCCACATCGTCCCGCACCTTTTCCTCGATTTCCTGCCGCTTCCGGTCGATGGAGTACAGCGCCTTCTGGTACAGCAGGGCGGACTCCAACAGGATCTGGTACACGAATCGCAGTTTTTTCCGGGTGGAAAAATCATTCATCCGGTTCTTCTCGAAATTCCGAAGCACGAAGGACTCCTCCGAACAGATGGTCACGATGGCTTCTTTTGTGATAATAATTCCCAGCGGAATGGTCACGTAAGCCCGCACCCCGTTCCGGTATTCCTCCGCCGGGATGTCCACCACGATCAAAGTGTAGTTCTCCGGAAGTTCGATTCGCGTCTTTTCTTCCAGGTCAATTGCCGCCATCAGGTCATCCACCTCGACGCCCATCCGTTCCGCAATCAGCTCCGCCTCTTCGTTGGAGGGGTTGGTCATCTTCACCCAGCAGTCGTGACAGAAATTCGGCACCGAACTCGTCCGACCGTTCTGCGTGTAAAAATATTTGATCATGCCCAATCTCCTTTCTGTCTCACTGCCTTTTATTGTACCACAATTTCGCCCCGGCGGGCCCGCGCCCCTGCAAAATCCGAGTAAAATCCGCCGGTCCAAAGGAACGCGCCGAATTAGAAGTCCATGTACGCCTTAAATGCCGTTGGAATGGAATACGCTTCCTGCAGGGCGCTTTTCTCCGCCGCAAAAAAACCATTTTCTGCCGCCGACGCGTCCGGCCGTTCCTCCGCTTCGATCTCGAAGGCGTGCATGTGCCACTCCACATGGCTAAAAATATGCTTCGACGGCTTCAGCTTCCGGATCGCCTTCGGCTCATATCCCAGCGTCCGGCAGGCCTCCTCCGCCTGCGCCTCCGTCAGCCAGCCTTCCGCATTGGGCAGCTCGTACAGGTTCGCCAGAAGCCCCCGTTCCGGGCGCTTCCCGATCACCACCCGGTCCCCCAGCCGGATTCGAAGAACGGTGCGCTTTTCTTTTCGCCGCTTCTTCTTCTCCTCCTTCACCGGGATCTGCTGCTCCTTTCCCGCCCGGCGGGCCTCACAGCGCATCTGCCATGGACATTTTTCACAAAGCGGCGCTCCGTTAGGAAGGCAGATGGTGGCCCCCAGGTCCATCAGGGCCTGATTCATGTCCCCGGGACGGGTGCGGTCCAGGATTTCCTCGTAATAGGCCGTGGCCACCTTTCGGGCGGCGGTGGTGCGGATGCTTTCCTCGTAGCCCGTCATGCGGGCGTAGACCCGAAGCAGGTTCCCGTCCACGGAAGGGATGGGATAGGAGAAGGCGATGGAACTGATGGCCGCCGCCACGTACTCCCCGATGCCGGACAGCTTCTGCAGCTCTTTGGGGGTCCCCGGGATTTTGCCCCCGTACTCCTCCATCACCTGAATGGCCCCCTTGTGCATATTCCGAATCCGGCTGTAGTAGCCCAGCCCCTGCCACAATTTCAAGAGCCGCTCTTCCTCCGCCTCTGCCAGGGATTTCACGTCCGGCAGTTCCCGGAGAAACCGCTGATAGTATTCGATCACCGTATCCACCCGGGTCTGCTGGAGCATGATCTCCGAAACCCACACATGGTAAGGCGTCGGATCCTCCCTCCAGGGGAGAATCCGACGCTCCTTATCGTACCAGGACAATAAAATATCCGATAGTTTTGCTTCTTGTTGATTCTGAACTGATGTATTCAATCTTTTTTTCCTTCTGTTTAATTTCTTAATCCACACGCAGGGCGGTAACCGGATCGCTCTTGGCCGCCTTCCGGGACGGAATGATTCCGCCGATCAAGGTCAAGATGATGCTGAGAATCACCAGCACGATGCCTCCCACCACCGGCAGGGACACGTGCATGCTCACGCTAGTCACATGACCGATGATGATATTGGTCGGAACGATCAGAATCTCCGTCACGCCGATTCCCATAAGTCCGGCCAGCGCCCCGATGATAAAGGTCTCCGCATTGAATACCTGGCCCACGTTTCTCTTGGATGCCCCGATGGCCCGGAGAATTCCGATTTCCTTCCGCCGTTCCAGCACGCTGATGTAGGTGATGACCCCGATCATGATGGAGGAGACGATGAGGGAAATGGACACGAAGGCGATGAGCACGTAGCTGATGGCATCGATGATGTTGGTCACGGAACCCATCAGTGCCCCCGCCAGATCGTTGTAGGTGATTTCCCGATCGGTTTTGCCCTCCTTCACCATCTTCCGATTGTACCCGTCCAGAATATCCTTCACCACGGCCTTGCTCTCATAGTCCTTGGCGTAGATGGCAATCTGGGTCGGATTGGATTTCTTCGCATAGCCGAAGCTCTTCATGTTTCCGTCGTAGGTGTTGGCCTGGGTATTCATCAGGGATGTAATCAGGGACTGAATCTCGCTCTCGCTCATATTCATGCCCATGGCATCCGCAAAAGCATCCGTATCGATCTTAAAGGCCTTGGCGAAATCCAGGCTGCCCATGCTCTTCATGTAGTTGGTCATCATGCCGGACACCAGTTTTTCCGACATGGAGGCCACCGCCTTGGCGGTGTATCCCGACATGGCCGCCGCCAGATTCTTCTCCAGCGCCGAGGTATCCATGCTCTTTGCCACGGTGGAATTGATGATTTTCTGGGCTTCCGGTGTGGACAGATACTCCTGAAAGTCCTGCTGCATCTGCTGGGTGGTTGGGTAATTGTTGTCCTTGGCAAATTTTGCGTAGCCCTCCATCAGCTCGGTCATGATCCGATCCTCATCCTCGTCGGAAATCTCCACGTTCTCCAGTTTTGTTTTTAGGGAAGCCATTTTGGCGGAGAGCTTGTCCTGCACGCCCTGCGATGCCAGGAACCCGTCGATGGTCTCGTCGGTGATGCCGTCGGGGTCGGTGATGCCCTTATCCTTCAGGTATTTCGGGAAATCCTGAAGCACGTCTTTCATGGTGTCCTGCAGGTTCTCGTCCTTCAGCTGCGTTTCCACGTGAGCCTTCAGGATGCGGCTCATGTTGTCCGAGAGGATTTTTTTGGCCGCCGGGGATTTCATGTAATCCTGAAAGGCGGTGTTCATCTTGGTGTAGTCGGTGCCCTTCTTTGCGGAATATTCCAGGAAGCCATTCATCAGGCCGCCGAAAAGCTCCTGCATGCTCTCCTGGGTGAAGTTCAGCTTGGTGCTCTGCATCAGCTTCTGAATGTCCCCTTGGCTCATGCCCGGCATTTGGGTCACGGTCTTCGGGTCGATGAGGCCGCTCATGTCCATTTTCTTGGACGGCGCCTTCATGGCCTTGCCGATTTGGGACGGATCGAATTGGAAGGCTTTGGCAAAGGCGTTTTTGTCGAAGGAGAACATGGACTCGAAGTTCGGTCCGTCGCTCTCCTCGCCGAATTCCTTTCCCGTGAGGATATTGGTGTCCTGGTCCTTCTTCTGAGCCCGAACCACCTTGCTGTCCGCCGCCTTTTGAATCATGTGGTCCGTCAGGGAAGCCGGATAGTAGAGATCCCCGTTCAGCACGGTGAAATCCACATCCTTCTTCGGCTTCACCACGCCCACGATTTTCAGGTCTTCCCCCTTGCTCACCACGCTGTCCATGTGGCTGTCATCCTCGGAGCGGTCCACCCACACGCTTTGAGACGAGTCGTAGGTGTAGTAATCCGCGCTGCTAATCATCTTGAATTTGATGCCCATGCAGTCGTTGTAGTTAAAACTTTCGGTCTGATCCTCGTCCAGATGCACGTCCTTTCCCTTGGAGAAATCCTTCAGCATCTTGTCCAGGTCGTCCATGTTCTTCAGGCCCATGGCATACAGGGCGATATCGCTCACCATGCCGTCCTTGGACAGCACCAGCACGCACTCGTTATACTTCTTCGGCCAGTGCCCCGCCTTCACATCGTACTCGTCCCGATAGAGAGACGGGTCCGACGGCAGCTGGTGGAACACGTCGGTGCTCATCATGCTGCTGTATCCGATGGAGGAGCTGATGGACATGCCCATCTTCTTCCGGGTTTCGTCCGGATTCACCTTCCGGTATTCCGTATCCACCTTCCGGAAAATCTGAGGCTTCACGTCGTAGCTGTATTCAATCGCCCGGGTATGCTTCTCCAAATTGCTTTTACCGCTGTCGATGTACTTTTTCAGAGATTTCAGGTCGTTGGATTCCATGACAGAGGCCATATTGGTCACCGTCTGCAGCTCCCGAATCTCCCCCTTCTTCGCCTTCTTGCCGTCCGCCTCGTCGCCGCCCCGGGAGAACATGGCGGACATGTCGAAGCCGGAGCTGTCCACCGTCAGCGGGTATTCCCGGATGGTGTCCTCCTCCACGCCGCGGATGTAGTTGTTCACTCCATTGGACAGGGATAAAATCATGGCAATGCCGATGATGCCGATGGATCCCGCAAAGGCCACCAGAATGGTGCGAGCCTTCTTTGTCTTCAGGTTGTTGAAGCTCAGCTGCAGCGCGGTGGCAAAATTCATGGCCGCTTTGCCCAGGTTCCGGTGCACCGCCTTCCCCGCTTCCTTTTCGCTCACGGAAAAAGGCCGGGAGTCCGAAATGATATTCCCATCCTTCAGCTCCACAATCCTGTCGGCGTACTGCCGGGCCAACTCCGGGTTGTGGGTCACCATGATTACCAGGTGATCCTCCGCCACCTCTTTGAGGATATCCATAATCTGCACGCTGGTCACGCTGTCCAGCGCCCCCGTAGGTTCGTCCGCCAAAAGAATGTCCGGGTCGTTCACCAGCGCCCGGGCGATGGCCACCCGCTGCATCTGTCCCCCGGAAAGCTGACTGGGCTTCTTGTGAATCTGGTCCCCCAGCCCCACTTTGGCCAGGGCCTCCGCCGCCTTCTTCCGCCGCTCTTCCTTCCCGATTCCGGAAATGGTCAGGGCCAGTTCCACGTTGGACAGGATGGTCTGATGGGGAATCAGGTTGTAGCTCTGGAACACGAATCCGATGGTGTGGTTCCGGTAGGAGTCCCAATCCCGGTCCGTGTACTTCTTCGTAGACGTCCCGTTGATGATCAGATCCCCGCTGTCGTAGCGATCCAATCCCCCCAGCACGTTCAGCAGCGTGGTTTTGCCGGAGCCCGACGGCCCCAGAATCGCCACGAACTCGCTGTCCCTGAAATTCAAGCTCACGCCGTCCAGCGCCTTCTGAACCAGCCCCCCGGTGCGGTATTCCTTTCGAATGTTCTTAATCTGCAGCATCTCTCGCCTTTCTCTACCCTTTTAATTTCTCCCTAAAAACATGTTCGTTGGTCCAAAGTTTTCCGGCTCTAGTCTTCCGGAATCTCAATTCTCGCATTCTTCCTCTTGCCCAACATAAAGAGGACTGCGGCATATACCAGGCAAAGGCTCTCGGAAATCGGTGTGGTCCACCAGATTCCTTCGCCGCCGAAAATTCTCGTCATCAATACCAGCACTGCCAACATCACCACGATGGCTCTGCCGATGGTGATGGAAACCGCTTTCCCCGCATGCTCGATGGATGCAAAATATCCGGCCAGCACCACGGTGAATCCCGCCGGCACAAAGGAGATGCAGAAAATCCGCAGGGCGTGCACCGTGTAATTTCGCAAGTGGGTCAGATCCGCCGGAATGAACAGCTTCGCCAGCAGGCCGCCGCCGAACACGGACAGCATCACGGTAACCGCCGCAAAACCCGCCGCCGTAATCAGGCCGTACCGGAGCAGCTTGGCCGTGGCGGATTTTTCTTTTTTCCCGTGATAGAAGCTGATCAGCGGCTGGCTGCCCTGAGCGATGCCCGTCATGGAATAGATGTACAATGCGTTTACGTAATTGATGATGGTGTAGCTGACCAAAGCCTCGTCTCCCAGATAGGCGGCGATGGCGTGGTTGAAAAAGTACACCGTCAGCCCGGCGGACAGCTCCGTAATTCCGGAGGACAGTCCGTTCTTCATGGCCCGCACAATGGTGCCCCCGCTGAAGTGAAAGCGGGTGAAGTGCAACACGGCTTCCTTGGACAGGAAGTGCCGCAGGTACAGGGCCGTAACTCCCACCTGGGACAGGGCCGTGGCGATGGCCGCACCGAAGACGCCCAGCGGAAATACGATGACCAGCAGATAGTCCATGATGCAGTTCAGGATGACCCCCACCATGACGATTTTGGTGGCTTTCTTCGGATGCCCGTCCGCTTTCAGCAAAATCTCAAAGGAATAGGACACGATAAATACCACCGCAAAGGGAGCGATGGTTCCGATGTATTTCGTGACATAAGGCAGGGTGGCTTTGGTGGCCCCCAGGAACAGGGCCAGATCCTCCAGCTTCCAGAGCAGGAGCCCGGAAATCAGGAGGGACAGCACGATCAGGAACGCAAAGTTCTGGCTGAAAATCTCGTTGGCTTTTTCCTTCCGGCCTTCTCCCAAGGAGATGGAAACCACCGTGGAGGTGCCCACTGCGAACATCAGGGACAGGGCAAACAGCGCCGTCACAAACGGCGATGCGATGTTGATGGCGGTCATGGCCGTTACGGAAACGCCCTTCGCCACGAACAGCCCGTCCACTGCGGTGTACAGTGTGTACACCCACTGGGCCAGTATGGATGGAATGATGTATCGGATGTATTCTGAGCGAAGGGACCTAGGCTCTCCTCTCAACTGCATAATGTGTACCTCGTTTCTTTGGTTGTGCGGTGCCGCTTCCTACTTCTTCCCCTATTCGAAGGAAATCCCCGGCCGTCTCCGGCTGGGGATTTCCGACTGTTCTCTTCCATGCATTCCCGGAGGGCCGCTTCGAAGTGTTTCCTATTTCTCCTTCTCTTCCGACTTCTTTTCCTTCAGCGGGTCGATCTTTACCTTGCCGCCGTTGTTGGAGGAAGCCCAGCCGATCCAGGTTTTGCCCGGGTTCAGGGAAACCATCTTCTTCTCCGGCTCGGAATCCTCATCGTCCTTGTCGGAATCTTTTTTCTCCACCAGGGTGAACAGCTCCAGCTGGTTATCCTCGTTCACGTCCCATTGGATGTCCTTTACGGTGCCGTTGCTGATCAGCTTCGCCTTGCCGCCGGCCAGCTTGTAGTCGCAATAGGTCACGCCATGGCCCGTGCCGTGGTAGTTGGATTTCGTGATGTACTGGGTCTTGTCAAAGAGAATCAGCAGGTTCTCCCGGCTCAGGTTGTTCTCAAAATCCTTCGTCTCATACTGTCCGGACTCCTGGTTGTAGGTCCATACCGCATCCTCAAAACTCCGGTTGGACCAGGTGAGGGTCACCTTTCCGCAGGTGTTCTTGCTCAGGTCCCGAACACCCTTGCCGAACTGCAGCTGCGTTACCTTCTTCTTGGTCTTGGTGCGGAACTTCTTGTCCTTGATGGCATCCGCCACCTTGTCGCCGTGAAGCACGCCGGTGTGCTCCGAGGACACGTCCCGGCTGTTGTCCCGGCTGTACAGATCCACCTTTCCGTCGTAGGTCATCTGGTTGATGTGGTCCACCTTGTCCTCCTTGAACACGGTGTTGGCGCCCTTATACTCCGAGGAAGAAGAGCTCTGTCCCCAGTGAATGAAAACCGCGTCGAACAGTTCCGAGAACTTGATGTACGGCGGACGGGCACTTCTCATCGGGCCGATTTTCTTCGGCAGCTTGTTGTAGTCCGCATAGAACCAGAGGGTACGGGTAATTCCGCCCTCCACTTCGCCCTGTAAAATAATATCCGGGGAGTACTTCTTGTCCGTCATTCCCCACTGCGGGCGAGCATCCGGAGCGTTTTCCACCACCAGTGCCACCGGGCGAATGCCCTGGGCCGCGGAATCGAACTTCTCGGATCCGGTCAGCGGGTTCCGAACCGGTTCCGGCTTCGCCTCTTCCTTCTTGGAGCAGCCGGTCATCGCGGTCGCTGCAAGAATCACCATCATCAAGCATGAAATCAGGATTTTGGATCGTTTCTTCATTTCTCTGCTTTCCTTTCTCATCCATAAAATTATGTTTTTATAATACACCATTTCCGGCAGTATCGGCAAGGTGCTATTCATCCTTCAGGCGATAGCCCACACCGATTTCCGTCACGATGTACTCCGGTTTGCCCGGCACCTTCTCGATTTTCCGGCGAAGCCCCGCCATCAGTGCCCGCAGGGACTGGGTGTTATCCCCGTAGCTCACGCCGTACAGCTCGTCCAGCAGCGTCCGGGTGGTGATCACCTTTCCGATGTTGTGGAACAGCAGCTCCAGCAGCTGATATTCCAGCGGGGTGACGTGCAGGAGGTTCCCGTCCAGGGTCACTTCCTTCTTATCGAAATTGATCTTCAGTCCCCGCACCGAAACCTCTGCCCCCGTCCGGCTCCGCTCTTCCCGAATCAAGTGGCGCCGCAGCACCCGAATCCGCGCCATCAGCTCCGACTCGGAGAAGGGCTTAGTGATGTAATCCTCCGCGCCCCGGTCCAGGGCCTCGATTTTGTCCTCTTCCTTATCCCGCGCCGACACCACGATAATCGGAATATCCGAAAACTTCCGGACCCGCCGAATCAGGTCCAGCCCGTCTCCGTCCGGAAGCCCCAGGTCCAGCACCATGATATCCGGTTTTTTGGACCGCATCTTCCGTACCGCTTCTTCCACGCCGCCGGCCGTCAGCACGCCGAATCCCGCCGTCATCAGCGAGTAGGCGATAAAATCCTGAATCTGCCGGTCGTCTTCCACAATCATAATAAGTTCTTTTGTCTGTTTCACTGTTCTCCCTCCATGGGCAACGTAAAAATAATTTCCGCCCCGGGCATATCTTTCCGGTTTCTCGCCAGAATCCGGCCGCCGTGGGCTTTCACGATGGAATGGCAGATGGAAAGGCCCAAGCCGAACCCTCGATACACCACCTGATCGCTTCGATTGGACTGATAAAACGGTTCAAAGAGCCGATCCAAGTGCTCCGGATTGATACCCATTCCCCGGTCTCGCACGGTGAACACCGCATCCTTCCCCTTCCGTTCCAGGATGACCGCCACCCCATCCTTCTTCTTGGTATGGTGAATGGCATTTTCCAGCAGGTTGGTAATGGCCTGCTGAATCAGGGAGGCATCCATAGGAACCATGAGGATTTCCTCCGGTACGGATACCTGGATGTCGTATTCCGGGTGGTGCACCTCCGTCAGCTGCACCGCCGCACCGATGACTTCCTCTGCCACTTCCACTTCCTTCTTGATCTCCACGCCGCTTTCCAGGCGGGTGATGCCCAGCACGTTTTCCACCATGCCCGACAGGTTCTGGGCATCGTCGTAAATGTTCTTCGCCATGCGGTACCGGTAATCTTCCGGCTTGGATGCTTTCATCAGCATCTCCGCGTTTCCGGAAATACTGGTGAGGGGGGTTCGGATATCGTGGGAAATGGAGCGAAGCAGGGTGGAACGGAACCGCTCCTGGGTGGCCTCTTCCCGGGCCTGAAGTCGCAGCTCCGCCGTGCGGAACCGGTCCAGCGCCATCCCGATATTATCGATGATGGAGCGCATAAGGTGGAGCTGTGTCCGGTCCAGGTTTTCCTGTTCCGCCAACCGAATTCGAATCGCACCCATCAGACCGGCGTGACCGCGCAGGGGCCATTCGTAATATTGTTTTCCCCGTACGAAAATTGTTTTACCGTTCTGAATCCGCTGCCGCACGTTTTCATCCTCTTCCATTGGATACCAGGTGAGGGCCGTTCGGTGCCCCACCGTCTGGAAGACGTATCTGCTGCCGGGCTTGCCGCTTGGATCGTACGCCACGTAGCCGGCGGCGCAGCCCACGCCTTCGTTGATGGCGGACAGGGCGATTCCAATGATGGCCTCCGCGCTTTTGGCGCCGGCCAGGTCGTTGTTCAATTGCAGCAGCTGTTCCGTTAAGGCCTCCTTTTCCCGGGCAATCAGGGCTTCCTGGCGAACCTGAGAAATGAGTCCGCTGGTGACCAGCGCCACCGCAATCATGACACCCATGGTGAGGAGGTATCGGGGCGGGGTGGTCATGTCATAAGAAAATTTTGGCGATGCAAAGAAATAATAGTACACCATGGTGGACCCGATGGAGGCGATGACCCCAAGACTGAATCGTCCGGTGCGCCACACCACCAGGAATACGCAGAGCAGGTACAGCATGATGGTGGCTTCGGAGGAAATCAATTTCAGGGAAACCGCGTACGCCACCAGGGAGGTGGCGCCGAAGATTCCGCACATTATGGCGATGTGATTGAAGAGGGAATTGTCTTCCTTTTCTTCCGGAGATTTCCAATACTTTTCCATTGTTTCCTCACTCAGATTGTGTATAATACAGCTATGATATTAGATATAATTGTGATTCTTATTTTTATAATTTTTGCCGTTCGGGGAAAATCCCGGGGATTGGGGGAGTCCCTGATTCGCCTGGCCGCCATGGTGGCCGGCATCGCTTTGGCGACGGCCTTTACCCGGCCCCTCAGCGCCCTGATTCGGAAAACATCCCTGCAGGCCTCCATGCAGCAGGGACTGGAAAAAATTTTCCAAGGCTCCACCGTGAACCTGCTGGACTTTATCCCAAAGGCCCTGGAAGACACCCTTCAGAACTTCGGTGTTTCGGACCTTCCTTTTGAGGTGAGTCATTTTACGACCACCGCGGTTCTCGTGCTGTCCTTCCTGCTGATCACCACCGGGGTCAGCTTGGTTTCCCTGTTCCTCCGCCGGCGGCTGCACGTCGCCCGGAAGAAAGGTACCGTCATCGGCAGCACCGACTCCCTCGCCGGTTTTGCGGTGGGCGTGCTGAAGGGTACCCTGTTCGTCTTTCTGTTCCTGGCATTTATGTTTCCTCTGGCGGGAATCTTCCTCCCGGACCGGATTCAGGCCATCAACGAGCAGCTGAACAGTTCCTACATCGCCGGTCCCCTTTACGACATCAATCCGCTGCTTTTACTGCTGAAAAAATTCTCGCTGTAAGCGTATGCACGGCGGCGCCCCTTCGGGCGCCGCTTTTTTTCGTTCCGCTAATTCAATGTGGCCTTCAGAATTACCGGATTGTGGTCGGAATTCTTGAAGTTGAGATTCTCTGTTTTTATGGAATCCACCTGCAGATTCTTGGACAGAATAAAACCGTCCAGCATGTAGTAGTAGCAGTCCTTTTTGTCCGCGTTCTTGTAGACCTTGTCCAGGGAACGGCAGGTCGGATTGCTGTTGTCCATCAGCAGGTTCCAGTCCTTGCCGAAATCCTTCGCGTCGATTTTGCCCGGGGTCCAGATGTCCTCGCTGCTCGGATATTTTCCGATGTCCACGTTGGAGAAGGTCTGGTTGAAGTCTCCGCCGGCGATCACGTAGTTGCCCTTCTTCTGTTCTTCCTCCATCACCTTCAGCAGGGCCTTCGTCTGCTTCACCTTGCCCTCGCCGTTGTCGTAGGCTTCCAGATGCAGGTTGATCATCACCAGCTCTTTCTTGGTTCCCGCAATCGGCACCCGGTTCACCAGCAGGCAGCGCTTCAGGTTCGCGATGCGCACCGGCCATCCAAACGGGCACGGCAGGCTGATTCGGGTGGAGTCGGTCTGCGCAAACCGGGACAGGGTCATGATTCCGCTGTCCACGCGGCCGATCGGCGGCCACGGATACGGCACGTATCTCACCTTGAAGTTATTGGCAAAAGCAGACTGGTATCCGTCCATGGATTCCGCAATGTCCTGTTGTTCATCGGTATGATGGGCACGGGTGGAAAAACGATCCACTTCCTGCAGGAACATCACATCCGCCTTCTGACTCTTCAGCTCATCGATGATTCCCTGCATGTTTTCCTGCACCCGCTCTGCAGAAGCGGTGGTCACCTGCCTTCCGCCGTCCATAAAGAAATCCGCATTGTCTCCCAAAGCGCCGTAGCCGATGTTCCAGCTCATCACCTTGATGGTGGATCCCGCCTTCAGGGAATCAAAGGTATCCTCTGCCAGGCTGTCGATTTTTACCTTCTCCATGCTCTCCGGCCGATACTCCATTGCCGTCAGCACCGTGAACAGCATCAGCAGCAGAACCGCCAGCGTGATGAAGAAGGCGCCCACTAAACGAGCTATTTTGTTAAGCATGTTCTTTCTCCTATCATTATCCCCCCGGTTATAAGTTGCTTGCTTCTCGTCCCTTTCCTTTGCCCGAATTCAATCCCTCATCGTTCAGGCCATTTCATTATACCTTTTTTGTAAATTGATGAAAAGCATAACCGCAAAAAGAGGCCGGCGGCGGCCGGCGGCGCGCCGGACGTGGTGCTTCGCTCCCCGCAAGCCCTTATTCTTTCGTCGACAAGCACCACATCCCCCGGACATAAGGCGCCGTCTAGATATGAAACAACCTGCACCGGTCCGCCGAGATGGCGGACCGGTGCAGGTTGCTTCTATCATATTATAACTATTCCAATTCAAAGGCACCGGTGTACAGCTGGTAGTAGGTGCCCTTCTGGGCGATGAGCTCGTCGTGGTCTCCTCGCTCGATGATCCGGCCCTGATCCAGCACCATGATGGCGTCGGAGTTCCGGACCGTGGACAGGCGATGGGCGATGACGAACACGGTCCGCCCCTTCATCAGGTTGTCCATGCCCTTTTGCACCAAAGCTTCCGTTCGGGTATCGATGGAACTGGTGGCCTCGTCCAGAATCATAACCGGCGGATCAGCCACCGCCGCCCGGGCGATGGAGATCAGCTGGCGCTGGCCCTGGGAGAGCTGAGCGCCGTTGCCGGTGAGCATGGTGTTGTACCCCTCCGGTAGGCGGGTGATGAAATCATCCGCATTGGCCAGACGCGCGGCCTCTATGCACTCCTCATCGGTGGCATCCAACCGGCCGTACCGGATGTTGTCCATCACCGTTCCGGTGAACAGGTTTACATCCTGGAGCACGATGCCCAGAGACCGGCGAAGATCCGGCTTACAAATGTGGTTGATGTTGATTCCGTCGTAGCGGATTTTGCCGTCGGCGATGTCGTAGAACCGGTTGATCAGATTGGTGATGGTGGTTTTGCCCGCACCGGTGGCGCCCACAAAGGCGATTTTCTGGCCCGGCTTCGCGAACAGGGATACGTCGTGGAGCACTTGCTTCTCCGGAGTGTATCCGAAGTCCACATCCTGCAGGAACACGTCGCCTTTTACTTCAATATACTGCGGCTCTGCGTAGCCCGGAGTCATGCGCTTCCAGGCCCACATCTCCGTATTCCGATCGGTCTCTTTGAAACTGCCGTCGGGTTCTTTTACCACGTTCACCAGATGCACGTAGCCCTCGTCTTCCTCCGGCTTTTCATCGATGAGCTGGAACACCCGGCCCGCACCGGCCAAAGCCATGGAGATCATCGGCACCTGGGCCGACATCTGACCGATGGTCTGGGACAGCTGGCGGGACATGCCCAGGAAGGACACGATAATGCCGATGGTGATCGGTTGGAAACCCCGCAGGCTCACGTTGGTGGCGCCGAACACCACCAGCAGTCCGCCCACCAAAGCCAGCAGCACGTACAGAATGTTCCCGATATTTCCCAGAATCGGCATCAGCACGTTGCCGGCCGCATTGGCCCGGGCGCTGTCTTGGAAGAGCTGCTCGTTCAGCGCGTCGAATTCCTTCTTGCTCTCTTCCTCGTGGGTGAACACCTTCACCACCTTCTGGCCCTTCATCATTTCCTCGATAAAGCCCTCTTCCTTAGCCAGGGATTTCTGCTGGCGCATCATGTACACCGAGCTCTCCTTGCCCAATTTTTTCGTCACTCGGAACATCAAGAGGATTACGGCAAAAACAACCAGCGTCAGCCACAGACTGTACCGGAGCATCATGAACACGATGGTGAGTACGGACAGGCCGCACTGAATCAATGTCGGCGTGCTCTGACCGATCATCTGCCGAATGGCATCCACGTCGTTGGTGTAGGTACTCATGATATCGCCGTGGGCGTGGGTGTCGAAGTACTTAATCGGCAGCTTTTCCATGGCGTCGAACATCTCATCCCGCAGGTTTTTCAGGGTTCCCTGAGTAACCCCTGCCATGATCTGGGTGTAGATGGCGGAAGTGGCCATGCCCACCAGGTAGAAAAGTCCCATGGTTCCGATGATGCGGAGGAATTTTGCCTGCACGGAATCCATGCCCACCTTCATTCCCGGCAGGATGACTTGGTCGATCAGCTGCTGCAGGAATACGTTGGAGAAGGATGTGGAGATGGCGGATAAAACAATGCACACCAGTACCACCAGCAACCGGCCTTTATAATGGTCGGTCAGGTATTTGATAAAACGTTTCATCGTTCCCGGGCGGATTTCGCCGACGGGTTGTCCTCTTCTTGGTCTCGGCATTATTCTTCCTCCTTTCCTTTGGTCTGGGAATCAAAGATTTCCCGGTAAATTCCGTTCTTGGCAATCAGGCTCTCATGGTTGCCCTGTTCCACCACGCGGCCGCCGTCCATCACCAGAATCTGATCTGCGTCCTGTACGGACGAAATTCGCTGAGCGATGATTATTTTTGTGGTATTCGGAATCTTTTCCATGAAAGCCTGACGAATGAGGGCATCGGTCTTGGTGTCCACCGCGGAAGTGGAGTCATCCAGGATCAGCACCTTTGGGTTTTTCAGGAGCGCCCGGGCGATGCACAGACGCTGCTTCTGGCCGCCGGACACGTTGGTCCCGCCCTGCTCGATGTAGGTATCGTAGCCGTCCGGGAATTTGGACACGAACTCGTCCGCCTGGGCCAGCTTGCAGGCCTCCACGATTTCCTCGTCCGTGGCATCCTTGTTGCCCCAGCGCATGTTCTCCTTGATGGTGCCGGAGAACAGCACGTTCTTCTGAAGCACCACGGCCACTGCGTCCCGCAGAGTGTCCACGTCGTAGTTCCGCACGTCGATTCCGCCCACTTCCACGGAGCCTTCCGTCACGTCATAAAGTCTCGGAATCAGCTGCACCAGGGAGCTTTTGGAGGAACCGGTTCCGCCGATGATGCCCACGGTCTCGCCGGACCCGATGTGAAGGTCGATATCCGTCAGCGCGTTCCGCTTGCTTTTTTCATTATACTTAAAAGAAACATGGTTGAAGTCCACGCTTCCGTCGGTCACTTCCGTCACCGGGTTTTCCGGGGAATGCAGGGTGTTCTCGTAATTCAGTACTTCCGTGATTCTTCGGGCGGATTCCTGGGCCATGGTGAGCATGACGAACACCATGGACAGCATCATGATGGACATGAGAAGCTGCACGCCGTAGGAAATCAGGGCGGACAGGTCGCCGGTGTTCAGGCTGGTTCCGTGGCTGTTCACGATGGTTTTTGCGCCGAAGAAGCTGATGAGCAGCATGGAGGCGGACATGCAGAAGCTCATCACCGGGCTGTTCAGGGCCAGGATGCGCTCTACATGGGTGAAATCCTTCCGCACTTCGTCGGATGCCCGGTAGAATTTCTCCCGCTCGTAGTCCTCTCTTACAAAGGATTTTACCACCCGGATGCCGGCGATGTTCTCCTGTACGGAGTTGTTCAGGGCATCGTATTTCTTGAAAATCCGGCGGAAGATCGGCATGGCGGTGCGAATCATCCAGATCAGCGCAATGGCGATGACCGGCATCACGCAGAAGAACAGCAGTGCCATTCTCGGATTGATGGTGAAGCTCATCACCAGGGAAAATACCATCATCAGCGGGGTCCGCACTGCAATTCGAATCAGCATCTGAAAGGCGTTCTGCACATTGGTGACGTCGGTGGTGAGCCGGGTTACCAGGGACGAAGCGGAGAACCGGTCCACGTCCGCGAAGGAGAAGTCCTGAATGGCGTAGAAAATATCGTGTCTCAGGTTCTTCGCGAAACCGGCGCCGGCAGTGGCGGCTTTTCTCGCGGCCAAAACGCCGAAGAGCAGGGACAGCATGGCCATCACTAGCAGGATGCTTCCGTATTTTACAATCGGGTCCATGGACTCTTCAGTCATGTGGTTGATGAGCTGGGCCATCACGAACGGCAAAGCACATTCGAACAGCACCTCGATGCCCACAAACACCGGTGTCTCAATGGCCGGTCTCTTGTAGTCCCGGATGCTTTGCATTAACTTTTTGATCATATATCGTTACCCTCCTTACTGTCTTCCAGGTTGGCGTGGAGCTTTCGCAGGAGCCGAATCAGTTCCTTCACTTCTTCCTCGCTCATTCCCCGGGTCATCAATCTCTCTTTCTCTCGGAACCGCTCTTCCATGAAATGCTGATGTTCACGGGCCTGTTCCGTCAGGCGCACCATCTTGATCCGCCGATCCTTCTCGTCGGTGAAGCTTTCCACAAAACCCTTTGTTTCCAGCCGTTGTACCAGCCCCACCACGGTGGGATGGGAAATCTCCAACTCCTTTTCAATCTGCTTCTGGGACATCTGTCCTCCGGCCTTGGCCAGGTGCCGCAGCAGGTGGGCCTGGGACCAGGTGAGGTCGCACTTCCGCAGATCCGTGTCCGCATGGGTTCGCATCTGGAAGGAAATCTGCTTGATCAGCATGCCGATTTCGTTCCGATTGCATTTGCATTCCTTCATTTTCTCTCCTTTATTTTTGTGTGTGGGCCGCCGGCTGCTGTGTGTTGGCCGCCGTGGCTGAGCCTTCGGCTGCCGGGTCGGGCCTCCGGCGAAATGAATTCGATTTGTAAAATGTGTAGCGTGCTACATGTAGCACGCTACACATTTTAGTCCGATTGCACCCCATAGTCAATGATGATTCTGTGAATTTTTGCGGTAACTCCGTGGATTAACTTTTCTTTTTTTTACCGCTGTGCTATCCTTAATACTATGAGTAAACGAAGAAAAATGACAATTATAGCAATCGCCGCGCTGGCAGCTCTGCTTCTGCTGGTCGGCGTCCTGACATCCGGCATCACCGCGAATCGCGACGGGGGCGAGATTACCGTATCCTCCGGCGACGGTTCCATCATCGTGGCCGACAAGCTGAAAGAGGAAGGCTTAATTCAGAGTCCGTTCCTTTTCCGGATTGTGGCGGAAGCGGAAGGCCGAAACGGCAACTGGTACCCCGGTTCTTATACGATTCCCGGCGGCAGCAGTTTTTTCGAAATCTGTAAAATCATGAGCAAACCGGCGGGGGACATCCGTGTCACCTTCCCGGAGGGTATTCAGGTGCGCGAAATGGGGACCATCCTGGAGGAGGCCGGCGTCTGTAAGAAGTCGGAATTCCTGAAGGCCTGCAAAACCCATTCTTTTAACTATGAATTCCTGAAGAAGGTGCCCGCTTCCAAGCGCATCGGCGGCCTGGAGGGATACCTCTTCCCGGATACCTACTACTTCACGAAGGACGAGGACCCGGATGTCATTATCAATACCATGCTGGATCACTTCCAGCAGACGGTGTACACGCCGGAAATCCTGGCCAAGGTGAAGAAGAGCAAGTACTCTTTGGATCAGGTGATTATCCTGGCGTCCATGGTGGAGAGCGAAGCGGCCACCACCGAGGACCGTAAAACCGTGGCCGGCGTGTTCCTGAACCGCCTCCGCCACCCGGACAAATTCCCGAAGCTGGAATCCTGTGTCACCGTGGAATACGCCAAGGGCATCAAGAAGGATATCATCTCCCTGGCGGACACCAAGTACAATTCCAAGTACAACACCTACAAGTACTCGGGCCTCCCTTATGGCCCGATTTGCTGCCCGAGCATGGAGTCCATCAACGCGGTGCTGACCCCCACTAACAACAGCTATTATTACTTCCAGTCCGATTCCAAGGGCCGGCTGCACTTCGCCCGGACCTGGCAGGAACACGCCAAAATTCAGAAGAAGTTGCAGTCCAACTGGAAGACCCAGAAAACCCGGAAGGTGAAATAGGTGATACCCGGGCAAGGCCGATACTTGGTCGAGCCGGATACTTTGGAAAGCCGGATGGATTAAGCAGAATAGGAAAATTAGGAGGACCGACTGTGCGTCGGTCTTTTTTGGTGGGCGATTGCCGACCGGAAAGGCCGCCGGCCGCGGGGGTTGGGCCGCCGGGGGCCCTTGCATCCAAAAAGTGATGCATGAGGCCATATTTTTCTGCTTCATGCATCAACTCCATTTTCCAGGTTGATGCATGAGCACCCCTTTTTTCGCCTCATGCATCACTCTAATCATTTCAGCGCTATATTCCTTCTACTTTGATTTCGCTTAAGTGAAAAACTGATGCACGAACCCCGGTTTTCTGCTTCCCAACATCGCATACCTCCGCTCTCCCTGGGCATTTCATCCTAATCTCTCCGGCGGCCGCGGAGAAAGTGATGCAGGAACCTCATTTCGGAACGTTCCTGCATCACTTTTCACCAATCCCCGGAAAGCGGCCCGAATTAGAGGGGCGCGCAGGATTGCGCGTGCCACGCCCATCTGTTCAATGCAAAAAGGATTGTGATTGAAATATACTTATATTTAATCATCTACCCATTCCATATCCTTCTCAACATCCCAGAAAGTTTTTCCGTTCCAGATTTTAGCTTCTAAGAATGCATCAACCGGATAATGTGTTTTATTCCCTTTCCAGATATACGTTTCTCCATTGTCTGCCATTTCATATAAGCAAAGATCTAGACTGCTGTTATTCGTCCATCCTTCCAGAAAGTATTTTTTTCCTTCATAAAGAAACCACAACTCATCACCGTAATGAATGTGATCAACGAATTCCCGAACATCACCATTTTTCAATTTCAGGCACCCCCTTAAAAATTTTTTGTATTTTTCATATTCTTGCTTTGTAAGATGAAAAGAGATGCACGAAGGGCCGCCGCCCCTCGTGCATCGCTTCTTTTTATCCTTTCAAAATCTCCCGGTCCACCCGGTACTCCGGACACTTGATCCAGGCCACCAGTTTGTCCCCCAGGTAGAATTCATCCTGTTCATCGTAGCTGTTCCACTCATAGTAGTCGAACACCGCAGTTTCCCCGCCGTCGCAGATCTCATATTCCGCCGGCTCCTCCATTTTCAGGGACAGCTCCTTGCAGCGGATTGCAACGCCCAGGCCGCCAAAATTCGCCAGCCGATATTCCACATCCGGGCAGGTGCGGGTTCCGATTCGGGTGCCGGTCACCCACACCTCGCCGTCCTCTTTTTTTTGGAAAGAAAGCTCGCAGCGGTAGCCGTCCTCCAGGAAATCCACCACCGGGCGAGGCATGTCCATCCAAAGAGCATCCTGGAAAAAATCCGCCGGAAGCTTCCGGGCCACCCGCTCCAAAGCCTGCCCCGTGCGCGTCGCCACCGAATGGTCCCCGAAAAACTCCGAGTGGGCCGCCCGGATTTTTGCCGCATAATCTGCCTCCAGATACAGGCAGTAGGCCGCCGCCGGATTCGCCTCTATGCCGATGCCGTACTCGAACACCTTTCCCAGCCGAAGCGCCGCATCCGCAAAACTCCCATCAAACCCCTGAAGGAATATTTTCTTGGTCTCGTCATACGCCATGTGGTACAGGGTCTGGGCGGTGTCCTCGCTTTTCCGGCAGCCGTACCCGTGGCTGTACAGGTCCCCCAGCTTGTAAATCGCCTCGAACAGCCCGTTAGCCGCCGCATAGCTGAACTGCGGAAACGCCTTCTCGTACTCCGGCTCGCCCCCGTTGCAGCGCCCGTAGTAATAGATGTACCCCAGCGTATTCGCGTACTCCGCGTCGTCCGCCAGCTCCCGAAGCCGCAGCATGCAGTCCCGCGCCGCCGCCCAGTCGCACTCGTACAGCCGGTTGCCCCCGTAGCACGCGTACCCCTTCAGCCGCAGCGCAAAAACATTGTCCTCCCGGCACAGCTCCTCCGTGTACCGCCGCGCCTTCGCCAGCGACTCCTCATCCATCATCTGAAGAGTCTCCTCCTCCTCAAAAGGCCGCAGCCACGCTTCCTTCTCCGCCGACGTCTTCTCATGGCTCTTCCACACCGGCTGCGCACCCTTCCGATTAAATCTATCGTTCATCACACGCCCCTCTCCTAAAAAAACAAAATCCGTTGGGCACCCACGTCCGGCAATGCAAGCCCCGCCACCCTTCGTGCATCTCTTCCTCTTATGGCCATTTAACAACTTTCTTCACTGCTTTCCCGGCCACCGGCACCGCTTTCTTCACCGCAATCCCGGCAGCAGGTGCCACCTTCTTCACCTGCTTCACTGCGACCTGCTGAATTACGCCAACCGCTACATCCGCTGCCGGCGCCGCGAGCTTTTTCCCCGTCTTCACCAGCTTATCTTTCTGCGCCTTTGCCTGTTCCGCCTTCTCCGCCTCACAGGCATCGCACAGAAAATGCGTCTTCCCCAGATCCTCAATCTCCGCGAAGCACTTCCGGCACACCAGCCCGACCTTCTCCCCGCAAATCGGACAGTAATTATAGTCCAGCGGCAAATGCTTCCGCTCCTTGTTGTATCTGCAGTGTGCATTTCGGCACCCCTTAATCCGTCTGTCCATCGTTGGCATCGCTCATTCCTCCCCCCTAAAAAAAAGTTTCATTCGTCCAATTCTTCCGCCCGGTCCCCGGCGAGGATTTCTTCCAGTTCTTCAATGAAGGAATCCCTCGTCGCCTCTGCGAGGGTATTATTTCTTTCCCACACTTTGCCGTCCTTTATCGCCGCCTCCCATTCTGCTTCATTTGAGAACCCCATATTTTCGAAAGAAAGCATTTGCGGCTCAAAGTGCACTTGACGGTTGTATTTTTCCACGAGCGCGACCGGGTACTGCCCATATCGTTCTTTGTACTCTTCCCGAAGCTCTAGAAATCCGGGATCGGCATATAAGCGCCTGCAGAAGTTGGATTCAAACTCAAACTCCGGTAGCAACTTGGATATTATCATCGTTAAAATCTCACTCGACATGTTATCTGCATTTACTCGACGAAGCGAGAGTTTTTCCCGGAGATTCCCCGGGTATGAGTATATGTATTTATTTCGGATACTCAATCCATATGTGCGATGATAACTTCCCGCATCCGGATGCTCAATCAGATACTGCTTGTCCTCTTTACTTAAATTCTTAATGCAGTCATCTGCAATGTCAGAAATAAAATTCACAATTCTCCGATGTCGTTCTTCATAATCCATCATAACTTCTCTCCCCCCTAAAATGCGATAACATCTAAATCTTCCGGTGCGCGGAAAGCGCAACTCCGGAACCCGGAAATCATCTGCCGAGCAGTTCCCTCTGCAGAAGCTTCAGCTCCTCCATCATTTCATCAAGCTGTTTTTGCATATCGGCAATAGCCTGATCCTTCTGAACAATGGCTTCGGTCAGAAGTTTTATGGTCGTATTTAATTGTGCATTCAAATCCATATACTCTTTGATCTGGATATCTTCTTCTGATTGCGTCACGCTTTCACTCCTTTGTTTTCCGCTATTTCTACATTTGTTTATGCTAATCTAAATTTAGGTCATATGGCTCATTGAAAATTTGGTCACTCCAAGACCAGTGTGTTATCCTTTATCTAACAACAGATGAAAGAGGTCGGAAAGGATTTCTTCCAGTTCTTCAGTCAAGGAATCCTGAAGGTCTTCCATAACTGGTAATATAGACACCTTTTTGTGCTCGAGTCATTGCTACATACAATAAGCATTTTTCCGAGGTAGTAGTTTCTGCCTCGGAAACAGCATCAGTCGTATTGATTGCAGAAGGCAGAGGTACAATCCTATTGTTCGCAGCAACAATGAATACATACTTAAACTCCAATCCCTTCACTCGGTGCATAGTGGCAACACGCAGTCCATCAAAGCTTCGATCATCTACTTTGTTTCTCTTAATTGCATAAGAGCGAATACCGGCTTTCGTAAAAAGCGCAATGTAATCATCAACCAATTTTTTTGTGCGTGCTACAACGCATATATCAGTGAGAGAAACGCCATTTTCTTTTAGCTTCTTCACTTCGCAAAGGATAAAATCAAATTCATCATTAGCGTTTCCAAAATTCTCGATTATCGGTTTTTCACCATGAGTGAGGGATTGACACTTATCTCCAAGATCAACATCTTCGTCTAAATCATCAAAAGAAATTCCACTTAATAATGCAAAAGCATGCTTTCGAATTTCCTCTGTAGTTCGATAGTTAATTTTCAATATGCTACTACGGCCACGAACGTGTATTCCAGATCTAGAAAGAATAGGATGATTCCGATATATCCTCTGATGAGAATCTCCAACTATGAAAATATCGTTTGGATGTTCTTCGCCTGCCAACGATCTAATTAATCGATATGCATTGTCGCTGAAATCTTGTCCTTCATCGATAATAATGCTTGCGTATCGCGGTTTATTGCCTGCAGATTGTATCAGTTTGGAACTTTCATACATAGCGGTGTTTATATCACGTATCTGGTTCTCTTTCATTAAGTTCTGATAATTTTCAAAAACCTTCCAGACCTTCATTCTTTTTTTACGATCAAGTCTGGTACCTCGACCATTTCGTGTCGCCTTCACATACTTTTCGAGAGTAAGCGCTTCTTGCGCCATCACAATCCTGTTCCATTCTTCTTCATAGAATGAAGTATCAAACGGCAAATCAATATTTGCTAACAAAACAGCTCTCTCCCAGAGGGGTTTTATTTCATCATCATACCCAATCTGAGCCGAGAATCCGGACTCACGAAGGAAATGATTCACCCAGGCATCCAGATGAATGACTTCTATCCTTCGGAGTTCCTCCACAGTACAAATCTTACGAAGATTCTCTCGAATGTCGGCTGCAAGATTTGCGGTAAAAGTAGTCATCAGAATTCTCTGTTGTCCTTCACATTTGGAGGCCAAGTGTTTTGCCCTATGCATGGCAACTACCGTTTTTCCAGTGCCGGCACCGCCAAGCACTCTTGCAGAACCCGAGTATTCTTTCTGGACAATTTTTCTCTGCGTCGGATGAAGAAATACACGCCATTTTTCCAATGGTTCTGCCATAATCCGACGCAATTCATCTTCACCATCGACCACAACAAAAGATTTCAAAGTTGTAGGAACATCTAATGCTGCTGCTAGATCTTCACGAGAAGCTGCGCTGTTCTGTTCTTCAGAAACAAGCTCCAAAACTTCTTCCATAGGAAAACCTTCCGCCAACCAAGAAAGGTGCTCATACGCATCATGTGGCATAGCGGTTTCCGCTTTATAAAAATCTTCTTTACTAAAAAAACTTCTGACAAAATCAAGTTGCGCCTCAGGCACACCAAGTTTAAGTAATTCGTCATCCTTTGCAAAAGCGAATAGAGTAGCTTTTGCAGGTGCAGATGGCTGTTCTTCTACAGTTTGAACATCAAACACCTGAATAGCTCCTGTTTTTGGGTTGACTTCGCATCGTTTACGAGCAGCCCATTGATATGCCTCATCATGGTGATCTACCCACAAGAGCAGGTATACCCCTGCTTCTTGCTGTCGGACAACAATCCCACGATAAGTGTTATCAATACGAACCGAAAAGATTTTCTTATCTATTCCCGAATTTATTTTCTCATAGTTGATACCCGGAGACATCGGATTGTTACGGAATTTATTTACGAACTCCGTTACTTTACCTTGAACTTGTCTTGGAAGCCTCGCAAATGCCGTTAAAAAGTCCGATGAAATTGCCACTTTAACATTATCCATCACTAGTTATCACCTCCAAAATAGCTTGCGGTATCAATATCCGCAACATCAAACAAGTTCAAGATTTTCCATCCTACCTGTTCGAGTTTTTTCTTATCTACAGTTTGTTCAGCGGTCATGAAGCCAACTCTTCTATCAGGCCATGCAATTTCCACAGTAGCAATCACATCTCCATCATCGCCTTCAACTTCGTAACCAACGTTATCTTCATCCGGAGCAGGCACATCAGCATCTTTTGCAAGTTCAACAAATTTCTTTGCATCATCATCGAATAAAAGTTCCTTAATTGCGCTCCAAGCATCATCAACTTCGGACATCATGGCTGCAACATCAGAATCGGCACACACTGCAGGCAACGCAAGGTAATCCATGCGGCTTATACCTACAGATGATACTGCTATAAACGTCTCCGCAAATTGCATCAAATTATTGAATCTCCAAAACCCATTCCATTCCTGCTCATATTTGTCCGTTCTACAATCCTTTTCATCATTGAGAACAGCACAAACTGCAACAGCGCCTTCCTTTTTAAGTTCAGCTGCAAGAATTCCCGAATGAATTGTTAGGTGTGCATTCGAGCTTCTTGGAATCCAACTTCCGAATATGGTCCCAGGAAATGTAAAATCAACATTAGTAAAATGTGTCTGGTCCTTTACGGCTTTTACACTCGTTTCCCAGTTATTGAAAGCAAGGTTGTTATTCATCTGTGCAGGCTCTAATAATGACAGAGAATATGCGCATGCCTGTCCTTTAAAAACACTTTCTGCTTCAGGGAGTTTAAGATATTCCAGCAGCAAGTCGAAAGAAGACAACTTTGCCGGTTCGATGGCATCAGCTTTTTGCTTCTTAATCATATTCTGATACATCATCTTTCCCGAAGGCATTTTTTCAGCTTCCAGGGTTGCTGTGTAAAAATCACCCTGTGGTGCAAATAAAACGCTTTGAACATCCTTGAAACTCAGCGACCAAACACGGAAGTTACCACTTCTCCGGATGGCTTCTCGCTTAATTGTATCATCAGAAACGATGTCTTTGTGGTATAGGAAACCATCAGTGAACACAGCTACAGGTTTGTGGCCTGGCGCTGATACCGGCCAGAACACAAAATCCGGCTTGCAAGTTACTGAAACGCCAGAGCCTGCATCTAACAGAACTTGAGGCTCGATTTCCCAAGCATAGTTTTCTATCTTCACATAATAACTGTGTTTTCCATTTCGAATCGTGTCACTTACATTACCAGCTCCCACCTTGGTGCGAATCGCTTCCATAAAACGCTGTTCCAGTTCACTGTCAAATAACGGGTTAATAGGAATATCATTGATCTTATCAATTTTCTGAACATTATCTTTGCCTGAAAGGATTGACTTCAAAATTCTGATAGCCGTAGTTCTTGAAATATTTCCTATCTGCTGACTCTGTCGATAAGCATACAAGCAATGGTAGCATCCATCTTTCTGCGGGTCATCCTTGCAAGAACAATTCTCCATTACATGAAGTGCTTTCTCAAAAATTTCAATCAGAGCATTTTTTTCATGCATCAACTGCTTCAAATAGCCCGTACCGCCCGGAACAGAATCGTAAATGACCAAATACTGCTTTCGATAATCTGCTTCGGGAACAGGGACTTCGCTAACAGTTGCCCTTAGATGATCCACATTGCCGAAGTATTCTTTCATTCCCAACATAAATGCGGCTACAAATGATTCCATTTTCACGGAAGAAGAATCCAATGTAGTTGCCGGGACGAGAAGCCGAAGAATCTCTGTGCTGAATTCACGATACAGAAACAGGCATTCCTCATAAGCATCAGCCTGCATCAACGTAGGCATCTTTCTTGTCTTACAAGCAAAGCTATGGTTGGCTTTCCTGCCTTCATATTGAATCTTTCCACAGTATTTGCATATTCTAAATCCTTTGCGCACTTCTTCTACACCGGAAACAGACAGTTTTTCTCCGGTCATATCACTCTCGCCAAAGTTAATTTCACGCAAAGTTGCTTTGCGAACGAATTCATATCCGAACGGAAAATCCTCGTTATCCATACGATATGCGCTGGAAATATCGTGATCTTCATCTACATCAACCAAGAGTTGCTTACAGTAGAAGACATTATTGCGATCATCACTTTCGTCGTTAATCATACTCTTGGTGTAGTCCATATTAGAGTAGACCATCTGAACTTTCAGCATCGTTCTAACCTGTCCGGCATCCGCCCAGGCAGGACTGCCACACTGCGGACAAACAGATGTATTCTTGCCAATTTCTTCAATCTGAGCATGCGAACAATTCGGACAAAGTCTCCATCTCGCGGTCTGAGCGGTTGTCAAATCAACCTGATCTATTGTCAGCTTTCGACCATCAACATAAAAGCTATTATTAGGAGCAAACTCACTAATAGCCGAGGAAGCGCTACGGCTATATTCATAGACCATCTTCTCATATTTTTTCTTTTGCATCGGCGCTTCTTCATTCTCTTTACGATATAGAACCGCTCGCAGAATAATGCCCGCTTCAGGAAAAGCGTAATTCGGAAGCAATCCCTCATCGGACAAGAAATTGAAGATATTCTTCTTGCCGATTTCCTGAAGGACTGTAAGCAGCGCTGCTTCTTCACGTTTCAGCTCTTTGATTTCTTCATCGTAGGAACTATCTTTTGGTTTATCTTCCAAATCACGAATCATCGCTTTTAGGGCTTCAACGCTTGTTCTCAAAGCATCCTGCTGTTTTTTCAATTCCTCAAATGCATCCAGAATTTTGACATACATTGGACTGTCATCAGTGTCTTTTCCTCTGGCAAATAGTTGCAGCTCTTCTCTTGCACTATCATCAAGATATGCCGCAAACATTTGCATAAAAGAATTTAGCTGTCGAGATAAGGTGCTTTGCACGTAATTCAAAAAATTGAACGGAAACATATCATCCGGACGTGCATCCAATTTCTTCAGCACAATACCCACTTTATCGGGAATAGCACCATCCGGAATTCCTTTCTTAACCCAGGAATCCATGCAAAACGCTACAAACTGCCTTTCCAGGACAGCAGATGCACGAAGGAAAATTTTAGGTGGCGTTATATCACCGGCAATCATATCCAAAGGATCGGAATAAAAATATAAATCATGTGGTCTTGCATTAGCAACAGCCAAAGTCAGTGAATTACCATCCTTTCGCCCTGCACGCCCAGCTCTCTGCAAAAACTGGCTCTGAGCGGGCGGCATGCTGCACAGGATAACCGTAGACAAATCCCCAATATCAATACCCATTTCTAGGGTTGGCGTACACGATAATACATTAGGATCCCAAAGAGCCTGAGTATCTTTCCCTCGCTTAAAGTCAGTTTCAAGCTGTTCTCTATTGGAACGCTCTAATAAAC
The DNA here is from genome assembly GCA_016775335.1 of Mogibacterium sp. Taxonomy (GTDB): domain Bacteria; phylum Bacillota; class Clostridia; order Peptostreptococcales; family Anaerovoracaceae; genus Mogibacterium_A. Next base: position 34,631 of record JAEUGJ010000002.1, read on the forward strand.
CGGTATGTTCCCTTGCGTTAATACGAACTAAATCACCTGCACTGTAAAGACGGCCATAATAATTAATTTCTCCTGTATCGTATTTTTCCAGAATTCCACCACAGGTAGTTCTTTGACAAGGTGCACCAATCCAAAACTCTGCATCTTCTGCTGCAACAGCATATACTGAACCGCACTTATTACATCGCATCTGCATCACATCATCCGTGACAAAAACATGTTCTTTATTTAATCCGTAAATTTTATAGTTGACCGAAGACGGAACTCGAGATATTACATTCAGTTTCACCGCTTCATCCAAAATAAATCTGCTGATTGCCCAGAAATTGCTGTCATCCACCATCAATTCGTTACAACAAGAAGCAAGCCAATCTACATATTTGTTAGCAGCAGGTGAATCAAACTCGAAAGATAATCGACCATTGTCAATACGTTCTGCAATAAAACGAGGAGTGTTTCGACCAGATTGACGGCCGGGAAGCCACCGATTTCTGTCATTTGACAACATATAACCATTGCCATCGCCTGTGGTGTATTCATCGAACATTTTATCCTCAAAAGCACCATTTATGCGCATTAGATTCAAATATCCGATAACCATGCGCTTGAACGAATCCGAGTTTTCATCGGTCAACACACCGAGTTCATTGATAGTTCTTTCTTGTACAGCATCAGCAATTTGAATGATATCTTCCGTAGCAAAAGAAAGAACTGAACAATTAGACTTTTCAAGAGTTCTTCCAATCTTACCGGCAAGACCGAATTCAAGCATGATTTCGTACTTGATTCGTTGTTCTACTTCAAATACTAGGATCTGTGCTTGCTTATCCTTGCCCAAGCTGCGCTTCTCAACCATATCTTCATAAGCTTGTTTCCAAGTTAAATTAGGCGCAATAAAAAAGCTTACAAACTGCTCATCGGTCATGTGCTCATGCCAATACCTTATAAATCCATTCTGAAACTCCGCAAGGTTTTGACCAGTTCCCTTCTCAGCACAGTATTTTTGAATAGCTGTTCTAAGGCCAAAACGCCATGTTCTTGAGTTGAAAAATCCCGCTCTATGCGCAGCGTCCTGGACATTATCGGAGAATGCTAATGTCTTTTTATCATCATTAAACTTAGATGCAAACATTTGAGAAATGCTTGCACTAATTTCTGTTGCGCTACGAACACCCATCAACGAAATACCTCGCCTGCTGCCGCAGCAAGGACAAACGTATTGTTTGTGCTTAGATCCAGTTGTCTTGATTGGGTTTGGAATCATTATGTCAACCATTTCGACACCACAATTGATGCACTCATCTCCCCAATCCTCACCAAGTTTTACTTGTAGACAGTCTGGACAAATCTTTGCAGAAATCATACCCGAAAAACTTTCATCGTGAAAATGAGGAAACATCATCACGATTTTCTCATCTGCACGGAAATATAGATTATAGAACGATTCAAGATTTGTCATAGTGGCATTATTTCGTTCATTGAGTACGGATACCCAACCTGTAATACCGCAATCCCGACAGTTTACAACTGGAAGATATTGTTTTGCCTGTTGTTTATTCAAATCATGAGCAATCGCATAAGTGATTTCATCTGGATCCACTTTCGCAACCAAACGACGAAGTTCTCGCATCCAAAGTTGAACTTGAACATTCAAAAATGGACGCAACTTCCCGGTCCTGCCAGTTCTCGCATGTGAAATTAAAGCAAAAAGAGAATTAATAACCACAGTTGCATCAGGAAGAGTTTTCAACTCCGGGTAATGGACCGCTAATTCTTCTGCAATTCTAGAAACTTGGTAGTATGTCCCACCGGTCAGGTTGATAACCGATTGCATGAAGCTGTGATGCATCAGTTCATTTCCAAGCTGGATTCTGCCTTCATCCCCAAGGACGTCAAAAGAAAAATTTGGGAACCAGTCTTTTACCGCGCTTTGTAAGTATGCTGTAGGCTCATCTTCCTCAGACAAGCTCTCCAGTTCTATAGCCTGCGCAACTGTTGGCAACGTAAATTCCGTCACTTCAGCACCTGCAAAAAATTCTTGAGCACTCAAACGATCCTCCGTGATAATTGCGTCCTTTTCAAACGGCTCACCAAAGATTTCTTCTGCGTAACTCAAAATGCTGCTGTTGTTTCCCTTGGAACCCATCGTTGCAGATGTGCCGACACAGCACAAGAATCCATCATAGATACCCAAACGTCTCTTCAAACGACGAAGCAAACAAGCCAAATCGGTACCTTGAGCTCCATCAAATGTATGAAGCTCATCAACTGCGATATATTTCAAAGTTTCAGGATCATTATCCTGCCACAAGAGAGCATCCTTCGGACGTACCAGTAGATAGTCTAACATCTTGTAGTTGGTCATCAGAATATCCGGTGCGTTGTTCAGCAAGGTTTCGTGGTCTGTAATAACGCCATTCTCACTCATGGTACGGGCAGGTGCCTCTTCTTGTCCGCCAACATACATCCCGACAGAAACATTTCCTCGAAGTTCATCGCTTCCATGAATCAGCTCCGCAACACGCTTCGCCTGATCCGTTGCCAAGGCATTCATCGGATAAATAATAAGTGCTTTTATTCCTCGCTCGCCGCGATGCTGATAGCAATATTCCAGAATTGGATAGAGAAAACACTCCGTTTTACCGGAACCCGTACCGGTTGCAACTAGCGTAGATCTACCATCATCTCCGGTCAGTCGCTCAAAAGCTTTTTGCTGATGCACATACGGAAGATATACAGGATGAATTGCTTCAAAGCAAGTTGGCATTTCTGTCGCCAATCTGAACGGAAGGCGCACCGCAACATAAGGCTCATGGTAAACAGAGCCTTTATTCGCCAGCATTTTCTCCAAGGAACCTTTGAACGGTTCGTTGGTCATCGGGAATGTGGTTTCGATATAATCCCCGATACCTTTCTGCAATTGTTTAGCAAGTATGGATGGTATCATACTGCAATCCTCCTCGAATATAATTATATTGCGAAATTTTCTATTAGTTTTTCTATTTCTCTTGAATTGGTGCTCGATGCAACATATGAGGAATCCTCTAAGAATGAGTTTTTCAAGCACGCCTTCATTTTAAGAATAACATCGTCAAATTCTAAGTTGTCACTACCAATATCAATATAAACCTTCTTATAAAGCGCAGTTAAGACCAACGCCATAGATGTAGAAAACTTATATTGCTTACTAGAAATACCATAAAACTCCTTAGAAATCGGATATGGCGTATATTTTGTGCATTCAAGTAGCCAGTTCAAATAGTTCTCAAACAATGCTCGCATAGAATTAAGGTCTTGCATTATCTCATTTTCTGTATTAGTGCTACAGAAATTTGACTTTCTTTTCATATATTCCGTTGCATACGTAGTTGAGTCTTTAAACTCTCCTTGAATACCATATTCTAGAACATATAGAATACTGAAAATTCCTTCGTGAACCTTTTTTTTCAGCAGTCGATCCTTGCTTACATTGAAAATATTTCGCAACTTTTTGTCTCGCTCACTGTTACCTTCATATATTTGTTTGACAAAACCACCAATGTATTCGTTATGAGGAGATGCGTATACCGCATTACGAATTTCTTGAGGGGTTAAGGCTTTTGTACCCTTGTTATATCGATTAAACACCTCCAACTCAAACTCTTTTCCAGGAAAATCGCGAAAAACAAAAGCTGGAAGTTTGTGCGAAATAAATTGCTCCTGATATTCAAAAGGCAATTCATCAAATTTCATTCCGTTAAATTCTGGAAGTAACGGGAGGCTTGAAAGACGGAATTCGCCTTTTCGGAAACGATAGAATGCAAACAATCTGTGTTGCCCATCAACAACATTTAAAACCTGAACCCCCTTTAATCTAGTAGAGCATAAAAACACAGGAGGAATTGGAATTCCTACAAGAATAGACTCAATAAGTGAACTCTCATCTTCGACAGTTGACCTATAATCTCTTTGATAAAATGGTTTTAAAATAAGGCTGTCATTGTATTCCAACTTTGTGTCACTTGTAATGGTACCCTCATCCATATTCTGCAACTCATAACCCTTATCAATGGACATAACTATATTTTTAATCGTTTGATCTAAATTTGTCGGTTTAACAGTAAAATTATTGCCCACCATCATTTTCCTCCTGCCTATATGACTCTAAAACTCTATTTTTCAGTATTATATCCTTAGATATAGAAGATAGTTCCGGATAGATACTACTAAATCTCATTCCCAAAATGTAAAGAGTTTTTAACATATCTTTTGCTTTAACGTGCGGTATTTCTATCTTCTTTAAGAATTCATCTGCTCCATTCGTCTCTTCCAGGGCATTGGCATCATACTGAAAATACACAAACAATCCATTTTGCGCCATCATTCTAGCGTTGTTTTTTCGAGAATTAACAACAAAGGGATGTTCAAACCTTCTTACAGAGGCAATTGTTTCTTCGGAAAGATTTACAATTTCTTTTCTTCCAATCGTCTTTAGATTTAGAGCCTCTGGGTCCAATAGCCAAACGACGGCATTTTCCTCATCTTCTTCATCGTAGTCAAATGCTTTTTCGAGCGCAAACATCAGTGAAACCAAATGGGAATATGTAAAATCCAAAAGGCATGTTGGCACACCAAAATGTTGCGCATGAATCAACCAATCATTTTCATGGTAAGTAGTAGCTCCTTCAATGTACATTTGAGAATTAAACTTAAAATCTTCCAGGAATGACTGTATGGTTGTTTTGCTATACAAACGCATTCCATCTTGATCACGCCTTAAAGCAGAGGGAAACAGAGGAAAATCACTACCTTGGCCTCTTGATAACGAAAAATTTGGCGAAAAACGTTCTACAATTTTTATATACTCTTCTAACGAGGAAACAGAACATATCTCCGTCATTCTTTCACATCCTTCCATACTTCTCCTCAAAGAACGTCCAAGCAGTCTCGTAGTCCTGTTCACGGTCACAACGGTCAAACGGGGCTATATACTCAATAGTTCGCTCTACAGGGCCGCCAGGCATGGTGTCATCCATAATTGTGCGATAGAACTTCTTCCCGGCAGGTGCATCCTTCATATTCAATTCAAACTCTTTCCGATCGAAACCAACCCCCACAAGGCTGCGGTTGTTGGTAAACGTGATTCGACCGTTGGCATCATACCAAGTATCCGCCTCATAGCTTTGCAGCACCGGGAACTGAATGCGGTAGATGGTTTTCAGCTGCTCCAATGTTATGCCAAGAGCCATTGCAGTCAATACATCGATTTCGACTAGTGCCTGACGCCGCTCATAATCGGTGCGCAGAGGTGTATCCCATGTCCACTCTTTGGTCAAAGTGCTGAATTTCGTGTTTGCGAGGCGTGGGTCAGATTTAGACCAACGCTGCCTAATAAATGTGATATCAAATAACTCGCTCCATAATTCTTCATAGTACTTATTGACACAGTTAAGAATCAATGAGTGTAATACTATATCCTCTCGCCACCTTCCTTTAAGCATAGGAAATATTGCAATCGTGCTTATAAACAAGTTTGATTTGCCGAGGCACTTAACCAGAAAATCAAAGGGAAGGCTTGCTTCACATCCAGCTAGCAAGACTGTGTCCACGCTGTTATTGAATGTTAAAGAAATAACAGCGTGGACATGTGCAACTTTCTTTGGAATAATTGCACATGTCAACGTGCGTTCACCGCCTTGGTTGAGCATCGCACGAGATGCAAGCCGGAAATGCTGATCAAATTTTGTTCCCCATGGAGTATCTGGTATCCGAGATGTATAATCATCCACAGAGCAATAAATATCATATTTACATCTTTGCAAATAATCGTCAGAAATTGCCGTTAAATCTACATTATCAAAATCACTATTTTTCTCACAAATTCTACGTGATGTTTTGAACAAGGCATTTGCAATTTGAACGTGCGAACCCGAATAAATAAGCGAAAGTGGTTGCTCCGGGAAATGTGTGTTTGGCTTGATTGTCTTATCCTTTTGTGCATTTGTTTCATTCCACATAGTGGATGTAATCACATTGCCAGAGTAGTCATTAACAGAAGACGGATAATCAGCAAATCGCTCAAGAACAGAAACATACAGACTTGCATGTAACGCAGGAAGAGTCGCTCGTTTCCATTCTTCATTCCCATCAAATAGTTTGGCAAACACCATCAATTCTTTTTTCGTCACATGAATGATTCTGTCAGGGTGACCCTTTATATTCCAATCACCATTTTCATCCTTAATGCCTGGTATCGTTGCAGCAGCGTCTACTTTGTAACACTCTACGATGCTCTTAGCATCGTAGAGATTGCTGATGGTGTCAAAGGACACCATCAGTGGACCACCGTACACATTTAAACTAAATGTTGTATGGTGGTCCACTTCGGGAAACAGCTTCCTCTCATTTGCAAATTGAAAATGATAACGCAAACGAGGATACAGCTTTTCCCGAAGTGCACCACCCTGAGGGTCATCATAGACACCCTCAGGGTGTACGAAAGCGGCTATGCCGCTTTCGCAATTTTCCCCCCATGCAAGTGGCAAAAAGCACTTATAAAGGTTTGCCTTCATTCCCACTAAAAGAGGATAATTTTGCAGCGCATTCAAGAAATTCTGCTCACCAGCCATTGATTCGTATTCCGAGAAATATAGTTTCCGAGTCATAAGATTTTTAAGGGTATTTTCACGATGCTCTGTTGTCTGCGCAGCAGAAAGTTTTTTTATTGCAAACATTGGTTGCTTATCAGAAAGAACGTCTTGTTCATTCCATCCCAGCATAATCCACGGCGGATTACCAATAATCAAATCAAACCCGCCACGCTCTGCAAACAAGTCTGCAAATTCAAGCTCCCAATGCATGAACTTATTCTGTTCTGCAATTTGCGCGGCTAAATCCAATCTCGGATTTTCCTGACGTAGACGAGGAATATCCACGACAGTGTTTCTACCGAATGTGGCGACAATACCCATTGCCATCTGTTCCATTTCTGTCGGGAACAGAGAAAGCTGACCACCCTTGATAGAATCTGTAACATTCACAGATGCCATGGTTCCTTCAAGAATCAGGGACATATCAAACAGAAACTCACTTCTGGTAGGAAGTAACTCCGCTTTGTCAATAGGCCAGAACCACAGTGCACACCAATAATCCATCGCAAACTTTAGCCTTGCATATGGACCGGCATTCTTCATGTGCTCGCTCTTATAGAGTTCGCTGAAGATCTCATCCTTTTGACGAATTGTAGTATGTGAATCTTCTCTATCATCTGGATGGCCAAATATAGAGAGAGGATCCTGTGTCTTAACCTCCACATCTTTACGCAATTGAATTTGCGCTTCCCACAACTCGTCAGTTTTAGCAGAGAGCCGCAGCAAAGTAATAATCTCATCATCTGTGACAGGGCTAGTAAACTTCTTATTCCAGGCCTTCATCTTCTTGATGTTTGCAGGCTCTAATTGCTTGATAACTTTATCAGAATAGCTGCACATTCCCGGATCGCCAAGCAGAAAATGATAGATCTGTTTTCTCGGCATCCGGTTTGTCCCCAATGGCACCCGCTCCGGTTCCAGTTCATACCAACGCATACCCTTCGAAGTAGCCTGTGCACTTTCAATGCGATACACCTGTCTTCTTGCGCCAATCAGCGAATTTCCGTTCACCAATTGCGTACCGAACCAAGGTACAAAACCACCCTCATAAATGGTGTTCAGCCACAGGGAAACCTCTGCTAGTTCAACCGCAACAGGATTCAGGTCAATGCCATAAACATTCCGGTCGGCGATGAACATCTTGACCTTCTGCAGTTCATTATATCTCTTTTCATAACTAATAATTTCACCGGTTTCTTTCTCTTTACGAGAGATATATGCTTCTGCCAGCTGATTGATTGCTTCGTTTAAAAACGCCGCACTTCCCATAGCAGGCTCGCAGATAGTCAGCTTGAGAATTTCATCCGCAGTTTTTCCCTCAAGGAGCTCCTTCAGAGCATACTTAACCAGACACTTAGTCAAAACCTCCGGTGTATAGTAGGATGCGGATTTCTCACGCTCTCTGCCTGCCAGACGATAAATGAAAGTCCCTTTTTCATACATACGCAATTTGCCCTTTTTCTCACCGGACTCATAACGTACACGTTCATTCTCTGCATACTGGTCAAGCTCGGATTCAGATACAAAATATCCAACATCCAATTCATTGAAGCTGTCTCCGGCCCTCTTTACTTCGTAGAGGTCATGTTCGGCAATAAATCCTCGATAGGAAAGAAGTGCCTCATAAACGGCCCCCATCTGATTGATGCCTAAGTTTGCATAACTGATACGTCCACGGCGACTGTTCTTTTTTCCGGTAGCCCGAGTTAAGCTCATTAAATCGATAATGCGCAACATACAGCTATTGCGAAGTTTGGCTGCAGTAATCATCTTGGTATATTCCGGATCGAAGATATGTGCCTTCAGCGGAGCAATCAGGAACATATCGTGCAGGCTATCGGAACCTGTCGCTTTTTTCAGCTCATCTTCCGTTTTCGGATATCCGTCATAAATCAGCTCATAAAGCTTTGCCAGAGTTTCATGTAAGTAATAGCCATCACCAATTTCGTTGACATCATCGCGGATGTTATCCGCAATGTCTCGCAAGCTTTCCAGAGAATATCCGGAGTAATAGCTCTGTGCTTTGATTGGTGCGTAGCCAAGTTCCGGTCTGGACTCAATAAAGAGCATAAACAACATCCGATACATATAGCGCAGACACTCCAAAGTCAGCTGTCCAGCATCTACAGGGTCTGAATCAAAATCACGCTCAAGGCGTGTCTTCATATCGTAAAGAACTTCGTTCCCGAGCAATTCAATACTTTCACGGAGGGCGTACTTCAAGTCTTGCGATACACCGGAAGCATTCTTCTGGCTCTGTTCATCCAACTCATCCAGCAGAACTTTTCCATCATCAGGACAAAGAGAATCCTTATGAAGCAAAACAGTCATTGCCTGCAAAGTTGTGTTTTCCAACCGAGAGAAAATCTCCTCGAGCTCAAACTGAAGATAGCGCTTTTCATTCCACTTGTTTCGGTCAATAAGAGCAATCTGGTTCATACCAATCAGTATAATAAAACGAGGGGGCTCCGCAGAACCAAACAAAATTTTTGTAATCAACTCCTCATTTGCCATCTCCCCCAAAACACCTTTGTAAATCATGCCGATAGCCTCGTCATTTACATCGTCAGCATTAAATGCAAAGCTCTTCATAATGCCTGCATCCGATTCATAAGATGCGGACAATAATACCCACAACGACGGGGCTCCATTGTTTTTTGTCATTTCAAGATAAACCGGAACCGAGAGAGAATCATCCACTGTTACGATTTCAGGTTTTGCTTCCGGATAACCCAAAGACTTCAAATAACTATTTGCCAGCATCTTGATATTAGTGAGAACTTGCAGATTTTCAGGAGAACGAACAAACCTATCGTATGCAGTATAATACTGTCTTGCATTTTGACGAAGCAGCGACCACGGCGTTCTAATTTCTTCGGACGCTCTTGCATCTGCATTCCAATTTCCGATAGTAGCCCTCGTGTTTTCTTCAAATACGGTGGAGAAATAATGATTGGTATAGTATTCATTTTTATTGGTGATGCCTGTTAAATCTATGCTCATTGCGATACTCCTATCAGCACAGATACAACTCGAATATATGGGTTGTTCTGTATTGTCAAAGTTTCTTTCACCCAGCTCATAAACTGCTCAAAGAGGTCATCTACCCGGCGTTCCTCTTCCTTCAACTTTCGTTCATGCTCGAACAATCTCACCTGGTAGTATACCTTGTGCTTCTCTTGAAGCTCAATCAGCTTATCAACTTCTTCATCCAATAGTGGATTCATTTCTGTCTGATATCTCTTATAGTGTTCATCTAAATACACTTTTGCTTGGCAAACTACATCACTTAGCAAGGAACTTGCGGCAGAAATTTCATCCTCACCTATGCAATTCGTATTCGGAATCTTGGGATTACTCAATCCTGTTTTCTGCACTACTTCATTCATAGATAGCACCTTAACGAATTTTCCATTCTCGTACAATAAGCCAAACCATTCATCAACCAAAGGTGTTGACTTTAGATTCGGCATACTACCGGTTATAACATAAATGCTTTCGCCAACTTTCAATGTTCCAGGTAGCCCAAGAACAGGGGCTTCATTTCTTTTAAATAGCAAACTTGCTTTGTCATTCACCCAACTCAGAATAGGGTGAAGTTTCCATAAATACTGAGTGGTCGGCCAGGCAGACTCGTCCATGTTCTTTTGCATACTGCCTCGCATCTGTTCCATGCAGAAGGCTTTATCATCAGAAACACGGAGAATCTCTCCCTGCGGAAGTGCTTCTTCCGGGATAAGTGCTTTCAAACGTCGTTTCATATCATGAGTCAGTCTAATATCTAAACCGGAAACTGTTTTCAGTCTTTCAACAGGATGACTTTCTGTTTGATTTAAATATGTGAGTGCCTGATAAAGATAATCTATATCCGAAAATAAGGTTTCGTCCGAAACAATCACGGATTTCTTCTCTTCTTCATTGTCTTCTTTATTAGCAACAGCCATCAAAGCTTCAAATGGATTGAAGTCATCTTCGCCGGCATCTAATACTTTTTCAAATGTATCTGAATTTGAACCGGATTCAATCATTTTAGCTACAACGAGCTCTTCATCTTCAACGGTAAACTTACCGAGCAACAAAGAAGGATCACCAATATTCTTCAGAGCCTGTTCTTCTTTCGTAATTAAGATTTCGATAATACGCATATCGCCATTGATATGTTTATTATCACTTTCAATGAGCATGTAGCGAATATCCGGTCGCTTCTGTTGGCCATATCTGTCAATCCTACCGTTTCTCTGTTGAAACACCATCAAGGACCAAGGAATGTCGAAATGAATCAGTCTATGGCTCAAATAGTGTAGGTTCAAGCCTTCAGACGCAACATCAGATGCAACCAAAACACGAACCGGAGATTCTGTTCGACCAAAATCTTCAACGATACGTTGCTGTTCAGCATCACTCATCCCACCGGAAATCTCCTGGATGGCGTTTGCCTTCAACCCAAGATCTTGGCGAAGTCTTTCGGCAAGATATTTCATGGTTTCAATGCGCTCAGTAAAGATAACAACACGGTCACCGCTATCAGCCGGATTCCAAGCGTATTCCTTACTTTTGAGAAGGCCTACAAGTTTCTGATACCGTGTAAAATCCGCAGGGGCAATCGCCTCTAGCGCAGTTTTCAAATCTTCAAGCAAACGAATATCTTTGATGTCGTCTGCAGTGTACTTTTTATACAGTTTCTTCAAGCGTGCTTCGATGCTTTTGATGCAAGCTGCCGGACTGGAAAATAACGATTTTTCCAAGCTGGTTTTAAACAACTGCCCGGAGCCTTTAGCCTTACCTAAATCCATCTCCAACTGCATGTCAGCAAAAATATCAAAAACGTATTCTTCTTTTGCCGATGCATGGCAATGCTCAAGTGTATTTCTTCTTTCTAAGAAAGAACCGCTAACTTGATCTTTGACATCTTTCTTAAAACGACGAATACAAAGACCTTTAATATCTTCCGGAGTATAATTCTGCGGATCTGCAATCGCAGTAGGATCTAGCATATTCATCAATGAGGCGAAGCTCTTTGCTCTTCCATCGTGAGGAGTTGCCGACAGCATTATCATGGTGTCGCTACGATCTGCAAGCAGCTTTGCAAGACGAGAACGCTGTGCCTGATGGTCTCCACGTTCCGCAACGTTCTGTGCTTCATCGATTACAATAATATCCCAATACGCATTTTCCAGATGCGTCCGGTATTCTACATCTCTCTTTAAAGTGTCAATGGATATAATCGTCTTGTCATAATAGAAAAAAGGATTATGATTCGATGGCAAGTTAGCACGAATCTTTTGAATCCGCTTGGAATCAAGGCGTACCAAAGGGATTGTGAAACGGTTCCACATTTCTTTCTGAAACTGCGTCATCATACTCTTAACAGTAACAACTAGTATTCTTTTACCTTTTCCACGAGCAATTAGCTCAGACATCAAAATCCCTGCTTCAAGAGTTTTACCAAGACCTACGGTATCTGCAATGAGGATTCTCTGTCTCGGACGTTGTAAAGAGAGCTTTGCGGGATCCAGCTGATAAGGCATCAGGTCCATCGCGGCTTTATGTCCTATATGCAAATTTGCATCAGTAGGAATTTGCTGCCGCCATTGACTCTCTAAATATAATAGTGTTCGCTTGTAGAATGGAGAAGTATCTGCAATCAGTTTTACTTCCGTAGGATCAACGATTTGAACCTGTTCCAGATCCGTAAGAAAAATTGCTTCTCTATCCTTGACTAGCGGAGAAATACCAACGCAATATAATGTCTTATTTCCAAGACTATTCGTTTCAATTTTCTTGACCATCCATTCTTCATCACGAATGATGGCCCTCATGCCGGGCGCAAAATCTGTCATTACGCGTTCTCCTTTATCTCATTGCCTTTTATCGTCCAGGTAAAACCCCAAGACAGTATTTGAAAAATATTTTAATGCACAACAGGTTCTTTTGTATTTAGACAATATTATAGCATATAATTGTCCGTCATTCTTTCATCTATTTTTCGTCATTTAGCATTGATTACACCTAATTTTATAAGAAGAAGGTTAAGACCAAATAGCATTACGAATCCCATACGAATCCCATACAAAATCCCCCGGGGAAAATGGAGAACCAAAACCACATCTCCAAAGTTGGTTTCATGTCCAACCTTGGAGGTGTGGTTCTTTGTGTCATTTTCTTCTTCTAACCGTTATACGGTCTAGAGGTTATTTGTACATCTATGCGAAGGTATATTTATTTCGCTTCATCCATCGCTTTGCATTCCGCTTCGCGTGCTTCCCATTCATCATAAGGGGTTTTCAGCTCTTCAATGAGATTTCTTCCTTTTCCCTTCAGATACTTAATTCTTGCAAAGAAGTAAATTACAGCTGCAGCCATATATGCAAGAATAATGAGGTAAACGCTTGCGCCGAGAACCTTGAATGCCGAGAATACGGTCATGAGTACGCCGAAAGAGGATCCGGTCAGTACACAGATAATCGCAAACAGCATGACATAGATCAGAATTCCTGTCGAACCACCATTCTTGTTTTTCTTTGCAAGCGCTTTTGGGAATACTCCACAATCTGCGATACGGCCGTTCCGCCAGAGAGGCAGGAAGCAAATACGGATACCGCCGCGCCAATCGAACTTATTTTTATTCCGCTTCCGAATGCCTCTCCGACGGAAAGCTGCGATGCATCAATATTCGGAATTCCGAGAACGATGTAGACCGCTACAGCGACCATCATTACTACAACAATCAGTGAATTAATGGATGCAAACAGATACGTTCCCATATATGCCCTAACTCCGTATATAACGAGAATCGCTACGGAAACCATTGTTTCGTGGCCTTTTAGTCCTGTGAAAATCGAACAGAAATAATCCCACATAAATCGACCTGCAGAGCGCGGCTCTGCAGGTCGTTCCTTTCCCTCATTCATCATTCATCACTATCGTTTTCTTCTGCGGGCCGGCTCTGCCGGCCGCCGCCTTCTCTCTACTACAATATATTTATGGTTAATATCCCTTACAGCCAGTAAGGAATTATCCATCTTGTTGCTTAAGCTGTATAATGATGGAGCAATCGGTATATCGGCTTTCTTTCTTGGACTTCTCGTCCGTTAATTAGACTGATAACCAGCTCCTCATTCGCAGCGTTCGTTTTATGCAGGTTGAATCGCCATAGGTGCATTCGCGTCACACCACAGTAGATTGAATAGGCAATGAGTAAAACTGGTACTTATCCATTGCAATAATCTTAAGGAGTGACAAATTTATGAACGCAGTAGGTATCGATGTTTCTAAAGGAAAAAGCATGGTTGCTATTATGCGACCTTTCGGTGAAATTGTTTCTACACCTTTTGAAATCGAACACACAACCAGTGACATCAATTCACTTGTAGAACTTATTAACTCTATTGAAGGTGAATCCCGAATCGTGATGGAACATACAGGACGCTATTATGAAGTCCTTGCCCACCAGCTTTCAGAAGCAGATCTTTTTGTCAGTGCAATTAACCCTAAACTTATTAAAGACTTTGATAGCGATTCCCTTCGTAAAGTTAAATCCGATAAAGCTGATGCTGTTAAAATTGCCAGATATGCACTTGACAAGTGGCAGAATCTCAAACAGTATAATGTTATGGATGAATTACGCAATCAGCTTAAAACCATGAACCGTCAGTTTGGTTTTTACATGAAACATAAGACGGCTATGAAGAATAATCTCATCGGCATCCTTGACCAAACCTATCCCGGCGTCAATACCTACTTTGACAGTCCTACTCGCAGCGACGGCAGCCAAAAATGGGTCGATTTTGCATCCACTTACTGGCATGTGGACTGTGTTCGTAAGATGTCCTTAAATGCCTTCATTGACCACTATCAGAAGTGGTGCAAAAGAAAGAAGTACAACTTCAGCCAGTCAAAAGCTGAGGAAATCTATGGAAAAGCAAAGGAACTTGTTCCTGTACTTCCAAAGGATGAAATAACCAAACTCATTATCAAACAGGCGATTGACCAACTTAACAGTGCCTCTGTAACTGTGGAAGAATTGCGTTCTCTTATGGACAAAACAGCCTCTAAACTCCCGGAATATCCCATCGTCATGCAGATGAAAGGCGTAGGCTCATCACTCGGTCCTCAACTAATGGCTGAGATTGGCGATGTTTCCCGTTTCACTCACAAAGGTGCCATTACAGCTAATTATCCGGCAGCAGTTCGCCGTTTACGGAGAAGGCCACCCAGTTGCCCACGTTGGCGGCGTGGTCGCCGATGCGCTCCAGGTATTTGGCAATCATCAGCATATCCAGAACGTCCCGGTCGCTGTCGTCGATGCGGCCCCGGATGCGTTCGAGGAGATTGAATTTTATTTTTTCAAAATACTCGTCCACTACGTCGTCGTAGGCGATGACTTCTTTGGCGTGCTCCAGGCTCCGGGCCTGGAAAGCCTCGACGCTGGATTTGACCATGTAGACCACCGCTTCGCCCATTTTCTGAAAGTCCTGGGTGCGGATGGCCTGAGTGAGCTGACCGGTGAGGACGATCTCGGCGATGTCCAGGGACTGGTCCCCGATGCGGTGCAAGTCGGTCACCATTTTGAGGGTGGCGGAAATGATTCGCAGGTCCGACGCCACCGGCTGCTGCTTCATGATCAGCTGGATGCACATGATTTCGATTTCACGCTCCTTCTGGGAAATCGTATCCTGCAGCTTTACCACCTTCTTTGCCAGCTTCTCGTCGTTGGTGAGGAAGCAACGAACCGCCCGGTCGATGATGTCTTCGCACATACCGCCCATCAGGCAAGTCTGATCGTCTAATTCTCTCAATTCTCCTTGGAATGTATCTCTCATTAACCGAACCTCCCTGTAATGTAATCTTCTGTACGCTTGTCTCTCGGGCTGGAGAAAATCTGATTCGTCTCTCCGTACTCCACCAGGTCTCCCAGCAGGAAGAAGGCGGTGCGGTCCGAGATACGAACGGCCTGCTGCATGTTGTGGGTGACCATGACGATGGTGTACTCCTTCTTCAGCTCCTCCGCCAGATCTTCGATTTTGCCCGTGGAAATCGGGTCCAAAGCACTGGTAGGCTCGTCCATCAGCAGCACATCCGGCTCCACGGCCAGGGCCCGGGCGATGCACAGTCTCTGCTGCTGACCGCCGGACATGCCCAGCGCCGACTTCTTCAGCCGGTCCTTGGTCTCCTCCCAGATGGCCGCCGACTTCAGGGACCGCTCCACGATCTCATCCAGCTCCGTCTTGTTGCGGATGCCGCCGATGCGCGGGCCGTAGGCGATGTTGTCGTAAATGCTCATCGGGAACGGATTCGGCTTCTGGAATACCATTCCAACCTTCCGGCGCAGGTCGGTCACGTCTACGTCGTTTCCCAAAATATTTTTACCCCGGTACTCCAGGGTTCCTTCCACCCGGCAATCCGGAATCAGGTCGTTCATCCGGTTGATGTTCCGCAGGAACGTGGATTTGCCGCAGCCGGATGGGCCGATCAGCGCCGTGATGGAATGCTCCGGAATGTCCATGCTGATTTTCTGAAGAGCTTGGTGCTCGCCGTACCACAGGTCCAGGTCCCGGACTTTGATAATTGGTTCGTTCATGTTCTATCCTCTCTTCTCCTGTATTTTCTTCGCGGTTTTCGAGGCAATCAGGTTCAATGCCAAAGTCAGCGCCATCAGCACAATGGCGATGGCAAATGCGATGTCATAGGCGCCTCGCTCGCTGGCGTAGATGTAAAGTGCTACCGTCAGCGTTGCGGAGGACGACTGCAAAGCCTGCACGAATCCGATCATCTTCAGTCCGAAGCCCGCGGTAAAAAGAAGTGCCGCCGATTCCGAGGTAATCCGGCCCACCGACAAAATGCATCCGGTAATAATGCCGTCCAATGCGCTTGGAAGCACCACGGTTCGAATCATGTGCCACTTGCCGCTGCCCAGCGCCAGGGCCCCTTCCCGGTAGCTTTGAGGAACCGTCAGAAGGCTCTCTCTGGTGTTGCTGATAATGGTTGGCAGCACCATCAGCACCAGTGTCAGTGCGCCGGCCAGAATACCCTGCTTCAGGCCGCCAATCTGAATAAAAATCAGCATGCCCACCAGTCCGAACAGGATGGATGGGATTCCCGTCAGGATTTCCGCGGCGAAGCTGATCAGGTTGGTCAGCTTCCGGCTGGTGGAATACTCCGTCAGGTAGATGGCAGCGCCCACGCCCAGAGGCAGGACGATGATCATCGCCACGAAAATGATATACAGCGTGTTCAGAATATTCGGCAGAATTCCGATGTTTCCGGTGAGGTTGTTCGGCTCCGTGGACAGGAGGTTCCAGGTCAGGCTCGGGATGCCTCGGTACAAAATGTATCCGATAATCATCAGGAGCACCAGACAGGTGATGCCGGAGCACAGCCCCATCAGCCCCCGCAGGAGCCGGTCCATGTTTTTTCTGTGTGTACTCATTATTGTTCCTCCTTCCGGATCACTCTGTGCAGAATCCAGTTAATCATCATGATGAACAGGAACAGCACCAGTCCGATGGAGAACAGGGCCTGTCTCTGCAGCGATCCATAGGATGCGTAGGACATTTCCGAAACGATGGCGGTGGTCAGGAACCGAACGGATTTGAACAGCCCCGGCATGTTCGCCACGTTTCCGGCAACCATGATGATCGCCATGGCCTCGCCCAGCGCTCTGCCCACGCCTTGAATTACCGCTGCCGCCACACCGCTCTTTGCGGCCCGCAGGGATACGCGGAACCATGTCTCCGTGTAGTTGGCCCCCAAAGCCAGCGAGGCTTCTTCATACTCTCTCGGCACGGCCCGCAATGCGGTGGCCGACACGCTGATGATGTACGGTAAAATCATAATCGTCAGGACCACGATGGCGGAGAACAGGGTGGCGCCGGAGGACAGGTGAAACGCCCTCTGCACGCCCGGTACCAATACGGTCATGCCCACCAGGCCATATACGACGGACGGAATTCCTGCCAGAAGCTCTACCGCTCCCTGAATAACCGATGCGATTCTCGGGGGTGCGGCTTTCGCCAGAAACATGGCGGTAAAAATACCAATCGGTATTCCCAGGATTACCGCTCCCGCCGTGCCGTAGACACTGGTCAGGATGAATGGCAGGATGCCGAACTGATTCTGACCGGATTTCCAGGTGGTACCGAACAGGAACTTGATCGGTCCGATTTGGTGAATGGCCGGAATTCCGGAGATAATCAGGTACACGCTGATCAGCAGCACGAAGGCGACGCTGACGAAACCACAGAACAGGAACAGTCCGTGTATTGCGTTTTCCATTAAATCTTTTTTCTTCTTCATCTTACGATTCGCTTTCTATAACTTATGTTTCCCCAGTCTGTACGCTCGGCAGCGTGTGCCGAACGAATCTTTTTTTGGGAAATTCCCTATAAAGAAGAAAGTCGTGTGGCCCAGCGCCCCACGACTTTCCGGAATGGTTCGGCTTTATTCGCTTACCGGAACTGCACCGGCGTTACGGATGAGGTCTGCCGCATCTTTCGATGTTGCGAAATCGTAGAACTTCTGTGCTTCTTCGGAAAGCTTTCCGTCTTTCTTGGTGATGAAGCAGAACGGACGCTGCAGCTTGTAGCTTCCATCTTTGATGGTGTCTTCAGTGCAGGTTACGCCGTTGACTTTGATTCCCTGAATCTTGTCCTGACCTTCTACTGCGGAGAAGGATGCGTATCCGATTGCTTTCTCATTGCTGCCGACTGCGGAGATTACCGCACCGGTGGATGTCAATTCCTGTTCCAGCTTGCACTTGTCTTCGGTGCCGGTTGCACTTTCGAAGCCGTCTCTCGTACCGGATCCGGACTCTCTGCCGATGCAGGAGATCTTCCCGCCTTTACCGCCGACCTGGCTCCAGTCTGTGATCTTTCCGCTAAAAATGTCTGATACCTGCTGAGTTGTCAGATCCTTTACACCGTTCTTTGCATTGACGATTACGGAGATTCCGTCCAGTGCGATGACCTTCTGTTCCAGTCCGTCCTTCTCGTCATCCTTCAGTGCTCTGGATGTCAGGCCGATGTCGGTGTTTCCGTTCTTGGCCTCTTCGATTCCGGTACCGGATCCGGTTGGATCGTATGTTACCTTTACGCCCTCGTTATCCTTCTGATACTGTTCCGAAAGAGCGCCCATCACTTCTTCCATGGAAGTGGAACCGTTCGTGCTGACCGTCGCACTCTTTTCCTTGCTGCCGCATCCTGTGAGAGCAGCTACGCCCATCAGACCGGTGAGGCCCAGGGCGATCAGTTTGAGATTTCTTTTTTTCATCTTTCTTTCTCCTTTACTTCTTTCCCTTTTCAATTGTTTTCTTGTCTGTTTTCTGATTACAGGTATAAGTATAGGGGGATTTCGTAAAGTCTGTTATCGAGGTAAGGTAAAAAGAAAGTAAAGGATGGGGTGGGAATGTAAAGCGGGCTTGCCCGGCCCGCTCCCCCTACACTACTTTCAGCAACGAGAAATCCGCAAACTGCGCCTGCTGAAGCTCGGAAATCTTAATGCTCTGGGCGGTTTCCTCCAGGTTGTACAGGTGATCCACTTCCTGGGCGATGCGTTCCATATCCAAACCCAACGACGACTCGAAAGACATCAATAGATTCACCCCCGGGATGAACCCCAGGTTCCGATAAATATCCGTCTTCCCGTTGAATTCATTACGATAGAACTCGGAAGAGGTTTCATGATACCAAAGTCCCAAATGCTCCCACAGAAAAATGGCTCCCGTTTCCGGATGAATCAGGAGGAAATCCGGACGAATGAATTTTCCCGGCGCATATTCAATGGGATACTCATAGATTACGTAGAAACCGGCTGCGCTGAACCGCTCATAGAGAAGCGCTTCCACGCGGCTCCGAACGGCCGTTCCGTCGAATGTCAGGATTTTCAAATTCTCCGAGTAGTGCACCGGGATTTTCGCTTTATGGGCCTGCATCGCTTGGAAGCGGCGCCAGACGGGATCCTTTTCCGGATGCAGTGCGTACTCCGTCGGACGTGCCGGACGATAATGCTTGGGAAGAGCTGCTTTTATGGCGGCGGACGTCGGCTCACGGTACTTTTCGAGGAAGGACTCCATTGCTTTGATGTTCTTCTCCAGCACCTCCAGCATCGCCCGGCAGAACCGAAGCTCCCGGATGCCGCGCACCGTCTCGTTCTCGGTCCCGCCCAGATAGACTTCCTTTCCCTTCTTCTTACCGTAATAATAAGCGCGCCCGTTCTTGATGCATATCCGCAGCGTCATTTTGTCGTACTTCATCAGCACCTTCTGCCGCTGAAGGTATCGCTTCCGCAACAGCCGATTCTCGTCCAGGCCGGCCTTCACGTATTTCGAACATTGAACCATTTTCTCGCTCCTTTCTTACTTGCGTTGGATGTATTTGTCCGCAAATCTCTTGCGACCCTCTTCTTACCTCCATTATCGCAAATGCAGCGCGCCCATGCATCATATTTCGTTCGAGAAAAATCGAGATTTTGCTTATTGCAAAATCTCGTCCGATGTTCCCATCTTTCTCTTGCTTTCTAATATGTTTGTCCTGGATTTCTTGCCAGACTCCCATGTGCCTAGATTTTTTGAGCGAGTTCACGCTAATCTCCCCCAAAAGCTCATTTAGCGTGAATCCATTTTTGCAAATCTGCCGGAATTCTAATTTTCAGCCGGTCCTTCCGAGAAATTTTCACGCTAAATCGTCATTTTCGCCCAAAAAGCGTGAACTTCTTTTTTGCAGTAATTTTTTTCTGCTGCTCAACGCCCCTTTCCACGGAATTTCTCAAAAACCGTTCACGCTATTTTGCCGTTTTTCCCGTTTTAGCGTGAACTCGCCTCGTTTTTCTAGGCATATGAGAGTTTCACCATAAAAATACCTCTATTTCACCCCAGGCGACCGGCGCACCCCAGGCGACCGGTCGGCGCCATCACCAAAGTAAGGTCCGCCCTTGTCCCAAGGGCGCCCCATTGCCATTCGGCAGACGCAAATGGCCCGCCGGGCGTTCCCGGCGGGCCATCACTTGCACACTTGTTTGCTTGTAAACTTGCACACTTGCTTGCCTGTTATTTATATTCTTTATCCCATCTCTCGAAGTAGTCAATCTGCATCGCGTGCTTCACCGCAGCCAGCGTCTTCTCCGCAGTGGCTACCGCATCTGCGGTGCCGGCTCTCAGAATCTCAATAACTTCTTCCGGATGCTGCTCGTAGTACGCTCTCTTTTCCCGGATTGGGGTCAGGAACTCGTTCAGCACGTTGAACAGGAATTTCTTTACCTTTACGTCCCCCAGGCCGCCTCGGGTGTAGTGCTCCTTCAGCTCGTCCAGGTTCTTGTACTCCGGCAAGAACTTTTCAAAATCCTCATCGCTGCAGAAGGCATCCAGGTACTGGAATACGGTGTTTCCTTCCAGGTGGCCCGGATCGCTGACCTTCAGGTGAGTCGGGTCGGTGTACATTCCCATGACCTTCTTTTTCAGCACGTCCTCCGGATCCGACAGGTAGATGGTATTCCCGAGAGATTTGCTCATCTTCGCCTGGCCGTCCGTTCCCGGCAGTCTCATGCAGGACTGGTTCGGAGGCAGATAGATTTCCGGCTCGATCAGCACTTCGCCGTATACGTAATTGAAACGGCGCACGATTTCCCGGCACAGCTCCAGCATCGGCTCCTGGTCCTCGCCCACCGGAACGGTGGTGGCCATGAAAGCGGTGATATCCGAAGCCTGGCTCACCGGATAGTTGAAGAAGCCCATCGGGATGTTATCCCCAAAACCTCTCATCTGAATTTCGGATTTGATGGTCGGGTTCCGCTGCACGCGGGACACGGTCACCAGGTTCATGTAATACATGGTCAGCTCGTGGAGCTGCGGCACCAGGGACTGAATCATAATGGAAGTCTTTGACGGATCGATGCCCACAGCCAGATAATCCATGGCCACTTCCATCACGCTCTCCCGCACCTTCTGCGGATTCTCCGCGTTGTCCGTCAGCGCCTGGGCGTCCGCAATCATGATGAACATCTTGTCGAACTCCGGATCCTTCTGAATCTCCAGCCGCTGTCTCAGGGAACCTACGTAATGTCCAATATGTAATTTACCGGTCGGTCTGTCGCCGGTCAGCATAACTTTACCTGCCATAATTTTTTCCTCCTCATAAAAACACGTTGCGATTGTCATAGTTTACCGTTTTGCCGGGTTACCATCGCCGATGTTCCAGGGCGGCCGGGTAAATTGCCGTATTTTTCATAGCACCTTTCTCCTGTATCTTATAGATTATAGTGTGTCGATCATCTCCCGATGAATTTTGCGGGAATAGACGATCGAGAGTGTCAAGCCCACAATCTCCGCGATTGGGAATGCCAGCCACACGTAGGTGACCTCCCCCAGGCGGGACAGCAGGAACGCTGCCGGAAGCAGCACTACCAGCTGACGAATGATGGAAATATTCATGCTGTAAATGCTTTTTCCCAGAGCTTGGAATACACTCCCTTTCATTATAGCATAGCCGGCCAGTGGAAAACCAACAGAAATAATTCGAAGTGCCGGGATACCGATGGCCAACATTTTATCCGAGGCATCGAAAATGCCCAGGAAGACGTTCGGAATCACCCAGAACAGAAGCATTCCCACCGTCATGATTATCACCGCGTACCGGGTACTGAGCCGGGATGCTTCCAGAAGGCGGTCCTTCTTCCGAGCACCGTAGTTGTACGCGACAATCGGAACCACACCGTTGTTCAGTCCGAACACCGGCATAAAGATAAAGCTCTGAAGCTTGAAGTAGGCACCGAAGGTGGCCACCGCCGTGGAGGAGAATGCCCCCAAAATCAGGTTCAAGAAGAATACCATCACCGAGCCCACCGCCTGCATGATGATGGACGGTACGCCGATCTGGTAGATTTCCTTAATGATATGAAGATCCGGGCGGAAGCCCTTCATGCTGATCTTCAGTTCCGTATTTTTCTTAATGTTCAGGTACACACCCAGCATCGCCGCAAACGTCTGTCCGAAGACCGTTGCGATGGCCGCACCGGCAACGCCCAGTTTCGGCGCACCCAGCAATCCGAAAATCAGAATCGGGTCCATAATAATGTTGATAATCGCACCGCTTCCCTGAATCAGCAGGATGTAGGATGTTTTGCCCGTGCTCTGCAGCAGCCGCTCCACGCACAGCTGCAGGAATACCATGATGGACAGTGTGCAGACGATGCTCAGATAGGTGGAACCGTATTCTATAATCTGTGCATCCTTTGTCTGGAACGCGATGAACGGATGCGCCGCCATGCCGATCAGCAGGAACAGCAGATACGTTGCAAAGGCCAGAAAAATTCCGTTCTGCGCCACTTTATTGGCCCGGTCGAAATGTCTCGCCCCCAAATACCGAGAAATCAAGGCGCTCATGCCCACCGCCGTACCGATGGCAAACGCCAGAATCAGCGCCTGAATCGGGAAGCACATGGACACCGCCGTCAGGGCGTTTTCGTTAATCCAAGACACGAACATGCTGTCCACAATGTTATACGCCGCCTGAACGAACATGGAAATCATCAGCGGAAAAGACATCTTCAGCAGAAGTCCCTTCACCGGCGCATACCCCATTCGATTTTCCGGCTGTAAATTCTCTTCACTCATCATTTCTTTACTCAAACTAAATCTCAACCTCTCTCCTTTTGTTTTCTTCTCATATATATTACCTTTTATTTTAACACATTTTTCCTTTGGTATGGGTAAAATAAAATATTATCAGGCGGGAGCGGCCGGAAACCTTCGGACGAGGCGAACTTTTTTTACTGAAAATCTCATGCAAAATCCGCATGGGTAATTCAAAAAACACTCTAATTTAGTGTCGGAAATTGTACTCGGAATACAAATTTGTGTCCAAAATTGCACGGTTTTCCATACAATTCAAAGGTTTTTCTAACTTCTTTAATTTTTATAACAAAATTTTTTAAAATTTTTTGTTGACAATCACAGAAACTTGTTTTAAACTAATCCCATCAGTCAGAGAGTTGGTTGGAATAAGTTTTTATCTCTGACGGGAATTTGAAACTGAATCTATAAAATAGGAGGTTGCATTCATGAAACAATTCACAGCAATGCTGAGCACTATTGACGGTTATGTGTGGGGCATCCCCATGCTGGTACTCATTATCGGAACCGGTCTGCTTCTCACCGTGAGAACCGGCGCGCTGCAGTTCTGCAAATTGGGTAAGGCGCTGAAGTACATGGTTCACAACGAGGAAGGCGGCGAAGGAGAGGTCTCCAGTTTCGCAGCACTGACCACCGCACTGGCGGCCACCGTTGGAACCGGTAACATCGTCGGCGTTGCCACCGCAATCTGCACCGGCGGACCGGGCGCATTGTTCTGGATGGAAGTTGCCGCTTGCGTAGGTATGGCCACCAAGTATTCGGAAGGCCTCCTGGCGGTAAAATACCGTGTTCTGGACGAAAACGGCAGAGCGCTGGGCGGACCGTTCTACTACATCGAAAGAGGTCTGGGGCCGAACTGGAAATGGCTGGCAAAGCTCTTCGCTTTCTTCGGCGCAGCAGCCGGCATCCTGGGAATCGGCACCATCACTCAGGTGAACTCCATCACCTCCGCAGTGGGCCGGGTATTCGATCCGGAAAGCAAGCACATTGCATTCTCCATCGGCGACCACTCCTACACTTGGACCACCACCATCGCTGCAATCGTCGTAACCGCACTGGTGGCACTGGTTGTCATCGGCGGCATCCAGAGAATCTCTTCCGTAGCATCTCTGGTTGTTCCGGCAATGATGGTACTGTACGTTTCCGCATCCGTTGCAATTTTGATTTATAACTACGCTGCAATCCCGGCAGCAATCACCACCATCGTAAAGAGCGCATTCGGTATGGATGCGGTTGCCGGCGGTGCACTGGGTGCCATGATTGCCGCAATGCAGAAGGGTGTTGCGAGAGGTATTTTCTCCAACGAATCCGGCCTGGGTTCCGCACCGATCGCGGCAGCGGCAGCGCAGACAAAGGAACCGGTTCGTCAGGGTCTGGTATCCATGACCGGTACTTTCCTGGACACCATCGTCATCTGCACCATGACCGGTCTGACCATCGTCCTCACCGGCTCCCACAATGTGGGTCTGGAAGGCGTAGACGTAACCATTCGTGCTTTTGGCCAGGGACTTCCTTGGAGTGAAACCGTGGGCGCCATCCTGCTGATGGTCTGCCTGGCAGTATTCGCATTCACCACCACACTGGGCTGGGACTACTACGGCGAGCGCTGCTTGGAATACTTCACCAATAAAAACATGAAAGCCGTAAAGGCATACCGTTACCTGTACATTCTGGCGGTTCTCATCGGTCCGTTCCTCACACTGGAATTCGTATGGACCTTCGCCGACATCTTCAACGGCCTGATGGCGTTCCCGAACTTGGTTGGACTCCTGGGACTCAGCGGTGTCGTTGCGGCAGAAACCCGCAGCTACTTCAAGCGTCTGAACGCAGGCGAAATCGACGAGGGCGAGAAGTTCCGCAAGAAGCAGAAGAACGCAGCATAACGCATTCATATCATTTCCTATATCATCACACAATTTGATGAAAGAACCCCGGGGCGTCCTCCATAATGACCCCGGGGATTCTTTCGTTCTTTTTTCTATTCTTCTTCTCTACTACTTCAGCTGCTTCTGCATCATCCGGTGGCTCTCAATGATCAACAATTGCTCTTTAATGTCCAGCCCGCCGTTGTACCCCGTCAGCCGCCCCCGGGATCCGATGACCCGGTGGCAGGGAATCACCAGCGGCAGCCGGTTGTGGTTCGCCGCGATGCCCACCGCTCGCCAGGCTTTGGGGCTGCCGGCGGCTTCGGCGATTTCCCGGTAGGTGCGGGTTTCGCCGTAGGGGATGTCCAGCATGGCACACCACACGTCTTCCTGGAAGCGGGTGCCTTCCATGCGAATGGGAAAGGTGAATTCTTCCCGCTCTTCTTCCAGGTATTCCTGTATCTGCCGGCAGGCCTTCTTCAGGACGGGGGCAACTTCAGCGCAATTCAGGTTGCTCCCGTTGTAGACCGGGCCTTCGTCGGCGGGGAGACCGCTTCCCTCGAAACAGATGAAGGGGAAGGGGTCTCGGAGGAACGCAATTTCCCGAATCTCCCGTTGATTCCCTTTGATTTTTAGTTTTCCGATGATTCCCGTATCATAGATGATTGTTTCCATCCGCCCTTCCCGGTTTTCCTGCATTTCGACCTCCTTTTTTTATCAATCCGTTCGTTGGAGCCATTGTATCACAAGATTTGCGCCGGTAAAGGGGCTCGGGACAAAAAGGACTTTTTCCGCAGATAAAAGTACGAAACCGCCCGAAACGTAAACTTCCGATTCGTATGCAAGTCCATCCGGTTTTCGCTTCAATATAAGTATAAGTCCGAGTCAAAAGGCGCAGCTCTACTCATATTATCCAAAACTATAACGTGCAATCTCATATGTCTAGAAATTCAAAGACAGTTCACGCTTTTTGACAGAAAACGCGGATTTAGCGTGAATGCAATTCGCTGTTTTTGCCAAACTCTAATTTTGAAACGTCGGATTACCACCGGCGATTCACGCCAAAACGAGGATTCCCTCCCCAAAAGCGTGAACTTTTTTCAGAGGATGGTTTGTGCGAAGAAAATTTCATGGCGAAACCGTGTACAGCCAAAAAAATATTCACGCTAATCAGCAAAAATGGTAAAAACAGCGTGAAGTCGTCTTGAATTTCTAGATTTATTTCATTATATATGCCTAATTAATTCCAATCGTCGGACGAGCACCTGTGGAAGATACGATTATACCCCAAAGAAAAACTGAAGAACAAAAACCCGGTCAATGCATTTGCATTGACCGGGTTTTCTCCTCTTGGAGCTGCTGGCGAGAATCGAACTCGCAACCCCTTCATTACGAGTGAAGTGCTCTACCATTGAGCCACAGCAGCATGTTCGCAACTGAATTGCCCTATAAGTATACACGAATGAAGAGGTAATTGCAAGGGAAAGCCCCTTTATTTTTCTTATTCGATGTCCTTGATATTGCCAAAAGCCAGTCCCACATAACCGTCGGCGTACGCGGCCGCCACCATCTCGCCCGCGCTGTTCATGTACACCAGGGTGCCGGACGACTTCTCCACAAAGGTGAAATTTTTCTTTTTCAGCGCCGCGAGGTACTTCTGATAGGTTTTCTTCCCAGCTTTGTACTGAACGGAGGTCACCCCGTCGGCCTTCCGGAACTTGCCGCGC
Organism: Mogibacterium sp.; assembly: GCA_016775335.1. GTDB lineage: Bacteria > Bacillota > Clostridia > Peptostreptococcales > Anaerovoracaceae > Mogibacterium_A. The sequence continues at coordinate 61,473 of JAEUGJ010000002.1, forward strand.
TTCCCGTAGAGCGCTCCAAAATCCGGAATTTTATATCCTTTATAATGCTTCGGCACCGTGATTCTGCACTTCAGGGCAATGCCGTTTCGCACCGCCGTAACGGTGCAGGTTCCACCCTTTAGCGCAGTCACCGTTCCCTTCTTGGAAACCGTCGCCACCTTCTTGTTTCCGGACTTCCACCGAATGCGGCCCTTCCCGCCGGTCACCTTCAGCCGGAAGCTCCGGGAATTGTAGACGGTAATTTTCTTTTTATTCAGCCGCGGATTCACTACGGTCACCTTGCAGGCGTATTTTTTCCCGCCAAAACGAGCGACCACCTTGCAGGTCCCGCTTTTCCGGCCTTTCACCACGCCCTTGCCATTCACCGTGGCCACTTTCTTGTTAGAGCTGCTCCACTTCACGCCGGTTTTCGCCCCCACCAAAACATTGGTGAACCGGGCCTTCTTCCGAATGGTTTTCTTCTTATACTTCAGCCCCTTCGGCTCCACCGTCACCTTGCACACCGCCCGGCTGCCCGACGGAAAAACCGCGCTCACTTCGCACTTGCCGGCCCACTTCGCCGTGACCGTTCCATTTTTGTCCACCGCCGCAATCCCGGCATTGTCGGACGCCCAGGTCACGTTGACCGGCAAACCTTCCGGCTGGGTATTCGCTAAAACCAATTTCTTTTTCGCCTTGTACTTCAAGTTCAGCGCGGCCGGGAGCTCCCCGGATTGCGCCTCGGTCGGCGGATTTTCTTCCCCTTCCTCCGGCTCCTGTCCTTGACTTTCTTGACCTTCAGCAGTTGTTCCAAGCTGCCTGTTGCTACCTTTATCAGTTGCCGACCCCACCTCTGCAGCTGCAAAAGCCGGAATCACAGACACCGTCAAAATTCCTGCGAGGACCATTGCTAGAATCCGTTTCATATTCTGTCCTCCACTTACAACTATTCAGGTTAACACGTCTTAATTGGAGTATATCAGAGCCGCCGCCCCTCTGCAAGAGCGGCGCCAACATGAACGGCTGCCGGTCGCCTACGGTCTCGTTGTTCGTATTTTTTTACAGAGCGTTCTTTTACAAAATTATACGGTGCATCTCACGATGTACAGTCCATCCTGATAGGTGTCCACGTAAATGTATCCGCGGTCGTCCACCAGAACGTCTTCGGCGATGCCGATGTGCGGTCCCGGGAACAGCGTGCCGTCCTCGATGTCGAACCAGGTGCCTTCCGGATCCGGCGGCATGAAGTAGGCGATTTCCTTTGGAACAAACGGATCCGATACGTCGTAGACGCGGAGGCCTGCCTGGAAGTGGCAGTTGTAGACTCTGTCGTCTCTCTGCTCCAAGCAATCCTGCGGTGCGGCATCGTACATGTTGTGCGGACCGAATACCACCCGCTGGCCGTCGATGATATTGAAGTTCTCGCCGTGGCACTTTTTGTATTCTTCCGGAACTTCCGGATACGGGAATACGGAAATCAGGGACGGGTTCTCCTTGTCGCCGGTCTCGATCATTCCGATCATGTTCATCGGCTGGCTGGTGATTTTGTGGAACATGCCATCCTCACGGTTCGGATCGAAGTACCAAGGACGCTCACCCTCGGTGGTTACGATGGCGAACGGTCTGTCGCCCAAAGGCATTGCGGTGTGCACTGCTGCGCCGGACTGGCCGTTGGAGAACGGCGGGTTCAGCGGAACATTGCCCAGCAGTCTCGGACGGGTTTTGTCCTTCACGTCAATCATGCAGAATCCCACGTTCGGGAACGCCGCATAGACGATGTCGTTTCTCTCGGTGATGGCGTGGCCGTTCGGCAGCTTCATGAACGGCTCGGTTCCGAATTCCGGAATGTCCGATGCCTTCTTGTTGCCCAGATACTGGCCGTCTGCCCACCAGCTGCCCACCTCAACCGGATGAGTCGGGTCCTCCAGGTCGATGATGCGCAGGATGTATCCCATATAATTTCTTTTACTGCCCATGATGTACGCATATCTTCCGCCATCATAGTAGCTCCGGTGCACGCCCGGACCGTCTTCACATTCGAACTGGCCCAGGAACTTCGGATTCCATGGATCCTCGGCGATGTCGTAGATTTTGAAACCGCCCCAGAACGGCTGCTCGTGGGTTCCGTGGAGCACCCGCAGGGTTCCGCCATAGCAAGCAATCAGCTTTCCGCCGGCCACCTGAATCTTCGCCAGGGACTGACCGTCGTGGACCTCGCTGACCCAGTCGCCCTCGACCCACTTGGACACCGGATTCTTCGGATCTGTCACTTCAATAATATTAAAACCATTATCCCGGAAGCACGCCGAATAGATAAAATATCTTCCATCTTCTGTGCGATGCATCCCCATCTGGAATCCCGGCTTCTTGTTCAGGTCGTTGTAGCCGACAAATTCCATGTTCTTCAGCAGCATTTCGGTTCTTCTGCTCATGAATTTCCTCCTTATGATCTTTTTTTCTCCAATCCCTTCCACTAAAAAAAGGATACCTTCGATAACTCGATGATATCCTTTTTGTCATTCAATTGGAAATGCGATTTTTGAGGGGGAGGTTATGCAAAAAAAGCATTACCTCTCGTCCGACACGTCCGACTCCACGAACGGGACCGTTTGGCGCAGTTCTTCGGGGTCGTCTGCTGCCTCCGGCAGTGCGGTCACGCCTCCGGCTCCTTTTGGGAAACTCGTGCCTCGATGAATTTCCGAAAACGCTCCAATGCCGGATTGCCGCTGTCCTTCCGCTGAATCATCCGAACCGGCAGTTCCGGTTCTCCCTCCAGTGGGATGGCCACCGTCTCCGGACCGGCGATATCCTCCATGGAATTGTGGAGAATCATCACTCCGTAATTCATGTCCACTTCCAGCAGCGCGGTGGTGACGGAAGATACGCTTTTGGCAATGTGGGGGGCGAATCCGTATTGCAGGCACAATCCCATGGTCCGGTTGAACCCAAAGCGAGACTGGGACGCATCCACCACGATAAAACCTTCGGACCGCAAGTCCTTCACGGAAACCTTTTCCTTCGACGCCAGCGGATTGTTCCGGTTCATGAAAACACAGTCGTGGTCCCAAGAAATAACGGTCCCGGTCAGCTGTTCCTTGTACACCTCCGGGAAATGCACCAGAATTCCGCAGTCCAGTTCCCCTTCCTGAATCTGATCGAAGGCGGCGGATTCACTGGTGTTTCTGAAATCGATTTCCACATCCGGGTTTTCCTCCGCGAACTGCCGGATCATTCGGCCGGTGCTCCCGGCCCGGATGCCGTCCTCCAGAATTCCGATGGCGAGCTTCTCCCGCTCCGCGCTGAAGCGCTTGGCATCCTGCATCAGCTCGTTGTATTCGCTCAGTATCCGTTCGCAGTGTCGGAGCACGTTCTGCCCGGCAGGGGTCAGCTTCGGATTTACCTTGTCCCGCTGAATCAGCTTGACGCCGATTTCTTTTTCCATGCTCTCAATCATTCGACTGAAGGCGGGCTGGGACATGTACAGCTGCTTTGCCGTCTTGGAAAAATTCAGGGTTTTGGATAATTCCAGGAAACCTTTCATCTGTTTGATGTTCATATTCGCACCTATTTCTCTACCAGACCGTAGCCAAAAATATCCTTGCTCTTAATCGGATACCCGTTTCGCTTGCACTCACCCTTCCACGTCTTCTCGTCCTTGCCGGTAAAACCGGAATTTCCCTCAATGGTGTAGACTTTTCCTCGGAACACCGAGGCCACCAGTCCCACGTGATCCACGGAGCCGTCGTGCTCCCAGTCGAAGAAGATGATATCTCCGGCTTTCGGCGTGTACCCGTCTCCCTGCTCGTGATACCGATCCCGATCCCGGAACCAGTTCACTTGCTGCGGCACGTAGCAGGACATGGGTACCTTTCCGTCATCGATCAAACCGTTCTGATCGGCGCACCAGGAAATGAAGCAGGCGCACCAATCTACATGGGAGTCAAAGCCGTACCACTGCCAGAACTTCTTCCCGCCGTAGTTTCCCAGCTGGGTGCGAGCGGTTTCCACCATAGGGGCATCTCCGTCCAACACCGTTCCGCCGGATTTCAGCAGGTTGGTTACGTACCGGCCGCCCAGAACTAGGTTCATTCCCAGGAGGCAAAGGATGATGATCATCAGGGACCGCCTCCGGATTCGCTGCTGCTTCTTCTTTCGCTGCGCCTTGCGGGCGGCCCGAATGCGCCGCTCCGCGTAGCGGCGCATCACTTCATCGTCGCCACTTTCCAGGGCTCGCAGCTCTTCCGGCGTCAGCTGCACCTGCGGGCTGCTTGCTGTTTTCTTCTTTTTCTTCCGTTTCTTCTTTGTATTAAACATCTGTGTACCTTTTCTGATTCATCTTTTTGTTGACGCTGCAGCAGCTCATTGGCTGATTTCCGAATTCCTTGGAATTGGATTTGCCCAGTCGCTCAAGGTACTCTTTCCATGATTTTTTAAGCTTTGCGAATAATTTCAACGTTAATCTCCTCCCCTACTTTAACAATTTATTGTACCACTTTGAACAGAAAAAAATTGATATAAATGTGAAAAATATAATCTGCGGCTCAGCCGCCGAGCGGGCCGCCTTCTCACTTTTTTCCGGCCCGGGGTTCGCGCTCCGAAACCGAGCTCATTGGCTTTACGGGCAGGCGGGCGCGAACCCTGCCGGCGGCCGGGCCGCCATCTTCCTTTTTTCCGGCCCACGGTTCGCGCACCGAAACCGAATTCATTGGCTTTGCGGGCAGGCAGGCGCGAACCTTGCCGCCGATCGGGCCGCCTTCTTCCTTCTTTCAGGCCCGTGGTTCGCGCACCGAAACCGAATTCATTGGCTTTGCGGACAGGCAGGCGCGAACCTTGCCGCCGGCCGGTCCGCCTTCACCACTTTTTTCAGGCCCGCGGTTCGCGCTCCGAAACCGAGTTCATTGGCTTTGCGGACAGGCGGGCGCGAACCCTGCCGGCGGCCGGGCCGCCTTCACCACTTTTTTCAGGCCCCCAGTTCGCGCTCCAAAACCGAATTCATTGGCTTTGCCGGCAGGCAGGCGCGAACCTTGCCGCCGATCGGGCCGCTTTCTTCCTTCTTTCAGGCCCGCGGTTCGCGCTCCGAAACCGAGTTTATTGGTTTTGCGGGCAGGCAGGCGCGAACCTTGCCGGCGGTCGGGCCGCCTTCACTACTTTTTCAGGCCCGTTGTTCGCGCACCGAAACCGAATTCATTGGCTTTGCGGACAGGCAGGCGCGAACCTTGCCGCCGGCCCAGCGGCCGGCGGCAAATAGAAAAGGGAGCTTGCGCCGGCGCAAGCTCCCCACATCTTAAAATCCCAATTAATTACCCCTACTCAATTACATGCTTCTGGATTTCCGGGTGGCGGCGGACACGCACTTGATAGTCGCCGCACGGAAGCCGTTGTCTTCCAGGACTTCACATCCTTCAATCGTGGTTCCGGCCGGGGAAGTCACCATGTCCTTCAGCTGACCCGGGTGCATCCCGGTATCCTTCAGGAGTTTCGCAGACCCCAGCACCGTCTGGATTGCCAGCTCGTAAGCCACATCTCGGGTCAAACCTTCTTTTACGCCGCCATCGGCCAATGCCTCCACGAACATTGCCACGTAGGCCGGGCCGCCGCCGGAAAGACCGCAAGCCGCATCCAGATCGTAGGTTTTTACCCAGGTGATGGTACCGATAGACTCAAAGAGCTTCGTGGCAAAATCCCGCTCCGCATCCGTCAGGTCGTTTTCCTTGCTGCATGCGAACGCCCCTTCAAAAACAAGGGCCGGGGTATTCGGAAGCAGCCGCAGAATACGAAATTCTTTTACCGCGCAGGCATCCCGGAGACGCTCCACGGACACTCCCGGAAGGATGGACAGCATCGCCTTGCCCTGCAGTCCCTTGCCGGTCTGCGCCATGGCCTCCAGCATCTGCTGCGGTTTTACCGCCAGCAAGGTCACGTCCGTGTTCGCGGTGACATCTTCATCGTCCTTCGCCACCTTCAGGCCGAACTCCTCCGCCGCTTTCCGCGCCGACTCCTTGATATCGTAGACCAGCACGTCTTCCTTTGCCAGAACGCCGCTGGCCACCGCACCTTTCACGATGGCACCGCCCATGTTTCCGAATCCAATTACGCCAAATTTCATCTCAAGTACCTTCTTTCTGTTTCTAAATTAGAACTGTTCTCCCTCAAATTCCAAAATCCGATCGTATTCCGCCTGCCCAAAGAGCTTCACGTAATCCTGCACCGCCTTCCGGATGATTTCATCGGCACTCTCCGGGAACGCCTTCTGAATCTCATCGGTGATGGTGTAGTAGATGTGCGCCGTGTGGTAGTCGAAATCCCGCATGGCCGAAGTGCCCAGCTCCTGTTTCTTCCGGTTCATCTTCTCCAGGTCTTCCTCCGTCAGCGGCTGCCCCCAGTCGAACTCGCAGCGCTTACCGCCCCAGCTCATGGTCGGCACATTCGGTGTACAGACGAAATCCTCGCAAAACCCCTCGTACACCGCTTTGTCCACGTTCACGCAGTACTCCCGGCCGTACTCCAACAGGTCGTACTTGTTCCAGGCATCGCACCACGCACATTTGGCAATGTAACTCTTCAGGGTTGGCTCCGTCTCGTCGTATCCGAACTCCATCTGGCCTTCATAATCCGGCTTCCACTCACCGTAGGCTTGGTTGGTCCACAGGGTAATCGGGTCCCCGTTGGCCTTCGCCCGAGCCGCCATCCGCACGCCTCGCTCCCGACCGTACCGAATCATTCCTTTCTGGATGACCTCCCGGCCCTTCTCGCCCTCGGTTTCCACCGTGTATTTGCAAAGCAGTGCGAACACGATTGCTTGATTTTCAATTCTCAGCATTTGCCTACCTCCTTGGTTGCTTATTAGTACTCACTATACGCTTTTCTGTCCCGCATTTCAATATTTTGCAGAAAAATTTATCCTATGTACCAAATTATATGCCTTCTCGCCCGCTTCCTCAACCGTTAATCCATCGATAAAAAGAATTCCATCCCGCGCCGGTTATCGATTCTATCAATAAAAGAAAACGCTGCTGCAGCAAAAGCCCCGCAGCAGCGTTTTCTCAATTCGATTCTATTTCACTCTATTCCACACGTTCCAACAGCACTTCCGCATTTCGACAACAGGCCATGCCTGAATCATTTCCATCCACTCCGCTGTGGATGATTTTTCGTTTCTCGCCTTTTTCCATCATCTGAACAGCTTCCCGGATTGCGTTTCCTTCCAGGACTCCGCCGCCGATGGTGCCAATACGGTTTTCGGAGGAATAAACCAGCATCTTAGTTCCCGGATTCCGGGGCGAACCGCCGCCGTTATCCACCAATGTGCACAGGATCCCGGCGGCGGGATGCAGGGCCTGACGCCCCAGCATCTCCCGGCTGTAGGAACACACCTCTTCCGCTCCGGAATTCTGCAGCTGAATCAGTTCCGCCATCACCGACACACCAATCTCCGCCGGGGTTTTCGCCCCGATGTCCAGGCCTACCGGCGAGTGGAGCTTTTCAAAATGTACTTCCTCAATCCCTGCCTGTACCAGATTACTCCGAAGCGCTGCGATTTTCTTCGGACTGCCCAGCATCCCCACATAGGAGTAGGGTTTCCGGAAAATCTCCTCCAGGCAGTCTTGATCCATTTTATGCGCCCGCGTCATCACCAAATATTTGCAGTCGCCCGTATTTTCTAATTCCCTGATAGCTTCCCGAAATGGTTTGCACACCACCCGATCCGCCCCGGCCTCCTCTGCCTGCTTCGCGTATTCCTCCCGGTCTTCCAGAACCGTCACGTCCATGCCCAGTAGCTTTGCCATCTGAAGACACGCCAGGGCTACGTGTCCGGCGCCGCAAATAATCAGACGTGATTCCGGTTTCAACACTTCTGCCAGCCATCGCATGCCGGCCAGGTCCACGACTCGGTTCTGCTCACACCGCATCCAATTCCAAACTGCCGGATTCTCCAAATCCTCCTTCTTCAGTCGGCAATCCTCATTCCACCATATGATTTCTTTTCCGGAAAGAATGACTTTATCGCCTCTTTCCTCGTCCAACGAGCTAAGCACCAGCCCGCGACCTCCGTTCTGGAGCACTGCTTGAATCCCTTTGAAAAAATCCTTCATCTAATTCTCCTTCTGCCGGTCGAAATACCGGTACAACACTTTTGTGAACGGCGGAATATCCGTTTTCTGTGCCGCTTTCCAACGTCGCTCCTTCAGCTCCCACTCTTTCTCGATACATTCCCGTGCATCCAGAATCAGTTCTTCCGGCGTCACCTTCACTCCGGTGCGCTCTTCCGTCATCTTAGCCAGGAGCTCGAAACTTTCCGGATTATCCAGCAACGCAAAAGAAGTGAAGATGCAAAGCCCCAGATTCTCCAGCACAAAGATTTGTGCATACAGCAATTCCAGTCCACTGAGATTTGCCAGAGCCGGATACGCATTGTTCATCTGAATTTGGAAGAGATGTTCGTCATCGATGGCTTCCTTATCCAGCCATTTGCGGAGATCCTTTTCTCCGTACAAGGACGCCACGCCAAATGTCCGTGACGCAATGACCCGACCGACCAAGGTTCCCTTTTCGATTTCGTCCAGCCATTCCAACAGGTGCTTCTCCCCGTGTTCGATGCCGTTTGCTTCCGCAAAAACCTTCGCGGCGGTGACAAACTCCGTCCCCACGATGCAGATATCTGTCGCCTTTCTCTGAATTGCCGTCGCCAAATCGTAATCACTAAGTCCGAAGCAGTTCACCAAAGCGGCGTTCACTTCGCTCTCCGCCGGAGAGGAATACTGCCGCCCTTCATAATCCGAATGACGGTTCAGGCATCCGATGGCGCACATGGGCGCACAGGTATAATTGATTCTCTGACGTTTCTTCTCAATCGGTGTCATCGCCTTCCGCACTCCGTGCTTCTGTTCCTTCCGCGGTTCCATGCCGTCCAGTGTCCGGCCGCTTTTCAGAATTTTCAGCAGCGTAATGGAGCCATAGCCCGGAAGGGCATCTCCGCAGATTTCATCTTGTGTAATCACGCGAGTCAGCTGCTTGCTGTATTCCCAATAAGCATCCGGATGCGCGCATTCCCGAAGAAAGGAGCCCTTTGCATCCACCACCAACGCCTTCAGATTCTTTGCCCCGAACACATCGCCGAAACCACTTCGCGGGCTGTGATATTCCGGCGAGCCTTCCGGATATGTGCAAAAGAAACTTGCCAAAGACATTCGCCGCACACCGGTCTCGCAGATTCCCAGCACCGCACTACCGTGAGAATACTTATTCCGCAGTGCATGAACGATTTCACCGGCATGGGATTTCGCCAATTCCGGGCATCTTTCAAAAGCAACGCCCGTCTCGTCCAGATGGATTACCGTATTCGGTGCCGATGCTTTTCCCGTAATCACGATTCCGGCGAGTCCCAGGCTTCCCAGCTTTTGAGGCATATTTCCGGTGGTATTGCACAGCTGCAATCCCCTTCCTTTGCCTTCCGCCGTGCCTATAAACATCCGGTTTCCGCTGGGGGTCTTGCATCCTACCAGCAATCCCGGTGTCAGCACGATTACGTTTTCCGAATCATACCGGTCCGTCTCCAGACCGGTATGATCCTCAATCAGTTTCGCCGCAAGGCCTCTGCCGTAGGGAACGCCCTTCTTGAACTCATAGGGTTCCTTCCGGCACTTTTCTGTGGTCAGATCGATATGCAGAATAAATTCACTCATACAACACTCCTGTTATTTCTTGATTTTTACCGACTTCACCGCAGAATATGCGCTGTAGACGGTCTTCCCGTTCACCTTGCTGAGGCTCCGGATTTTGTAATAATAGGTTTTCTTTTTCTTTAGCTTCGAATTGGTATAGGAAACTGCGGAACCCTTGGTCGTTGTTACCTTCTTAAAACCGGACTTTTTCTTCGTCGACCGGTACACCTGTATGCCAGTCGCCCCGGACTGCTTCTTCCATTTCAGCACCGCTTTTTTCTTCTTCGTATTCTTCACGCTTGAAACAGATGGTTTGTTCAAGCCCATCCGGACGTTCAGAATATTGGAATCGGAACCGGAATAGATATTGCCGAAGCCCAGGTCCTTCTGTACCCGGATTTTGTAATAGTACCAGCCGCCCGGCGTCCGTTTTGTATCGGTATACTTTGTGGAGGACCCGGAAGCCGTGCATATCTTGGAATACTTTCCGGTCTTCGATGTGCTTCGGTACACCTCGTATCCCTTCGCTCCGTCAACGCCTTTCCACTGCAGCAACACCGCTGTGGTTCCGGATTTCTTGATTCCGGTAAGCGTTCCGGCAGGGATATCCGCTTTAAAGGACGGATTCTCCCATGCCAGAATCGGGTATCCGCTGTTGCACTGCTCTCCATCCGGGATATAGGCACTTCCCAGCTTTGACACGCCGGCTTTCAGTGCCGCATCGGTCAAGTCGATCAATCCTTGATGCGCAGAATTTTTCGTTCCGTTCACTCGATTTTCCGACACGTAATTGTTTTTAAAGTTGTTATCGGACCCCTCTGCAATAAAAGCATCTCTTTTTACCGCAGAAGATTCCGGCGAGTCCGCCGTAACCGCCCCGGCAGAATAGCAGTTCGTCACCGCGGCCTTCGCCAGCGCCATGTTCTCCGTCATGTTCATAAACCCGGAGGCGGTAGTTCTGCTTCCTGCCGTCACATCTCCGGTGCTGTAGCAATCCGTGATTTCCGAAGTTCGCTTATTGATGAAACCCACCAGACCGGCTGCGTACTTTAAGTAACCCGTACCGGACACCTTGCCTCGATTCGAGCAGCGATTCATGGTCAGAATTCCCTCCGCCGTTCCCACGATGCCGCCGCAAGCACCGGTATCCGATGCACCGGACCGGGTGTTCTGGGAAGCGGACACGTTTCCTTCATTTCTGCAATTTGCAAGGGTCACCGGAGCCACGCAATACCCCAGGATTCCGCCAACGTATTGGTGCGTGCCGGTAATGCTTCCCTGCATCCGGCAATTCTCGATTTTCACATCGTCGATGCCCAGGAAAGATGTGGTTCCCATTACGCTTCCCACGATGCCGCCCAGCTCGCTCATTCCCGTCATATTCCCCATGGCGGTGCAGTTTCGAATCACGGTGGTTCCTTCCCCGCGGCCCACGATACCGCCGGTCTCTTTGGAATTCTTCACCTGAATATCGGTGGTGCAATTCTCCACAGTGGTATTGATGGCTCTTCCCACGATACCGCCGCTGTACCCGGCAGCCGCAAGGAAATTTCCTTCCACCTTTACATTTTTGATAACCGCATTTTCCGCAACGCCGATTAATCCGCCAAAGGTCCCGCTGATTTTACCGTATACCGGATTGGAGAAATTCACGTTGATATTCTTCACGGTATGCCCTTGACCATCGAAGGTTCCACGGAACGGATCCCCCGGATTTCCGACCGTTCTCCACAAACGAGCCCCTTCCGTGCCATCATCGTTCCGAAGATCGATGTCTGCGGCCAGACGAATCGTCTTTCCTTTGAAATCCGTGCCATCCATGTCCACGCCGTCGGAAATCAGCAGCGCCATTCCCGCCAGTTCCCGGGCATTATGAATGGTGTAGGTTTTGTCCTTCTCATGTCCGCGATACCAGGAAACATCCGCCTGAGTCATCCAATCCTTCTTTTGGATTTTCGGCTCCATAATAACGGTCACGTCGCCTTTTCCGGTCACTTCCAGCGTATCGCTGCTCCCCTCGGCTAGTTGCGCGGAGTTCTCCTCCTTGGAAGTCGGTTTTCCGAATTTCCCGCTGTATTCGTAATTCACATCGTTCGGCACCGCATCCTTGTTCAGGGTTCCGGTCACCTTCAACCGATCCCCCTGATAGATCTGCGCGCCGTCCTTCAGCGTTTCCTGAACCTCCCGATGATCCTTTCCACTGTACACCCGGCTCACATGGATGACGAAGGAACTATGGGTCGGAATGGTCAGCTTCGCTGTCTTTACCGAAACGAAATTCGCGGAGATCTCCGTATCCCCGGTTACTGTGTAGAAGTCCCGGGATATTTCTTTTCCGTTTGCGGTAAAAGAACCCAAGCGGTATCCGGAGGTGGGCGCAGCTTCCAATTCCAGCGTGCTTCCGTACGGAACCGACACGGAGGAAGATACTCCGGAAGCCGTTACGGTTCCCTGCTCCGGATTCTTTATCGTAACGCTGCATTGGTCTGCCGGAATTCCGCTCTTCTCAAAATACAGCACCGGGTGCTCTGTCCCTTCCACGAATACCGCACCGTTTCGATTCAATCGCTCCACCGTGGAAGCACTCTTCATCTCCGCCTTGGAAATTCCGTCTACCTCTTTCACGATGGCCTTGCTCTCATCTCCGGTATTGAAACCGGTTTTCTTCTCATCTGCTTTTTCCGGATTCAGATACAGACAGTTTTCCACGGTGTATCCCGCACCGGACTCTCCGTCTTTGCCGATTTCCTGTCCGGCATACGCATTGTTGGATTCCTCGCCGCCGGAAGTCACACCGGCATTTTCAACGGTTCCCACATTGAAGCAGTTGATGATATCCGCTGCAGCGTAGTTGTATCCGTTGCTGCCCACGATTCCGCCCACTTCCTCATAGGTAGCGGCGATATGGCCGGCGTTGTAGCAATTTCGAATGATGGAATTTCCCCACGGCGCACCGACGATGCCGGCACAACCCCGCATATCCGTGGAACGAACCGTCGCGTAGTTGGCACAGTTCTCCACAATGCAAGAATAATTGGTTTCACCGATTCGTCCCACAATACCGCCTACACAGCGGCGGCCCAGCACATCACCTTTCAGCACCACGTTTCGTACGGTAGGATGGTTTTCCTTGGCAAATTCAATCTTGCAGTCTTTGGCATTCTTCGTTACGCGGTCCACGCCGCCTCCCAGATATCCCACCAATCCGATATTCCAGGAATAGCCAAAACCTTTTCCGCTGTACCGATTGCAGTGAATCGAAATGGTGTGCCCCCGGCCGTCCAAAACGCCCTGGAAGCGAGTATCGATAACTTTCGGATCCTCCGCATCTCCCCGGAGATCGATGGCGTGCTTGCCGCCGATACAGGTGAAATTCTTCAGCTTACCGGTATCTTCGTCTTTTCCCATCATATTGATATTCGCCGTGATTTCCACCGTGCGATATCGCATATCGTTGTACAAATCATCCGACGCAAAAATGCCGGTCTCCCGCGCCTTTGGCAGACGGTACACCTCGTCCTCCACTCCGCCGCCTTGCTGCTCCAGCAGGCGAGTATACTCCTTCGAAGTGGTCATATACTTGTGCTTTATCGTGCCGTCTTCTTCCTGCGTTCGGTTGGGATCGATAATTTGATCTTCCCGTGTTTCCTTCTCGTCCACCATTCCGTTCACGATGGCCGCCAATCCCGCCAGCTGCGCCGGGGTTGAAATCTGAAACGTCTTTTTTTCCGGATTGTACCAGCTCAAATCCACGCCGCCATCCCACACCTTTGTATTGGTAAAAGTAGCTGTCACGCGGATGTCTGAAGCGTCCGAATCTGTTTTTACCAGATTGCTTATATCGTAAGAGAATGTTCCGTCATTCTCGTTGTATTCAATGTAATGTTCTTTTTCTTTTCCATTCTGCCGATAGAGAATCCGGATTGTGGCCAATTGATAGTTCGCATCCGGGATTGCCCGGCCTCGAATCGTTCTGTCAGCTTCTTCCAATTCTACCCGGCCGTGTCGAATGGAATCGGATACGGCGCAGACATCTTCATCTCCCGGTACCGCTTTTTCTTCCGTATTCTCGCTGTTTTCGGCAGGCAGATTCTTTTCTTCGGATTCAGTCTGTTCTTCCTGCTGTTGTTCAGGCCCACGGTTCTCCCCTTCCGCATCATTCGAAACAGAGGATTCGGACGATACCGAATCCTCTGCCTGATTCTGCACGGAAGAATCCGCATAGGACACCATGGTATTCCACGGCAGTCCTCCTGCAATCATGATTAAGGAAAGTGCAGCTGCTGCCGCTTTCTGAATAGTTCCCCGATTCATTTTGTTCTCCGTTACATGTATTCGTATTGATTGATACTACTTCTTAATTTTTACAGTCTTCGCAGAAGTGAAGGAGCCCTTCACGGTCTTCTTGTTCACAGTTCTGTACGCTCTGATTTTATAAGTGTATTTCTTATGTTTCTTCAGCTTCTTGTTGGTGTATTTAACGGTAGTTCCCTTCTTGATTACAGCAATCTTCTTGTAGGAACCCTTCTTGGACGACTTCCGGTATACTTCATAACCGGTGGCCTTGCTGACCTTCTTCCATGTCAGCTTTACGCTCTTCTTTTTAACGTTCTTTGCCTTGAAGGATGCTGCCTTGCCCGGTTTGAACGCACTGCCGGATACCTTTACCTGGACGGATGCACTCAGTTTGCCCAGTGTTGCGGTTACGGTGCAGCTTCCGATTCCGGTCGGTGTAACGGTTCCGTTCTTTACGGATGCCACCTTGCTGTTGGAGGTGGTCCACTTCATATCTTCCGTGAACTTTGCCGATGCCGGAGCAACGACCGCCTTTACGGTCTTGGCTTTCGTGGTTGTAAACGAGATGGATTTTGCGCTCAGCTCCATCGCTTCCGGAGCAGCAGTAATGATGTTGATGCGGTCGAAATCATTAATCGCATTCTTTCCGTTGCAGTCCGTTGCCGGATTATCAATCCAGTAATCGCCATCCTTCTGCTGTGTCACACCGGTATATTCCGCACCGGTAAGTCCAATCAGGCAAGAATTCTTCGCAGCCGACCAGAAACCCTCTGCCGAGGTATCTGCCGCTGCAGCCTCTGCCTCTTCATAGGTCTTGTATTTCGAATTGGATACTGCCGTTGCCAGAATCGGTGTTACGGTCTTTCCTTCGATGACGGTTCTCGCATCCTTTCCGGCAGCAACATCCCAGGATCCCTTCATCACCTTTGTGGCTTTCGCCAGCTGGCTCATCGGCAGCGTGAACTTGTTCGGCTGCTCGTATTTCGGTGCCTGACAGAATGCCAGCTCCGCACCTTCCAGTTCGTTCTCGGAAATTCCGATTTCATCGAAGAATTTCTCCATCGGAACGCCCTTTCCAACAACATAGGCAATCTTGCCCGCTTTTTTCTTGGAAGCAAACGGGAATACCTGTACTTTGGATTCTGTATTCTTCCGGAACCACTCCTTGCTCAAGTGTCCGATTACCCTTGCGTGGTCGGTTCCTCCGTTCAGGACGACCTCCACGTTATCTGTGGAAGGAGCATCTGCTTCTGCATCCGCAAATGCGCTTCCGGTCATGCCACCCATCATTGTCGCCGCAACGACGAGTGCGAGCAGCAGGCTGCTCAGCCGTTTTTTGAGATTCATCATGTGTTCCTCCTTTTACATGATATGAAATAACCTATATTACTAGCTCAACCACCCCTTGGATGAACCGCAATATCTCTTACTTGTCGATATCCACCTTGCTTCCGTCGGAAGCGATGATGTAATACCGATCGGTGGCCTTATCGTAATAGACCGTTCCCTGCTTCTCCAGATCGGAAGAGTCCGATTCCTTCGTCTTGTCCAGATCCTTATCGGAGAATGAACTGACGGCATCCTTCTTGTCCACCTTCTCGGTCACTTGACCGTTTTGAGAAATATTTAAGTTCCAACTGTTAATTAGCGCCAGCATAATTCCCACAGCCAGCACCAACATGGCATCCACCAGATTGGCAACCGATGCCATTGGATTTACTTCTTCTTCCTCCATTCGGCTGCTCTGCCGACGAATGGAGCCGCTTCCGCTACGCCTTAACATTTCGCTTTTCCACCTCCAGAATGCATTCCGCCAATGTTTCCAATACGGACATGTAGTTGTTGTACCAGCTCTTGCGAATGGTAGAAATCACCATCGCCGTGCCTGCGGAAAGCAATCCTAAGATTGTGGTGTCGAACGCCGTCAGCAGAGACGATGACAACGTAATGGTATCGCCTTGTCCCAGTGCAATGATTCCTGGCCCCAGCGGAATCAACGTTCCCAAAAGTCCCAGAATCGGTCCGATCTTTGCGATGATATCGGAAATTCGAATCCGCCGACTATACACATTCTGTTCTTCTTCCACAATCCGGGCAGCCAGGGATTCTCTCATCAGCGGAGTAATGTCCGGATGGGACAGCAACTCCAGAAGCGCATTCCTCTGCCGCTTCAGCAGTCGGCTCTTTCGAATCGCTTCCTTTGTCTCTTCGCCGGTCTTCGTTTCATTCAACACATCCACCAGATGCGGAAGTTTCTCCTTGAGATGGCGATGCTCCGTGAAAATCTCCGAAATCAACCATCCGATTAGAAATATGGTAACCACCAGCAGCAACAGAAGCAGTATAATTACCGGGTTTTCCATTGCCGATGCGATGGCCCGCATCGCCTGGTTCAGTCTTGATAACTCCATTTTTCAGTTCTTCCTTTCTACGAATTACAACATTTTGCGGAAACGGATAAACCCGAAGAGCGAACCCTCGATGGCAATAATTCCGGCAATCGCACCGGTGGCCCCTTTCACGGCGTTGCTTTTCTTCTTTATCTCCAGCTGTTCCGCCTTATTATCCATCTTTTCCTGATGGGTGCTCATGGATGCCTGTTCCGCCGGCGCCTGCTTCTTCAGCGCCTGCTTCAGGTTGTTTCCCGCATCCTTGGAGAGCACAAACATGTAACTTTCCTTCGGTTTCTGAACGTTACGGCTGGAACTTGGGACCTTGGATTTTCCGGCTGCGATTCCTTTTCCGCTTCCGGATGCCCCCTTTCCGTTGCCGCCCTTTCCGGAACCGACGGTATCCCCTTTCCGAGGTTCCTCCTTCTTTACATCTTTTTTGCCGACGTGAACCTGAACGGTGGTGGTGGCATCGCCGCTGCGAACCGTAATGGTGGCATCCCCTTCGCCCACGTACTCGATTTCTCCGGAGGCGTTCACCTTCGCTACCGATTCATCGCTGGAAGAATAGGTCATTTTCTCCTGCACTTTCTGCTGCAGCGCATCGTCGGCCACCGCCGCCGTCACCTTCAGCTTGTGCTTGGATCCGACTTTCCCGTCCAAATTGCTTCGATCTGCCGTCAATTTCGGTGTGCCGGAAAACGTCACGTAGATGGTCTCCACCATTTTGGCCGATTGGAATGTCCGATAATCCAACGGATTGGACTGGCCGAAGCAAAGCCGAAAACGGTTTGCCGTCTGCATCCCGCTGCTGCTGGGTTTGGCTCCTTCCGATCCGGCAGAATACCATTTCCAGCTGTCCTGATATGCCAGAACCACATCCACCTTCTCCGCATTGTTCCAAAGCTCCTGCTTTGCCTTACTGTCCACATATTTTCCGTCTTTGTTGATGGCTGCCGCCAGGTTGTCGAAATAGTACCGATCCGTCAGCACCAGTTCCTGCCAGGTAAAAGTAGCGAACGCCCCGTTCCCGCTGTCCGTTGTGTAGAAGGCCAGCGCATTGATGGACCCCTTATCGATTCCCGCTTTGTCCAAAAGTGTGTTCAGCTTGGCGCCATAGGCAGAGTCAATGCCGACTCTCTTTCCGCTCCGGTCGTAATAGGTGTATGCCAGCATATTTCCGGAAGAAAGACTTTGAATCTCACTAACCTTAAAGGTTTTCTTCTCCACATAATCTTCCGGGCTCCATCCGTAATACCCGATTTTGAAGGTAAGAGTATCGGTGGCGTTCCCATAGGATTCCGTTGTTGCCGCCGGAATCAGCAGCAGAAGAACGAGGCATATGATGAGGAGCTGCGCTCCTGTTTTTTTCATTCGATTGATTCTGTTCTCCATTATTTCCCGTATGATTTCGCCAACATCTTGTTCAACTCGCCGTCCGTCAAATTATAGTGATAGAAGAGTTTGTAGAATTCTTTGGCATCCTTTCGAATATCGTTATGATACAAATCCGGGTATACCAGCTTTCCCAGCCAGCGAATTCCCAGAATCTGATTCACCGACGGTGGGGAGGACATCCAACTGTACGGCTCTCCCGGTGCCTCGTAGTAATGGTTTTTCTTGATTGCCGGAATCTCTTTCCATTGACCGTCTTTATGAACGGTATCATATGGACTGTCCGGTCCGAAGACAATCACATCCGGATTTGCTTTGTTCACCGCTTCGCCGTCCACCGGATTTCCGCCATCCATCCCGTTGACCTCTTCGTCCGTGTGAATCGCATTGCGAGCACCGATTTTTTCGATAACGTCTGCCTGAATACTTCCCGCCACGTTGGCATTCAATCCTGTGGTGGAAACACCGAAGTATACGGACTTCCGATTCTTTTTTGATATCTTAGCTGCGGCTTTGTCTGCCATATCAGAAGTTTCCTTGCAATACGCCGCCAACTTGTCCGCCTGTTCGCTCCGTCCCAGGAGCTTTCCCAGTTTCTTATACATGGAATCGTAGGAGTCCAGCGAAGTCTCCAAGAATACCGTGGCAATTCCGGTTTTGGACTGAATCTCGTCCATGTCCGATGCACCGTCTTCCTTCTTCTCCCCGATATCGATGATAATGTCCGGAGATGCTTTTATCAGATTCTCGATGTTCAGGCTGGCCTTGGAACCGTAGAATTGACCCAGCGTCGGCATGTCCACGAAATCCGCCGGATAATATTTCTCCTGCTCCGTGGTAGGTGCCGCATTCAGTCCCACCAGCATGTCCGTTGCCACGGTGCAGAGAATCATCTGCGTATTCGGTCCGCTGCCGACGATGGTTTTGATATTCTTTTTCACTTCCACTTCCCGACCGTAATCATCTGTGAACGTATAGGTTTTCGTTCCTTTTGGGTATTTCACGTCCGTGCTCTTGCATCCCGTCAGCAAAGTGCCGGAAATGAGCATCGCAATAATCGCAGCGACGATTAATCTAGTTCTCTTCATCTCTAATAAATTACCTCAAAAAATCTTCCTTTTCCGTCTTCGGTATCAACTTTTCGAACCGAAATTCGGTACAGTTTCTCTATCAATTCTTCATTCACGATATCCTTTGGAGGACCGTCAGCAATCACGTATCCTTCTCGCAGACCCACCACTCGGTCCGCAAAGAGATACGCCTGCTCCGGATTGTGCATGGACTGAACGATGGAATATCCTTCTTCCGTCAATTTTCGAAGCTGCAGTTCCACCCGCACCTGATTTCCGTAATCCAAGCTGGATGTCGGTTCGTCCATAATCAATGTGTTGCTGCCCTGCGCCAGCGCCCGGGCAATGAGTACCAGCTGCTGTTCTCCGCCGGAAAGGTTGGTGTACTCCCGTTCCAGCAGATGTCCGATACCTAATTTCTCCAAGGCGGATACGGCAATCGTCCGTTCTTTCTTTCCAGGAACTCGGAAGCCATGCAGGCCGGCGGTGGTTCCCATCGTCACCATATCCAGCACCGAATAGGCAAAGGCCGGATTCGCCGCCTGGGGAATATAAGCCATCTTCTTCGCTCTTTCGCCCGGTTTCATCTGCCGAATATCCTCTCCATCCAGCGTGATTTCCCCGTCCCATCCGCGAAGAAGTCCCAGCATGCACTTGAATAAAGTGCTTTTGCCCGTACCGTTTGGACCCAGTATGCAGACCATCTCCCCCGGCATTGCCCGGAAATGAATGTCCCGAAGAACCGGATTTTTCCCGTATGAAAAACGCAAGTGATTTACTTCCAACATTATTTCCGCCCTCCTTTAAATATGAGATACAAGAAGAAGGGCGCGCCAATCATTGCCGTCAGAATGCCGATGGGGATTTCAACCGCAAACAGGTTTCTCGATACATCATCTACCAACAGCAAGAACAGCGCACCGGTGAGCATCGATGCCGGAAGAAGCCACCGAAAATTGCTTCCCGTGAACTTTCGGCAAAAATGAGGGATTACCAGTCCCACCCATCCGATCATTCCGCTGACGGACACCACCGCAGCAGTGATGAGCGTGGCCGCCACCAATGCGATTAGCCGGGTGCGGCCGACGGATACACCCATGGTCTCCGCCTCCTGCTCCCCAATCGTCAGCACATTGATATGCCAACGCATTCCGAAAATCGGAAGGATTCCAAGGAGCACCACAACAGCGGCAAACAGCAGGTCCTCCGTCTTCGTGGATGACAAGGAACCCATCAACCAATAGGTGATGGCCGGCAGTTCGTTCGTCTGGTCCGCCACCAGTTTAATGAAACTGGTTCCTGCCTGTGCAATGGAACTAATCATCAGCCCGGCCAGCACCAAACCTACCGTTTTGTTTCCCGGAGCTCGGCTTCCCACCGCATACACCAGCAGGATGGTTGCCATGCTGAAGGCAAAAGCCATTGCGGTAATCTTCACACCGTTTCCACCCAGGATAATTGCCAGTGCCGCACCAAACGCCGCGCCGGAGGATGCCCCCAAAAAATCCGGTGCCGCCATGGGGTTCTCGAATACCGCCTGATACACGCAGCCGGCAGACGCCAATGCGCATCCTACCAGACACGCCAGCAGAATTCTCGGCAGCCGAATGGCCCAGAATACCTGCTCCTGCTGGGACGTCCAGAATGTCTCGCCCCCGGTAATCGGGGATGTGAGAATACCCATTACTTCTTTCGGTCCCAGCGAGAATTTTCCCAGAAAGAAGGACAAGAACACTCCCGCCACCAACAGAACGCCCACTATTAAAATGTATTTTCTACTGTTTCGTTCCGTCATATTACTTCTTCATTTCTCTGTATTGTTCCAAAACGCTTGCAAATCCCGGAATTTCCGTGCCCGCTTTCGCTTCCGCCTGTACACGTCTAAAATCAGCTTCCATCTGCAGACTTTTCCGGCTCTGCTCCATCAGCTTCTGTTCCGTCCAGTCACCGCCCAGACGCGCCTCGGCCATTTCCGCCAGAAGCTTCCAGGATTCTGAATTGTCAATAATGGCAAATGCGGTAAAAATGCAGAAGCCCAGGCTATCCAATGCCACAATTTGCTCCCTCAGGGATTTCTCTCTTTCGGAGGGTTCTCGCCGCGCTTCCCGTGCATCCTTATTCATTCGATCCGGATACAGCATTCGAAGGCCCGCTTCGCCGCTTCCCAGAATTCGTCCCACCGAAGAATCCTTCTCGATTTCAGCCAGTCCGCCAACAAGGCTTTCCTCCGTTACCGTTTCACCGATGCATTCCGCGTACAATCGGAAATTCTCGATGTATTCGGCCGATGAGATTCCCAGATCCTCCGATTGCTTCACAATTCGAAAGGTCAGCTCATCGTCATCGATTCCAAAATATTTTCGAATCAAGGCGCCGGTTTCAATCGCCAGCGGACTCGTGAATATTTTCCGTTGTCTTCTCGCGTGCCGGTTCAGGCAACCGATGACGCACAGGGGAGTACAGCCATGATGGATGTTATCGAATTCTGTCATCCGTTGAATTTCAAGAACCGACGCATCGCTGAACTGGTCAAATACAGTCCGGTCGTTCAGTCCGGTCTGGAGAACCGCCGCACCGTACGAAGGAAGCGCATTTCCGCAGATTTCATTCCGCCGAATCCGATTGGCCAATTCCGTAGCGAGAATTTCAAAGCGTTCCGGATTCGCTGTGTTCCGCAGGATGTGTGCCCTCGCTTGTGAATCTTCTTCCACCACCACCGCTCTCAATCCTTTTGCGCCGAACACATCTCCTACACGGGTTCGCGGAACATAGTATTCCGGATATCCCTCTGCATAGGTACTGAACACCGCAGCGGCAGACAGCTTTCGTTCTCCCGCAGGTCCAATCCCGACAGCTGCGCAATTCTTGCCGTACACGGCGCGAAGAGCACGGACGATTCGCCCGGTATACTTTCCGGTGGCTCCCGGCAATGTCTCCAACTGCACCTCCTGACCGCTGATTCGGATAATTCCGTTTTCTTTTCCATATCTCCCGCGAATCACTACCGCGGCGATACCATTTCTGCCCAAGGCCTCCGGCAAATTCCCGGTAATGTTGCAAATCTGCACCCCGGCGTTCCCGTCTTTCTGGGTCACCAAAAGCATTCTCCCTGCACTTGGGGCCGGATTCCCGGCAAAAAGGCCCGGCACCAAGACGAGGGCATTTCCCTCATCCAGCCGATTCGCCCATGGTTCTCCGTATTCCCGAAGGAGCTCCAATGCCAACAGCCGACCGTAGGTCATGGTACTTTCCATCGGATACGGTTTCTTCTCCACACTTCCATCGGTGAGATTAAAGATTAATACTACTTCGTTTTTGCTTTGCATATTTCAATCTGCTTTTCTGCTCGTCATTAAATACCCAATTATCATATCTCAAAACAGGCTTGTTTACTCATCGGCTATATCTATACGGAAGTATATAATTATTCACTTTTTCTATAATTGCAAAATACTATTTAATATTTCTATACCGCAAACCTCCTGTATTCCTTTTTTTACAATGTTTTCGGGAATTTCTTTCCAAAAATCGCTTTTTTATGCTTTGCTGCAGTTTTTTGGCACTGTCTGCCTTGTTTTTACATAGAGTACTTATATATCGGTTTGCTTTGTTATTATTATTTTCAATAAGTCGTCATCCGTCTTGCCGGAAGGGGTTTCTTTTTAACGGATTGTTGATTATAATTTCTTCATTATGGATATGACGAACATGAATAACAACACGAGAAAATTGAATTCCATCACAGAAGGGCCGGTGCTTCCGTCCTTTATTAATTTCGCATTCCCGTTAATGCTCACCAGCCTGATGATGCAGTCCTACACCATTGCCGACGGCTTGATTCTCGGAAATCTGGTAAACGAACGTGCCCTCGGGGCGGTGAATTCCATTTCCCCCATTATCGATTTGCTGGGGCTCATCCAAATCGGTCTTTCCGGCGGCTGCTCTATCTGCATCTCCCATCTGGCCGGCTCCGGGGAACACCGGCGAATGCACCAAGTAATCCTCCAGATGAGAACAGTGGTTGTGGGCATCTCCTTGCTGGCCCTGCTGCTGGGACTGCTGGGCGCGGATATCGTTCTGTCACTGACGCATACACCACCGGAAATCTATGATGGGGCCAAAGCATACCTTCAGCTGGTGTGCATCGGAATTCCATTTTCCTCCATCTATCAGCTTCAGTCCGGCATTATGCGCGGCATGGGAGACAGCAAACGACCGCTGGGGGCGATTACTATTTCCACCTTCACCAACATCGGGTTGGATTTGCTTTTGGTAGGCTTCTTTACCCTCGGCATCATCGGTGCCGCAGTTGCCACCGTAGCTTCTCAGATATTCTCCTGCGTCTATCTCTATTTCAAGCTCAAAAAAAGACTGCAGGCGGAAGGCTCGGAATACTTTTCCGGCACCTTCTCCCTCCGCAGTCGAATCGACATATTGCTGCATTCTTTTTCCGGTTCGGAGAAAACCTCCGACATTCATGAGATTGTTAACCTTGGAATTCCACAGATGCTTCAGTCATCTTTTACATCCATTGGCAAAATCATTCTTCAGAGCTTGACTAACTCGTTCGGTGCTTTTGCCGTAATTGGCGTAGCAGCATCCTACAAAATCGATTCCATCCTAATCATCCCTATGATTGGTATCTCCATGTCGATTTCTGTTTTTACCGGTCAAAACATGGGCGCCGGAAAAGTCCGGCGGGTTCGGGAATCTTTCCGCATCGCCATCCGCTCATCCCTTGCAATTTCTGCAGTGATGACCGTAGTGCTTCTCTGCTTCAACATCCCCCTATTGTCCCTGTTCGGGCTCTCCAAAGCCTCTCTGACCATGGGGCATTACTACATCCTCATCTGCCTTCCGGGATATTTTCTCTTCGGATTGCAATTCGTTTTCAACGGATTCCTGCAAGGCACGAAAAACACGAAGATTTCGTCCGGAATCTCTATTCTGGCGTTGGCCGGCCGAATCGTATTCGCCTATTCCTTCGCCGGCATGTTGGGCGCAAATGTCCTTCCTGCTGCAGAACTGGTTTCCTGGGTTCTGGGCGGCATACTTTCCGGTATCGCTTGCCTCCGCATTTTCCGTCAGAATTTGAAAGATTTGAAAAAAGCGGAAGAATCCTAACCGATTCTCCCGCTTTTCTTCCATTCTCCCGCCGCTTCCAGCAGCACTTCCCGGCGATTCTCCAGGTCCCCTTCCAGCACCCGGTCCAGAATTTCATCCAACACCCGGCCCACTTCCGGTCCCCGGGGCACCCCCAGCTCCAGCACATCCCGGCCATCGATGGCCAGGTCCTTCCGCTTCAGCACCCCTTCTTTCTCCACCACAATCTGCACCAGCTCCCGGAACGCATCGATGGCCGCCGCCCGCTCTTCTCGCACGTGCTTCGCCTGGGACAGCACGTCCCCCCGCTCCAGATCGATCAGCCGCATCAGCTGCTCTTCCCCCAGCTGGTTCAGCCGCCGGCGGACGTATTTTTCCGTGCGGTTAAAAACATATCCGTGAGAGGCCACCAGTTCCGTCACGTCTTTTACCGTTTTTCGGTCGTAGCGAAGCCGCTTCAGAATCGTCTCCGCCATCTCCGCGGACACCTGCTCGTGACCGTAGAAGTGGCCCCAATTTTCTTTTACCACAAAACACCTCGGCTTCCCGATATCGTGGAACAGCGCCGCCAAGCGCATCACCGGTTCCGGCGGCACATTGCCCACCACGTGGAGGATGTGCTCATATACATCGTAGCAGTGGAACGGGTTTTGCTGGTTGAAATCGAAGGTCTCCCGAAGCTCCGGAATCACCTCGGCGAAAACATCCCGGTATTCCCGAAGCACCGGAAGGGGAGTCGGCGCGGTCAGCGTTTTCTCTATTTCCACCCGAATGCGCTCCGGCGAAATCTGCCGAAGCAGGTGTTTTTTCTCGTGAATGGCCCGGCCGGTATTCGCCTCAATCTCGTATCCCAGCTGCGCCGCAAAACGCACGCCCCGTAGAATCCGAAGGGCATCCTCTTCGAAGCGCTGCACCGGATTGCCCACGGCGCAAATCTGCCGCCGGGCGAAATCCTCTTCGTACCCCGGCACGCCCCGCAGGTTTCCCTCCAGGTCCATGGCCACCGCATTGATTCGAAAATCCCGACGCTCCAAATCCTGTTCCAGAGAGCGGGTGAAGGTAACCGCATCCGGCCGCCGATGATCCGTATATTCCCCATCCACCCGGTAGGTGGTGACCTCGTAGGCTTTGTGGTCCACAATCACCCCAATGGTTCCGTGCGCCTTTCCGATTTCCATCGTCCCAAAATCCCGGAACACCGCTTCCGTCTCCTCCGGCAACGCATTGGTGGTAATGTCGTAATCCCCCGGCTGCCGTCCCAGAATCAGGTCCCGCACTGCGCCCCCCACCAGGTACGCCTCGTATCCCGCCGCCTGAAGCCGTTCCATAATGAACCGAGCCTCCGCCGGAATCCGTTCCTTATAAGTCATCAAATTCATCGTCCTTTAAATCCTCACCGAAAAAATTCGTCCGAAAACATTCATCATATCGCTGCGCGAACATCGGATCGATTTTGCAATAATACTCGAAGGCATTATACGGCTCCGGTTTCCGATTCCGTTCCTCCAGCTTCTTCACGTTGACCCATTTCCCGTCGATATACTCAATATTCGAGGCCCAGCAAGCGAAACAAAAAATCAATATTAAAAGTAGCATGTTCTCACTCCTTTCACGACCCAAAACTTTCACGGTCCAAAATCTCCGTCTTTACCGGTATTCTACCCCCTTTTCCCACCGTTGGAAAGCACCTCTTCCGTTTCACGGCCGCAATGAGACCTTTCTTTACCAATTACAGCCGGCACTTTCGCGGTTAATGTGAAGTTGAGGTGAAACGTTATGCTTTTCCGGCCTTTTCCGCCAAATTGCGACAACATTCCCTCACGGATTCAATCCACGGTAAAAACAAGTTCGCCCCGGTCCACACGTCCGGCCTCCCCAATGTGATCGCATCATGAAAAGTTGTGCATTTCCCCGAGGCGGAAGCCATTTTGCGCAACATCGCCTCTCGGATTTTTCCCGGCTCCCTTCCCCAAACCCGGCGATGTTGCGCAAAATGGCTCTTTTACCCCGCATATGCATAACACTTCACACCAACTTCACATTCCGCATCGCCGACCCCTTCGCCACGCATACAAAAAGAGTGATTCGCCGCGCGAATCACTCTCCTGTTTTTACAAACATTCAGGCAGCCATCTTCCACAACTTCTTTTGAGAAAGAAGAAACTCCCTTGCATCGATACCGGCCCCCTCCGTCACACAATCAGCATAGAAATAGCACCGGCATAGTTCCTGTATAATGCCCATATCAATTCCTCCATCCGGCTTCTCATAGGACGCAATTAAATTCGCACCGATTACAAATCCAATCTTTGCATATTCCTCGGTTTTCTCGCAGAAGCGTTCTCGATACCTCCGAGAATAATCCCGATGAAACCACATTCCCAAATGCTCCCAGACATACACCCGCATCGTCTTCGGATGCAGAATCAGGAAATCCGGTACGAGAATCCGATTTCCTATCTTAATCGGGAACTCGTACACGACTACCAGCCCCATCGCCGTAAACAAATCGTACAGCATTGCCTCTGCCCGGCTCCGCACCTTCGTGCCGTCCCTGGTTTCCACCGTCAGCTCCTCAGGCCTATATGGAGAATGTGCCTTCTTTATTTTCTCCATTTGCTTCTTCCACCGAACCGGAAACGACCGGTCCTGGAATTGCGCCTCCAAATCCTCCGGCACATAACTACTTGGCATCGCCCGCCGCACGGTTTCCGCATTCAGCACATGAAACGTCGCCTTCAGATTATCCAACAAATTGATATTCTCATCAATCAGCTCCAGCATCTTCTCGCACAAATGCAACTCCTGAATTTTCCGCACCAACGGGAAATCCCGCTTTCCCAGATATCGCTTCGGCTCCCCCTTCATCCAACAGGAAAAATACTTCCGCCCCCGACTATGGCTGATTTTCAATCGGTACTCCGACATATCCTTCACCCGTTCCCGCCGCCGGCTGTACACGGTTCGCAGCTGCTTCTGCCGCTCCAGTTCTCGCTCGATAAGCCACTTTGTAATAAACTCCACTCTCTCACCTCCTTTGCCCCCATTATCTCACAAAAAAAATTCCCCTTCAGTACACATTTTCCGGCTATGGCAGTAAGCCCTCCCGTTCCTTCCGGAGCGCTAATGTGAAGTTGAGGTGAAACGTTATGCATTTCCGGCTTTTCTCGCCAAATTGCGACAACAATCTCTCAAAAATTCAACTCACGGTAAAAATAAGTTCGCCTCGGCACACACGTCCGACCTTTCCAATGTGATTATCTTATGAAATGTTATGCATTTCCCCGGTGCGGAAGCCATTTTGCGCAACATCGCCTCCCGGATTTTTCCCGAATCCCATCCCCAAAGCCGGCGATGTTGTGCAAAATGGCTCTTTTACCCCGCATATGCATAACACTTCACACCAACTTCACATTCCGCATCGCCGCCGCCTTCACCACGCATACAAAAAGAGTGATTCGCCCCGCGAATCACTCCCTGTTTTTAGAAACATTCCTTATAGATCTCATAGATCTCATCTTGCTTGATTTCCCGGAAGGCGCCGCCGGCGGTGTAGCAGGAATCGGCGATTGCCCGAAGGTCTGTGCTTTCGTCCACTCCCAGCTCCCGCAGGGTTCCCGGAAGTTCGCACTCCCGGATGAAATCCTCCAGCGCCTGAATGCCTGCCAGCGCCAGTTCCTCTTCATCGGCATAGTCTGCCGGATTCAAACCCCACACGTTCGTTGCGAAACGGGTGAACTTACCCACACCGTCCCGGAAAATATGGCGGTAGTAGGTCGGGTGCAGCACCGCCAGACCCTCTCCGTGGTTGCAGTCCGTATAGGCACTCAGCTGGTGCTCCATGTTGTGAACCTCGAAATCCTTGGTTTTGCCCATCTTGATAATCCGGTTTTCCGCCATGGAAGCCTCCCACATGATGTTGCTTCGCGCATCGTAGTCCTCCGGATTCTGAAGGGCTTTGCGGAAATCCCGGATGACGCCCTTCATCAGAGCCTCGGAAATATCGTCGGACACGTTGTCCTCAATCGGGAAACTGAAATAGGTTTCCATGATGTGGGACAGGATGTCGAAGGTGCCTGCCCGCAGCTGCCGCAGCGGCATGGAGTAGGTGTAGGTCGGATCCATCAGGGCGAAATCCGCATTCATCCGCGGATAGTCCCGGTCGGTCTTGATGTGTTTTTCCGTATTGGTCAGCACGGCGGAACCGTTTACCTCGCTGCCGGTGGCCGGCATGGTCACAATCATGCCCAGCGGCAGGGGATCGAAATTCAGATTGCCCGGCTTTTCCCAGAACTCTTCCCATACGTCGCCGTCGTACGGTGCGGCGATGGAAATGGATTTGCAGCAGTCCATTACGCTGCCGCCGCCCACGGCCAGAATCCAGGTAACGCCCTGTTCTTTTGCCAGACGGGCGCCCTCCTGCATTTTCTCCAGGGTCGGGTTGGACATGATGCCGCTGAACTCCACGATTTCCACACCGGCATCCTTCAGGATTCCGGTGACCTCATCATACACGCCGTTCTTTTTGACAGAACCGCCGCCGTATCCCAGCATCACCTTTCCGCCGTAGCGAGCGGCCAGCGCCGGCAGTTTTTCTGCCACCACGCCTTTTCCGAAATATACCTTCGTCCGATTTTCAAACTCAAAATTATTCATCGTTCTTCCCTCTGCTAATGATCTTCTTAAAGAATTGCATTTCATGCCCTTCCATCTTACAACAAAAAAGTCTTTTTCCGCAAGTCCGCTGCGGAAAAAGACTTTTTTGCATAATGACTTCTACTTCAGTCCGGTGAGTTCCAGCACTTCCTCCACCCGGCTTACCGGCAGGATTTCCAGCTTCTCCCGAACTTCCTCTGCCACATCCTTCAGATCTTCCTCGTTCTCCTTTGGAATGAGCACCTTTCGGATGCCGGCCCGCTGCGCCGCCATGAGCTTTTCCGGCAGCCCGCCGATCGGCGTCACCGCCCCTCGCAGGGACACCTCGCCGGTCATAGCGATTTCCGGTGATACCGGCCGGTTCTCCACCAGAGAGGTCAGCGCCGTGGTCAGGGTAATTCCCGCGGACGGACCGTCCTTCGGCACCGCCCCTTCCGGCACGTGGATGTGGATGTCGTTCTCCTCGAAAACCGCCGCCTTGTCCGGATGCATGGATTTTACCAGGCTCACCGCAATCTGAGCGGACTCCTTCATCACATCTCCCAGCTGACCGGTGAGAATCAGCTTTCCGCTGCCTTTTGTGAACAGAGTTTCCACAAAAAGAATTTCGCCGCCGGCCCGGGTCCACGCCAGTCCGGTCACGATGCCGGGCTGCTTTTTCTCCAAAATCCGGTCGTGGCTGATCGGCCGCATATCCAGATATTCCCGAAGATCCTCCTTCCGAACTTCCACCTTCGCCGGCTCTTCCCCTGCTTCCTTCACCATTTTCACTGCCGCCACTCGGCACAGGGTATCCAGTCGCTTCTTCAGTCCCCGAACGCCGGCCTCCGCCGTGTAATCCGAAATGATGGTCTCCAGCACGCTGTCCGAAATCTCCAGATTCTCCTCCCAGATGCCCATGGATTCCATGGCTTTCGGCAAAAGGTGTCGCCGGGCGATCTGGAATTTCTCCGTGGCCGTGTAGCCGGAGAACTGGATCACTTCCATCCGGTTCAGCAGCGGTTCCGGAATGGTATCCGTGGAATTGGCCGTGCAGATGAAGAACACGTCCGACAGGTCGTACGGCACGTTCATGTAGTGATCGGTAAACGTGCTGTTCTGCTCCGGATCCAGAACTTCCAGCAAAGCGCTGGCCGGATCGCCGTTATAGGAAGCGGACAACTTGTCCACCTCGTCCAGCACCATCACCGGATTGGACACGCCGCTCTTGTGAATGCCGTTCATGATTCGTCCGGCCATGGCGCCGATATAGGTCCGACGGTGGCCCCGAATATCCGCCTCATCCCGGACGCCGCCCAGGCTGACCCGAACGTATTCCCGCTTCAGCGCACGCGCAATGCTGCGGCCGATACTGGTTTTGCCCGTGCCCGGTGCGCCTACAAAAAGAAGGATGGAGCCGGTCTGCTTTTTCTGAAGCTCCATCACCGCGATCTGCTGAATAATCCGGTGTTTCACCTTATCCAGGCCAAAGTGGTCTTCCTCCAGCACGCTTTCTGCCTCGTCCAGGTCGATGTGCTCCGGCTCCGCCTTGCCCCATTTCAGGGTGGTGACAAAGTCCAGATAGTCATAAAGCATGCCGGATTCCGGGCTGTTCTGCCCCTCCTGTTTCAGTCGGTTCAGCACCTTCTTCGCTTCCTTCTCAGCCTCCGGGTTCATGCCCGCCTCTTCGATTTTCTTCTCGAATTTGCGAACGTCGGAAACGCTTTCCGGATCCATTTCATCCAGCTCCCGCTGCAGAAATTCCATCTGCCGCTGAATGGCCTGTTTCCGGTACGCCTTCTCGTTCTCATTTTCCTGAGCGCTCTCGGCTTCCCCGGTGAGCTTCGCCATCTCCAGGTATTCGTACACCATGGATTCCATGATTTCCATTCTTTTTAGCGGACTGCTCTCCAGCAGCACCCGGTACTTCTCCTCCGGCGTATTGCTCATCCAGATGGACAGGGCGGAAGCGATTTCCCCCACGCTCTCCATGTTCTTCAGGTAGCTTTTGGCCATGACGCCCCACGGAACGGTGCTCAGGAACTCGTAAAGCTTCTGCTTCATGCGGGTCACCCGAGGCTGCTCAATTTCGGGATCCGGCTCCTCTTCGTCCGGAATCCGGCTGATGCTGAGCTCCGCGTGGAACGCACCCTTTCCGTTGATGGCATCCAGGCTCACCCGGTCCGTGGTCTCCACGATGCAGTAACCGTTCTTGCTCACATCGGTGACGGTGCCGCCCACGCCAACGGGGTAGAATCCCTCTTCCGTCAGCTCCTTCCAGCTGTCCTCTTCCCGGGAAAGCAGGAGAATCACCCGTTCTCCCACTTGCGGCAATTGACCGGTCACCATCCGGTACCGGTCGCTGATAATATATACTTTTCCGTTTGGAATTATGATTCGATTATATACTGGTACTAATGTCATCTCTGTTCATCCCTTCTGTGTATTGTCATCTCTTTTTCGTATCGGTTTGCGGCGGGCCTGCACTGGCGGGATTTTTGCAGGTTTTCGGATTGCCGCCGGTTTGTTAGCACTTTATCTATTTGAGTGCTAATATACATCTATCATTATACACAGCCGTGTGATAATTGCATGAAGAGAAGAAAAAAACGGGGGGCGCGCCGACCTAATTGCGCATCTCAGGCCGGCCTGTTTGCGCCTCCCGACGGTAGAACAAGGCTTTGCAGGCGGCGGGACGCAAACTTGGACGGCTGCCCGCGGCTGCACGGCGCTTTTCTCGC
>JAEUGJ010000002.1:92843-128149 GCA_016775335.1 Mogibacterium sp.
GCCTCCCGACGGTGGAACAAGGCTTTCCGGGCGGCGGGACGCAAACTTGGACGGCCGCCCGCGGTTGCACGGCGCTTTTTTCGCCGGCCTGTTTGCGCCTCCCGACGGTGGAACAAGGCTTTCCGGGCGGCGGGACGCAAACTTGGACGGCTGCCCGCGGCTGCACGGCGCTTTTCTCGCCGGCCTGTTTGCGCCTCCCGACGGTGGAACAAGGCTTTCCGGGCGGCGGGACGCAAACTTGGACGGCCGCCCGGTCGGCAGCGCCGCAAGAAATGAAAACAAAAAGCAGGGCGCGCCCTGCTTTTTGTTACTTATGATAGGTCTCGTTATTGGCGATTTTGAAGCTGCGGTAGATCTGCTCCAGCAGCAGCACCCGGGCCATCTGGTGGGGGAAGATCATACGGCTGAAGGAAAGTCCGAAGTCCGCCCGCTTCTTCACCGCCGGGGACAGCCCCAAGCTGCCGCCGATGATGAAATCCACGGTGGACCGGCCGCTGTCAAAGGTTTTCGTGAGGTGCCGGGACAGTTCCACGGAATCCAGCATCTTTCCTTCCACCTCCATGGCAATCACGTAATCCGACTCCCCGATTTTGGACAGGATGGTCTCCCCTTCCTTCTCCATCACCTGGCTCTCGTCTGCCGGCGACGCGTTCTTCGGGAGCTTCGATTCCTTCAGCTCCACAATCTGAATCCGTGCGTAGCCGCCGATTCGCTTGGTGTACTCCGCCACCGCCGCCTGCCAATATTTCTCCTTTAACTTTCCGATGCAAATAATGTTGATGTTCATTTTCTTCCTATCCTAGAATCCGATCAGCGGTCCGGCTGCGCTCTTGGCCGCCACCTCCATGCGGAAATTCACGTTCTTGTGGTAATCGTTCTGATCCAGCACATCCCGCACCGTCAGCGCCGCGTTGAAAGGCGTGTTGTTGGTGGTACTGAGATGGGCTAAAAGAATTTTCGGCAGCGCCAGCTTCCCGTCCTCACAAGGGTGTCCGGTAAGGCTCAGGGACGGCCGGTCTTCCAGCATGCGGGTCAGGGCTTCGCCGCAAGCCACGTTGGAAAGATGGCCTTGGTCGCTGAGAATTCTTCTTTTTACCGGATACGGGTAGGGACCCATTTCCAGCATGGACACCTCGTGGTTGGCTTCCATCACCAGCACGTCGGAGGTGCGGATTTCCTCGTAGATCTCATCGGTGACGGTGCCCGTGTCCGTCACCACCGTGATTTTCGTGTTGTCCTTCCGGAAGGAGAAGCCCAGCGGCTCGCAGGCATCGTGGGAAAGGGCAAAACCCTTGATCTGAATGTCTCCGATTCGGGTCTCATCCTGAGCGGAAAAATACCGAAGCCGGTCCTCCGGCACGTACTGGAACTTGTCGCAGTTGTGGGCGGTGCCCCGGGAGGCGATGACCTCCGCGTTCTCGCAGATGCGGGACATCATGCGGATGCTCTTCACGTGGTCCACGTGCTCATGGGTCACCAGAATTCCGGAGACGGCGTCCTCGGAAATGTTGGCGTCCGCCAAAGCCGCGCGGATGTTTTTGCCGCTGAGGCCCACGTCCAGAAGCAGGTGGGTGGTGCCGTCGGTGATTAAATAGGAATTGCCGGAGCTGCTGCTCCCGATTGACTGTATTGCTAAATTCATGGATTCCTGCCTATGTTCTATATCTGTCTGTACTTGTTGTTTCTGTAAGTTAAGTCGAATTTGCAGATGGCACGGTACTGGCAGTACGTGCATTCTGCCCGTTTGTCCTTCTTCAGACGGGTCGGGGAAATGTCGATTTTGCCGCGAACGATGCCGTCGCTGAGCACCTCGATGGTTTTGTGCACATCTTCCCGCAGGATGCGAAATTCTTCTTGACTCAGCTTTTTCGGCTTCTTCTCCAGCATCTCCACCGGCATGCTGCTGAGCACCGCCGGGTCGTCCAGCACGGCGCCCCGCAGGCTGAACCGCTCGCCCTCTTCCTTGGCCAGTTGTTCCTGCTGCTTGACTTCATCCAGCTTGTTGGCGTTGAGCTCGCTGTCGCTGATGTTGAAGTAGAACATGCCCACCGGATTGTATTCGTCGCCGCTGGCCCCTTCCAGGTACACCATCAGCTGCATTTTGTAGCCCATCCGCATCTGCTCGATGTCCAGCTTGTCCTTTCCGGTCTTGTAATCGATGATGCGGATATTGCCGCCCCGCATCAGATCGGCCCGGTCGATTTTTCCCTCGATGTAGACCTTCTGCCCGTGGAGGGTGTATTCAATGGGCTGGAACCGGCAGCCCCGACCGAATTGTTCTTCGAAGAATGACATTTCCACATTTCCCAGACGCAGCTGTTCCGCCAGCACCCGCACCGCATCCTCGCAGATTCGGCGAATCCGGCTCATGCGGTATTTCTCTCGGTCGCCGGAAACGAAGAGTCCGCCGCGGTAGGACTCGGACAGCTTCAGGAGCTCCTCGTCCACCATTTCCGACAGGTGCTCCATGGAGATGCCACCTTCCGCTCCCTCACCGCTACCGGTGCCGGCAGCGTCTGCCTCTTCCGTTTTGTTTTTATCCTCCAGGATGCCCTCTGCCAGAAGACGTTTGGAGACCCGCATGATGCACTCGTGGTACACGTCGCCGATTTCCCGGCCGCTGCTCCGGAACTCCCGCGGCTCTTCCGCCCGAAGTCCGTGCATCACAAAGAACTCAAAGGGACAGTGATTGTATTTCTCCAGCTTGGAGGCGCTGAAGACGAAGTCCTCCCCTCGGCGGTACAGCCGGCCGGCGGTGTCGATGTCCAGATCCCGGGCGCTGTTCTCGTCCAGTCCCGCCCGGCTCAGTTCCTCCAGCTGCTCCGGCCGGTGCTTCTCGTACCAGCGGAGAATGCCCTCTGCCAGATATTTTTCTTCCTCTTCCTGGGTTTCCGGTGTCGGTACCGGTGTCGGCGCCGAACTTGCCTCCGCTTCTTCTCCCTCCGAAGCGTCCTCCTCTTGAAGCGCCCCGATCATCTGATCCATCGGCCGCTCCTTGAAGTGGTTCATCATGTGGCGCAAGGACTCCGGTCCGTTCTGAATCAGGTCCGCGTTAAAACCCCGGCTCACCACATCCTTTCGGATTTTCAGCAGGGGGAACAGGTCCTTCAGGTAATCCACCAGAACGGACGGCTTCATATCGCTGCCGTCGCTTCCCGCCAGGGAATAGCTTACGTACAGCTTTTCCGATGCTTGGGACACGGTGCGGTACATGGCGCCGTTCTCTTCCATCATCTTCAGGTCGTCCAGGCTTCCCAGAACGAATTCGTGCCGTGCGAACTGCTGCTTTTCATCCACGGAAAACAGCCCTTCCGGCGCTGGGGTCTGAGGAAGGATTCCCTCATTTGCGGACAGCACCATCACCACCTTCGGCGGTGCCGGCCGGGTTCGAATCATTACGCCCATGGTCAGTCCGTCCTGAGTCGGCGGAATCAGTCCCACTTCCGCGTTGAGAATTCCCACGGAATACAGATCCACGAACTCCTTCAGGTCCATGGCCTCGTCCCCCATGATGTTCCCCACGCATCCCAGAATTCGAACCACCTCGTTGTAGCTCTGGGCGGTCCACTGAGCCTCTTCGAACCGATCCCGGTTGTACTGGCCGTCCTCAATCTCCCGGATTTTATTCCGGAGATCCCACACTTCATTCAGGTAGCGGTAGAATTTCTCGATAAAATCCGCCATTCGCTCCGATTCTTCCGCCAGCACCTTCAGCTGTTCAATCCGCCCGGTGATTTCCACCCGACTTTCCTCCAGCTTGGCGAATTCCTCCGGGGCATACTCGAAATCCCCGTATTTAAACGGCTTCGTCCACATGGAACCCTTGATGCCGAAGTCCCGGGCGTAGTTCTCCAGGTTCCAGATGGCCTCCCGCTCCAGTCCGGTGAGTCCGCTCTTCAGCAGCGCCATCACCGCCGGCGTCCGATATCCGCCGCTGCAGATTTCCAGGAGGTTCATCACAAAACCCACCACCTGGGAATCCCGAATGCTCCGCCGAGCGTCTCGAAACAGCGGCAGCCCGTACTCCCGGAAAGTGCGTTCCACGATGGGCTGCATCTTCTCCGTGTCGTTGCAGATGATGACGATATCCTTCATGCGGTATCCCCGGTGCAGCAAGTTGTACACCTGAATCGCCGCATTTTCCGCCTCGTTGTACAGGTTAGCGCATTCCACCACCTGAAGATCCGCCGGACGGAAATCCGCCGAGGCGATTTTTGTTTTATCCGATTGGGTAAAAAGACCCTGCTCGATGCGCTTTAGGGTTTCCGACTTCTCCAGCACGTCGCCGGTCAGGGTTTCCACGGAAACCGGCAGGCCCTTCTCTTCGGCGGAACGGCGGATGCTTCGAATCAGCACGTCCTCCAGGCCGAAATCCGTCCGGTTCACCATGACGTACACGTTTCGAGCCACCCCGGCAATCTCCGTCAGGGAGCGGACGAACTTCGCCGTCATGCTGTCGAACCCATAGACCCACACCGTTTTTCCCGCCAGCTCCCGGGATTTCCCGATGGCCTCCGTGTACAGGTCCACGTAATCCTCCACGTCCTTGTACTTTCCCTGCACCAGGGATTCGTACTCCTCCAGAATACCGGAAAGCTCCCGGATTTTCTTCCGCAGGAGTTCGTCGGTTTCCGGATCCGCCAGGATTTCCTCCAGTTCCTCCCGGGTGCATTCCTGTTGGCGGAAATCCGCGATGAAATCGTGAACCATCTCCACAAAGTTCCGCTTGCCGGCGGAGGTGCGGAAAATATCCAGTTGTTTTTCCCGATTGCGAATAATCCGCGCCAGAAGCATGTACCGCTCATACCGGTCCAGCATCCGCACGTTATCCGTACCCTGCTCCTGCAGCATGCGCAGGCCCAGCCGGTTCATGCTGAGAATCTCCACGTTCAGCAGGCAGGAGGTGTTCAGGTATTTCAACGCCTGCTCCTCCGCCACCAGGGTGTACTGATTGGGCACGATCACCAGGGTCTCCCCTTCGGTATGCTCGTAGATGAATTTTTCCTTGTCGATGTTCTCTCGGCCCTGATAGATCTTCAGCATGTCCTTCTCCTATATCCGTTTCTGCGCGTGCGCGTTCTCTAGATCAGCTTCAGCACGTCCGCCGGTGTATCCACCCGGTACGTCGGCCGGAAGCCCAATTCTTTTAGCTCGTTCTCGTCGATATCGTGGCTCCAGCCCACCAGAATGCTGTCCACGCCGGCATTGTTGCAGCAGCCGATATCGAACTTCGTATCCCCCAGCATGATGGCGTCCTCCGGTTTCGCGGAAAGCTCCTCCAGGGCCATGCGCAGCGGGGTGGGATCCGGCTTGTGCTTGTCCGTGTCATCGCAGGTGATAAGCACGTCGA
Organism: Mogibacterium sp.; assembly: GCA_016775335.1. Classification (GTDB taxonomy): domain Bacteria; phylum Bacillota; class Clostridia; order Peptostreptococcales; family Anaerovoracaceae; genus Mogibacterium_A. Next base: position 98,194 of record JAEUGJ010000002.1, read on the forward strand.
AGTAGTCCCGGATGCCCAGTTCCTTCATGTAATCCAGCGTGGTGACTTTGGTGCGGGAGGTCACCACCGACAGGGTGTGGCCCCCTTCCACCATGCGGTCCATCATCTCCAATGTTCCGTCGAAGAGCCCCACCATTCCGTCGTAGTGGGCCTGCTGGTAGTTCCGGTAGATCTGCACCGCTTCGTCCACATCCGCCTGGGGGAAAAACTTCTTCACGGTGTACCGAATGGTCTCCCCAAAGGTGTGGTAAATATCTTCCACTCGGCCTTCTTTGCCGGTGTAGTGGCGGAACACCTCCTGCCAGGAAGCCACGATGACCCGGTTGGAGTCGAAAATTGTTCCGTCGAAATCAAAAATAATATGCTTTTTCTTCACCTACAGATTCCTCTCTTTCGCATCCTGAGACAGTTTCGCTCGCACAAAAAGATCCAGATCCCCGTCCATCACCGCGCCGATGTTTCCGGTTTCCGCGCCGGTACGGGTATCCTTCACCATGGTATAGGGCTGGAACACGTAGTTCCGAATCTGAGCGCCCCAGGAGGCCTGACTCATATCCCCCTTCAGCTCGTTCAGGTTCTCCTTGTGTTCCTCCTCCGCCAGCTTGGTGAGCTTGGAGGTGAGGATTTTCAGCGCCACTTCCTTGTTCCGCAGCTGGGACCGCTCGTTCTGACAGGTCACCACGATGTTCGTGGGCAAATGGGTGATTCGAATGGCGGAATCCGTGGTGTTGACGTGCTGACCGCCGGCCCCGCTGGCCCGATAGGTATCGATCTTCAAATCCCCCGGATTGATGACCACATCCAGGTCGTCTCCCAGGTCCGGCACCACTTCCACGCCGGCAAAAGACGTCTGCCGCTTGCCCGCCGAGTTAAACGGCGAGATTCGAACCAGCCGGTGGACGCCGTTCTCGCTCTTCAGATATCCGTAGGCATTCTCCCCGGACACCATAATCGTGGCGCTCTTGATGCCCGCCACGGTATCGTTCTGCAGGTCCACCACTTCCGCCTTGAAGCCCTTCTTTTCGCAGTACCGAAGGTACATCCGCTCCAGCATTTCCGCCCAGTCCATGGCGTCCACACCGCCGGTGCCCGCATATATGGAAATGATGGCATCGTTGGAATCGTAGCGGCCGCCCAACAGCATGCGGAGCTTCAGCTCTTCCATATCCTCCTGAAGCGCACTGAAATTCCGGCGTATTTCCTTGGCTTCCTCTTCATCGTTCAGCTCCTCCGCCAAATCGATCAGATCCGCCGTATCGTCCAATCCCTGCTGGATGCGTTCGTACCCTTCAATCTCATTTTCCAGAGATTTCTTTTTCTTCATGAGCTTCTGAGCCGCCGCCGGGTTGTCCCAGAAGCCGTCCTTGCTCATTTCCTTCTCATATCCTTCCAGGGTTTTCTTCAGCGCCGGCAGGTCAAAGATACTCTCCGATTTCCAGCAGCTTCGCCTTCTCCTGAGGGATTGCGGATTTAATCTCTTCCAATAAAATCATGTTTCGTTCCTCCTGATCTTTCGTCTATCCAAAAGCACCCGGATAAAGATCTTATCCGGGCACCCTGTTATTCCTATGCGTTTCTTCCGCAGCAGTTCTTGTATTTCTTTCCGCTTCCGCATGGGCAAGGATCGTTCCGTCCCACCTTCGGCGCTTTCCGATGTACCGTCTCCTGGTGCTTCTCCTCTTCCGGAGCCGCATCCGGTCCGTTTGCGGGTTCCTCATCTCGGTACTCCGCCTTGGAAGATTCCTGGCTGAGAATCCGGCTAGTCCGCTCCGTGCGGGTGGTAACCGTTACGTTGTAGCAGTATTTTACCACTTCCTCCCGGATATCGGAAATCATTTCTTCGAACATGGAGAAACCTTCCGATGCGTATGCCATTGCCGGGTCCTGCTGACCCAGTCCCCGAAGTCCGATACCGGTCTTCAGCTGATCCATGGCGTCGATGTGATCCATCCAGCGGTTGTCCACCACTCGGAGCATGATCATCCGCTCCACTTCACGCATCTGTTCACTGCCGATCTCCGCTTCCTTGGCATCGTATACCTTCTCGAAGGCCTGCTTCAGATCTTCCTTAAAGCGGTCGCTGTCCAGTTCCAGCTTCTCTTCCTCCGTATATCCGGCAAACTCATCCCGGTATCTCGGGGTGATGTTGTCCAGCGCATCGTAAATCCGATCGAAATCCCATTCCTCCGGATACTTGGATTCCATGGTCACCGGATCCACAATTCCGTCCACCAGTTCGCCCATCATGCCCAGGATGTACTCCTTCAGGTCCACGCCGTCCAGAACCATCCGGCGCTGGCCGTAAATGATTTCTCTCTGCTTGTTCATTACGTTGTCGTACTGGAGCACGTATTTACGGATGCCGAAGTTCTTGCCTTCCACCTTCTTCTGCGCGTTCTCGATGGACTTGGACAGCATGCCGGCTTCAATGGCCTCATCGTCCTCCAGCCCCACGCGCTCTACCAGGCGCTGCATCTTCTCGCCGCCGAAGAGTCTCATCAGATCGTCTTCCAGGGAAATGAAGAACTGGGATTCACCCGGGTCTCCCTGACGTCCCGCACGGCCTCGCAGCTGGTTATCGATACGACGGGATTCGTGACGTTCCGTACCGATGATGCACAGTCCGCCCAATTCTTTTACCTTCTCCTGCTCCGGCTTTCTCTCCGTCTCGTACTCCTTGCACAGCTGCTTGTAGGTGTCTCTGGCTTCGTTCAGCTCCGGATCCTCCGACTTGGTGATTCCGGTCATAAAAGCAAGCTGCTCCGGCGTATACTCCCGGCGCTTCATCTCCTTCCGCGCTTCGAACTCCGGATTTCCGCCCAGGATGATATCCGTACCACGGCCTGCCATATTGGTGGCGATGGTTACCGCGCCCAGGCGTCCTGCCTCGGCAACGATTTCCGCTTCTCGCTCGTGGTGCTTTGCGTTCAATACGTTGTGCTTGATGCCTCTCTTCTTCAGCTGCTGGCTGATGAGTTCGGAAATCTCAACGGAAATGGTACCCACCAGTACCGGTTGTCCCTTTTCGTGGACCTCCGCCACTCGGTTCACGATGGCCGCATATTTTCCGGATTCGTGAGCGTACACCGCATCCTGCTTGTCCACACGGGCAATCGGCAAGTTGGTCGGAATGACCACAACGTCCATGTTGTAGATATCCCGGAACTCGTCTTCCTCGGTCTTCGCCGTACCGGTCATTCCGGACAGCTTCTGGTACATACGGAAGTAGTTCTGCAGGGTGATGGTGGCCAGGGTCTTGGACTCCGCCCGGATATTCACCCCTTCTTTGGCTTCGATGGCCTGATGCAGACCGTTGCTGAAACGGCGGCCGTACATGAGACGACCGGTAAATTCGTCGACAATCAGGATCTCGCCGTCCTGCACGATGTAGTCCACATCCCGCTTCATCAGGTAGTTGGCGCGGAGGGCCTGATTCACATAGTGGTTCAGCTCCATGTTGTCCGGATCCGAGAAGTTCTGAATGTCAAAATACTGCTCGCACTGCGCCACACCTTCATCCGTCAGGGAAATCTGGTTGTCCTTCTCGTCGATTTTGTAATCCGTATCCTTCAGCAACGTCTTTACAAAGCTGTTGGCGGATACGTACATGCCGCTGGAATCCACGCCCTGTCCGGAAATAATCAGCGGCGTTCTGGCTTCATCGATGAGGATGGAGTCCACCTCGTCCACGATGGCGAAGTTCAGCTCTCTCTGAATCAGCTCTTCCTCATAGGTCACCATGTTGTCCCGCAGGTAGTCGAAACCGAACTCGTTGTTGGTTCCGTATGTGATATCGCAGCGATACGCCGCCTTCCGGTCTTCTCCTTCAATGGCGTGGGTCACGCAGCCCACGGTGAGTCCCAGGAAGTTGTAAATCTTTCCCATCCATTCCGCGTCACGGCTTGCCAGGTAATCGTTGACGGTAACTACGTGCACGCCCTTGCCGGTCAGTGCATTCAGGTATGCCGCCAGGGTTGCCACCAGGGTCTTACCTTCACCGGTCTTCATCTCGGCAATTCGTCCCTGATGAAGAACCACACCGCCGATGAGCTGTACCCGGAAGTGCTTCATGCCAACCGCACGCCACGCACCTTCCCGGCATACCGCAAAGGCTTCCGGCAGAAGGTCGTCCAATGTCTCTCCCTCGGCCAATCTGTCCTTGAACTCTTGGGTCTTTGCCCGCAGCTCGTCATCCGTCAGCTTCTGCATATCCTCGTCGAAAGCCTCGATACGGTCGACAATCTTCTCCACCTTCCGGACTTCCTTCGCATTAAGATCTCCGAATATTTTTTCCAAAAATCCCATTCAACTTCTCCTTTAATTAAAACTATTCATCTTCCTCCGGAATGTCCTCAATCCGGATCTGAACCATTAACGCCCTTCTTTCATCCGCCCGGGTTACCCGCACGTGAAAAATCTTATGTCTCGACCGATAGGTGAAGGTGTCTCCCACCTTTGCCAGCCGGTCCAGCTCAATCATAACCCAACCGTTGATGGTGGTGGCATTGATATCGATGTCCTCGCCCACCATCTCGAAGAACTTCTCCACGTTGGCGCCGCCGGCAACGGAATAGGATCCGTCGTACAGCCGGGTCACCTCCCGCATCTCGATGGCATCGTGTTCGTCGTAAATCTTTCCCACCAGCTCCTCGATAATGTCTTCCATGGTGACCAGTCCGGTGGTTCCGCCGTACTCATCCACGATGATGGCGATGTGGGTCTTCTTGGTCTGCATCTTCTTCAGCAGCACCGCTGCCTTGATGGATTCCGCCACATAGGCCACCGGCTTGATGTACTGCTCCAGCTCCCGGTTCTCCCCCACCACGTAATTGTGGAAGTCCTTCTGATTGATGATTCCGATAATGTTATCCAGGTCGTCCTCGTACACCGGAAGTCGGGAAAGCCCGCTCTCCTTAAAGGTCCGGCCGATTTCCTCCACGGAGGTTCCCAGCTCCACCGCCACGATATCCACTCGCGGGGTAATCACGTCGATGGCCTCCAGGTCGTCGAACTCGATGGCGTTGGTAATCAGCTCCTGCTGCTCCTTGCCGATGCTTCCGCCGATCTGAGCCTCCTCCACGATGGTAATCAACTCGTCCTCGGTGTAGGATCCGTTCTCCTGAGTTCCGAAAATCTTCCCCAGCAGCTTCTTCCACAAGGAAAAGAACACGTTCAGCGGCGTAAATATCCACATCAGCCCCCGCATAATCGGTGCCGCAAAAAGCGCGAACCCCTCCGGGTGTTCTTTTGCAATATTCTTCGGAGAGATTTCCCCAAAAATAAGCACCGCCACGGTCATCACTACCGTCGACACCGTCGGGCCCAAAGAGCCGCCCAGCAGCGCAACAAACATCACCGTCGCAATGGCGGTCATGCCGATATTGGCAATATTATTTCCAATGAGAATCGTGGACAGCAGCTTGTCGTACCGGTCCTCCAGCTTCAACACCAGCTTCGCGTTCTTCACGTCATCATTGGCCATATTCTTCATCTTAATGCGATTGAGGGATGTAAACGCCGTCTCCGTTGCAGAAAAGAAAGCGGATAACAATAACAGACATAAAATACTGAAAATATAGGCTGTCAAAATTTCCTCCTGTCCCTAATTACAAATATGCTTACGCATCATTGAATTATACTATATTATTGTGGTGAATAAAAGAATTTCAACTATCGGGACTGAGTTTTTGGAAGGTTTTTTCAATAGATGGGGTGGGATGTATAGATTGGATTGATAGGAATGAGATAGGAATTTGAAACGAATGCGGCGGCGGAACTCACTCCGCCGCCTTGTCGTTCTTTTTTCATGCTTTTTTTGCCATTCGAGCAACAGAAACAATGCATCCGGCCACAGCAATTCCGATTACTGTGACTCCCCATGCACTCAGGCCGGACATCAACGTCGTTGCGGAATAATTGTTTCCTTCAAAAATCTGTCCCTGACGATACACAAACAGCAGCATCGCCGGAATGAGCAGCAGATTTCCAATCAAACAAAACGCTTCCTTCCGCAGAAAACATCCAATCACCGCTGTCGCCACCGCCAAAAAGCATCCCGGGCTGAGCAGGAAATCAATTCCCTGAATTCCATCCACCCCCGGCTGATTGCTGTACCAAACACAGGGGGTTAGCACCAAAATAAGTGCCGGAAATAAAAACATCTTATCTTTCATACGAGCCTCCTCTCTGGTTATGTATAATCATCATAGCATAGTAGACTTTATTTGTATATCTATCTTTTTTAGCTTCCCAATCGGCGAGCCGCCGGATGAGCTTCCGGCCGGCTCCGATACGAAAAGTTGGCGCCTCGAAACGGTAGCTCAAGGCTTTGCCGAGAGTGAGGCGCCAACTCGGGCGGTCGGCAGGCAGGCTCCGGGGCAAAAAGTTGGCGCCTCGAAACGGTAGCTCAAGGCTTTGCCGGGAGTGAGGCGCCAACTCGGGCGGCCGGCCGGCTGGCTCCGGGGGAAAATGTTGGCGCCTCGGAACGGTGGCATAAGGCTTTGCCGGGGATGAGGCGCCAACTCGGGTGGCCGGCCGGCGCCTTTTGATACCTGGGAATGAAAAAACGGCAGAGCCGGAGGCGCTGCTCGTTATGCCTCGTGCTCTGCCGCGATTTCCAAATGTTCTGTTGCCGTGCCGTCTTGGATGCGAATCTCGTATCCGCTTCCCGGACTCGGCGTCCAGTCGAAGATGTTTTTCTTCTCGCCGGAGAACAGGATTTCCATGATTGCGGAAATCACTGCGCCGTGAAGGACCGCGATGACCCGGGGATTGTCCTCGTGAAGAAGGGTTTCCAGGCCCCGATTGACCCGGCGGAAAAAGCCTTCGTAGGAGTCTCCGCCCGGAAAATCGAATTCCGGCATCTCCCCTTTGAGCCAGCGGCTCCCTAAGGGCGTCGCCAGCACTTCGTCGAAGGTCTTCATTTCGAAGATTCCGATTTCAATCTCCCGAAGGTCCGGGATCCGGCCGTGAGGCCTTTCCCCGTAGATGGCCTCAAAGGTCTGCTCCGTGCGGAGCATCCCCGAGGTGTACAGCGCAGCGGCCTCGCCCTCCGGATACAACCCGCGCCGCCGCTTCGCCTCCACCTCCTGCCGGCCGGATGGGGTAATGGGGAGGTCCGTGCTTCCGTAGAACAGCTTCCGTTCCGTCCCCTCCGTGTTTCCGTGCCGGATTAGATACAATTTTCTTTCCATGTCTATTTACCGCTTTTTTTCAGGTTAAAGAAGCTGTCTACCGTGTGGCCGGTATCCGCCAGCAGGTTGTACTGCAGCTTCCGGTACTCGTTGATTTTCTTGGAATACTTGGATTCCTCCGTCAGGCGGTGCAGCTTGCTGTCGTCGCCCATGTAGAATTCTCCGGCGACGAACTTCACCGTCTTGTGCATATCCACCAGGTACTTCTGGTAACCCGTCATCTGAACGCCCATTTTGTCCAGGGTGTAGGCGCCCAGCATGTTGGCGCTGATGTCCACATTGTCTTCCGATCCGATATCGTAATTCGCCCAGATGATGAACGGGGTGATATACCGGTTGGCCTGCTGTTCCTTGGAGATGTTGTCCACGGACTTTCCGTTGTACAGAGCATCCCAGAAGGAATCTTCCAGGGCCGGCTGATGATCTCCGAACATGACGATGACCGTCGGTTCGTCCACGTTCTCGAAGTATTCCGTCAAATTCTTGAAGGCATCGTCGGATTTCTTCATCAGGTTCAGGAACAGCTCCGCCTGATCGTCCTTCAGCTTGGAATCGGTGATTTTAACCGGACGATCGATGTCTCCCTGCTTCGCCGCATCGAACCCGCCGTGGTTCTGCATGGTGACGTTGAAGAGGTAGAACGGATTGCTCTGATTCTTTGCCCGGTATTCTTCATAGTATTCTTTCAGCAGCTTGAAGTCGCCCTCATCGGACATGTATTTTGCACGGATGAAGTCCAGCTTGCTCTCCGGAATGTCTTCCATGGAGATGAAGTCGTCAAATCCCAGCAGCGGATAGACCACTTCCCGGTTCCATCCCTTTCCGTAATACGGATGCACCGCTTTGTTGTACCCGTAATTCTGCTGCTTCAGCGTGGTGGTAAAGTTGGCCAGTTCTGTGTGCACCAGGGAATTGTAGGCCACGCTCCGCGGCGGCAGGAAGGCCATGGAAGTTCCCGTCAGGAACTCAAACTCCGAGTTGGCCGTGTTGGCGCCGAAAATGGACATGTGGCAATGTCCCTTGATGGTGTTTTTCTTCAAGCTGTGAATGTACGGCATGTAATCCGAAGAGGTTTTGATCTTGCCGTCCACGTTCAGGTCCGCCAAGGACTCGTTCATCACCACCAGCACGTTCGGGGATTTCTTACCGATTATGTTCTTTTTCTCCGAATCCGACGGATACTTGGCCGCAACCTTCTCCACCGCACTCACGGAATATCCTTCCGGTTTCTCGATGGTGTTGTAGGTCCAGGTGATGATAAAGGACAGGGCGGTGCCTCTCCGCTTATAATATCCCTGCGGATGCCAGGTCTTGACCTGGATATCGTGGTTCTTCAGGAAGTCGGTGTTGAACAGGGTGTGATAGAACCCGCCCAATGTCACGGCGCAGGCCAGCAGGCCCACCAGACGCTTCTTCCACGGAAAACCCTTCTCCATGCGCAGGCTCAGCGCTGCGGTCACGAAGACGACGGTGAATATCAGGGAATAGATAATCCGCAGATCCAATTCAAAGGAGTAGTTCCCCGCAACCTCCGTCGCCGTACCCAGAGAATAGATGTCCTGGAACATGATCGGGGTTCCCCGGAACTTGAACACGTAGTAGTTTCCCAGCGCGCAGACCGATGCCACCAGCACGGTCAGAGACGCTGCCACGGTGGTCCGATTGGTAATCACGTAGAAAATCCACGCCACCAGGATGTAAATCAGCAGGTTCAGCAGGACTACCAGCGGCACCCGGGTCGCCTGGTGGATGATGGCACCCAGTCCCATGTCGTAGTACCGCATCATGATGATGTGGCAGAAGAACGGCGTCGCCGCCATGAACAGCCATCCAAAGATGCGGTTCAGGCTGGTATGCGGGAAGAATTTCTTCCGCTTCCACCGCACGTCGATCCAGTCCATCGGCAGCCAGGTGAAAACCAGGGACATCAGGAGCATGATAATCATAAAGGCCACGCTCACCACCGGCAGGAACTGATAGACCCACCGGACACGGAAATCCTGACCGGATGTTTTTTTGCCGTACACGGTGCTGCCCTTCAGATAGTCCTTCTGCTCATCGGCCATCTTGCCCATGTAGACGCCCAGGTTGTCCGTTTTCGGACTGCCCTCGGTGCGCACCGCCAGCACGTATTCCTGTCCTTTTTCCAGGTCCGTGTTGAATTCGAATTCCGTAAAATCATCGTATTTGGTCAGGTGAATTTCGTTGCACGGCACCTCGACAGCAGACAGCACCTTGCCGTCCTTGTCCCGAATTTCCGCCTTCACCTTTCCCTTCAGAACGGTTTTGTCCAAGGTGTAGAGCCGCACTCCGGCCTTCCACAGATGGGCTTTCTGGGCCACGAAGGTCTGCGTGACCTCCCGGTCGCCGGCAATCTCCACCGGTTCGTAGGAATGGGTCTCCAGCCGCTCCAGCACGTAGTTGCGGTTAAAGGTGCCGGCATTCATGAGCACCATTCCCATTCCGCAGATAATAATCAGTGTCAAAATAATCTTCCGGACGAGAAGGACCTTTCCCTTCCCCTGGAATCCGGAAATCTCAAAAAATCTCTGTAGCTTTGTTCTCATTTTTTCTCCCCAAAAAATATTTAACTCAATAATTCTACACGCATACCCTTTCATTTTCAAGGGTTGTACGGTATAAAACTCCTTCTTCGGTGTGGAATTCCGTACTTTTTTTTGCTATAATTCGTATACGGTAAAAAGAAAGAACGCACCCCCGGAGACGTCCGGCGCGGCGCAAACTGTTTTTATAAATGAAGGAGATTGAAGAGCATGGTTGAGACTGAGCACCTAATTGTACGAAACGCATCTTTTGCAGATCTGGATACTTTCGCCGAGTGGGAATCCCGGGACGATGTCATTGAGCATTTCTGCCTGGACCGCAAGCGGGATTTGGACACACTGACGGACGATTTCCACGACGTGACGCACGACCCTTCCCGGAAGTGGCTCACCATCATGCTGAAGGGAAATCGCAAACCCATCGGCCGAATCGGCATCAACGATATCGATCCAATCAACAACTCCATGAACCTGAAAATCATCTACATCGGAGACGCTTGCTACCGGGGCAAGGGCTACGGCAGCGAATCCACCCGTGCGGTGTTGGAGTACGCTTTTTCCGAGATGGACCTGCACCGGGTGGCCATCGATCACTTCCTGGACGACGTGGTGAGCGAGCACCTTTACGACAGCATCGGCTTCCGGAAGGAAGGCATTATGAAGAATGCGGGGCGTCAGGGGAACGATTACTCCGACCTGCAGATGCGGGCGATTCTCAAGGAAGAGTGGGAAGAGCAAAAGGAAATTCTGAAGGCCAAGGAGCCGGAGAAGGTGCCGCAGGTGATTGCGGATTATCTGTAGGGTAAAAATAGAATATCGCAAGGCGTCGGATTGCATCCCGGTTGGGGTGCAATCTTTTTTTATATTTTTCTTGACATTATGATTGCCGTCTTGTATTATTTCATTGTGGTTAGAGTTCTTTAACTTCTGTAATAGTTATCTAACCTTAAATCCCATTTACGGATGTTCATACTACACATTAACTTGGTGCAAGGAGGTCTTCATGCTGGAACGCTGTCTGATTGAATTCTGTTCCTCTACGCTGGCATCCATCAAGGCGGCCAGCCTCTTCAACATCACCTTTCTCAGTAAAGAGGATGCGGAAGCCCAGATTCGTTTCTGGAATATTCAACTGAAAATCAAAGGCGTCCGGCTGTTCCTCCTGCGCTTTCAGGGAAATCGTGCGTTGATATACGTATACCGAGAAAAACAGCTGGCGTCCCGGCTGAACAGTCCGGAAGTGGCGGAGTTCCTCCATTCCTACGGATATGACGATATTCACCTTTCCGCCGCTCTGGAGCGACTTCGGAATCGCATTTCAGCGAGCCGTGATTTTCCCCACGAAATCGGGATTTTCCTCGATTACCCCCTGGGAGACGTTATGGGTTTTATCGCCAACGGCGGGCGCAACTTCAAATGCGTCGGCTGCTGGAAGGTGTACTGCGACGAGTGCGCCTGCCGCAAGAAATTTGCCCAGTTCCGGAAATGCCGAGACGTGTATCTCCGCCTCTGGGAGCAAGGTCGAAGTGTTTTGCAGCTCACGGTAGCTGCTTAGCATATATGTAATCTATTTTTACAAAGAAAAGAGGTAGAAAAAATGAGCAAAATTGCAGTAGTATACTGGAGCGGAACCGGTAATACAGAAATTATGGCACAGGAAGTCGCTGCCGGCGCAAAGGCTGCCGGTGCGGAAGCGGACGTGCTGACGCCGGCGGATTTCGATTCTTCCAAAATCAGTGCCTATGATGCCATCGCCTTCGGCTGCCCGGCAATGGGTGCGGAAGTGCTGGAAGAGGCGGAATTCGAGCCGATGTGGAACGAGTGCGCGGGCAGCCTCAGCGGCGTGAAGATTGCGCTGTTCGGCTCCTACGGCTGGGGCGACGGCGAATGGATGCGCACCTGGGAAGAGAGCGCGGGAAATGCCGGTGCGGTTCTGGCTTGCGACAGCGTGATGGCCAACGAGGAACCGGACGACGAGGCGAAGGCCGCTTGCCGAAATCTGGGACAGGCGCTGGCATAGAATAACATAGACCCATTTACATCACTTTACACATAATAACTCCCTTTACATTACACCGAAAGCGGGGGCTGCCGACGGCAGCCTCCCGCTTTTCTTTCCCAAATTCAAAAACTTGTGCTATAATCAAGCTAAATTCCGCAGCAACTCCATTTTCAGTTGCCGGAAATCAAACACTCAAGGGAGGATTAGAGATGAACACAATTACAAGAGAGACCGCATGGGGACTTCTGACGAAGTACAACAAGGAGGCTTTTCACCGGCACCACGCGGTGACCGTGGAAGGCGTCATGAGATATTATGCGGAAAAAATCGGCGAGGATCCGGATTTCTGAGGGATCTGCGGACTGCTTCACGACGTGGATTTTGAGCAGTGGCCGGAAGAACACTGCACCAAAGCCCCGGAGCTTCTGGCGGAAATCCAGGCCCCGGAGGAAATGGTTCACGCCATCTGCAGTCACGGTTACGGCATCTGCTGCGACGTCCGGCCGGAGTGTGAAATGGAGAAATTTCTTTTTGCCGCCGACGAACTCACCGGACTGATCGGAGCTGCCATCATTCTTCGCCCGTCCCACAGTTGCAAGGATATGGATGTGAAGTCGGTCAAAAAAAAGTTCAAGGACAAGCGGTTTGCCGCCGGCTGCGACCGGGAAGTCATCCGAAAGGGTGCGGAGCTGCTGGGCTGGGAACTGACCAACCTTTTCCGGACCGTGCTGGAAGCCATGCAGTCCCTGCCGGATCCGGAAGAGCTGGATGCCCGGAACGGAATTGAAGGGTAATAAATACAAGACAAAAAACTCGGCAAGCCGAACGCCTGCCGAGTTTTTTATTCTTCATTCTATTTGTAGTGCTTGTCGAACATGGCCGCTGCTTTTTCGTTATTGACAATGTTCGGAACGTCGTCAATTTTTTTACCGGGATAATCCTCTCCGTCGTAATGGATTGTTACTTGTTCCCCCGTTCCTTCTATTGTCAATTCCGCTGCTGCAACGACAAGCTTTTTGTCTTTTACTTTTCCAAATCCTTCCTGCACATTTTTTTCATCATTCTGTCGATATATTACAACAGGACGCTTCTTCTCCGAAGTAGGTTCTCCCACTGCAACATAAAGGCAATCATCGCTTACCTGTTCCCCTAACACATACGTTCCGGTATATACCGCCCTTTCGTTTCGGTCTGTGTACGAAGCATAAATCTGTGCAACAGCAAACAGTCCCGCCACGCAAAGCAGAACCACACCGGCAATCACGATTTTCTTGCGTCTTCCACTTGTCATTTTGCGTCCTCACTACTTTCCTTTTTTGCAATGGTGAGCACCATTAGGGCATACTCGCTTTGCATAATACTGACGCGCAGTAACGCCTAGGTTTTTAACTCCTTTGCTGGAATATACCCATCTTTCTCGCTTCACTCTAGGATCATACCGCCATACGTACACTTTATATTTTCGATATTTTACCTGCTTTTTTACGTACACTTTATAAAAGTGTTTTGTCGCCGGAATTTTTACTGATTGACCTCGAGTTCCTTTCGACGAAGAGATTCCAAGGCCAACGCTTCCGTACCCATAACCTGCGCCAAAAGAAAAAGATACCGTAGGTCCGCCCTTATCTGTCCACCATACCGCACCACCGGTTGGCATACTTATACCATTTTTATCAATACCGCCGGAATATCCTTTAGCCCACTTGTAAAAGGATTTCCCCTGATAAACCACCTTGCTTCTCTTTGCAAAGGCTACATTTGGAACAGAAATTATAATTAATCCTACCATAAGAATAATAACTAAACAAGTTGCTCTTCTAGTCATTTTAATTTCTTTGTGTATGCCGTCCCCCTTATTCTGGTCAATTGCAATGAGTAATCCTTTAGGTAGTAGGTACTATGTCAATAGTACCTACTACCTGATATGCGTAGTATATCAAGGCTTTTTTCAGGTCGCTAATTCTCAATGTTTATGAAGTTAGCGTGAAGTGTTGTGCATTTCGGGGTTTATCGACCGGTTTAGCCCAACATCTCTTCCGAATTTCTAGTTCTGCCAAAAACAAATTCGCCTCGGCCCCGGATTTCCGGCCATGCATCCACAACTTAGGACGTAAAGTTGTGCAGAAGTCTTTGTATTCCCCTCATCTGCACTACTTTTCACACAATTTCCTTATTTCATTCGAAAGATGTTGCGCAAATTCCATCCGAAAAGGCAGTTCTGCATAACACTTCACACCAACTTCACATTTCAAAGTATAATATTGCATCTTGACATATCCTCCATATTGACTAGAGCGGTCACAAATTAGCTCCGTTCATCGCTTTATCACACCCATATGATGAATCGACCAGCCCCGCCGTCACACCACAAAAGCCGCCCCGACAGGTTCAAACCCTGCCGAGGCGGCTTTCATTACACACAATTATCTTTCAATTACTTCAGCACCACTGCGATGAACTTCTTCTTTCCCTTCTGGATGATGATCTTGTCATCCTTGAAGTCCTCCAGCGTTACCTGATGCTTTCTGTCCACAACCTTCTCGTCGTTGATTCGGAAGCCACCCTGCTCGATCATGCGGAAGGCTTCGCTGTTGCTTCCCACCAGCTTCAGTTCCTTTGCCAAAGCAGCCAGGCCGATGCCTTCACCCTCAAATACGGAACGCTCCATCTCCACGCTTGGAATGTTGTCTGCCGCCGCCGCATTTCCGCCGGCAAATACCTTGCGGGATGCTTCCAGCGCTTCCTGTGCCGCCTTCTCACCGTGAACCAGCTTGGTCACCTCGTAGCCCAGGATTTCCTTCGCCTTATTGATCTCGGAACCTTCCAGTGCGGACAGTCTGTTCACCTCTTCCATCGGCAGGAATGTCAGCATTCTCAGGCACTTGTTCACGTCTGCATCGTTCACGTTTCTCCAGTACTGGAAGAACTCGTACGGAGACACTCTGTTCTCATCCAGCCAGAGGGCACCCTTTGCGGTCTTGCCCATCTTCTTGCCTTCACTGTTGGTCAGCAATCCGAAAGTCATGCCGTATACTTCCTTGTCACACGCCTTGCGGGTCAGGTTCACGCCGGCGATGATGTTGGACCACTGGTCGTTTCCGCCGAACTGTGCCTTCAGGTCAAAGTCTCTTGCCATAACCATAAAGTCGTATGCCTGCAATGTCATGTAGCAGAACTCGAAGAAGGACAGACCCTCGTTCCGATCCATTCTGCTCTTGAAGCACTCCGCTCTCAGCATGGTGTTTACGTTGAACTGCGTACCGATTTCTCTGGCGAACTCAGTGTACTTCGCTTTCCGAATCCACTCCGCGTTGTTCACGCTGACCGCCTTTCCTTCCAGCGGCTCTCTGTTCTGGTGACCCGGAACGTATACGCCGCCGTTGCCCTCATATTTCCACTCATCGTCGAACTCAAAAAATCTTTCGAACAGCTTCTTGAACGCTCTGCAGTTATCGTCGATGGTATCGATGGTCATCACCTGACGCATGTCGCTTCGACCGGAAGGGTCTCCCACCTCACCGGTACCGCCGCCCAGCAGAATAACCGGAGTATGTCCGTACTTCTGCATGTACAGCATGATAATAACCTGGATGAAGTGTCCCACATGCAAGCAATCCGCCGTCGGGTCGAAACCGATGTAGAACTTAATTTTCTCCCGGCCCAGCAGGTCTCTCAGCGCCTCCGGGTTGGTGCACTGCTCAATCAGTCCTCTTTCCTGAAGTACGTCGAACACGTTATCGTACTTGCTCACATTGTCTGGAATCTGAAACATTTTCTCTCTCCTTCTCAATCTATCATAATAAAATTATCTTCGAAACGATGACATTATTCTATCACATTCCCGGGGCAAAATAAAAGGCTCCGCAGCATTTTGCCGCGAAGCCTGAATACTTCATTTCCGGATTTCTGAACCCACATCGCAACAAAATCACCTCTTCAATTAGGAGAAGAGGTAATAGTAGACCTGCTTGTGAGTTCTGTTTCTAAGAAATGTAGTCATTGTTCCATCCTCTTTGTGTTGTGATTTATTACAATATATCACCGCATTTGTATGATGTCAACATATTCCTCGGAAGTTTTCGGGTAAAAGCACAATTGCTTTTACCCGAAGGTTTCCGACTAGTCGTCTCCCTGCGTCCGAACTTCTTCTTCGATTCGAGCCACCTCTTCGTCCAGGTGCTCCAATCCCGGAAGCATATCCGCATACCGGCTTTCGGAGCAGCGGAGAACGCCGGCTTCCTTCTCGGACACGCCCAGCTGATAGTCCGCACGGTTCAGCGCCAGCAATGTTCCGGCACCGCCGATGCAGCCCCCCGGGCAGGCCATTCCTTCCAGCAGATACCCGTTCAGCTTTCCGGCTTTTGCCCGCATCAGCATTTTGCGGCAGTTGTCCAGACCTTCGGCACGTTCAATCAGAACTTCCCGATCCGGATCCACTTCTTCCAGACGTTTCTTCACCGCTTCCGCTACGCCGCCGCTGCGGGCGAAACCGTAGCCGTCGCTGCTGGCGCGGCGGAGTTCATCCCCCTCCGGAATTGCCCCGAAGTCCACCCCTTTCGCGGCGAACATTCCGGCAACCTCTTCATAGGTCAGCACGAAATCCACATAGCTCTTCACGCTCCGGCGGCTGGCTTCCTGCTTCTTCGACAGGCACGGTCCGATGAATGCCACCTTGCACTCCGGATGCAGCTTTTTCGCCAGTCGGGCGCTCAGTACCATTGGCGTCAATGCCATGGAAATGTTTCCGGCAAATTCCGGGAACTGCTTCTTCGCCATAATTGACCAAGCCGGACAGCAGCTGGTGCCCATGAACGGCAGGTTTTCCGGTACATCATGCATGAAGTGCTCCGCTTCCTGGATGGTGCACAGATCCGCACCTACGGCAACTTCTACGACGTCCGCAAAACCCAGCTTTCCGAACGCTTCTTTCATTTTGGTATCCGTCAGCTCCTTTCCGAACTGGCCGGCGATGGATGGGGCAACCATAGCGATAACCGGTGCATCTCCTTGCATTGCCTTGATGGTCTGATAGATCTGGCCCTTATCCACGATAGCGGCGAACGGGCAGGAGTTCAAGCACATGCCGCAGGAAACGCACTTCTCCTGGTCGATTTCTGCATGGCCGTACCCATCCTTGTGGATGGCGTTGATTCCGCAAGCTTTCTCACAAGGCCGCTCCTGCTTCACGATGGCATGGAACGGGCATACCTGAACGCAGCGACCGCACTTGATGCACTTGTCCGGATCGATGACGGAACGTCCGTCCTTCTGAATGGTGATGGCATCCTTCGGGCAGACCTCCTTGCACGGATGCTCCAGGCAACCCTGGCATCCGTTGGTCACCGTCACGCCGTCCGGGCAGCAGTTGCAGGCAAACCGAATGATATCGATTAGCGGCGGTTCATAGTATTTCTCTGCAATCATGCTCTCATCCACGCCCTTGGATGTGTTGGCATGCTCGTTGATTTTCCGGAGCGACATGCCCATTGCCACCCGAAGGCGCTCGCCGATAATGGCTCTCTCCAGGAAAATGCTGTCCCGGAAAGGCTCGTTCTCTCCGGAAATGATTTTGTACGGCAGATCATCCAGCTGTTCCGGACCGCCTCCTTCGTAGGCCAGCCTTGCCACCTCTTCAAATACCCTTCTGCGAAGTTTTGTCTTGTCTGTGATGTACCCTTTCATGTTCTCCTCCAATTCATGAAATCGTGCAACAGAAAACCCGGGGCATCCGCCGACGCTCTGGGTTCCCTATTATTAGTTAAAAGTAAAATGCGTGCTTCCCTCTACATTTCAAATAACCAATCATCACATATTAATTTTTATTTTAACTTCCCCGTACCGTCCCCGTCCGACAGTCCCGAGAAAATCATCGTCCTCTATATTTGTATTCCCTACTTCGTTCCGTACAGGCGGTCTCCCGCATCGCCCAGACCCGGAAGGATGTAGGCGTTTTCGTTCAGGCACTCATCCTTCGCCGCAATGTAGATGTCCACATCCGGATGTGCGGTGTGGAGCGCTTCAATTCCCTCCGGCGCCGCAATCAGGCACATGAACTTGATATTGGTAGCCCCTCTCTTCTTGATGAAGTCGATGGCCGCAATTGCGCTTCCGCCGGTTGCCAGCATCGGATCCACCACGAAGCACTCTCTCTTCTCGATATCCACCGGCAGCTTACAGTAATATTCCACCGGCTTGTGGGTTTCCGGATCCCGGTACAGACCCACGTGACCCACCTTTGCGTTCGGCACCAGTGCCAGCATTCCATCCACGAATCCCAGTCCGGCCCGCAGAATCGGAACGATAGCGATATCTTCTCCCTTCAGCATCTTCACCTGCGTGGTGCACATCGGGGTTTCGATTTCCACATCCTCCAGCGCCAGATCCCGAGTTGCCTCAAAACCCATCAGCATTGCCACTTCGGTTGCCAGCTCCCGGAATTCTTTTACGGTCGTGGACGTTTTTCTCATCAGCGAAACCTTGTGCTGAATCAGCGGATGATCGAATACATAAACCTTTCCTTCTTTTGCCATTGCTTTCCTCCGATTAAATCTCTTCCAGCATATTGATTCGGCGCAGGTGCTTTCCGCCCTCGAACTCCGTCTTCATCCATGTATCGATCATTTCAAAAGCCAGCTCCTGAGAGATCATCCGAGCACCCATGGCGATTACGTTGGCGTTGTTGTGTCTCCGGCACATCTCTGCCATCTCCACGGAAGTGCACAGCGCACAGCGAATGCCCTTCACCTTATTGCAGGCGATGGAAATTCCAATTCCGGATCCGCAGATCGCAATTCCCCGCTCCGCCTTGCCGGAAGCCACCGCTTCTCCAACGGCTTTTCCGTAAATCGGGTAGTCCACCGACTCCGTAGAGTTCGTGCCCACATCCAGCACCTCGTGGCCTTCCGCAATCAACTTCTCCTTGACCGCTTCCTTCAGGGGATAGCCTGCGTGGTCGCATCCAATTGCAATAATCATTATTTCCACCTCCTACACATGTATCACGTCGTAGCCCGCCGACTTGAGCATCCGGTTCATCACCGAGAACCCCAGCTCTTCTTCCGGAAGGGCTCGAACTAGAATCACATCAACATCTTCCCGATCCAATTCTCTCAGACGGGCAAAAAAATCCTTCGCCGCGGCTTTACTGTCCCGGCCGTAATTCAGCGCTACCGCCTTCTGCCGAGCATATTTGCACAGCCGCAGCTGTTCTTCGATTTCCCGCTCCACTGCGGCATCATCGTCTCCTTCGATAATCTTCACTTCCGCCTTCGGCGCATAGTGACGATACTTCATTCCCGGTGCCTTTGGGTGGAAATCTTCCCCCTCGCTGCGATGCATCGGATCCACGAACAGCGCCGGGTCGTATTTCACTTCGCTTCCCAGAGTGAACTCCAGCATTTCCTTCGTGATGTATCCCGGCCGCAGAATCATCGGCACCTCACCGGTGAGGTCCAGTACCGTGGATTCAATGCCCACTTCACAGTCCTCGCCCAGAAGAACCGCATCGATTCGGCCGTCCATATCCTCCAGCACATCTTCGCATCGGGTCGGGCTGGGCCTGCCGGACCGGTTGGCGCTGGGCGCCGCAATCGGTCTCTCTGCCGCTCGAATCAAATCCCCGGCCGCTTCGCTGAGGGGCATGCGAATTCCCACGGTGTCCAAACCTCCGGTGGTCACCATCGGCACGCCCTCTGCCTTTTTCATGATAAAAGTAATCGGACCCGGCCAGTAGGCCTGAATCAGCGGAACCGCCACCGCCGGAATTTCCGACGCCACATCCGCCAGCTGTCCCATCTCCGCAATGTGAACGATCATGGGATTATCGCTGGGACGGCCTTTGGCTTCGTACACCGACCGCACCGCATCCTCATCCAGGGCATTGGCGCCCAGGCCGTACACCGTCTCTGTGGGAAACGCCACCAGTCCGCCTCGCCGGATGATCTCGCCGGCATGAGCGATATTTTTTTCAGTAATCTCAAGTCTTTCGGTATCCATTAGAAGCTCTTCATCTTCTCTGCCTGGTCATGGGTAATCAGAGCGTCGATAATCTCGTCCAAATCTCCATCCAGGAAGTTTTCCAATTTGTAGATTGTCACGTTAATTCTGTGATCGGTTACACGACCCTGCGGGAAGTTGTACGTCCGGATTCGCTCGGAACGGTCTCCGCTTCCTACCTGGCTCCGGCGCTCTGCCGAAATCTTGTCGTTCTGCTCCTGGAGCATCAGGTCGTACAGACGGGCCTTCAGTACCTTGAAGGCTTTGTCCTTGTTCTTAATCTGGGATTTCTCGTCCTGACAGGTTACCACCAGTCCGGTCGGAATGTGGGTCAGACGAACCGCCGAGTCCGTGGTGTTGACGCACTGTCCGCCGTTACCGGAAGCGCGGTACACATCCACCCGGACGTCGTTCGGGTCAATTTTAACCTCTACGTCATCTACTTCCGGCAGCACCGCGATGGATGCGGCAGAAGTGTGAATCCGTCCGCTGGACTCTGTCTCCGGCACACGCTGTACCCGGTGCACGCCGCTCTCGAACTTCAGACGGGAGTACGCGCCCTTACCCTTGATCATAATAACCGCTTCCTTCACACCGCCGATTCCGGTATCGTTCACGTCGATGATCTCCGTCTTCCATCTTCTTCTCTCTGCATAGCGCAGGTACATTCTCATCAGGTCGCCGCCGAACAGCGCCGCCTCGTCTCCGCCGGTGCCGGCACGAACTTCCAGAATAACGTTCTTCTCATCGTTCGGGTCCTTCGGCAGCAGCAGGATCTTCAGCTCCTCCTGGGACTTCTCGATGCCCGCTTCCAGCTCCTTGATTTCCTCCCGAGCCATCTCCCGGAGCTCCTCGTCATCTTCCATCTCGAAGATTTCCTTGGAATCCTCCAGCTCCTGCTTCATATCCTTGTAGTGCTTGTATTCCTTCACAATCGGCTCCATTTCGCCCATTTCCTTCATGTACTTCTGCCATGTCGGCTGGTCGGAAATGATATCCGGGTCGGAAACTTTTTTTGCCAGCTCCTCGTACTTGTCTACGGTAAAATCCAATTTGTCAAACATAATCTCTTTCCTCTATATTATATGTAAAAAAACGATAACATCTCTTCCAATCTTCCGGTGCGTCGTCTGCTGTCGTTACAAAAAAATCACGCTCTTTGCCATTATATCACATCCCACATCCGTGTAAAATACAGTCATGCGAAAAAGGGATGCTGCAGTCTCTCCCACAGCATCCCCCTTACTCGTTCGTTCCCTAAAGGTTGTACTTGTTCTTGAACTTTTCGATACGTCCGCCACGGTTTGCAAACTTCTGCTGACCGGTGAAGAACGGATGACACTCAGAGCAAATGTCCACTCTCATCTCGGAGTTGTTGGACAGTGTCATAAATGTATTACCACATGCGCAAGTAACTTTACATTCCTTATAATCAGGATGGATTCCTTCCTTCATGTTGTCTCTCCTCTTTCTGTGATAGTCTATCCGGGCACGGCTTAGTCCATTACCCAAATAGCTTTATAATTATATCAGCATGAAACCCTGTACGCAAGGGATTTTTGCTTTATTTTTCGGGATTTTTGCCCTTTTCTTACGATTTTTCGTGAAGGAACCTCTTTCGCCCCGTCAATTTGTCCATTCCCTATCAATCATTGCACCCCACTCCCCCGACGGTTATAATATATTTGTAAAAAAAGGTTTATTTTTCAACATGTTCCGGCAGGTCGGGATGCGTCCCTCTGCCGAATCGATTACGGAAAGGAAATTCACTATGCTACAGGGAAAAACCGTGCTGCTGGGCATCACCGGCGGCATCGCAGCATATAAGAGTGCCATGCTGGCCAGCGCTTTGAAGAAGCAGCTTGCCGATGTGCACGTCATCATGACCGAGAACGCCATACGGTTCATCGCGCCCCTCACCTTTGAAACCCTGACCAACAACCGGGTTTCGGTGGATACCTTTGACAGGAATTTCAAATACGATGTGGAGCACATCTCTTTGGCGAAAGCCGCGGACCTGATCTGTGTGGCGCCGGCCACCGCCGACTTTATGGCAAAGGCGGCTCACGGCCTGGCCGACGATATGCTCACCACCGTTCTTCTGGCGGCGAAGTGTCCGAAGCTGGTGGCGCCGGCCATGAACACTGCCATGTATGAGAATCCGATTACTCAAGACAATATGGCGATTCTTCGGAAGTACGGATTCCACATTATGGATCCGGCCAACGGCCACCTGGCCTGCGGCGATTCCGGCCCGGGTAAAATGCCGGAACCGGAGGCGCTGCTGGAAGAAATCCTGTACCTGTTGGCCTGCGACAAGGATTTTGCCGGGAAACGGGTCCTGGTCACCGCCGGTCCGACGCAGGAATCCATCGATCCGGTGCGGTACATCACCAACCACTCCACCGGAAAGATGGGATATGCACTGGCACGCGCCGCTGCGTTCCGCGGCGCGGAAGTCACCTTGATTTCCGGTCCTACCGCCCTTCAGCCGACGACACACGCAGAATTCATTCCGGTTACCAGCGCCCGGGAGATGCATGACGCGGTTCTGGAACAGGTGCCGAACGCGGACTTCGTATTTAAAGCGGCCGCCGTTGCGGATTACACTCCGGCGGTAACATACGATCAGAAGGTCAAGAAAAAGGACGGGGACATGTCCATTCCGCTTACCCGCACCCGGGATATTCTGAAGGACGTTTCCGAGATTCGCCGGGCAGATCAAATCCTCTGCGGATTCTCCATGGAAACGGAGAATCTCATCGAGAACTCCCGAGGAAAATTAGAACGAAAAGGGCTGGATATGATTGCCGCCAACAGCCTGCGAACGGAAGGGGCCGGCTTCGGCACCGATACCAACGTGATTACGGTAATCACCAAGGATCTTGTTCGGGAACTGCCGATCCAATCCAAATTCGATGCGGCGGGCGAGCTGCTTACCATGGCGTTGTCCATGGCGAATCGGAAATAGTTTTACATATTTAAATTAATTTTACTTACTTATATGGTTGTTTAGAAAAAAGGCGCCTTCTCCGCGGGAGAGAAGGCGGCAACGCTCGATGATATCGAGCAGAGAGAGGGCTTTTATGTTATTCAGTGAGAACAATGCAGATATTCTGTACAACGAGATTACCGGCGCTTATCTGGATCGAGGGTACATGCATGGCGAGGGTCTGACCAAGGATCAGGTCAACCGGTCCCGGGATCTGTTCAAGGCCATGGCCTACGACCTGATTGACCGGGGCGATGAAACCGGACGAATCCACACACCGGAAATCCTGGCCGTGTGGAAGAACCACCTCCATCCCGGCGGTCCGGAACCGGAGGACGGCTGGCTACAGCATTGCTACATGTTCCTTCGGAATCAGCTGTTCCCCCATCTTCCGGGACCGGCGGATGCCGACGCCTTCCGCCAGCAGCGGAACAACCTGCTCCAGCTGATGCGCGGCGTGTTCATATACGAACAGAAAACCCTTCCTTTCGATCCCACAAAGGATCTTCGCCTGCTCAGCGATGTTCAGATTGCGGCGGGCCACTTCAATCCGGAATATACCAAGATGCACAAGATGATTCGGAACAAGTACATCTACGAATTTATGCGCATCGGCATCGATATCACGCCGTACAACACCCTGGGCCATATCAGCGGTGTTCATTACGTTGCCATGTATATGGCCTATCAGCTGCACCAGGTGGGGATGCCGGTGGATCTGGGCATCATCTCCGGTGCCGCTGCCATGCACGATATCGGGAAATACGGCTGCCGCCCATTCGAAGAACAGCGGGTACCGTATCTTCATTACTATTACACCAACTACTGTCTCAGCCGAAATGCCCTTCCCACCATTGCGCATATCGCGGCCAATCACTCCACCTGGGATCTGGAACTGGAGAACCTTTCCGTGGAATCCCTGCTGCTCATCTATGCGGATTTCCGCGTAAAGAGCACCCGAGTGAAGGATAAAGAAGTAATTCACTTCTATTCCCTCAAGGAGGCCTTCGATGTCATTTTGAACAAGCTGGACAACGTGGATGCCGCCAAGCGCCACCGCTACGTAAAGGTCTACGCCAAGCTGAAGGATTTCGAGGATCTGATGATTGAGAACGGCGTTTCCGTGGATCTTCCGAAAGAAGCCACCGCCCATTTCGATGAGCAGTGCATTCAGAAGCCGATTCCCCTGCGCCTCCGCCCGGCCTTGCTCCGGAACGACGAGGTGGTGCAGGAACTGAAATTCCGGGCCATCGGCCACAACATCCGGTTGATGAGCCGCTTCGGCAATCCGGAGCAGTTCGCCAGCCTGATTGAATCCGCCCGAAGCTGCCAGCGCTGGAAGGATACCCGAACTTACATCACCATACTGGGGGAATATTCCACCTACATGTCGGAGGATCAGAAGAACCTGACCCTGAATTTCCTGTACGAAATGCTGGCCCATCAAGCCAGCGACATCCGGGAACAGGCGGCGGCGCTCATGGGCCGCATCGTAGCGAATTACCGGGAGGAATACAAAAAGGAGCTGCCGAAGGACGTTCCTTCGCCCAACATCACCTCCACCAACATCTATCAGTTTGAGGACTTTCTGATAAAAATACTGAACCCGGACTACAAGGTGACCGACCACCACCGGAAATGGATTACGTCTTGCGCGGACTTCTACGTAGAATCGGCTCTGAACAACTGCAATCCGGCGCGCCGGCACTTCTATTTCGATGTGTTGGAGAAATATTACGATTCGGAGGATGTATCGGAAGCGCGAATTATCGTTTTGATGATTACCGCCCTTCGAATCAATCCGGCCTGGTGCCCGGACTCCTTTATCCAGACGATTCGCTTCTTTTCCAAGAATATGCTGGGGTCCTTTTCCCAGGATGTGGATTTGATTACCTTGGACGTGATGGATCACTATTTCGGCGATACCATGGACAACTTCACGGATATCCGCCGAAGGGATATTCTGGGGCTGTCGGGAGAAACCCTTACCGACAAAGAGCTTTCCACCATGTTCCTAGACAACCTGAAGACCCGAACTTCCTGGAACCGGAAGATGGCCAACATCCGATATATGCTGGAATCCGTGCATACTGAGGTGGGGCAGGCCCGCATTCTTCAGATTGCGATTCACCTGGCCAACCTGATTAAAAACAGTGAGACCATCACCGTTCGCCGATATTCGGCCCGGGTTCTGTTCCAGATCCTGCCGGATCTCACATCGGATCAGGCCAACGAACTGATGATTGAGATTTTCAACGGATTGGAAATCGAGGATTACCAGTTCAGCCGGTCCCTGCCGAAGGTGCTGGGCGTCATCACCCTGTACCTTCCGCCAAAGGAACTGGATGAGGTAATCGACGAACTGGAGAAAATGCTGAACAACGGCGTGGAGCGTTCCGCCTGTGCAGCGCTTCAGACCATCGCCGTCATTCTGGAAGAATGCGGTATCTACAAATTCAAAGAAAAGGACGGCGTCATGGAAGCCCGGACTTCCCGACTGCTGGGGCTCCTTCTGAAGGGTTTTGCCTATTACCGTGCGCCGATCTCTCAGGAAGCCTTCCGCATGATCGGCGAAAGAGTCTTCCACAGCGAGAAGCTCACCCCGGAGCAGAAGCACGACCTCGCCGCCCGCTGTTTCAAGCGATTGGTAACCATTATCCCGTTTTCCGCCAAGGAACGGGAGGATTTGCAGTTCTACAATAACTCGGCCGGACTGCTGAACATCTATCGCTTCATATCGGAATACCAGACGGAGGTGGGCGACTTCCACTTCCCGGAAATGAAGAAGATTGCGTTCTTCCCGGGAACCTTCGACCCGTTCAGTCTGGGACACAAGGCCATCGCCACCACCATCCGGAACATGGGGTATCAGGTGTATCTGGCCATCGACGAATTCTCCTGGTCTAAGAAAACCCTGCCTCACATGCTGCGGGAGGAAATTCTCACCATGTCCATCGCCGATGAAGAGAACCTCTATGTTTTCCCGGATGACATTTCCGTCAACATTGCCAATCCGAAGGATTTGGCGGAACTGCGCAGCCTGTTTCCGAATCAGGAGGTCTACATTGCAATGGGATCCGATGTGGTGAATAACGCTTCTTGCTACCGGCTGGAACCCTGCGAAAACTCCATCCATTCTTTTAACCACATCATCTTCGCACGAGATGCCAAGAATATGGAGGCTGAAACCGGTGAAGTCTATCCGATTACGGGAGAGGTTATCCACCTGAAGCTGAAAAAATACTACGAAGATATCAGTTCCACCAAAATTCGGGACAATATCGATATGGGACGAGATATTTCCAACCTGCTGGACCCGATTGTACAGAACTATATCTACGACCACAACCTCTATTCCAGAGAGCCGGCGTACAAGCACGTGCTGCAGGCGCAGGATTTGAAGATCAGCGATTACAAGCACGACAACTACACGGCCATCGCCAATATGCGGGAGGAGCTGAGCGGCCGAGGCTACGACTTCGATGCCCTGTGGAACTACCTCTCCCACGAAGACACCCAGACCCTCTACGTGGAGAGCGGACATAAAAACCGAAAAGTTTCTGCTTTTGCGGCGGCACGAAGATTTGAGACCCACGATTTGCTGACGGAGTTTCAGGATCCGAAGATTACCGCTACCATTCGAAATCAGGCCCACGGGGGCATTGCGGTTATCGGTGCATTCTACGCGAACGCCAACCGCTCCGTCAGCAATCTGAACCAGATTCTTCTGACGGAACTGCTCACCGGTCTGCTGGCCAAGGACTACGCCTATGCAGTCTACCATCCGATTGACCCAAGCGGTTACAGCGGTGCCACCATCGAGGCGCTGCGCCGACAGGGTTTTGTAAATATTTCGGATACCGCCGCTCATCCGGTGTATGCGGTAGACCTCACCGACCCGATTGTCATTTTCCGGGATGTGGAGACGGTCATTAAAGCGCCGCTGAACAAGATTCCAAAAGTTCAGAAGGCCATCGACGACGCCCACAACCGGCTGTTGAACACCTTTACCCAGATGTTCCCGGGAAAACTGGTGATTTCCTTTAACACCAGTGCGGTGTACAGCAAAATCGTGGATTTGGTGGCGTTGGACAACGGCGTGTCCACCGTTCCGGATCCGACCCGGAAGCGTGGGCCGTACCTGGCGGTACCGTTCGGAAAAGCCCTCTCCGATGTGGCCGTTCCGAACACGGTGACGAAGGCCCTCTACACGGAGAAGTACTTCCGGAACGACCTGTCCGGCTTCACCGTGGGCGCATCGGAGAATTATCCAACCCTGAAGAATCAGGCGCGGATGCTGAAATCCTTTAACCGGCCGGTGATTCTTATCGACGATTTGCTCCACAAGGGTCAGCGCATGAACAACATCGACCCGATTCTCCGGGCACAAAATGTGGACGTGCACAAAATCATCGTGGGACTCCTTACGGGGAACGCCCGGGATACCATGAGCGTCCGGGGCCGGGAGGTGGAGTCAGCGTACTTCATTCCGACCATCTCCATGTGGCTCAACGAGCGGGACTGCTATCCGTTCATCGGCGGGGACAGCATCGAACGGCCGGACGGCTCCGCGTCACGCTCCGTTAATTTTATCCTGCCGTACACCAGCTTTAACTTCGTGGGCGGCAAGAATTTGGAGCACATTTACAAATACTCCATGACCTGCCTGGAGAACGCTCGAGACATCCTTCAGGTGCTGGAACAGGAGTACCAGGCCACCTTCGGCAAGAAGCTGACCATCCGGCGGCTGGGGGCCATCCTCAGCAATCCGAGAATGCCGGTGCTGGGGGCCGACCTGGAATACGACGAGCACCTTTCCCCGTCCCAGTACGTGGAAAGCGATATCCGGAAGGCGCAGCGCCTCAGCCTGTACCGAGAATGCGAAGTGGAGGAATAGACAATGCATATTCATGATCTGGTAAAAGAAACCCTCTCCCTGCGAAAGTGTCCGGTGGCCCCGGGCACCAAAGCTCGGGTGAATATCGTGGCGCTGGGGGATGTGGGCACCACCATGCTCATCGGCCTCAAGCTTCTGGGAAGCGATGTAATCGAGTCCATCGGCATCTGCGATATTCGGAAAGAAAACACCGCACGGCTGGAAATGGAAATGAATCAGATTGGATACCCCTTCGAAGGGCCCGCGCTTCCGTCCGTGGAGGTAGTGCCGGAAGACGAACTCTTTGCCGGAGATGTGCTGATTTTCTGCGCCAGCCGAGGGATTCCGCCGGTGGAGCCCGGCTCCAAAGCGGACGTGCGCATGGCTCAATTAGATGCCAACCGGGATATCATCCGCCACTATGCCGGACTGGCACGAAATGCCCGGTATCAGGGGCTGGTATGCGTGGTCAGCGATCCGGTGGACAACCTGTGCGCGGCGTTCCTGGATGAATCCGGGCTGGAGCCATGGCAAATTCAGGGATACGGTCTTGGAGTCATGCACAAAAGAGCGGAATACTACGCCTCCAAGGATTCCCGTTTCGCCTCCTATCTCACGGAAGGACGGGCCTTCGGTCCTCACGGGAAAGACCTGGTGATTGCCAACAGCATTGACCGATACGACGATGCCCTTTCCCGAGAATTGACGGAACAGGCAGTTCGGGCCAACATCGCTGTCCGGGATCTGGGTTTCAAACCCTACATCGCACCGGCCCTTTCCTCTGCCGCACTGTCCATCCTTCTCACACTCCGAGGTGAATGGCATTACGGCTCCCTGTACCTGGGTACCCGGGAGCGGGGTGCATTTCTGGGAATGAAAAACCGCCTTACGGAAGGCGGCTGGGAATGGGAGGATTTGGACCTTCCGGAGGAGCTTTACGAAAGGATTCGAAACGCTTATGAAAACCTCTGCGAAATCCGATAATGAGATTCATAATAACAAGCCAAAAGAACTTCTGGTGATTCGTCCCATCTGCGAGATGCTGGGTCGAATCGGCCGGATGGAACAGGTGCTGGGGGACTGCCTAACCCGATTGGAGGCAGAAGGCGTCCGGGTCACTCTGGTGGAAAAAGTCTCCGAGTTGGAGGATATTCCCATGCCCGGGAAAAAGGTGATTTTCGCTATCTGCCTCTCGGAGTCCGGCGTCAACCTGGAATACTACCGGCTGCTGGAAGCCTTCCGGCTCCATCCCAACTGCCTGGACGGTTCCGTGGGGGGAATTATCGTGGACGGCGCCAGCGACCTGTACACCAAAGCGTTGGCCCGCCGCATGGCCTTCTCCGCCAACAGTTCGGGCTGCACCTTTCCCGGGAAACCCCTGGTGGAAGCCACCGGCACCCTGGCGAACTTCCGGGTGCTGAGCCAGATCACGGGAAAGCCGGTGGAAGAAGTCTACGCCCTTCAGGTAGAAAATCTGATGCGAAAGGTTCTGGACTTCAATCTGACCGATACCGGGTGGCGCCATCCGAATGACGCTCCGTCTGCGCCCCCGCTTCACATCGCCGCCATCCATTCCGGCTCCCGGAAAACCTCCAACACGCTACTTCTATGGGATATGATTCGGCGTAATCTGCCAAAGGATACCGTGGTGGAAGAGGTGTCCCTACGGAACGGCTCCATTCAGGATTGCCGCGGCTGCACCTTCGAGACCTGCCGTCACTTCGGCGAGAAGGAAGATTGCTTTTACGGCGGAATCATGACGGAGCAGGTTTTTCCCGCCATCCTTCGCAGCGATGCGGTCATGCTGATTTCACCGAATTACAACGATGCCCTGAGCGCCAACCTCACCGCCATGGTCAACCGGCTCACTGCACTGTTTCGGACCCATGATTTTAGTAAAAAAAGAATCTACAGTCTGGTGGTTTCCGGCTACAGCGGCGGGGATATCGTGTCGGAACAGATTCTGGGGGCTTTCTGCTTCAACAAGAACTTCATCCTGCCGGGGCGATTTGCCATCGTGGAAACCGCCAACGACCCCGGCGCCATCCTGGATGTGCCGGGGATTGAGGGCAAAGCGCGCACCTTTGCGAGACATATGTGGTGATGGGTTTTTGGCTGCGATTTAAGCAGATACTATTATACATTTAACCAAATGATGTGACTTGCGGTGTATCTCCGATTATGCGGAGCACACCTAGGAGAATCGGATGCGTCCGATTCTCTTTTTTGTTTTTCACTTTTCTTGTGATTTCCGCCGATGTGCTTCCTCGGGTTTAAAACCTGGATTCCCGCGAATCCACACTAGTTTAGCACTAACTATACAGCCTGAAACCA
>JAEUGJ010000003.1 GCA_016775335.1 Mogibacterium sp.
TGTCTGCTGACATCATCAACGCTTGTAATCATGAAATCCATTCTACATACCTCCCATTAAAATCATTGCTACCATCATCAGTGTTCCGATTATGCCTCCGATGTACATTCCCACGGTGTCGCCGTTGTACTCATCAGCCGCTTCCTCTTCGAGGAACTTTCTAAACTTCTTCCAAAATCTGAAATTCTTCATAATCTGTTCCACTCCCCTTCCTGAAATCCTCTACCTTGAGTCGGATGTTCTTTCCGACCTTGTAATATGGGATTGCATCCTTTTTAACCAGCCTGTATACCGTGTCAGTGCTGATTCCCATTAGCACGCTGAATTCCGGCACCGTTACAAATCCGTACATATTGCCCTCCCTTCAAAAGTTGCATTTCATGCAACTTTTAATTTAAAAAAATTTGGCGCATTTCTTCGCTTGAATCTATGTGCAACAAAGAAGATAGGATTCTGATTTCAGAAGCGGTAAACTCTGACTTGCCGATACGCTTACGGCGCAAGGTTTCGCGAGTGATTCCCAATTGTTCCGCAATATAATCGTACCGGTATCCGCACGCCTCAATCCGCTTATCAAGCAATTCTCTATCAGTCATTTTTACCTCCTTTCAGTTGTATCTCATGCAACTATAATAGCACGCCTTGCACCTCATGTCAACTTTATTTCGTTTTTTTGTTTAATTTTTTTGCGCTGTGTGATACTATGTTGACACATACAAGCTTTGAAAGGATGATTCTGTTATGGAAATTAATGAATTTGTGGGAAGCCGGATAAAGGATAGAAGACTTGAACTTGGATTGACTCTCGATGAATTAGCTTCTAAAGTTGGATATTCGGACAAGTCAACTCTTAGTAGGGTTGAGAATGGAAAAACCGACATGCCGTTAAAGAAACTCGACAAAATCGCTCAAGTATTAGATGTAACGCCCGCCTATCTTATCGGATTCACACCAGAAGATATTCCAGACGGGCTTAATAAAGAACTTTTTATCAACTATGTTCACGATTCAAAAAATCCCGACTTCCTAGCTGCCATTGAAGGCACACCATCCGATGACCTCTGTATCAAGATAAAGGCATCCGACCTGAACGATTCGGAGGTTGATTACATGGATAAGCAGCTTGATTTTATAGTCGGTCAAAGGAAGTGATGTTATGCATATCAAGCAGTTAGAGCGGAATAAATATAGGGTATGGGTAGACTTAGAGCCGGACTATACCGGGAAAAGAAAGCAGAAATCAAAGGTGTTTCACGCCACATCAAAAAAGAACCTCAATGCTCAAATAAATGATTGGGTTGAATCAATCTCCGGCATATCCTCAAAATGTAAAACAGTGTCGGATATGTGTAGTGCCGTATGGAATCAAGTTATCAACAATAAATCACAAAATACCGTGTACGGCTATAACGCTGCGCTTAAGAGAATAAATACCACCATTGGAACGCTAGATTTGCCGAAATTGACACCTAGGACCATTCAGGCGTGGATAGATGACTTATCAATGAGCTTGTCCCCGAAAACCGTGAAAGATACCTATTCCATCCTTCGCCTTTGTTGTTCGATTGCGGTTAACTGGGAACTCTTGAAAAGCAATCCATGTCACGACGTTATACTTCCATCAAACAAGAAAAAGGAGATCCAGATACTTTCGCCGGAAGACTTCACCGTGTTCTGTTCCCACCTTGACGAAATCCCACTTGACCAAAGGGTCTGCTTCGAACTGGCGCTTTTCGGATCGCTCCGGCGGGGGGAGATAATGGGAATATTAGAAAATGAAATACCGGGCGATGGACGGTTCTATATTCGGCGAACTAGATACATGCATAGAATAGGAAACGAATTCGTGAAAGATACCAAAACATCCTCCGGTGAACGCTTGTGCATCCTTCCAGCGCCAGTTATTCGTGATGTAAAGGCACTCCGGAAACATCACATAGAGCAGAAATTGAAGCTCGGTCCGTTGTGGACTGATTCTGATTATCTAATTAAAGAACAAAATGGTGAAGCATTCCACCCTGGAGAGTGCGCCAGACGATTAAGGCGTTACATGGAGCGCATCGGTCTTGAGCCTATTACATTTCATGCCCTAAGGCACACGTACGCCTCTATCTGTATTTCTATTGGCGCTGACCCTGCCACCGTATCAAAGCGCATGGGTCATGCTAACGTATCAACGACCCTCGGAATATATACACACCTCTTCGAGAAGAAGGAAGAAGAAGATAAACTAGCATCTGCACTAGGCGACATGCTCACAAAATCTGTGGAAAAATAGGCGAAAAATTTCAAAATGTTACATGCGTGTTACAAATCAAAATAAAAAAACCTTGAAACAATTAAGCTTCAAGGTTTTCAGTGGCGGAGGACATGGGACTCGAACCCACGGGGCTGTTACACCTTACTTGATTTCCAATCAAGCTCCTTAGCCGCTCGGTCAATCCTCCAAAAGTATTTAGTCATTTCTGACGCTCATTTATATTACCATAGGAACAGGGCGAATGCAAGCACTTTTTTAATTTTTTCGAATTATTCTGAAGCTGTGGAGAAAACCGGCCCCGGAAGGTCCGGCTTCTCCACTTTCTGCAAAGCCTCTCAAGCCTCACACGTTATTCTTAATTCTAAAACAGCTCGAAGATGGACACCTGTGCCGTATCCGGCACGCCCTCGAACATGCCCACAGCTTTCAGGTCGTCGATATTGCTCTGGGACAGCTTAGTCTGCTGCCGCACATCATCCAGAGAAGTGAACGGCGTTCCGTCGTAGGCATCCGCCAGGGATTCCGCTGCCGCTTTACCCAGACCGCTGATGGCCATGTACGGAACCACCACTTCCCCATCTTCCACGATGAAGTCGCACGGCCGGGATACGCCCAGCTCCGGCATGCGGAATTTAAGCCCACGGGAGAACATCTCGTACATCACTTCGTAGACGGTAAGATGATCCTTCTGCTTGGTAGTCATCTGATTTCCCAGTTGCTCCAGGTTCTTCATCTCTCGCTCCACCGCCTGGATTCCGTCTCGGGCGGCCAGGACGTCGAAATCGTCGATTTTGGAGGAAAGCCATGCGGCATAGAATTCCGCCGGATAGTATACCTTGAACCAGGCCATTCGGATGGACATCAGCACGTAGGCCACCGCATGGGCCCGAGGGAACATGTACTTCAGGGTTTCGCAGGACCAGATGTACCAGTCCGGCACCCCGTGGCTCTTCATAGTCTCCAGCTCCTCCTCCGTCAGCGGCTTGTTCTTACGAACGTGCTCCATGATCCAGAAGGCTTCCTCATTCGGGATGCCCTTCAGAATCAGGTAGTTCATAATATCGTCACGACAGGAAATCAGCTCGTCGATGGTCGCCTTTCCGTCCCGAAGGAGCTCCTGGCCGTTGTTGGTCCACACGTCGGTTCCGTGGGAGAATCCGGAAATCTTTACCAGCGCGGAGATGGTGGTCGGCTGAATGTCGTCCAGCATCTGCCGCGTGAAGTTCGTTCCGAACTCCGGAATGGCGTAGGTGCCGTGGACGAATTTGTAGTCCGGATTCTGAATGTTCAATGCCTCCGTAGAGGTGAACAGGCTGATGACCTTCTTGTCCGCAACATCGATGGTCATCGGATCCACACCGGTCATGTTCTGCAGATGACGAATCATCTGCGGCACATCGTGACCCAGAATATCCAGCTTCAGCAAGTTTTTATCGATTTTGTGGTAATCGAAATGGGTGGTGATGATGTCCACCGGTTTGTTGGCCGGACGCTGCACCGGGCAGAACTCATAGATTTCATGATCGTCCGGCACGACGATGATTCCGCCCGGATGCTGCCCGGTGGTTCTTTTTACTCCGGTACAGCCCTTGGTGAGATAATCAATGTCGTATTTGCTCAGCTTCTTCGGGGACTCGTCAGCATAGTGCTTCACATAGCCGTAGGCGGTTTTGTCCGCGACGGTGGCTACCGTGCCGGCTTTGAAGATGTTCTTCTCCCCAAAAATCACGCCTACGTATTTGTGGGCCGTGGCCTGGTATTCGCCGGCGAAGTTCAAGTCGATATCCGGCTCCTTATTGCCGCTGAATCCCAGGAAGGTAGCGAACGGAATACGGAAGCCGTTCTTCTCGTACGGGGTGCCGCACTTTGGGCACACCTTGTCCGGCATATCGAATCCGCAGTCGTATTTTGCTTCATCTTCCTCCGCCAGCCATTCCAGGTTCTTGCACTTCGGACAGATGTAATGCGGCTCCAACGGGTTTACCTCGGTAATCCCCGCCATGGTAGCGGCAAAAGAAGATCCCACGGATCCTCGGCTGCCCACCAGGTAGCCGTCATCGTTGGATTTTTTTACCAGACGCATGGCCGCCACATACATCACGGCATACCCGTTGTTGATGATGGCGTTCAGCTCCGTATCCAGCCGGGTCTGAATCACCTCCGGGATCGGGTCGCCGTACATCGCCTTCGCATTCTCGTAGCAGGTATCCCGCAGAAAATCCTCCGCCCCCTCAATCTTCGGCGGACACTTGTCCGGCGGCACCGGCTCGAACACCTCGCACATGTCCGCAATCCGGTTGGTATTGGTAATGACCACCTCTTCCGCCCGGTCTCCCAGATAGGAGAATTCCGCCAGCATCTCGTCCGTAGTGCGCAGGTACAAGCTATTGGCGTTGGTCTCGCTAAAGCCCATGCTGGACATGATGATGTTCCGATAGATGGCCGACTCCTTCGTCGGATAATGGGAGTCCGTGGTGGCAACGGTCATCTTCCCCAGCTCGTCCGCCAGGGACAGAATCAACAGGTTGTTGTCCGCCAGCTCCTTCCGAGATGCCACCATTCCTTTATCGATCATGAACTGGTTGTTGTCCAGAGGCTGAATCTCCAGGTAATCGTAGAAATCCGCAATCCGGAGCAGTTCCTCCCGGGATGCCCCCCGGTTGATGGCCTGATACAGCTCGCCGGCCTCACAGGCACTGCCCACGATAATGCCCTCCCGATGCTGCTGCAGCACGGAACGAGGGAGTCTCGGCTTCTTGTAAAAATAGTCTACGTGGGAATAGGAGACCATTTTATACAGATTCCGAAGTCCTGTCAGGTTCTTGGCCAGCAGAATGATGTGGTACGTCCGGTTCTTCTTAATATCGATGGTTCCGTCCGGAAGCATGGCATCCTCATCGGGATAGAGATATCCCTCCATGCCGTAGATGATCTTAATGTCCTTTCCTTTGCCCCGCAGCTTTGCGGCCCGATTGGCCGCATCCGGGAAGGCCTGCACCACGCCGTGGTCCGTAATCGCCACCGCCTTCTGGCCCCAGGCCGCCGCCTGATCCACCAGCTCCGCGATTTCGTTGAACCCATCGTTGTCGCTCATCTTCGTGTGCACGTGGAGTTCCACCCGCTTCTCCCCCGGGTGCTCATCTTTTCGCTCCGGTTTTGACGATTGGTTGATGGAACGGGCCATGATGCCCACTTCGTTTTCAAAGGTATCGAATTCCACATTTCCGGAAATCTTCAGCCAACCTCCCAGAGATACGTTTTCCTCCAGCAGTTCAAAATCCTCTGTCTTCATAAAAGCCTTGCAGCAGGTGGCCCGCTCCTTATCGGTGATTTCCATGGTCACCAGAAGCTTTCCGTTCTTGATGGCCCGGGAATCCAGGCTGAACAGCTCTCCGCGAATGACCACCTGGCCCCGCTCTCCCACCTTGCCGTAGATTTCCTCGATGGGAATGGGCTCTCCGGAAATATAGGTACCGTACAGGACCCCGCCGGAAACGTTAGGCTTCTTGCTGCCTTTGCTTTTATCCGGCGCCTTCTTCGCTACCGGTGCTTCGGAAGCCTGGTAGGCATACCGGAACCGTACATCCTTCGCCTGTCCCACCTTCTTCAGAATCCGTTCCCGCATGCGCTTCTCGTGAATTCGAGGTATCACAAAATTGAGCTTGACACCGACTACCAGCGTCAAACTCTCTTTTTCCAGATATACCCTGGGTATTTCAATATTAATATCCTGTTCTTTCATCCCGGAAATGCGTTCCAGCTCTTCCGTTGTCAGAATATCTTGGGGTATTTTGATCATCCACTACTCTTCTTTCTCTATCATTTCAATGAGACGGTCTACCAGCTGATTCTCCGGTACCTTTCCGATAATCTCGCCGTGGGAGAAGAGCAAGCCCTCGCCCTTTCCGCCGGCAATGCCGTAATCCGCCTCTCGGGATTCTCCCGGACCGTTCACCACGCAGCCCATTACCGCGACCTTTAACGGTCTCAGGTCTTTCTCCTGACGTCTTTTCGCCACCGGAACCAAACGGTTCTCCGTTTCCTCTGCCAAGGAAATCAGATCCACCTCCGTTCGACCGCAAGTCGGGCAGGAAACGATTTCGATGCTCTTTTCCCGAAGCCCTACCGCTTCCAGAATGCGCTGCCCGAAGAGAACTTCCTGAACCGGGTCATCCGTAAGGGACACCCGCAGGGTATCTCCGATCCCGCTGAGGAGCAGTCCGCCGATTCCGATGGCGGATTTCAGCTTTCCGTTGGACGGTGTTCCCGACTCGGTGATGCCGATGTGCATCGGTACATCCGTTTCCTTGGCGGCCAGGGTATAGGCCGCATAAGTCATGGGAACGTTGGAGGATTTGATGGAAAGCACCAGATTATCGAAATCCAGGTTTTCCATGTAGCGTACCGTATTCAGCGCGCTCTTCGCCAGCGCTTCCGCCGTTACGCCGCCGTATTCCGCCAGAATTTCTTTTTCCAGGGAACCGGAATTAACGCCAACCCGGAGGGGGATGTGCCGCGCTTTGGCCGCCTGAACCACCTTCTGTACGTACTCCGCTTTTCCGATATTTCCCGGATTGATGCGCACCTTGTCCGCACCGGCTTCAATCGCACCGATGGCCAGCCGGTAGTCGAAGTGGATATCCGCCACCAGCGGCACCTCCGTCTTCTTTCTCACCTGCGCAAAGGATTCGCAGGCTTCCATATCCGGAATCGCCACCCGCACGATATCGCAGCCCGCTTCTTCCAGCTCCCGAATCTGACGCAGCAGCGCCTTCTCATCCCGGGTATCTACATTTGTCATGGACTGAATGGAAACCGGCGCCCCTCCGCCGATTTGAATTCTTCCGCACTGTACGCTTCTCGTCATTCCATCCTCCTATCCGAACAATCGCATAATATCGTTCCAGGTAATAAACACAGCAAAAGCAATCAGCAGAAACATGCCCGCCAGATGCACTTTCCCCTCCATATCGTCGGAAATCATATTTCCCGTAATCTTCCGAATCATCACAAAGATAATTCTTCCGCCGTCCAGCGCCGGGAACGGCAGCAGATTGATGTAAGCCAGGTTCAGGCAAATCAGGGCTGCCAGATACAGATACGGCACCGCCCCCGCCGCGGCCGTCTGATTCACCAGAGAGACCATTCCCACCGGACCCGCCAGATCGTTTCGGGACATCTGACCGGTAAAGAGCATCTTCAAACTCTTCAGCATCAGTTTGTTCAGGTTCCAGGTGGCGGTCGCACCGTATCGTCCGCAGGTAAAAATATTATGGCTTTATCTGCAGGCAATGCCCACCATCATGCGTTTCTCTTTCTTGGAGTATTCCGGCTGAACGGTGCAATTCTGTTTCTTTCCATCCCGGTCCACCGTAATCCGAATTTCTTTCCCGGACTTGTCCCGGTCGATTTCCTGTACCACTTCTATCCAACCGGACGTCTTGACGTCGTTCACCGCAACAACGCGGTCTCCTGCCTGAAGACCGGCGGCCTCTGCCGGCGAATTCTTCACCACAGAATCCAGCGTGTTGGTGGGAATGCCGGATACGGTTACCGCAATAATCATCACCAGCAGTGCGGTGATTACGTTCATCACGGCACCTGCCAGGAGCACGGCAATCTTCTGCCACACCTTCTTGTTGTTAAAGGCTCTCGGGTTTCCGCTTTCCTCGTTCTCCCCTTCCATGGCGCAATATCCGCCGATGGGCAGGAGCCGCACGGAGTACAGAGTCTCGCCCTTCTGTTTCTGGAAGAGAAGGGGTCCCATTCCCATGGAGAACTCGTTCACCTGAACGCCTACCAATTTCGCTACCACAAAATGCCCCAATTCATGGGGAATGATCATGATGCAGAAAAGTATGATTGTTAGAATTGCTGTCAGCAATAAAGTGTCCTCGTTTCTTTACTCATTTGTTTTCGGGCTTCCCCCTCCGGTGAAAATCCCGGAAGCGCACTAGCCCTGTGCCAGCGCTCTCGCCATTCGCCGGGCTTCCCGGTCGATCTCCAGAATTTCCGATACGCTCTTCGGATCTACCGGATTGTGGGCCTCCAGCACCTTCTCAATGGTGCGCTGAATGTCCAGGAAACGGATTTCCTTGTTCAGGAACATGGCCACCAATTCCTCATTGGCTCCGTTCAATGCAATCGGGTAGCTTCTTCCCTCTTCAATGGCCCGGTACGCCAGACTCAGGCAACGGAACACATCCATCCGCGGCTTCTCGAAATGAAGGTTGGCGCCCTCCGTAAAGAAGTCCAAGCTGTCCCCGGAATACTCCAGCCGCTTCGGGTATCCCAACGCCAAGCTAATCGGAATTCGCATATCCGGAAGTCCCATCTGAGCGATGACCGAAGTATCCGCAAATTCCACCATGGAATGAACGATACTCTCCGGGTGCACATGCACATCGATTTTGGACGCCGGCACATCGAAGAGCCAGCGAGCCTCGATGACTTCCAGCCCCTTGTTCATCATGGTGGCGGAATCGATGGTAATCTTCCGGCCCATGGACCACTTCGGATGATCCAGTGCTTGATCCAATGTCACGTCTTCCAGATCCTCCAAAGAATACTTTCGGAACGGTCCGCCGGATGCCGTCAGGAGAATTCGCCGAATCTCCCGTCCTTTATTTCCTTCCAGGCACTGAAAAATAGCACTGTGTTCGCTGTCCACCGGCAGGAGCTTCACGCCTTTTCTCGCCACGGCATCCATCACCAGCGCCCCTCCGGCCACCAGGGTTTCCTTATTGGCTAATGCAATATCCTTCCCCAGCTGAATTCCGTGATATGTCGGCGCCAGACCGCTGATTCCCATCAGGGAATTCACAATCATGTCACCCTCGACTTCCGTCAGCTGAACCAGCCCCTCGTCGCCATAGTACACGGTAAGATTCGGGAATCGTTCCTGCACCCGACGGGCATCCGCTTCGTTTCCCACGCAGACCCCAAGCGGCCAATATTTCTCAATCTGCTGAATCAGTTCATCCACCCGGCTTCTGCAACTCAAAGCAGTCACGGTAAACAAATCCGGATTCTCATCCACAATGTCCAAAGTCTGCGTACCGATGGAGCCGGTGCTTCCCAGAATAATTATTTTCTTCATCCGATTAACCTTCTATCCTCTTCTTCTCTGCTCCGCTTACACCAGAACGAACAGAATGTAGTAGCACACTGCCGGTGCCACGAAAATCACACTGTCAAAACGATCCATAATACCGCCGTGACCCGGAATCAGGTGGCCGTAATCCTTAATTCCCATTCCACGCTTGAACATGGACGCGGTCAGGTCGCCCGCTTCGGCCACCATTCCGCCCAGCACGCCGATAATCATGCAGTGCACCAGCATGGTCGGGTAAAAGAAGTATCCGAAGAT
Source organism: Mogibacterium sp. (assembly GCA_016775335.1). Taxonomy (GTDB): domain Bacteria; phylum Bacillota; class Clostridia; order Peptostreptococcales; family Anaerovoracaceae; genus Mogibacterium_A. The sequence goes on from JAEUGJ010000003.1 coordinate 9,630, forward strand.
TCCGCAAAGAATCGCACTTCCCACAACTCCGCCGACGGCACCTTCGATGGTCTTCTTCGGGCTGAGGTTCGGTGCCATCTTGTGCTTTCCCAGGAAATATCCGGTGAAGTAAGCCATGATATCCGAACCGAAGGCCGCGATAACCACCAGCCAGGTCATCTTTGGATATGGGGTGTTGTCGATGATGACAATGTGGTAGGAGAACAGCACGATGTACACCAGTGCCGTCAGCGTGGCAACCGCATCGTACGGCTTTCTCTCCGTAATTCTCCATCCATAGATCATGCTGACCATCATGGAGAGAATTACCCATGCCATCAGGAAGGTGTGGCTCACACCAAAAATCAAGTGTCCCGCATATAGAACGGTAATCATCGCATACGCAATCGGCTTGGATGGGTGTACCCCCATGTTCTCAAAACCGTTATAGAACTCCGTTACGCCAACGTAGGCAATCAATGCCGCTGCCGCCAGCAGCGGAATACCGCCGAAATAGATAATCAATAGCAATGGAACCATCACGATTCCGGAAATAATTCTTGTCTTCATTACTTGTCGTCCTTGTCCCTTCCTCCGAATCTTCTTTTGCGATGGGAAAACTGTTCACAGAGGTTCCCAAATTCCTCCGGCGTGAAATCCGGCCACAGGGTATCGGTGAACATCAATTCGCTGTAGGCTGACTGCCATACCAGGAAATTGGATGTCCGCTCTTCCCCGCTGGTCCGAATAATCAGATCCGGATCCGGAATATCATCGTGGAATCTACCGGTATAGAGATGCGCACTGATATCCTCCTCCGTAATTTCCGTCCGGCCCGGTTCCGCCAGCAACTCGTTCACTGCTTTTACGATTTCCGCCCGGCCGCCGTAATTTACCGCGATGTTAAATACCAGTCCTGTGTTATTCTTAGTGGCATCCAGCAATTTGTCGATTGCGGCAACGGAATCCGCCGGAAGCTCCCGGTATTCGCCGATGATATTGATGCGCACGTTGTTCTCCACCAGCTCCTTCAGTTCCAGCTGCACGTACTTCACGATGAGCCGGAAGATGCCGGAGACCTCTTCCACGCTGCGCTTCCAATTCTCCGTAGAGAACGCATACACCGTCAGGTATTTTATTCCCATATTGGAAGCCGCAATTACGATTTTCTTCATGGACTCCATGCCGGCATTGTGTCCCATCAGACGAGGAACCCCTTTCTTCTTTGCCCAGCGTCCGTTTCCGTCCATTATAACACCTACATGTGTAGGAAGTTTGTTCGGTTCTGTCATAATATACCTCTTAATACAAGCAAACGTGGCTAAAGAGCCACGTTATACTCACTCATTATTATACTGCCATCAGTTCTTCGTTTTTCTTGGCAATGATTTCGTCCACCTTCTTGATTGCCTTGTCGATAGTCTTCTGAACATCGTCCAGAGAGTTCTTCATCTCGTCCTCGGTGATATCTCCGGCTTTCTGCTGCTTCTTCAGGTCGTCGTTCACATCACGGCGTACGTTTCGAATGGCAACCTTCGCATCTTCGCCCATCTTCTTAATCTGCTTTACCAGCTCTTTTCTTCTCTCCTCGGTCAGCTGCGGAATTCCCAGACGAATGCACTTTCCGTCGTTGGATGGGTTTATGCCCAGGTTCGCTTCATTGATTGCGTGTTCGATGGTTCCCAGAGTGGATGGATCGAACGGCGAGATCATCAATGTTCTGGCATCCGGTACGGATACGTTTGCCAGACTCTTCAGTGGAGTCGGAACACCATAATAGTCTACATTTACTCTGTCCAGAAGAGCCGGATTTGCTCTGCCGGCACGGACGGTGTTCAGATTTTCTCTCAGCACGTTTTCAGTTTTTTCAAGCTTTTCTTCCAGGGATTTCTTATGAGACATTTTTCTTCCTCCATTTGTGTCTTCTAATGAATCAGCGTTCCCACATTCTCACCGTTAATGACTTTCATCATGTTTCCTTCTTCGGCCATCGCAAAAACGTACAGCTGAATGTCGTTGTCCTTACAGAGAGTGGCAGCGGTGAGATCCATCACTCTCAGTTCTTTCTCCACAATATCCATATAGGTCAGTTCTTCATACCGTTCCGCATTCGGATTCACGTTCGGATCTTCCGAGTATACCGCATCGATGTTCTTGGCCAGTAAAATCACTTCCGCATTCATCTCCGCTGCCCGCAGTGCCGCTGTGGTATCCGTAGAGAAGAATGGGCTTCCCGTTCCGCCTCCAAAAATCACGACTTTGTTGTCGTCCAGATAATCCAGCGCCTTCCGTCTGGAATATCCCTCTGCCATATCCCGAATTTCGATGGCGGTCATCACCTTCGCATCACATCCGATGGACAGCAAGGAATCCTGCAGTGCCAGGGCGTTCATTACCGTTGCCAGCATGCCCATGTAATCTGCGGTCGCCCGGTCGATGTTCTTTCCGGTCCGACCCCGGAAGAAGTTTCCGCCGCCCACAACGATGGCAATCTGTACGCCTTCATCGTGGATTTCCTTAATCTGTGCGGCTGTCTTCGCGGTCATCTCCGGATTCACGCCGAATTTATCCTCTCCGGCCAATGCTTCTCCGCTGAGCTTAATCAAAACTCTCTTGTATTTGGTTGCCATATTTCACCTCTCCTACTTCTGTTGAAATAGTATCATATTACCACATCTTTGTAAATCGCATTCTACCGCTTCGGCTCGATTAGGACGGTTTCCGCAGAATCCACGGCCGCCTTTACCAGAGCATCCACATCCAGCACTTCTTCCGATTTCTCGATGTTCTTCAGCTTCGGTTTTGTCACCGGATGCTTCGGCAGGAATACGGTGCAGCAATCCTCGTACGGCTGAATGGAGATATCATAGGTTCCGATTTCCTGCGCCTTATCCATGATGTCCACCTTGTCCATGGCAATGAGCGGACGCATTACCGGCATCTTCACTACCGCATCCGTTACCACCAGGGCTTCTGCCGTCTGGCTGGCCACCTGTCCCAGATCCTCTCCGGTAATCAGCATCATATCGTGCTTCTTAATCGCCATCTGCTCCGCAATCCGCATCATGAACCGGCGAACCAGAATGGTGGTTTCATCTTCCGGACAGTTCTTTACGATTTCTTCCTGAATCGGCAGGAGATTCACCACATACATTTTGATGGATCCCATATAACCCGCCAGCACTCCGCACAAATCCTCTACCTTCTTCTGAGCTCTCTGGCTGGTGTACGGATACGAGTGGAAGTGAATGGCTTCAATCCGCATTCCTCTCTTCGCCATCATGAACGCCGCAACCGGGCTGTCAATTCCGCCGGACATGAGAATCAGGCCCTTTCCGTTGGTACCCAGCGGCAATCCGCCAAATCCCTTAATCTTATCCCGATAAATGTATGCTCCTTCGGACCGAACATCCACGTACAACAGGACTTCCGGTTCATGCACATCCACGTGCAGCACCTTGCAGGTCTTGAGGATTGTTGCGCCCACCTGACGGCCGATTTCCGGTGACTGCACCGGGAACGTCTTGTCCACGCGCTTTGCTTTTACCTTGAAGGATTTAATTCCTTCCTTCTCGATTAATTCCATCATGTATGCCGCAGCGGCTTTTCCGATGGCATCCATATCCGGCACGCAGCAGGTTGCCGGACTCACAGTGGCCACGCCGAACACCTTCGATGCCACCCGAACCACTTCTTCCCGAGGCACATCTGCCGGTACCCGAACCAGCATCAGACCGCCAATCCAACGGGATTCCACATCGTTGAATACGGAGAGGGCACTGCGCACTCTTTCCAGAAGCACCCGTTCAAAGTACGGGCGGTTCATTCCTTTCAGTGCCACTTCGCCGCACCGAACAATGTACAAATTCTTTTCCATTTCTGTCTCCTATCTGTCTTCTACCGGAAGCTTCCCAATCTCCGGAATCTCGTTACCGCGTTCTTCAGGCGATCGATAACAAAATTCATCTCTTCTATCGTATTAAACTCCGAGAAACTGAACCGAATCGCACATTCAATTTCCTTATGCCCCAAGGACATGGCCTGCAGTACATGGCTGTCTCCCGTGTGATGGGAGGCGCATGCGGAACCGGTGGAAACAAAGATGCCATCCTGTTCTAATGTGTGAAGAAGCACTTCGCCGCGGGTTCCCAGGAAGGAAAAATTAATGACGGACGGGCAGCGGGTTCCGTAATGCTGAAGCTCCAAACCCTGCTCCTCGAAACCGTTCAGCTGCACATCCGGAATCTCGTCGATGACCGCTTTCCGGAAGTAGTCGTTCACCTGTGCCATCTTCTGCTGTTTTTCAAAGATGTTTTCCGTGGCCATCTGCGCCGCAAGCCCCAGTCCGGCGATTCCCGGCGTATTCTCTGTTCCGGAGCGGAATCCGTCTTCCTGTCCGCCGCCTAAGATAAACGGCGGAAGGTGAACTCCCTTCCGAATGTAGAGAGCTCCTACGCCCTTCGGTCCGTGGAATTTGTGTCCGCTGATGGAAATCAGGTCGAATGGAGCGTCGTTAAACTCTACTTTACCGAATGCCTGTACGCCATCCGTGTGGAACAGGATTTCCGTTCCGTGGTCTCGATTGAACTCCTGAACGATGCGATAACACGGAAGCACCGGTTCAATGGTGCCCACCTCGTTGTTCACCGCCATCATGGATACCAGTACGGTCTCCTCATCTAACGCCGCTTTCAGCGCCTGCGGTTCCACGTATCCGTTCACATCGGAGGAAAGATAGACGATTTCATATCCGTCCTCCTGAAGACGCTTCATGCATTCCAGCACCGCCGGATGCTCTAGCTGCGTGGTAATGACTTTTTTCCCCCGGCGACGCATCTTGCGGCAGGAGGAGAAAATCGCCATGTTATCACTTTCCGTTCCGCCGGAGGTAAAAACAATTCGGCCGTCTCTCGGGAATGTCCGGCTCAATGCTTCTCTCGCATCAAAGATATAATTGCCGGCTTCAAATCCCATAGAATGGAGGGAAGACGGATTTCCAAACTCCTCCCGCTGAAGCCGAATCATTAAATCCGTCACTTCATCATATTGCCTTGTGGTTGCACTATTATCCAGATATATCATGTTATTCCTTCTATGTCTTCTATGCTGTCTTTGTATCTATGTCTTGTCTTTGCGGTAAAAAAGCTCCCCGAATCGGGGAGCTTTGATTATTTCGCGTAATCGGTTGCTCTTGTCTCCCTGATAACATTAACCTTGATTTGTCCGGGATATTCAAGTTCGCCTTCAATTTTCTTTGCGATTTCACGAGCAAGCATCGGTACTTCGTCGTCCTTCACCTGATTCGGTTTTACCGCAATCCGGATTTCTCTGCCGGCCTGAATTGCATAGGACTTGTCTACGCCCTTCGTGGTATTGGCAATCTCCTCCAGACTCTCCAGACGCTTGATGTAGGATTCCAACGTCTCCCGACGAGCTCCCGGCCGAGCTGCGGAAAGCGCATCTGCCGCCGCTACCAGCACCGCTTCCATGGTGGTCGGCTCCACATCACCGTGATGTGCCTGAACGGCGTTGACCACCTTCCAGGACTCCTTGTACTTCTTGCAGATGTTGGCACCGATTTCCACATGGGTTCCTTCCACTTCGTGGTCGATGGATTTACCGATGTCGTGAAGCAGTCCGGCTCTCTTTGCCAGTCTCGGGTCGTAACCCAGTTCCGAAGCCATCAGCCCTGCCAGCAGGGAGACTTCGATGGAATGTTTTAAAACATTCTGACCGTAGGAAGTACGATACTTCAGTCTGCCAAGCAGCTTCACCATCTCCGGATGCAGGTTGTGCACGCCGGTCTCGAAGCAAGCCTGTTCGCCCTCTTCCTTGATGATGTTATTCACTTCCTTGGTGGCTTTCTGCACCATCTCTTCAATGCGAGCCGGGTGAATTCTGCCATCCGTAATCAGTTTCTCCAATGCAATCCGGGCGATTTCTCGACGAATCGGATCGAATCCGGAAAGAATAACCGCTTCCGGTGTATCGTCAATAATCAAATCCACACCGGTGAGGGTCTCGATGGCACGGATATTTCTTCCTTCTCGGCCGATAATTCGGCCCTTCATATCGTCGCTCGGAAGAGGAACCACCGATACGGTGGTCTCCGCCACCTGATCTGCCGCACAGCGCTGAATCGCCATGGTGACGATTTCTCTCGCCCGCTTGTCCGCCTCGTCCTTCGCTTCCGTCTCTACCTGGGTAATCATTGCAGAAGCATCCTTTCGGATGTCCTTCTCCACTTCATCCAGCAGAATTTGCTTCGCTTCTTCCTGGGTGTAGCCGGAAATCTTTTCCAGTTCTTCCCGCTGCTTTGCCAGGTATTCGTCGATTTTCTGGTGCTTCTCATTCATAGAACGCTCTCTCTTGGAAAGACCGTCCTCTCGACGTTCGATGTTCTCTAGCTTCTTCTCGACGTTTTCTTCTTTCTGAAGAATTCTTCTTTCGGATTTCTCTACTTCCTTTCGGCGATCCCGAATTTCATTTTCCAAATCCGACTTTAGTCTGTGTGTTTCTTCCTTTGCCTCTAAGATCTTCTCTTTCTTGATATTCTCCGCAGCATTCTGCGCATCTAAAATCAAGTTCTGAGCCTTCTGTTCCGCACTTCCGATTTTGCTTTCGCCCACGTTCTTGCGGAGAAGGTAACCAATCAACAGTCCAATGGTCAGAAACACAACAGCAAAAATCATTCCATCAACGGTATCATTCACTGTTATGTCCTCCTTTAAATTTAAATATAAATATTGTGTATTTTCGTACGAATCAGCTGACTGTTCCAGTCAGCAGAATTTCATAATCATACAAAATAATTATAATCCGAATTACAAAAATAGTCAATATATACAACTCTATTTAAAGGAATACCCCCATGTATAGTTATCGTTCCTAAAAGGAATTCTCACTTAGAATGCTATTATTTATGGATCAACCGCTCGGCGATATTTCGGAAGTTTCCGGATACATAGGATTCTTTTTTCAGAACGGCGGGAATTCCCGCATCGGAAGACACCCGAAAAATATCATCTTCGAGAATCATTCCCAACATTTCGCATTTGAATTGCATATTGATTTCCTGGGGTTCCGGTTCCAACTTCTGCTCGGTCAAAGACGGATAGATGCGGTTCAGCACGTAGCGGCGCCGGAACACCCTCTGTCGAATCAGCCGGTCCTCCAGCATATCTGCATTTCGAAGGGCCGTCTGCTCCGGGGTCACCACAATCAACGTTTCCTCTGCCGCTGCCGCACAGGTGGTGACGAATTCATCCGCACCCGGCGCCCCATCGATTACGATGAAATCGAAATTCTCCTTTGCATCGTCAATCAATGCCTGCCATTTATCCCGATCCAAATGGCTTCGATCTTCCATAAGGCCACCCGGAAGGAGATACAGGCTGGCCGGCTTCTCCATTCGGATTACCGCCTGTTCCAGCATGCAGACGCCGTTCATTACGTCAAAGACGTGGTAGATTGCTTCATTTTCCGCATCCAGCATGAGATCCAAGGTGCGCATGCCCGGATTCATATCGATCAGCAACGTGTTTCTGCCCATCATGCCCAGGGTTGCGGCCAGATTCACGGCAAAAACGGATTTGCCGGTTCCCCCTCTTCCCGATGCAATATAGAATACCTGATTCATCGCTTTACTCCATATAACCTTCATTTCTAAGACTGATGTACCGGCCGTCGCCGATAATCAGATGATCCAACAGTCGAATTCCCACCAATTTGGAAACTTCCATAATCCGTTTCGTGGATTGGATATCATCCCCGCTGGGGGTGGGATCCCCGCTGGGGTGATTGTGTGCCAAAATAATTCCCGCGGCACCCTTCCGAATGGCCGGCCGAAAAACCTCCCGGGGATGCACCACCGTGGAAGTCAGTTCCCCCATGGAAATGGTAATTCTGGATTCGATTTCGCATTTCGCATTCAGAAGCAGTGCCACCAAGTGCTCCTGTTTCAGTCCGCGCATCTCTGCCATCAACAGGTTAGCCACCGACTCCGGATTCTTCATGGACATCCGTTGATCTTCCGACTCCCGCCCCATCAGGCGACGAGCCAATTCCAGGCTGGCCACGATAGAGCAGGCTTTGGTGGCTCCGATTCCATCGATTTCCGTTAGCTCCTGTACATCCGCCTCTCGTAGGCTGCCCAGCTCTTTCGCAGAGTAGGCCAACACGTCCTCCGCCAGCTGTACCGCAGATTTGCTGGAATTGCCGGTCCGGATAATCAATGCCAGCAATTCCGGCGTGCTGAGGCTTTCCGCTCCCGCATACATCAGCTTCTCCTTGGGACGCTCTTCCTGAGGAATATCTTTGATTCTCATCTATGCTTCTCCTTATGTTCGAAGCACATCCGGGTATTTCTGTCTTTCCGTTTCACTTCATTCCTACGTGAAAAATATTATAGCAAAAGAAGTTCCGGTCATCAATCCTCCGGAACTTCTCATAAGGCGCAAAAATAAACGGTTTCCTGCGTTTTTTAAACTCTTCATTTCGTCTAGATATAGTTTCTCTGAAGAATGGTAATATTCTGCAGAGCCAGCACCACCAGCGTGACACCGCCCACGCTGAGCAGCGTGTTGACGATTCCGCTGTCGAACTTCACGTGGTTGATAATCGACAGGGTAATCATAAAGAATTGCAGCAGCACGCAGAACCGCGCACGGCTGGCATACATGTTGGCATAATCCTTCTCACGGCCGCTGAGGAAAATTTCCACGGTGGTCATATACTTTACGATATGCATGGACCCCACAATGGCTTGCGCACCGATCATCAGCATGATGGCGTACAGAATCTGCGTTTCTTTAGCCCCAAAGAGATGTGCAATCGGCGCATAGAACATCATGAGAATATCAAACACGAAAATGAGATATACGAAGAACCGGCATTTCTGCAGTGCGCCCAGACCTTCCCGGTTCAGCTGTCTGTTTTTTCTCGCGTTGTTGTTTCTGTTTTTCTTGAACTTCTTGCTACTCATTTTTTCCCTCTGCCATCTTCATGATTTCATCCAAAACCTGATTGATTGTCATGTCGGATGTATCCAGCAATACCGCATCCTCTGCCTGCTGCAGCGGATTCAATTCCCGGTGGGTGTCCTGATAATCCCGCTCTTTAATGTCTTCAAAGATGGAATTCAGGTCCGCTTCTTTGCCGCTTTCCAGCAGCTGATCGTATCTTCTCTTGGCGCGAACCATCGGATTCGCCGTCAGGAAGATCTTCACCTCTGCATTCGGCAGCACATTGGTACCGATATCCCTTCCGTCCATCACCACGCTCTTGCCTTCTGCAATTTCCCGCTGCAGGGCAACCAGCTTGCTGCGAACCTCCGGCAGCTTGGAGCAAACGGATGCCGCTTTGGAGATTTCCGGTGTACGGATTTCTCCGCTGATGTCCTCCCCGTTCAGAAAAATCTTTCCGTTATCGAAATCGATGGCAGTGCGATTCAGAACGTCTTGCACCTCCGCAGAATCCTCCGTATTTACATTGTTTTTCGAAAACATCCAGCCAATGGCCCGATACATGGCACCGGTATCGATGTATTCCATGTTCATCTTCTCTGCCACCATTTTGGCAATCGTACTCTTTCCGGCCCCTCCCGGTCCGTCTATTGCAATCCGTATCATTTTTTTATTCCCTCTCTATACCTATCTGAATTCTATCTGTCAATCCGCTATTTCTCTTCGTTCCGCTCTTCCGGGCGAACCCGATCTTTCTCCTGAAGGCGATTCACCTCCTGAACAAAGGTGTTCACGTCCGTGAATTTGTGGTACACCGACGCGAAACGTACGTAAGCTACCTGATCCAGGTTCCGAAGTTCATCCATAATCAGCACCCCGATCATCTTGCTCTCGATTTCCTTTTCCATGGTGTTGTTCAGACCGCGTTCAATTCGCTCCGCAATCTTTTCCACGTCCTCGTAAGTAATCTTTGTCTTCTCGCACGCCTTTAGAAGCCCGTTAATCAGCTTGTTCCGGTCAAAACTCTCCCGTCGGCCGTCGTTTTTCACTACCACCAGCAGAGAATTCTCAATCTTCTCAAAGGTGGTAAACCGCTTCTTGCACTTCTCACACTCTCGGCGCCGGCGAATGGCCAGCCCGTCCTCTACCGGTCTGGAATCGATTACTTTCGTATCCGAATTGTTGCAATATGGGCACTTCATGATGCTACCTCCACATTGATTCTGCTATTCTGCCTTGCTCAACTTCATCACCTGCTTCATGATCTTCTCATAAAGCAGACCCTCATACATGTTGTTCTGCTGCGCGTACTCCTTCAGGGAAGTTCCGCTCTGCTCCTCGAAGGAATCCTCCGTCATGCCGTTCTGCTTCAGGAGCTTCTGAAGATATTCGTTGTATTCCTCATCCGTCACGGTGACATCCAGTTCCTTGGCCAGCTGACGCATTACCAACTGCTGTTTCACGGAATTCTTCGCGTACGCATCCACCTGCTTATTGAAGGACTTCTCGTCCATCTTCATGTACTGCTTCAGGAAATCCTCGTATTCCATGTTGTACTGCTTCGCCAGATTCTTGTAGGTCTCCTTCATGGTTTCCTTCGACGCATCCAGTTCCTTCTCCGGATACTTCTTCACTTCACTGTCCTTCAGAATCTTCGCAAAAACCTCTGAATACGCATCCTTCTCCGCCGTCGTTTCGTTTTCCTTCTCCAGTTTCGTGCGAATTGACTTTTCGTACTCCGCCGTATTCTTGTATTTCGTATTCTTCTTTACAAAAATATCGTTGTATTCCGGCGTGTCCGTCTTCACGATGGCCTTCACCTTGATGGTGAACACCACGTTCTTTCCCGCCACGTCCTCATTGGAATATTTCTTCGGGAACTTCAGCTTCAGGTCGAATTTATCGCCCACCTTATGGCCCACAATTCCTTCACTGAAACCATCAATCATGCTGTCATTGGCAATATCCAAGGTGTAATCTTCGGCGGATCCGCCGTCGAATTTCTTTCCGTTAATCTTTCCGGTAAAATCAATTTTCACCTTGCTGTCGCTGCCGACCGTCCCGCTTTTCACGTCCTTCGTGGTGCTGGCTTTCTTGATTGCCTTCTTCACTTCCGACTGCACATCACTGTCGGACACCTTCTTCACATTCTTCTTATATTGGATGCCCTTGTAGTTTCCAAGGGTGACGTATTCCGTTAAATCGTCATATTGGTAAGTGTTCGGTACGGTAATCCGATCCTTCTGGAAGAAGTACCAGAAGCCCAAAATCAGTATGGCTGCCAGAACCACAACACCGGTTATCATTTTCTTCTTCTTGCTGAGCATATATTCACCTCATATCATCAAAATTGTATTTTGGCACACATTAGATATTAGCATAACGGGGGTTCGTTTTCAACATCTCATATGTCACCGAAATTCGCCCAGCAAAAAGGACACCGCATTGCGGTGTCCCAAAATCATTACTTTTCCTTCATTTCCGAATTGGCCTTCTGCTGGGCTTCCTTTTTCTTGCGAACCTCTTCTGCCCTGGCCAGCGCCCGCTCCCGCTTCAGTCTTGCATTCTTATCCATGGAATACCACCACAGGAATGCACAGAAGGAAACAAAGAGGGCTGCCCCAATCAGAATCCAAAAATGACTGACGAAATACTCCATGACTAGTTAGCTTTCTTTACAGTCTCGCACAGTGCTGCAAAGCCGGCCGGATCGTAGATTGCCATCTCGGACAGCATCTTTCTGTTCATCTCGATTCCGGACTTCTTCAGACCGTTCATGAACTTGCTGTAGCTGATGCCGTTTGCTCTTGCTGCAGCGTTGATTCTTGCAATCCACAGTCTTCTGTATTCTCTCTTCTTGTTCTTTCTTCCCACGTAAGCAGAACGGAGCGCTCTCATTACAGCCGGATTTGCTGCCTTAAAGTTTCTGCTCTTCTGGCCATAGAAGCCCTTTGCCTGCTTAATAACCTTCTTATGTCTCTTGCGTGCTGTTACACCTTTTTTTACTCTTGCCATGTTCTTCTACCTCCCTGATTACTTCGCCAACGATCTCAGCATACGCTTTGTATCTGCACTTGTCAGAATGGAAGACTTTCTCAGTCCTCTCTTTCTCTTAGCCGTCTTCTTCGTCAGGATGTGGCTCTTGTATGCCTTGTTTCTCTTAAGCTTTCCAGATCCGGTGAGCTTCATTCTCTTGCTTGCGCCTCTGTGAGACTTCATTTTGTTCTTTGCCATTACGCTTTCCTCCTAAATAATACTTACTTGTTGCTCTTTGGTCCAAGGAACATCGTCAGACTTCTGCCTTCGAACTTCGGCTTCTTCTCAACTACACCGAACTCGGAAACTTCCTCTGCGAAACGGTTCATCACGTCGAAACCCTTCGCCGTGTAATCCCTTTCTCTTCCCCGGAAACGAAGACTAACCTTGAGCTTATCTCCGTTCTTCAAGAATTTCTTAGCTGTATTCGCTTTGACCTGTATGTCATGCTCTTCGATGAAAGTGCTGAGACGAACCTCTTTGACCTGAGTCACCTTCTGGTTCTTCTTCGACTGCTTCTCTTTCTTCTGAAGTTCATAACGATACTTACCATAATCCAGAATCTTGCATACCGGCGGTTCCGCATTCGGTGATACGTTTACCAGATCCAGGTTGCTTTCTTCGGCCAATGCCAGGGCTTCCTTAATGCTCAGAACTCCTCGCATTTCCCCTTCTGCATCAATAACGCGAACTTCTTTAGCGCGGATCTCTTCATTGATCTGCCTGCTGTCTTTGTCTCTGTGATCTCTACTAATCGCTCTTACCTCCATACATTAAAAAAGCGGATACAGAAGTATCCGCAACAAAAACAAGATAAAAGCTTGCATATAGTTACCTTATGCACCTGTGTGATAAGGTGAGAAGCGGATAACTTCTTCTTCGACCGTAATATAATACCGTACATCCCATGCTGTGTCAAGTGTTTTTCTGTGTTTTTTCTTCTGCTATAATGAAAACATCTCAACAGAAAGGACATTCTCATTATATTATGAAAATTCAAGAAATACAACCGGTCATTCTGGCTTCTCAATCCCCGAGAAGGCGGGATATTCTTCAGAAGCACGGAGTCTCCATCGTACTCCGGCCCACCCACACCGATGAACATCTTCCGGATGGAATTTCTCCGGAAGATGCGGTCTGTCTTCTTTCCCGGGAAAAAGCCGAATCCTGCTATCGGGAAATTTGCCCCAAGGAATTCCGGGAAGGCCTGATTATCGCCGCGGATACCATCGTGTACAAGGATGAAATTCTCGGAAAGCCAACGGATGAAGCGGATGCATTCCGCATGCTTTCCTCCTACCGAAACACCAGCCATCAGGTGATGACCGGCGTGACGCTCATGGATGTCCAAAGCGGTGCCACCCATTCCTTCTGCGAAACTACCCATATCTGGTGTAAGGATTATTCCGACGAAGATATTTGGAATTACATCCGGGAGTGCCGCCCCTTCGATAAAGCCGGCGCCTACGGAATCCAGGAGGATTTCTCGAAGTACATCGACCGCTGCGACGGCGATTACGAGAACGTGGTCGGTCTTCCCTTCCCCCGCCTGGCACGGGAAACCGACGAATTTACAGAAAAAATCCGGTAGTGCGCAAGCACTGCCGGATTTCTTTTTACATCTTGATGACGTATATGGAAATCAGAAGCATCACGGCAAACAACGTCACGATGACCTGAATCACATCGCCGATCAAACGATCCTCATTCTCAAAGGACATGGATTTGATTTTCAGATTTCCGGATTTTTCTGTCCAGAGGTATGGATTTCCCAGACCGGTTCCGAAGAACTGCACCCCGTGAAGCACATGACGGTCGAACCATCCGAACACTCGGTACAGCCCCTTGGACAGCGCTTCAACTATTTTTACCAACGGTCTTCGATAGAACCAGTCGAAGTCCATGCTGATTTCATCGTGGGGCTTCATGATGCTAAGCATGATGAAGAACGGAATGGCGCCGCCGGCGATGATTGCCACATACTCCATAATGTGCGGAATCGTGAACGGATCCACCATGGTTTTGTAGGTGAGCTGCTGATACAGAAGATCCGGTTCCATGCCGATGACGATGGACATGATGGTACCGATTACCACTGCTGTTGTCATGGAGTTTGTGGCATTCTGCACCTTTACCTGCCGATCGCATTTTCCGAAGAATACGAAATAGTTAATCTTCAGGGTAATGGACAGCAGAGTTCCCACGCCGGCGATGGTAATCATAATCGCCGGGAAACCTTCCCCATATTCGTGAAGACTTTCCATTATCAGTGCCTTGCTAGCGAAACCGCTGAGGAACGGGAATCCCGCAATGGCCATGGAAGAAATCAGAAAGCAGAATGCGGTAATCGGCATTTTTTTCCGAAGACCGCCCAGCTCGGTGATTTTGGAGGTTCCGGTGGCTTTCATAATGGATCCGGCACACATCAGCAGCACGCCTTTAAAGAATATATTGGTTACCGCATGGGCGGATGCACCGTCCACGCCGATTTCACTTCCAACGCCCAACGATGCCACCATCATACCCAGCTGACTGACGATATGATAGGACAGCAGCCGGCGAATATCGTTCTCCAGCAGTGCCATGCAGGCTGCAAAGATGGCCATAAAAGCACCGACGTAGATCAGCATATGGGTTCCCGAGAAGAACGTAATCAGCGCATAAATCGCCGCCTTGGTGGTGTAGGATCCCAGATATACCGTGCCCGGAATGGTCGCCTCCGGATACGCATCCGCAATCCATCCGTTAAACGGCGGAATGGCCGCATTGACGCCAACGCCGATGAGAATCAGCCAGAACGCTGCTCCGTGCATATTTCCGGACAGATTAGCCAGCCCGATTCCGTTATGGAAGATCTGTACCAGAATTCCGGCCAACAGCATGTTTCCTCCGAAGGCGTGCACCAGAACATATCGGAATGCCGCCCTGGAAGAACGCCGGCAGTGCCGAGCGTATATGATGTACGTGGATGCGAAGGCCGAAATCTCCCAGAACACGATGAAGCTGAGCAGGTCCCCGGCAAGGACGATGCCCATGTTGCTACCCGCATAGATACAGGTGATTCCCGCTTCCCATTTGTTCTGAAGATCCATGGCATAGATGGCATTGATCACGCCGATGGTCACGAAAACCATCAAGAATACCATAGACACACCGTTGGTATCAATCAGTTGGAGTGTCAGATTATCGGTGACCTTATAGGGCAACGTGCTGTGACTGTCCATCATCCAGAACGCACAGAAAGCACACACCGATCCGGCAAGCGTAAGGTATTTCCGGCATTTTTCCGGAAGCGCCAGAATGATGATTCCAAAGAAGATCATCACCAAACCGGGATGAAGATTGTTCCAGCTCATTTTCTTCCTCCCTTTCTGTCTCGCTTGTCATTTTTCTTTTTACTCAGATTCGCTTTTCGAAGCATCTGCAGCTCCTCTTCTTTTTCCGTGGTCTCGTAATAATTGACATCTCTCCGAAGGGGTTTGTTCATCACTACTTTGGAGAGAAATATCAGCACAATCGATCCCACGAAAGAGACAAAACCATAATATAAGAACTCATTCATCGCCCACTCCTAAAGGGATAATCCAAAGATCGCATTGCCCGCCATGGCTGCCAGGTCGTAGAGATGCAGCCCGAAATTCGGCATCACGCCCAATAACAGAGAACAAGCCGCCGTAAACATGATCGGAATCAGCATCGGCAAGACGGCCTCTTTTTTTACCGGAAACTGACTATTGTAAAAATCCCGCTTAAACGCCAACAGCACCACCGGCATCAGGTAAGTCAATGCCAACAGCGCGCTGACAATCAGGGTCGCCACAAAGAACGGCTGTCCCATGGAAATGGCACCCATGATGATGTTCGCCTTGCTGGTGAATCCCACAAAGAACGGGAAGCCCGCCACCGCCAAGGAAGCCAGCGTAAAGCAGGTCATGGTCACCGGCATCTGACGGCCGATTCCAATCATCTCGCTGATATTCTTCCGGTGGGTGGTCACGAAAATCGCACCGGCGCACATAAATAACGTAATTTTCATAAAAGCATGGGCAACGATATGATACAGTGCTCCGGTTGCCGCAAACGGTGACAGGATGGCAATTCCCAAGATGATGTAGGAAAGCTGTCCCACCGTGGAAAAGGCCAGCCGCGCCTTGAGATTATCCTTACGGATTGCAATCAGGGACGAAATCAGAATCGTCGCCACCGCCATCCAAGCCAGAATTTCCGAACCGTGGCAGAAGCGCGCCGCTTCCGGTCCGAACACGTACAGCACCACCCGAAGGGTGCAGAACGCCCCGGCTTTCACCACGGCTACCGCGTGCAGCAATGCGCTGACCGGCGTCGGCGCCACCATGGCCGCCGGCAGCCAGCTGTGAAGCGGCATCACGCCGGCTTTCACAATGCCCGCACCAATCATCAGAATAAATACCGCCAGCATCCAAGGCATCGGAATATCGCCGGTATTCACAAATCCGCCCGGAACGAAATCCATCCTTCCGGTAAAGGAATACAGAATGACGATTCCCGCGAAGAACAGCTGTCCGCTGATTAAGGTATACGCCAAATATTTCCGTCCGGAACGGGTTCCCTCTTCATCCCGATAGTGCACTACCAGCGGGTAGGTTGCTACCGTCAGCACTTCAAAGAAGATGAAGAATGTCAGCAGGTTCGCGGAGAAGCAGAGTCCCATGGTGGCCGTCAGGCACATGGCGAATGCGGAATAGTATCCGGTCTGATTCTTCTCCCCGTGCCCTCGCATGTATCCGATGGAATAGCAGGACGTGACAATCCACAGGGTGGAAGCCACACAGGCGAAAATCATTCCCGCAGCGTCCACGGAGAATTGCAGCGGAATTCCCTTTACGATTTCCAGCAGGGTGAATCCGATTTCCTTTCCCGCCAAAGCGGCTGGAATCATGGAGTACACCAATGCCGCCATGGGAAAAGCCGCCGCAAAGGTAATGGCCTCCCGGAAATTTGGACGGATATGTTCTCCTAACACGTAGATTAAGCAGGACGCAATCAGCGGCAGGAGGACAATGATGCCGGGTCTGTAATCCAGCGCAGTCAGAATCATAATGCCACTCCTTTCAGCGAAATCAGCAGAATATCAATTACTTTAACATTAAATACACCCAGCAGCAGAATCAGCAGAATGCAGGTGACAACCGGAATCATGATGGTAAGAGGTACCTCCAAAACACCCTTTCCCTCCGGATGCAGCGGCTTTCTTGTTTTATCCGCCTGAACGAATACTTTCTCAATCACCTTGAAGAAATAGACCGCATTCAGCAGGGAACTCAGCACCAGCACAAAGATATACACGTATTCCTGTGTCTGTGCCGCGCCGCAGGCCAGATACCATTTGCTGAAGAAGCCCACCGTGGGCGGAATGCCGATCATGGACAGTGCACCCACCGCCAGCAATCCCGCGGCAAACGGCATCTTCTTATATATTCTTCCAAAGTCATTTAAATCAAAGGTTCCGTACTTCCAGCTGATGGCGCCCGCCGCAAAGAACAGACCACCCTTCATAAAAGCATGACCCAGCATGTGCAGAAAAGCGCCGGCCAGGGCCAACGGGCTTCCGATGGCAAAACCCAGACTGATGTATCCGATCTGAGCCACGCTGGAATAGGCCAGAACCTTTCGGATGTCCCTCTGTGCCATGGCGCGAACGGATCCGTAAATCATTCCGCACACGGAAATCACGCCGATAATCAGAAGGACGTACCGGAAATATTTAAAATCCTTTCCGTAGATGCAATACAGATACCGGAACATGGCATATGCCGGAATCTTTCCCATGGCTCCCGCAATCAGCGGACGCGCGCCGGTATGGGCGTGGGTGTATGCCGACGGCTGCCATCCGTGGAATGGGAACAAGGCCATCTTAATGCCGAATGATACAATCAGGAACATCATGGCAATCAGCATCGCCGAATCGTTGTCCCCCTGCTTCAGGCAAGCTGCCATGTCCGACATGTTCAAGGTGCCCGTCACGGAATACAGAATGCCTACCGCAAGCAGGTAAAAGGTCGCCGCAACAGTTCCCACCAGCAGGTACCGGAATGCAGATACGATGCCCCGGCTCCCGCCCATGGCAATCAGGCAGTACGCCGTCAGGGAAGTGATTTCCAGAAATACGTACAGGTTGAACACGTCTCCGGTCATGGTCATGCCCACCATACCCAGCACCAGAAGTGCATGCATGGTGTACGCACCGCCCACCTGGAGCGCATCTCCGTTTTTGTCAAAGTTAAAGGCAAACATGCAGGAGAGGACACCCAGCGTACATACCATAATAACGATAACGGCATTGATCGTGTCCACGGAGAACTCAATTCCGTATGGAATCTTGTATCCGCCGAATACGTAATGAATCGGTCCGTGCTGAACCACCTGCACCAACTGAACGACGGACAGAACCAGCGATCCGGTTAGGGCACAGAACACCACGTCCCGCCCCAAATGTTTATGAATCTTCGACAGCGCTAATGAAAGCAATGCCGAACACAATGGCAATAATACAATATATGCAGGCAGATTCTTCATCGGAACTGTTTCTCTCCTTCTATAATATCTTTTTCTTCAATGCTTCCATACTTTTCCTTAATCCGAGTCAGCAAAGCCAATCCCACACCGGTGGTTCCCAGGCTGACAACGATGGCCGTGAGCATCAGGCCGTGGGGCAGCGGATTGATGTACTCTGCCGCATGGACGATGTGCTTCATCGCCACCGGAATGGTTCCGGAATTCTTCTGGGCAAAGCAAAGGAAAAAGAAGATTACCGCCACCTGCATGATATTCATGCAGATGAGTTTTTTCATGTAATTACGGCTGACGATGATTCCGTATAATCCCAGCGTCAGCAGCAGCAGCGTGAGAAAATAAATTCCCTTTCCTGCCAGAATTGTCTCAATCTGTGTCATCATCAAAATGCACCCTTTCCATAATCCCGTTGAGGATGGTAATAATCGTCGCCATTACGCAGATTGCTACGCCCACTTCCACCAGAAGCATGCCGGTGGAATGCTTCTCCAGCGCATGCATTGGAATCGGCAGTTTTTCATACTCCAGAAAAACACCGCCCCCCGCCATGCACAGGATTCCGGTCAGCACGTAGATAAAGGTTCCGATTCCGCCCAGTGCGGTGGATTTTTCCTTCGGCAGCCGGATGAGGCTGTCTCGTTCCGGAATGACCATCACATCCAGAATGTATGTCATTCCCAACAGAGCCCCCGCCTGGAAACCGCCGCCCAGACTGACTTCCCCGTGGAACAACACGTAAATGGCATACAGCATAATCATCGGTTCGATTAACGGAATCATTACTTCCTTATTGATGGTGCGGTATACCGGCTTTCCATCCCGGGATTCCTTCTTCCGAACCTTTCGGGACCGAATTCGATTCTTCCGCTCCGGATGACTGGCCAGAATGAGAACCACTGCCACCCCGGCAATGAACATTACCGTCGTTTCGTACATCGTATCAAACGCTCTGTAGTCCACGATGACCGCCGTTACCATGTTGGGCGAATTGGTCTCCGTCGTGGCGTGCTCAATATAATAATCCGTCGTATGGGTGTTTGGCTTGGATGACGGATCGCCGATTTCCGGCAGGAAATCCATGGCCGCAAAGGATGCGCCCAGGCAAATCACAATTAAAACTAATGGTAGCACTTTCCGCATCACTTGCACCGCCGATCTATATTTCTGAGTGTCATAATGAAATAAATAGTGGAGATGACGCCAATTACCGCTTCCGTAAAGGCCACGTCCGGCGCTCCCATCACAATGTACAAAAACATGGTGATAAAGCTGAACGCACAGTAGGTTACCACTACCACCATCAAGTCCTTATTAAAAATCACGACCAGCGTGATGGCAATCAATGCCAGCAAAAGCAACGCTTCAAGCATCAGCATCGACATCTCGGTCATCTCCCTTCTCTTTCTTAATTCTCTTCCCATTATATCCCTGATAGTCCCGGGCATGCACCGCCTCCAGAATGATCAGGTTGGTTCCCAGCGGATTGGTGATAAGGTAGATTACAAATACCAGAAAAACCTTCAGAGACAGCAGCGTCAGCCCCGTCTTCACCATGATTCCCACGGTCAAAAGGAACGCCCCCAGAGTATCTCCGATTCCGGCCGCGTGAAGCCGGGAGAAGAAATCCGGGAACCGAACCACACCGATTGCCGCCGTCCAAAGGAATATCGCCCCGACCAGAATCAGCGCGGCTGAAATAATTGTCCGTACATCCATTATCTTCTTCCTCCGATAAACTTCGCCAGAATCACCGTCGTCACAAACCCCAGAATGGAATAGCTCAGCGCGATATCGATGTACATATCGATTCGCCCATCGATCAACCCCCGCACCAGAATCAGGAATACGATGTTCGTATTCATCACGAACAAGGCATTTAACTTGTCATAGACTCCGTTCTTCCGAATCATGAAGAACAGCATCAGGAGCACCACTCCCGTAATCGCCAGCAGGATCGCCGTATAAAAAATCATCATATGCGCTTCAATCCTTTCTTCGCGGTAAAAGTAGTTTCAATCAGGCGAGCCGTCTTCCGGTTCTCTCCCGCTTCTTCCACATCCAGCACGCGGAAATCGATCGTCTCGCCAAACAGCCGCGCCACCTTCCCCTGCATGGTTCCATCCAGAAGACCCGCCTTCGACTCCTCCGTCAGTGCGTGCACGGAATATGTTCCGTCCTCCAGAATGTCCACGGTCACGGTGCCCGGGGTCAGGGTAATGGAATTGGCCAGCAGCGCCCGCGCCGCCGGATTATCATAATTCGCCCGAAACCACACAATCTGCGGATGCAGCGATTTCTTTCCCCGATATACGTTCCATGTAACGCTAAAGGAGCTCTTGACGATTTCCTTCAAGAGCCAAAGAAAATAAATAAGCAATCGAATGGGATTGACGTGAATGAGAAAATAATATCGATCCGAACGGACGCCCTTCATATAGAAAGATTTGAAACATAAAAGTGAAATGATGCCCGCGGTCATCACCCCGTAGATAATAAACTTCAATTCAAAGATGCCGGATAAGATGAACCAGCCGGCCAAAAGGATTACAAACAACTCAACCCAATTACAGAGCGGAGGGCTCTGCAATTTCTCTTTTTCAATATTGTTCTTCATAACTTCTCCTAAAAACATACCTTTCACAATTATACATAATCTTTTGTGTTTTTACCAGTACAATTCTTGTAAATTTCCGATAAGTTCGCGTGTAATATTGACACATTATAAACATGCGTTTACAAATTCTTTTAAAGCGTGCTATAATAAAACATAAAAAAATTAGAGCTTTTTAAGGGGTAGCATGAATATTATGAAGAAAATTAAAGAAGGACCAACCGTCACCATGTTCGTACCGTATGACTGCAACAACAGCTGTCCATTCTGTGTGAACAAGGAAGAATACCGAAATTCCTCCAGCTTTGACCTGGATCGCTGCTATCGTTCCCTGGATTTGCTGGACCGGATTTTCCCGCACAACGATGTTGTTTTTACCGGCGGAGAACCTCTGGCAGAGCTGGAAGCGTTGGAAGATATCATCGCCCATGTCGGTGAGACTCACAACCTTTACATCAACACCACCCTGCCGACCAGCGAGAAACAGGACATCCACCGCATTGCGGAAGTCCTGAACCGCCATCAGGATATGATTTCCTGCGTGAACGTATCCCGCCATCTGAAGCATTACGTTAAGGAATGCTCCGACGAGATTTTCGATCTTCTGAAGGTTCGTCACCGCATTAACTGCGTCATTTTCGAAGATGCGAAGGAGCCGTCCACAAAGGAGAAACTGACTAACTTCCTGGACCGCTTTAACGGTCATGAAGTTCAGATTCGGGCCAACTATTCCAATCTGACACTGGAGAACGTTTTTGAGACGGAGGGAGACGACCTGTTCGATCTTCTCTGCGATATTGCGGAATACCAGTATCCGCTGGAGAAAGAACTCTTCCGAACCGGATTTGTCTTCCACTATAAGGACAGCCTGGTAACCTATCACAAAACCCTGCCGTTCAGCAAGATTGACGGAAAAGTGGGCGACATCATCATCCGCCAGAGCGGACTGATTTACGATGACTGGAACAACTACGGCAGCCCGATGGATATTAACGAACTGACACTGATTTAATGCCAGGAGGTACTGATGAAAAAGTGTGAGGAAAGACAGGAGAAAATCCTGCAATACATGAAGGATACCATACGAGAACGCTGTTTTCCTCCAACTGTTCGGGAAATCTGTGCAGCATTGGATATCAAGTCCACTTCTACGGTTTTCAAAGACCTGAAGGTGCTGGAGGAAAAAGGCCTGATTCGCAAGGATCCCAGCAAGCCTCGGGCTTTGGTCGTGGTGGATCGGAATCCGCCAAAACCGCAGAACGACGTCCCGATGTCCATCGACGACACCAACACCACCTTGATTCCGATTATCGGACGAGTTGCCGCCGGCACCCCGATTCTGTCGGAGCAGAACATCGATGAGTACGTTCCCTTCCCGTCTCGATTCCTGGGAAAAGGCAACAATTTCATCCTTTCTGTTCACGGCAACAGCATGATCAACAGCGGAATCAACGACGGTGATTACATCATCGTCAAGGAGGAACACGAGGCGCGCAACGGAGACATCGTGGTGGCCATGATTGAAGGGGAATTCGAGGCGGAAGCCACGGTAAAAAGATTCTATTGTGAGGATGGACACATCCGGCTCCAGCCGGAGAACGACGAGATGGAACCCATCATCGTGCCGGACTGCACCATCATCGGAAAGGTGGAAGGCGTATTCCGTTACCTGAGCTAGACCGGATTGCACGCATCGCCGGAAACTGCAGACATATTAAAAATGGACTTTTGAGCCATCAAAAGTCCATTTTTTTATTCTTTTTGTGGATGTAACCGCTATTCGTAATCGTTGGTCAATTTGAATCGGTCCAGAACGTAGAAGGTCAGTCCCAGCGCCATTCCCACCAATGCGGCCAAGCTCATGCCCTGCAGCGTGGCGAAACCGATTTTGATATAGGCACCGGAAAGTCCGGTGACGAAAATAACCGAGGTCATGACGAGATTCCGGGCTTTGGAATAATCCACCTTTGCATCCACCATCAGCCGAATACCGGATGCGCCGATCATTCCGTACAGCAGGAAGCTGACGCCGCCCATTACCGGTGCCGGAATGGTTTCAATCAAGCCGGAGGCTTTTCCGATAAAGGACAGGAAAATGGAGAATACCGCCGCGCCGCCGATGACCCATACGCTGTATACTTTCGTGATGGCCATGACACCGATGTTCTCACCGTAAGTGGTGGTCGGCACGGAGCCGCAGAAACCGGAAAGCGTGGTGGATAAACCGTCCGCAAACAGGGACCGGTGCAGGCCCGGATCCTTCAGAAGGTCTTTGTCGATGATTTCCGAGGTTACCACCTGATGACCGATATGTTCCGAAATCACCACCAGCGATGCGGGGATGATGACCAGAATCGCCTGAAGACTGAATTTCGGTGCGGTGAAGTTGGGCATGGCTACCCAGGACTGGGTTCGGAGCGGAGTGAAGTCCACAATTCCCAGGAGCAGCGCCACGATATAACCGATGATGATGGCAATCAGAATGGCGATGGCCGATGCGAAACCGCGGTACAGGACCTGTCCGATAATGGCAAAAGCCAACGTCACCAGAAATACGATGACCAGATGAGGATCGATGTGATCGTATCCTTCGGATTTGACAATTCCGCCGTTGGACGCCGAATTGCTCGCCAGTTCCAGTCCGATCAGCGCCACTACCGGTCCCATCGCCGCCGGCGGCAGGATGACATCGATCCAGTCCACGCCCACATACTTGATGAGAATGGCCACCGCCATGAAAATGATGCCGGTGACGATGAATCCACCCAATGCGTACTCATACCCCATCTTATTGATAACAATCAGTGCCGGGGAGATAAAGGCAAAGCTGGATCCCAGATATGCCGGCGCCTTCCCCTTGGTAATCAGAATAAACAGCAGGGTGCCGATGCCGTTCATGAGAAGCGCAATGGCCGGACTGATTCCCAGGATATACGGAACCAGGACCGATGCACTGAACATGGCAAAGGTGTGCTGAATGCTTAACGGAATTCCCATCCGAAGCGGGACCTTCTCGTTTACTTGAATAATTCTTCTGTCGCTCATCGTTTCTCCTAATCATACAATCTATAACAATACATTTCCGCCACTTATTATACATGCACCGGAACGGATTTCCTACAATTAAATCCGGTCATCCAAAATATAATTGCATTGGGCAATTGTGATGATTTTTTCACCTTGAAAAGGCCGTGAAACCATTGAAAAATAAGGAAAAACACGGTATAATAATATCGTGTTTTTGTGTGCAATAGCTGCGGGCTCCGCGGTAGAACAGAGGTAGAATATGAAAGAAAAAAAGGAAAAGGAATCCGCCAAATCCGTCATCATCAATTCGGTGGATCGAAGCATCGACATCTTGGAATATCTCTTTCGTCAGGGAAACGATACATCCATTTCCCAGATCAGCAAAGATTTAGACATATATAAAAGTACCGTATTTCGCACTTTGGCTACATTGGAGAACCGAGGATACGTGGTGCAAAATAAGAATTCCGATCAGTATTCCATCGGACCGAAGCTGTACGCCTACAGTACCCTTCCCCACAACGATATCATCACCGAAAGCGTGCGGCCGCTGCTGCAGGAAATCAGCGATGCATACGGGGAATGCGTTACATACGGAATTCTGGAGCAGGAATGGAACGGAATGTACGCAAACGTTCCCCTCATTACCATCGAATCCACCCACAACCTGGGACTTTCCCGAAAAATCTCCAACCAGACGGAGTGCTATTGTGCCTCTCTGGGAAAGTGCCTCCTGGCATTCACGGAAAATGTGAACCTGGATGTATATAAGGATGCGGAATTCACGCCGTTTACGGAACATACCATCACCAATTACGAAGATTTGATGAGAGAATTGGAGAAGGTGCGGTATCAGGGATATGCGGTGGATGCGGAAGAACGTGAAATCGGACTGTACTGCCTGGGAGTTCCGGTGCTGAACGGTCACGGAAATGCCGTTGCGGCTATCAGTATTTCCGGTCCGAAATCCAGAGTCAAGGACGAGCATTTTGAAGAAAAAATTACATTGATGAAAGAAATCAGTGCCCGGATTACCCGGGAGGTTTATCTGTAATTCAACGCCGCTGCGGGGAACCGCGGCGCCGTTTTCTTTTGTAAAAAAAAGCACGATAATAGGGTAGGAATCTCAAGGACTCCTACCCTATTATCGTTAAAACACTATTTCAAAACACTTCAGTGAAGCATTCCGTTAAGCATTCTTTCCGGCAGCCAGCATCTTCTTGTTGCCTTCGTTGAACTTACCCTTTCCATGGGACTCAAAGTATTTGCACATGGACGCTTCGAACTCGTCATAAGTGAACAGTCCGGATTCGGAAGCCAGTTTACCCAGAAGAACCAGGTTGGCATTTCCGCCTCTTCCCTGCTCCGTTGCGATATCCGTTGCCGGAATCTCAACGACGCGAACATCTTCACGACGCTTTACATCCTGATCCAGGGCGTTCTTGTTGATGTACATTACGCCATCCTTCGGCATCGCTGCTTCGTATCTTTCTACCGAAGCCTCTACCACCGGGCCGTCGTTTTTCATCAGGAATACGATATCCGGATGATCCGCATATGGAGAAGCGATCTTCTCATCACTGATAATTACGTTGCATTCGGAATATCCGCCACGCATTTCATTTCCGTATTTGCAAGTCCAGGTGCACTGCAGGTTCTTGTCTACAGCTGCTTCCATAAGGAGTTTACCAACTGTCAGGACACCCTGTCCGCCCAGTCCTACGCAGATAATACGTCTAACCATCTTTTGTTCCTCCTTCTTATCTGTCAATTACTTCGCCAAGTTCATATACCTTGGATACCACTTCGTCGATGTGCTTCATGGAATCTACCGGTGTCATATGCCAGTTTGTCGGGCACGGTACCAGTACTTCTACCAAGGAGAAACCTTTTCCGGCCTGCTGTTTCTCAATTGCCTTCCGTACCGCTTTCTTGGTACGGTTGATGTTTGCCGGGCTGGTCACGGATGTACGAGCCAGATAAGCGATATCCATGCCCTTCATCAGTTTGAATACATCGGTATTCTCACCGTTATCATCAAAGTTTCTTCCGGCCGGTGTGGATGCGGTCTTCTGACCAATCATTGTGGTCGGAGCCAGCTGTCCGCCGGTCATGCCGAATACGGTGTTGTTCATTACGAACATGGTTACGTTCTCGTTTCTCAGCGCTGCGGATGTGGTCTCTCCCAGACCGATCGCATACGCACCGCCGTCACCGGCGATGGTAAGAATGTTTTTATCCGGACGAACTCTCTTCATTGCGGTGAGTGCTGCACCCATCTTTCCGTGTGGCGGAACGATGGCATCCACGTTCATCCAGAACTGGAACTGGTGGTTACAACCGATATCGGAGCAAATGATGGTGTCGCTTACGATGTCCATCTCCTCCAGAACTTCTGCAAGAATTCTGTTGAAGATTCCGTGGCCGCATCCGCCGCAGAAACGGCTCTCATCATAAAATAACTCAGGTGCTTTCTTTGTAGCCATTAGTATACCTCCTCTTCGTCCTTGCCTTCGAAGACTTCTTTCGCAAACGCCATAACCTCGTCTACGGTATGGATTCTCGGTTCGTCTACTGTCATGGCATATGTATTGAACTTTCCTTTAGTATGAATAATTACGTCCTCACGCATCTGTCCCATCATGTTCACTTCGACAGTGACGATACCCTTGCAGGTTTCCGGAATCTCGTCGAATGCCTTGCTTGGGAACGGCCACAGGGTAATCGGACGAATCAGGCCCAGCTTGAAGCCTTCTGCTCTCGCTCTGGTAACCGCTTCCTGTGCTACTCTGGAGGAAATACCGTATGCAACCAGTACAACGTCGGCATCCTCAACCTGGAAGCTTTCCCATCTCTGTTCTTCTTCCGAGATTTTTCTCATCTTTGCCAGGTATTTGTGGTTCCATTCCTGAACCGGCTCGAAGTACGTTACGTCGGTTGCAACCTTGTGGTCCTCGCCCGGCTTCACACCGCTGATGGTCCAATCCAGGTCATCCAGACCGTATTCCTTCATTTCCGGAAGAACAACCGGCTCCATCATCTGTCCGATTGTTCCGTCAGACAGAAGACATACCGGGTGACGATACTTCTCTGCCAACTCAAACGCCTCATAAGCCATATCGCAAGATTCCTGAACGGAGTTCGGTGCCAGCACGATTAAGTGGTAGTCACCGTTTCCACCGCACTTTACTGCCTGCCAGTAGTTGTCCTGACCTGCAGAAATAAAACCATCACCAATTCCGAAACGCTGAACGCATGCTACTACGCATGGGATTTCAGCGGATACCCAGTAAGCGATTCCTTCCTGATACAGGGAGAATCCCGGACCGGATGTGGAAGTGAAAGCACGAGAACCCAGGCAGCGAGCTGCGAAGGTCATATTAACGCTTTCGATTTCGGAAGCACCCTGAATGAATACTCCGCCTACTTCCTTCTGTCTCCAAGACATCCACTGCAGAATTTCAGACTGTGGAGTAATCGGATATCCAGCATAAAAACGACAACCACCACGGATGGCACCTTCCGCCATCGCCTCGTTGCCCTTCATGATTCTTTTTTCCATAATGTCGTATCCTCCTTACAACCTATAAAATTTCGAAAACCAGATCCGGGCACATGGTGTAGCAGCATCCGCACTGTACGCACTTTTCCGAATCCACCTGCGGTACCAGATAACCCTTTGCGTTCACCTCCGATGATACGCTCAAAGCACCGGGCTTGCAGTTGGCAATGCAAAGATAGCAACCTTTGCAATGTTCAACATTCAACTTGATTTTCTCCATGATCAGAACCGTCCTTTCCAACAATTGTCGCGTTCTTAAAGAAATATCTTTTTTAAATCTGTTCCATTCTATAGAACGATGTTCTATAATTTACCTTATTATAGCATCTCCACCAAGTCCGCGTCAACCGGTAGCACGATTTTTCCTATTTTTCTTTTATCCCCTATTTCATCGCCTCATGAATCCTCCTACTGAAAAAGGACAGACGTTTTGCACCTTTAAAGCTGCAGCATCTGCCCTTTTTCATAATTCGATACGCATCATCCTGCGTTATTCATCTACCCATCAGTCCAGTATATCTTCCGGGGCCACCTGACTTCTCTTCCGGATGGTAAAGCCCGTAAAAGCAAATACGATGGCTACCAGTGGGTTTACGAGATTCAGGAAGCTGTACGGCAGGTACTCCAATGTCGGCACGTTCAAATACGTACTCATGGCCACCGCACAGGTCGTCCACGGAATCAACGGGGACGTCATTGTTCCGAAATCCTCCAGCGTTCGGGACAGGTTCTGTGGGGCCAAATCTCTTTCTTCATATTCGTCCTTATACATTCTTCCGGTCAGCAGAATGTACAGGTACTGCTCTCCGCATACCAGGTTCACGAACACTGCCGTAATTCCCGTTGCGGTAATCAGTCCGCCGGTTCCCTTCGCTACCTTCAGGATGTGGTTTGCGATGCATGCCAGCATTCCGGAACTGTGCATGATACCTCCGAAGGTCAGGGAACACAGAATCAGCGAAACGGTCCACATCATATTCTGCAGTCCGCCCTTGGACAAAAGCTCATCCAATGCCTTGTTTCCGGTCTCGCAGGAGTATCCGTAACTCAGTACGGTACCGATTTCCTCTATGCCCTGCCCCTGCACCAGAAGGGCACAGATTACGCCCAACAGCATGCTGGCAACCAGACCCGGAATCGCCGGAATCTTGAAGCAGATCATGAGAATCAGCAGCAGCAGCGGAAGCACCAGCAGCGGTGAAATCACGAACTGCTCTTTGAGGGATACCAGCACGGCGGAAATATCCGACTCTGAAGAAACTTCTCCGGAGAATCTGGTATTCAGAACCATATAACCGATAATCGCAAGGGCATAGCTGGTTCCGGCGGTGTATACCATGTGCCGGATGTGTGCAAACAGCGTAGTGCCCGATACCGCCGGAGCTAAGTTCGTGGTATCCGAGAACGGAGACATCTTATCTCCGAAGTACGCTGCGGATACCACCGCGCCTGCCGTTACTGCCGGCGGAATTCCCATTCCGGAGCCGATGCCCACCATGGCAACGCCCAAGGTTCCCGCAGTGGTCCAGGCGCTTCCCGTTGCCACCGCCACGATGGAACATACCAGCAGGCAGGTGACCAAGAAAAACTTCGGCGACAGAATTTTCAGTCCGTAATAAATCAAGGACGGCACGATGCCACCGGCAATCCATGCTCCGATGATCATTCCGATGAAACACGCAATCAGAATCGCCTGCATGGCGTTCTGAATGGAATCGATAATTCCCTTCTCAATGGTATCCCATTTGTTCTTCAGGATTACCACGGCGATAAATGCGGCGATGATAGATGCAAAAATCAGCGGAATCTGTACATCCAGAGTAAATATTCTCAATGACCCATAGAGCAATACAAATATCGCAACGATTGGAATAAGGGAAATTCCCAAATTTGGCGTACGTGGATTTCCGTCTGCAATCCGATTCTTCTTTTCCATTGTTCTCTCCTCCTCCTAATTACACTATGGGCAAGAGTCCTCCATTCTCGCCTCGTGGGACTAGAACGCTGTTCTATTTTGTGCTCAAATTATAGCATAGCAACGGCAAGTTCAAAACACATGTTATTAATTTCACTGTTTCACTCCGAGCGGAATTTCGCTGTACCCCTTGTAAGGCATGGGTTTAATTCTTTTTTAATTTTGATTTAAAAGTTTTTATAGTATCGTGTTTTGTGCCGTTTTCATAAAAGTAAAAGAAAAATGCGATCTTCCGCAGAAGACCGCGCTTTCCCGTGTCGTTTTAGGGTTTGCTTAATTCATCATTTAACGCCTATTTCCCGTTGTATTCCACATCCTTACCCGCTGCAAGACGTGCCTGATTCCGCTTGTGCAGGCGGATAATCAGGATTGCATCCAGCAATCCCAAGATTAAAACTACCAACTGGAATGTGAACATTCTGGTGTACGCAGTAACTGCCGGTAAAGTATCCAGCCAATGGCTGAACAGTGTGAACTGGAAGATATCCGGAGAGAATCCCAGAATCGCCGCAATACCGGTGGTGGTTGCAGTAAGAGATGCCGGAATGCCGCATTCCCCGATAACCGCATAGTATCCTCTGCCGGCAAAGCAAACGAAGGAAAGCCCAATTATCACGAATATAACGAATGCAGCGGAGGAATTCTCGTTTGCACCGAACAACATATACAGCAGTCCGATAATTGACAATACATATACGATAATCAGGTTCTTCGCCGGAGATTTCAGTCTGGTCGCAATCTCTCCGCCTACCGGTGCTCCAAGCATCTGGCAGCCGTACGTTCTGAAGATTGCCGCCCATCCGGCGATAACAACCGGAATACCCAGTACGTCCGAGAAGTACGGTGTGAAGTATGTCAGCGTCGTCTTAAAGGAATATACCGCAAAGATACAGAATGCGAACATCCAGGTTTCCTTGCGGCATACTACCGAAAGAATTTCCTTCACCACATTGTGGTTCTCTTTATCCTTCTTGCTTGCTGCCGCCTCTGCTCTGTTTGCCTCCAGCATCTCCTTGGTTGGATTCGGGATGACAAAGAACAATGCAATGAAAATGACTACGGACATTGCGATATTGGCAACAACGGTTGCTTTAATTCCATTTTCGCCTTCTCCCGCATACTGGAATGCCACCATCATCAAAGAAGACAACACGATATTGAAGATGCCGATGCAGGTTTCGTTCAAACCATATGCTCTCCCCTGTTCACTGTCCGGCCACATCATACGAATAATCTTAACCTGTGTCGGGAAGTTGAACATCAAAGATGCTATAGCGAAACCGAACCACATCGCAATGCACCACACGTAGGAATGGGGATTCAGCAGGAAGCCTACCGCAAATACCGCATTCAGCACGATGGAAAGCAGATAAATCGTCTTATAGTTAAAGCGGTCTGCAAACCATCCCCCAAATGGTGCCAAAATAACATTTCCCAGTCCGTAAACGGAAAGCAGGAAGCTCATCTTGGTTCCGGAAACATCCAAGAATTCGCGGAACGGTTCATACCAGGTGTACTGAAGATACGGCACCAAATATACAACAGCCCAGCCGGCACCCAGTGTCAACATAGCAATTGTCAGCCGCAGCTTACTCATCTTGATGTAATTAGAATTCTCCACAGTTGTTCTCCCTTCTATTTCGCCAAATCGCTCTTATCCGATGTGCTTCCGGAATACTTCTCCCAGAATCCGGATACCGTCGCGAATCTGATCGTCCTTCACCATTGTGAAATTCATACGGATGGTGTTCTTCACTCCGTCGAAGGAGAAGAAGGACTCACCCGGAATGTATGCAATTCCCGCAGCCAGCGCATCGTCCAGAATCGCATCGCTGTCCAGACCTTCCGGCAGTTCCAGCCACAGGAACATTCCGCCTTCCGGATCGGTGTACTTAATTTCAGCCGGGAAGTATTTCTGAATCATCTCTACCATCAGCTCGCAACGCTCTTTGTATACTTCCTGAATTTCCTCAATGTGCTTCTCCAGGTTGAACATCTTCAGATAGTAGTATGTCAGCATCTGAGTCAGTTCCGGGCTCTGCAGGTCGTTGGTTTCCTTCAGAGATTCGAATGCGGTAGCCACTTCCTTGGAAGCGCATGTCCAAGCAACTCTCATGCCCGGGCTCAGAATCTTGGAGAAGGATCCCAGATAGATGACCTGGCCCTTCTTGTCCAGTGCGCGCAGATGCGGCAGCGGCTCGCCCTTGAATCTCAGGTCGCCGTACGGGTTGTCTTCGACAACAGCAACATCGTACTTTGCAACCACTTCCATGAAGCGCTCTCTTCTTTCCAGCGTCCAAGCCTTTCCGGTCGGGTTCTGGAAGTTCGGAATCACGTAGATCAACTTTGTGTTCGGATTTTCTTCCAGCGCTCTCTCCAGATCCTCGATTACGATACCATCATCATCGGTGTCAACACCAACGAACTCTGCACCGTATGGACGGAATGCGTTGATGGCACCCAGATAGCTCGGGTTCTCCGTGATTACCACATCTCCTTCATCCAAGAAGGTCATTGCGGCCAGTCCAAGGCCCTGCTGAGATCCGGACAGAATGCAGATGTTTTCCTTTGTGCACTCTACGTGTTCTCTGTTGTTCATACGATCTGTCAGGTAGTCCAGCAGAGGGCCGTAACCCTTTGTCAGGCCGTATGCGAATGCAGTGGCACCTTCTTTTTCCAGCATGGTGTCTGCGGCTTTTCTCAGATCCTCCAGCGGGTACAGTGCCGGATCCGGCAATCCTGCTGCGAAGGAGATCATATCCGACTTTCCGGCAATTCTCTTCTGTACTGCACGGATACCGGACGGCTTAATGCGGCTCATTCTTTTCGAAAAACTCATGTCTTCATCCTCCTACTACAACTTATAAAATGGTTAATTTAATTATGGGTAATTATAAATGGTCTATTTTCTTGGTTAATCTATTATGGTTTTTATGGTTTATTATGGTTAGCTATTAATGGTTATTTCTACTTGTACTCTCTTGCCGGTTCTTCTCCGTTCATGACACGAAGCGCTCCCAGCGCCAGCGCGATCATCTCATACTCACCCGCAACGACTTCCATCGGTGCAACGTTCTGGGTCATACGCTGAAGTTCCGATGTCACCTTCTTGGAATGAGCAATTCCTCCGGTAACGATGATCCGGTCTACCGGTTCGTCGAATGCCGGGATGTAGGAGCAGATTTCCTTTGCCGTCTCGTAGATGAATGCATCATATACCAGAGCAGCCTTTTCGTCTCCCTCTTCAATGCGCTTCTCAATCTCTCTGGAATCCTTCGTTCCCAGGAAATCGTACATGCCGGCGAATTTGCTGATCTTGTCTACCATTTCGGATTCCGTGTACTTACCGGAATAGCAGAGCTGAACCAGCGGGTAGGTCGGCAGGGAACCGCAGCGCTCCGGAGAGAACGGACCGTTGGTACGGCCGCCGGATCCATCCACCATCTTTCCTTTCTTGTGGGCACAGATGGAAATTCCGGATCCCAGGTGAGCAACGATAAAGTTGCAGTCCTCATACTTCTTTCCGATTTTGCTTGCAATGGCTCTGGCAACCGCCTTATGGTTCAGTGCATGGAACCAAGCCGGACGCTCCAGTTCCGCAAGACCGGTGATTCTCGCCTTCTCCATCATTTCATCCACTGCCACCGGGTCGACAATGAATGAAGGTACGCCGATTTCGTCGCCGATGGACTTCGCGATTACCGCACCGAGGTTTGATGCATGCTCTCCGCATACCGCATTTCTGAAATCCTCAATCATGCGATCGTTTACCGCATAGGTTCCGCCCTCTACCGGCCGGCAGAGACCACCTCTTCCGGCAACACAGCCGAAGTCTGAAATCGAATATCCGGCTTCTTCCACGGTCCTTACAATCAGGTTCTTCCGGTACTCAAATTCGTCAAAAACATGTGGGTACGGCTTCAGCTCTTCAGCAGTATGGTCGATTGACGCTTTGAAGAGTTCTTGATCGTCTTCAAATACTGCAATCTTGGTGCTGGTACCACCCGGATTAATAATCAATAATTTCATTCGCATCCTCCTTGTGAATGACGTATAGTTTTTTAACGAACTTATCGTTCTATTGTTTGGAACAGTATTCTGTTTTCACGCTTATTATAATATTTCACCTAACGGATGTCAATTCACAAACCTCGTCTATTATTTCACATCGCAAAAAAAGAATTAACGCCCACTCCGAAATGTTCAAAAACGTTAATCGCTTCTCTTAAAATGCCGAAACATTGCGGTTTTTCCCCATCTCGGCTATAATGGTGTCAGTACACAGAAAAAGGAGGCGCCTATGCCATCGCACTACGCCCATTATTATTTTGGAAAAGAAATCATCCGGGTAATGCCGGGAGATGCAAAAGATATCATCAACTCCAATGCTGCCAGCATTGATGCGTATATGATGGGACTTCACGGTCCGGATTTTTTGGCGTTCTATCGCCCTTGGCACAGCAATCGTTTGAGCCGGGAAGGCCGTCAAATTCACCATTCCGCCGGGAGGGATTTCTTTGAACGAGCGACCGGAATCCTCCGGAAGAATCCATCACCGGAAGCGTACAGTTACGCCCTGGGATGCGTCACTCATTTTATTTTGGACGCCGCCTGCCACCCTTTGGTGTCGGAATTCATGAAGGAAACCGGCCAGACCCACGCAAAGATTGAACGGGACTTCGACAGCTATATCCTCGGAATCTGCCGCAAATCTCCTCGCAAGGTGAACTTGAACCGGGTATTCCCCCACTCAAAGAGAATTGACGAACTGATTTCCGAGTTCTACGAAAGCACCAACCGCCGAAACACCCAGGAGGCCATCGAGACCATGAGCCGGGTGCTGACCCTGTTCAGCCGCCCCAATACCGCGGCGAGAAATGCCACCTATCGGATTCTTTCCGCCGTTCCCAGCAAGGCCATTCAGAGCCGGCGGGATATGATCTACCGAGACGGAGACGAAAAGCGGACTTCCGTCAGCAGCGTCAAGCTCTTCGATGCCCTGAATAAATCCGTCATGCTGGCCTCCGCAGAAATGGATGCCTTTATGAACCACGTCCTGCTGGATACGCCACTGGACGAAACTTTCGATTTGGATTATATTGGAAAGATTCCGGAGCAGGGCTCCAAATAGACTTGCAGATTTCAATTATCGACATATTAAAAGCACTGCCGATGTAGCAGTGCTTTTTGCATTCTATTCTATTTTCAAAACTCCTACGCAATCATCTTCACGCCGAAGGTCAGCCAGGATACAATCAATCCGGCAATTACAACGCCCAGAACCACCGCCGGAAAGGCTTTCTTGAAATCCAGCTCCATCATGGCCGCCACCAGACAGCCCGTCCAGGCACCGGTTCCCGGCAACGGAATGGCTACCAGCAACATCAACCCGAAAAACTCATATTTCTCCACGGTTTCCTTCTTGGATTCCGCCTTCGCCTCCATCTTGCACACGAAAGCATTTAGCCCCTCACTCTTGGTCCGAAGCCACGCGAACACTCTTTTGGTAAAAATAATCAGCGCCGGAACCGGAATCAGGTTTCCGATAATCGAAAGGATCAACGCCTGGCTCACGCTGAGGCCTTCCACAACGCCGTAGGGAATGGCTCCTCGAAGCTCTATGACCGGCACCATTGCCATAAATAATGTTGTAAGTGCAACTCTCAAAACTTTCCTCCTTATACAATAACAAGAAAAATCTTATCACAGGAAAATGACCGTTTCAAGTTGTTTTGATGAAAAAAGGGAACCGCTTCCGCAGTTCCCTTTCCGTTGATTCTCTTATGAAAATCCAATTCGCTTCACCGGATTCTAGAAGTCCTTGTTCACCTTTCTCTCCACATACTTGGTGTGCAGAATGTGGTGCGCCTTCTCGCTTCCCGGTTCACCGAAGTAGGATTTGTATATTTCGATGATTTCCGGATTCTCGTGAGATTTACGCAGCGGTCTGTTCTTGTCCAGCTCGTACAGTCCCTTTGCACGAAGTGCACGAACGTCTACAAAGTTTCTGACAGAGGAATCTACAATCGGCTGTCCGCCGCCGTTGACGCATCCGCCCGGACATGCCATGATTTCCACGAATGTGTAATTCTTCTCGCCGGAACGGATTGCATCCAGAACCTTCTTCGCATTGGCCAGGCCGCTGGCTACTGCCACGTTCACTTCCAGGCCACCCACGTTGTAGGATGCTTCCTTCACGCCTTCTACGCCACGAACATCGGTAAATTCTACGCATTCCAGCTCTTCGCCGGTAATGGTCTCCACTGCCGTTCTCAGTGCCGCTTCCATAACGCCGCCGGTTGCGCCGAAGATTACCGCAGCACCGGTGTAATCGCCCAGAGGGCTGTCGTACGGCATTTCCGGCAGGTTGACAAAGTCGATGCCGGCTTCGTTAATCAGGCTGCCCAGCTCTCTGGTGGTCAGCGAGTAATCCACATCCTGTACGCCTGCCGCATCCTGATCCGGTCTGTCGCACTCGAACTTCTTAGCGGTACATGGCATTACGGATACCGATACAATCTTGTCTACCGGAATTCCCATGGTTTCCGCGTAGTATGTTTTTACCACCGCACCGAACATCTGCTGCGGAGATTTGCAGCTGGATACGTTCGGAAGCAGGTCCGGATAGTAGTGTTCGCAGTACTTAATCCAACCCGGCGAGCAGGAGGTAATCAGCGGCAGTGCTCCGCCGTTCTGAACGCGATCGATCAGCTCGTGCGCTTCTTCCAGGATGGTCAGGTCTGCCGAGAAGTTGGTATCGAATACGCGGTCGAATCCCAGACGGTGCAGTGCAGCGGACATCTGTCCTTCCACAAC
This sequence comes from Mogibacterium sp., assembly GCA_016775335.1. GTDB lineage: Bacteria > Bacillota > Clostridia > Peptostreptococcales > Anaerovoracaceae > Mogibacterium_A. The sequence goes on from JAEUGJ010000003.1 coordinate 46,151, forward strand.
GGTTCCGATCGGAAGTCCGAAGCATTCGCCCAGACCCACACGAACGGACGGTGCTGCCTGAACCACAACGAACTTGTCCGGATCTTCCAGTGCCGCCTTAACCTCAGCGGTGGAATCCTTCTCATAGAGAGCGCCTACCGGGCAAGCTGCCACGCACTGTCCGCAGTTTACGCAGCTGGTTTCTACAAGCGGCAGGTCGAAGGTGCTTCCGATGTAAGTATCGAATCCACGGTTGTTTGCGCCGATTACGCCGATTCCCTGAAGGTTCTCACAGGCACCCACGCATCTTCTGCACAGAATACATTTGTTGTTGTCTCTAACGATGGATTTGGAACTGCTGTCTACGGTAAAAGAATTCTTCTTTCCGGCATAGTAGTCCGTATCTGTCACGCCATAGCGCTTGCACAGCTTCTGCAGCTCGCAGTTGTTGTTTCTTACGCAAGCCAGGCAGTCCATGTTGTGATCGGAAACGATCAGCTGCAGGGTCTTTCTTCTGGCTTCTCTCAGTCTTTCGGTATTGGTGTGTGCCACCATTCCGTCACTTACCGGGAATGCGCAAGCGGTTACCAGACCTCTGGCACCCTCCACTTCACACAGGCACATTCTGCAGGCGCCAATTTCGTTGACGTCTCTCAGATAGCACAGGGTCGGAAGGTCAATTCCGGCTGCGTGTGCAGCATCCAGAAGAGTGGAGCCTTCCGGAACTGTGACTTCAATATTATCGATTGTTAATTTGATATCTCCCATTTCTGTAACCTCCACTACTTGAATACCACTGCGCCGAAACGGCAGTTATCCATACATGCTCCACACTTGATGCACTTGTCCGTATCGATGTGATGCGGTTCTTTCACGGAACCGGTAATCGCATCTGCCGGGCAGTTTCTTGCGCACAGTGTGCATCCCTTACACTTCTCCGGATCGATTTCGTATGTGCACAGAGCCTTACATACGCCGGCCGGACACTTCTTGTCCTGAATATGTGCCACATACTCGTCCCGGAAGAATCTCAAAGTGGACAGAACCGGGTTCGGTGCAGTCTGACCCAGACCGCACAGAGAATTGGCCTGAATGTACTTTGCCAGCTCTTCCAGCTTGTTCAGATCTTCCATCTCGCCCTTGCCTTCGGTAATCCGTGTCAGGATTTCCAGCATACGTCTTGTACCGATACGGCATGGAGTACATTTTCCGCAGGATTCACTTACAGTGAATTCCAGGAAGAACTTCGCAATATCTACCATGCAGTTATCTTCGTCCATTACGATCATTCCGCCGGAACCCATCATGCATCCGATGCTCTTCAGAGTTTCGTAATCAATTGGAATATCGTAATATTTTTCCGGGATACATCCGCCGGAAGGACCGCCGGTCTGTGCAGCCTTGAACTTCTTGCCCTTTGGCACGCCGCCGCCGATTTCTTCAATAACTTCTCTCAGGGTGGTTCCCATCGGAACTTCTACCAGGCCGGTGTTGTTTACCTTACCGCCCAGAGCGAATACCTTGGTGCCCGTTGAGCCTTCGGTACCCATGGACCGGAACCAATCCACACCCTTTACGATGATTTCCGGAATATTGGCATATGTCTCTACGTTGTTCAGAACGGTTGGAGACTGGAACAGACCCTTTACTGCCGGGAACGGCGGACGGGTATGAGGCTCTCCACGGTTTCCTTCGATAGAGGTCATCAGTGCGGTCTCTTCACCGCAAACGAACGCGCCGGCACCCAGTCTCAGGTCGATATCGAAACTGAAGTCCGTACCGAAAAGATTCTTGCCCAGCAGTCCGTATTCTCTTGCCTGACGAATCGCAATGCGGAGACGATCTACCGCGATTGGATACTCCGCACGAACGTAGATATAACCCTGATCTGCGCCGATTGCGTATCCGGCAATAGCCATTGCCTCCAGCACGCTGTGCGGGTCACCTTCCAGAATGGAACGGTCCATGAATGCACCCGGGTCACCTTCATCGGCGTTACAGCATACATACTTCTGAACCTGTCCTCTGTTGCCGCAAGCGAATTTCCACTTCTTTCCGGTTGGGAATCCGGCACCGCCACGGCCTCTCAGTCCGCTGTCCAGTACTACCTGAATGACATCGTCCGGGGACATCTGAGTCAGAGAACGGCCCAGTGCTTCATATCCGCCTCTTCCGATATATTCATCGATGTTCTCCGGATCGATCATTCCGCAGTTGCGAAGTGCGATACGGGTCTGTCTGTTGTAGAACTTGAAATCCTCATCATCTGTACCGTCGGCATTTTCTTCCCTCAGCAGGTACTTGGATGCAACATTTCCGCCTTCCACGTGTTCCCGGAAGATGACTTCTGCCTTATCCGGGTTCACTTCTTCATAGAATACGGCGCCTGGGTGGATTACGACAATCGGGCCCTTTGCGCAAAGACCCTGACATCCGGTCTGAATTACCTTGTATTCCTTTTCCTTGCCGGCTACCTTAATCAGTTTCTCAAAACGATCCATTACTTCCTGGCTGTGGCCGGAATGACATCCGGTACCGCCGCAAACCATAATAAATTTCTCAGGACCGTCACCTTCTACATGTTCCGGAGCTGCTTCTCCCGCTCCGCATCTTGGACCGATCTGACTCTGCATCCGGTCACGAATGACTTTGAGTTCTTCTAATGATTTCATTATCTTCCTCCATTGCAGTCTTCAATTACTGGTTTATGCATACTTCTTCAAGATATCGGCAACCTGATCCGGAGTAATCTTTCCGTATACATCGCCACCTACAATCATAACCGGAGCCAGTCCGCAGGCTCCTACACAACGGCAGGTATCCAGAGAGAACTTTCCGTCCGGTGTGCATTCACCGTCATCGATTCCCAGTTCTTTCTTAACCTCTTCCAGAACCTCGCCGGCACCCTTAACGTAGCATGCAGTTCCAAGACAGACAGATACTTCGTACTGTCCCTTTGGAGACATGGAGAACTGTGCGTAGAATGTTGCCACGCCGTAAATCTTCTCCATTGGGATTCCGGTCTCATCTGAAATAATTTTCTGCACTTGATATGGTAAATATCCGTAAATCTCCTGCGCTGCCTGCATGATCGGCATCAGAGATCCCTTTTCACCTTTGTGCTCTGCAATTCTTTTGCGGAGTTCAGTTTCCTGTTCCGCTGTGCCTTTGAAAGGAACATTTGAAACTTTCATCAGAATTATACCTCCTTGTTTTGACATACAAATACACCTTGTATAATTCATTATACAATTATATAATGAGTTTGCAAGAATTGTTATAACTCTAACTAAATTTATTCCATATAGTCATATTTGAACAGAAATTTGATTGAATAGAATTAAACAAAGTAAATTGTCACTTAAAAATATTTTATCAATAGTGTTATAAATGCAAGGAGGAAGTTATGGTTTTAAAAGAAGTGGTAAACCTGCTGGATGCCGAAGTTTTAACGGGAAACAGCGATCCGGAACTGGAATTGAACAGCGCATTTTCCTCGGATATGATGAGTCATATGTTAGCCTATTCTAACGATAAATCCATCTTAATTACAGCTTTATACAATCCGCAAGTTCTACGTACAGCAGACTTAATGGGGATTTCCTGTGTAATTTTTATCGGACGAAGTGAGCCGGATCCGGCCTTGATTAAGCTGGCGGAATCCCTCGGTGTCACCATCGTGCAGTCCCCTTATTCCATGTACGTCACCTGCGGCATTCTCTTCTCCAACGGATTGCAGGGCGCATTCCAGAACGAACAGGAGAGAAAATAAAATGATTTATCCGAAATTTCTCCGGCCCGGAGACACCATCGGCATCTGTGCACCCAGCGCCGGTGTGGGCCACAAAATCGAATCCTTCGATCAATCCCTCTCCGTGCTCAAGGGAGAAGGCTACCGCATCCGAGAAACCGCTGCTGTGCGAAACAATTCCGACCGTTCCGCCTCCGGTGCCGTGCGCGGTAAAGAATTGCAGGAATTAGTGGAGGATAAAAACATCTCCGCCATTCTCTCCGCTTCCGGCGGGGACTACGCTCCGGAGATGCTGCCGTACGTGGATTGGAATCAAATCCGAGAAAAGCCGAAATGGATCATCGGTGCCAGTGACCCCACCAACCTTCTTTTTCCAATCACCACGAATCTGGATATCGCCACCATGTACGGATTCAATGCGGGTACCTTTGACTGGCAGCCCCTGCACCCTTTTCAGGAACGGATGCTTCGGGTCCTGAAAGGTGACATTGGAACCCAAGAGTCCTTTCAATATTATGATGACAAAAAGGATTTCAGCAATAATCCCGTCCTGGAAGGAGAAGTGTACTGGGACAGCCGGTTGGACGGTGAGAAAGAGCCGGTGGCCTTTGAGGGAAGGCTGATTGGCGGATGCATTGACTGCATCGGAAAGCTGATCGGTACGCCTTACGACGGCACCCATCAATTCTTGGAGCGCTATGCCTCGGAAGGGATTGTGTGGTACTTCGATCCTTTTGCCATGAATGCGGAAACCCTGTACCTCACCATGCTTCAGATGAAAGCCTGCGGCTATTTCCGCGGTACGACCGGAATTCTCTTCGGGCGGGTGATGTTCGACGGCGGTTCGTCGGATGAGGAGTATCTGGATCTGCTCAATCGATGCTTCGACGTTCCGATTGTATGGAACTGCGATATCGGTCACGTGAAGCCGTGCATGACCTTGATTAACGGTTCAATCGCCAAAGTTCAATGCGCGGATGGAATCGGTACAATAGAAATGAGACTGGAATAATCCAGCCTCATTTTTGTTTTCCGTTATTTCTTGAAGTATTACTCCAAATGCTTTTTAAAGTTGCCCACAACCCGTTCGCCATCGTTCAGCATGATGAAGGCATGGGGATCTTTTTCCTGCACTAAGGTTTGCAGGTGATAAACCTCGTACTTGGTGATGGCCACCACCATGATGTGCACGTTCTCCTCGGTATAAGAGCCGGTTCCTTCCCATTTGGTGACGCCTCGTCCCATGTCCGTGGTGATGAGCTTGTCGATTCCATCCACCTTCGTGAAAATCAGCACCTCGGTGTTGATGTTCTGCGTATGCATCCGGTCCATGAAGCTGGAACGAATAGTAGTATAGATAAAGGAATAGATGGCAATCTGAATATTGAACACCAACAGACAGATTCCGTATACCGCCACGTTGAACAGCACGTTGATTCTTCCCACACTGGTATTCGGGTGGGTCTTGGACATGCAGACACCGATGATATCCGAACCGCCGGTGGAGCTGCCGCCTCGCAGAATGATTCCGGATCCCACACCGCCGATGACGCCTGCCACTACACAAGCGGACAGGTAATCGTTGAACAATGGCTTGGCCGGTACCGGAACCAGCGTCAGACAGAGGGAGGACATTCCGATGGAAATCAGGGATTTAATCGAGAACTTAATTCCCACCGCCCGATACGCGTAGTAGAACAGCGGCACGTTCATGAGAAAGTAGATGATACCGGTGAGGTCCATTCCCGGAGGTCCGGAGAAATGCAGCACCTTAACGAAGAACAGACGCAGCAGCTGCGCCATTCCCAGGAACCCGCCGTTGTACAGGCTCATCGGGGTAATCAGCACGTTAATGCTCACCGCATAGATAATGTTTCCTAAAATGATATAACAGAAATTCGCGAAGGCAGAAAACTTGTCTTCAAATTGATCTAACCAATTCATAACATCAGCATAGGGTGAAACAGCATTTCTGTTTCACCCTATCCCTAACTCTCCTTTTTTTAACTATGAGTTTTATTTATTACGGATGGCAGCCTGTGCTGCAGCCAGACGGGCAATCGGTACCCGGAATGGCGAGCAGGATACGTAATTCAATCCCAGTCTGTGGCAGAAATCGATGGTCTTCGGGTTTCCGCCGTGCTCACCGCAAATTCCCAGCTTGATGTTCGGACGGGTCTTCCGGCCTTCTTCTGCAGCCATCTTTACCAGCTTTCCAACGCCGCGCTGATCCAGAACCTGGAACGGATCCTCTTCCAGAACACCCTTCTCTACGTATTCACGAATGATTTTGCCGGTATCGTCTCTGGAGAAACCGAATCCCATCTGAGTCATATCGTTGGTACCGAAGGAGAAGAATTCTGCATCTTCTGCGATTTCATCGGCAACCAGAGCGGCTCTCGGAATCTCAATCATGGTTCCTACCATGTAGTTCAGTCTCTCACCGGCCTTTTCGAAGCATCTCTCTGCGGTCTCGTCGATGGTCTTCTTCACGTTCTTCAGCTCGTTCGGAATGCCTACCAGCGGTACCATGATTTCCGGTTTGATATCGATGCCGGTTTCTTTCTTCACTTCCAGAGCAGCGGTGATAATTGCCTCTGTCTGCATTTCAGCGATTTCCGGATAGGTTACCGCCAGACGGCAACCTCTGTGTCCCAGCATCGGGTTGAACTCGTGCAGTTCGATAGTCTTCGTCTTAATCTTCTCCAGCGGAATACCGAACTGCTCGGACAGTTCCTTCATATCCTCTTCGTTCTTCGGGAGGAATTCGTGCAGCGGCGGATCCAAGAGACGGATGGTTACCGGCTTTCCTGCCATGGTCTCATACAGGCCCTTGAAGTCGCCTTTCTGATACGGAAGCAGACCTGCCAGTGCCTCTCTTCTCTCTTCCTCGGTATCTGCCAGAATCATACGACGAATCTTCGGAATTCTCTCTTCTTCAAAGAACATGTGCTCGGTTCTGCACAGACCGATACCTTCTGCGCCGAACTGAACCGCCTGCTTTGCATCTCTCGGGTTGTCCGCATTGGTACGAACGCCGATGGTACGGATTTCATCCGCCCACTTCATGATGGTTCCGAAGTTGCCGGACAGTTCCGGTGCTTTGGTTGCGATTTCTGCCGCATATACGCTACCGTCGGTACCGTTAATGGAAATCATGTCTCCTTCATGGTACTTTACACCGTGGATTTCCATGTATTTCTCGTCTTCGTATACCGTGATATCATGGCATCCGGCAACGCAGCATTTACCCATACCGCGGGCAACTACTGCTGCGTGAGAAGTCATGCCGCCCCTTGCGGTGAGGATACCTTCCGCTGCAACCATACCTGCCAAGTCTTCCGGCGAGGTCTCTTCCCGAACCAGAACGACCTTCTTGCCGGCTTCCTTTGCAACGGCTGCATCATCGGCACTGAATACGATCTCGCCGCATGCCGCACCCGGGGATGCCGGAAGTCCCTTTCCAATCGGGGTGTGCTTCTTCAGTTCCTCTGCATCGAATGCCGGGTGGAGAAGCTGATCGATCTGCTCCGGTGCAATTCTCATGATTGCGGTCTCTTTATCGATTTTCTCTTCGTTCACCATATCTACGGCAACCTTTACCGCAGCTTCTGCCGTTCTCTTACCGTTTCTGGTCTGCAGCATGAAGAGCTTACCCTCTTCTACTGTAAACTCCATATCCTGCATATCCTTGTAGTGGTCTTCCAGGATTCTGGCAATATCTTCGAATTTTCCGTATACGTCCGGGAAAGATTCCTTCATCTGATCGATTGGCTGCGGTGTACGGATACCCGCTACAACGTCTTCGCCCTGGGCGTTTACCAGGAACTCACCGAAGATCTTGTTTTCACCGTTTACCGGGCTTCGTGTGAATGCAACGCCGGTACCGGAATTCTCTCCGGTATTTCCGAATACCATGGACTGAACGTTTACGGCCGTTCCCAAGGATGCGGAAATGTTATTCAGCTTTCTGTACAGGATTGCTCTTTCGTTATTCCAAGAACGGAATACCGCCTGAATCGCCTCCATCAACTGATCCTTCGGATTCTGTGGGAACTCTCTGCCCAGTTCTGCTTTTACCAGTTCCTTGTATCCCTCAATGATGACCTTCAGATCCTCTGTCTTCAGATCCACATCGTATTCTGCGCCCACTTCCTTCTTGCGGCCGTCAAAAATCTGATCGAATTTGGACTTCGGAATTTCCATTACGACGTCACCGAACATCTGAATGAAACGTCTATAGCTGTCGTAAGCAAAACGTTCGTTTCCGGTCTTGGCAGCCAGGCCCTTTACGGAATCGTCATTCAGTCCCAGGTTCAGAATCGTATCCATCATTCCCGGCATGGAAACCGGTGCGCCGGAACGAACGGAAACCAAAAGCGGGTTCTCGATGTCTCCGAACTTCTTTCCCATTACCTGTTCCAGTTCATCCAGGTGTTCGTACACTTCCCGAACGATTTCCTCGTCCAGCATGCCGCCCTTGTTCAGATAATCCTTGCAGGCATCGGTAGAAATAGTAAATCCGAAAGGTACCGGCAGACCGATTTTCGTCATCTCTGCCAGGTTGGCACCTTTACCTCCCAGAAGGTCTCTCATATCCTTGGAGCCTTCATTGAATGAATACACAAACTTGCCCATAAGCTTTCTCCTTGTTTAAAAATTTCGCCTAGAATTCTAGCTTGCTATTAATATATTCACGTACGTCGGACAATGGCAGACGAATCTGTTCCATCGTGTCTCTGTCCCGTATGGTGACACAGTGATCTTCTGCCGTGTCAAAATCGACACAAACGCAGAACGGAGTACCGATTTCATCCTGACGGCGGTATCTCTTACCAATGGAACCGGAGGTATCATAATCGGTGCTGAAATATTTGCTCAATTCTTCGTAAATCGGTTCTGCCTGTTCCTTGAGCTTATTGGACAGCGGCAGAACGGCAACCTTATACGGTGCCAGTGCCGGATGGAGTCTCAGGACGATACGGGTATCTTCCTTGCCCTTCGCATCCGTCAGTGTTTCCTCGTCATATGCATCAATCAAGAATGCCAATGCCACACGATCGGCACCCAGAGACGGCTCGATGCAGTACGGCACGTATTTCTCATGGGTTTCCGGATCCATATAGCTCATATCCTGACCGGAGTGGTTCTGGTGCTGCATCAAATCGAAGTCCGTACGATCTGCAATACCCCACAGCTCACCCCAGCCGAATGGGAACAGGTATTCCAAATCAGATGTGGCGTTGCTGTAGTGAGACAGCTCCTCTTTCTCGTGATCGCGAACTCGGATGTTCTCCATGTTCATGCCCAGATTCTTCAGGAAGTCCTGTGCGTACTGCTTCCAATATTCGAACCATTCCATGTCCGTTCCCGGTTTGCAGAAGAATTCCAGCTCCATCTGTTCAAACTCACGGGTACGGAAGGTGAAGTTGCCCGGAGTAATCTCGTTCCGGAAAGATTTACCGATCTGTGCAATACCGAATGGCACTTTCTTTCTGGCACTGCGCTGAACATTCTTGAAGTTTACGAAGATGCCCTGTGCCGTTTCCGGACGCAGGAAGATTTCCGATTTGGAATCTTCGGTAACGCCCTGGAATGTCTTGAACATCAGGTTGAACTTCCGAATCGGCGTGAAATCCGTCTTTCCGCATTCCGGACAAGGAACCTGATTCTCCTGGATGAAAGATTCCAGCTGCTCGTTGCTCCAGCCGTCACAAGCGACGGTTTCGCCCTTTGCCCGCATGTATTCTTCCACCAGCTGATCCGCTCTGTGTCTGGATTTGCAGCTCTTGCAGTCAATCAGCGGGTCCGAGAATCCACCTACGTGTCCGCTGGCTACCCAGGTTTCCGGGTTCATCAGAATTGCCGCATCCAGTCCTACGTTGTACTTGGATTCCTGAACGAACTTCTTCCACCATGCCTGCTTCACGTTGTTCTTGAACAACACGCCCAGAGGACCGTAATCCCATGTATTTGCCAGACCGCCGTAAATGTCGGAACCCGGGAAAATAAATCCTCTGTTGCTGCATAGAGCTTTGATTTTTTCCATTGTTGCTTTGTTGTTATCTGCCATTCTTTCTCTACTCCAAACTTTTAATTAATTTATTAATTTTCCGGATTAATGCCGCTCTCCTGCGCCACTTCTTCCAGAATCTTTGTCAGATCCTCTTTGGTCTCTTCGCCGATCGGTGCTTCCGCTGCTGCCGGAGCCGCTTCTTCCGCAGGTGCCGCCGCTTCCGGCTCATCCTCTGCGTCTACATCCACTACCACCGGCTCGTCGTCGTCGACGTCCAGGTCGAACTCTTCAAAGAAATCGTCATCCTCATCTTCTGTCTTCTTCCGGAAGATATCCGATCCCTTCCGCTTCAATTCTTCGAAACCTTCCCGAACGCGGTCGGAATCGATGCCATCCGCCTTCTTTTCCCGGAGATCTTCCAGCACATCCTGGCCCCGATCCCGAAGTTCGTTGTACATATCCGAACCCTTTTCCTTCAGGTCTTCGTAGAATTCGCTGTCCTTAATCTTATCGACCTTCTCCATGCCCTTGTCGTAGTAAATCTGGCCCTGAGCTCTGGCTTTCCGATACTGGCTCTTCACCTTGCCGTTAATATCAGTAATCTGGCCCTGATCGTTCACGAACTCAATCTTGCAATTGAATCCGGCGGCACTGATGACACCGAAGATAACGCCCCAAGGAGCCACTACAGCGCCCAGCAATCCTGCCGTCAGCGGCAGATTCAAGAGAATGGTATCGCCCTTGCGAACGATAATCCGGGACATACTTCCCTTGGCGATGGTCTTCTTCAGCTGGCGCTTCAGAATTCCTTCTTTGCTTTCTTCATCCTCTTCATGAGCATTGATATAATCCATGGACTCCTCAATATTGATGATGGCGTCCACCACGCTTCCGTTGGCTTCTTCCAACGCTTCCTTTGCTTCCCGATAGCTGACACCGGTACGGTCCTTGACCAATTCGATTTTTTCCAATGTAATTTCCATATCTTCCTCCTTGCCGGGACTTCTTCTATGCATCGAAATCCCCTTTCAAAAGATCAGTATTCAGGTAGTATTCCAAATATTCTGACAGAATTGTCTTCAATTCCCGCTGAATTTCCGGTTTCAACTGAATTCTGGAAAAAGTGGCAAGAGAATGTCTTACCATATATTTCAATACCTCCACTATATCAAAATGAGGCTTGAAAATCAATGTATCCCCGTCGCTTTTCTCTCTCTCCATACAATCTCCACACAGGATTCCGCCCCCGGAAATCGAGAAATACGCCGGCGTTTCGAAGTCCTCTCGCTTCTTCCCGCAATCCACGCACCGGTTCAGCTCCGGCATAACCCCCTGCATTCCAAGATTTTTTACCAAATATGCGTAGAGCATGGTCTCATAATTTCCCTTTGCTTGGGTAATGGCCTCCATGAACTCGATGGTCAATTCGAAGGTTCGCGGCTGCGGCTTCCCCTCCTCCAGCGTCTCGTTCAGGTATTCAATCACCCGGGATGCTGCCAAAAACCGGTCGATATCCTCTCCGATGGAGTAGAAGCTGCGCTTGATTCCCGCGCCGTTGATGTTGTAGTAGTCCCGATTCTTGAAGATTTCGTATTCCGAGTAAGTAAAAGGACGCAGCGCCAAGGCCGAACGGTTCCGGCCTCGCTCCGACAATCCGGTGCCCGCCGAAATCTTTCCGTAATCCTTCGTGAACACCACAATCATCCGCCGGTTGTTGGCGATTTTATTCTGTTTCAGTACGATTCCTTCTGTTGTAATCAGCATTCTTTACTCGTCTTTATAACCGAAATTGCGAATGGTACGGTCCGAATCCCGCCAATTCTCTTTCACCTTCACCCAAAGGGACAGGAACACCTTGGTGCCCAGCAGTGCTTCGATTTCCATCCGGGCACTCTTGCCCACGCCCTTCAGCTTCCGGCCGCCTTTGCCGATGATGATGCTTTTATGGGATTTCCGTTCGCAATAGATTACCGCACCGATGTCCGTGATGTTCGGTTTCTCCTCGTAGGATTCGATTTCCACGAAAACGCCGTGAGGCACCTCCTCGTTCAGGTATTCCAGCAGCTTCTCCCGAATGATTTCGCTGACGATGAACCGCTCCGGATGATCCGTCGCCATGTCCTCCGGATAATACATCGGACCTTCCTCCATGTATCCGCTGAGGCGCTCGATCAGCTCCTCCACGTTGGTTCCGTTCAGCGCCGACACGCCGTAGATGTCGTCGAAGATGTTCATTTCGGAATACCGATTGTACAGCTCCAGATAATCTTCCGGCTTCATCAAATCCATTTTGTTGATGGCCAGAATTTTCGGCGTATCCACCTCCTGGATCATATCCAGCAGGTACTGGTCGCCGGATCCGAATTTGCGGCTTCCGTCGATGATGAACACGATGAGATCCACGCCTTTATAGGTGTTCACCGCCGTCTCGTTGATGGTGGCCCCCAGCTTGTTCTTCGGCTTGTGAATTCCCGGGGTGTCCAGGAAAATCAGCTGGCGTCCGTTTCCGTTGTCGTATTCCATATCCGTGTAAATTCCGGTAATCCGGTTCCGGGTGGTCTGCGGCTTGCTGGATGTAATCGCAATCTTCTCTCCCAGAATCTGATTCAGCAACGTAGACTTTCCCACGTTCGGTCTTCCGATAATTCCAATAAACCCTGATTTCATACTCTCTCCATTTCTATTCTCTCTTCAGGTCCACCGCGGACATCACGTTTTCCTCGTGAAGCCGCATGACCTTCTTCTCTTCTTCTTCCATATGGTCATATCCCAGCAGATGCATCATGCTGTGAACGAACAGGTAGGTCAGCTCCCGTTCCTCCGTATTTCCATATTCCACCGCCTGCTCGCAGGCCCGCTTATAACAGATTACCACGTCGCCCAGCAGCACCGAAATCTCCTCATCCAAGGATTCCAGCTCTTCCGCAACCGCCTCTGCCGATTCATACTGCGGAAAGGACAGCACGTCCGTCACCCGGTCGATGCCTCGGTACTCCCGATTAATCTGCTGAATGGTCTCCTCATCCGTGATGGTGAGGGACACCTCCAACCGCTCTTCTTCCTCTGCCGGAAGATCGAATTCCTGACGGAACACTTCCGACGCCGCCTCCAGAATCTTTGTAAAAGCAGCTTCCTGCAGTCTGCCGTTCTCGTCTACGCAATCGATTCTCATTTTCTTCTGTCTCCGCTTTTCTTCTCGTAATCGTTATAGGCTTTGATAATTCTTTTTACCAGTTCGTGACGAACCACATCCACATCGGTCAAATAGCAGAACCGGATGCCTTCTACATTCTTCAGCACCCGGGTGGCTTCCAGCAGACCGGAACCCTTTCCCTTTGGCAAGTCGATCTGGGTGATATCCCCCGTCACCACCACTTTGGAGTGGAATCCCATTCGGGTGAGGAACATCTTCATCTGCTCCCGCGTGGTGTTCTGCGCCTCGTCCAGGATAATGAAAGAATTGTCCAGCGTCCGGCCTCTCATGTATGCCAGCGGAACCACCTCGATGGCACCCTTTTCCTTCATTCTGGCCGCCGCTTCCTGACCCATGATTTCATACAAGGCATCGTACAGCGGGCGAAGGTACGGATCCACCTTCTCCTGAAGGTCTCCCGGAAGGAAGCCCAGGCTCTCTCCGGCTTCCACCGCCGGCCGCGCCAGGATGATTCGTTCGATTTCTTTATTCTTGAGGGCGTTCACCGCCATGGCACAGGCCAAATACGTCTTTCCCGTTCCCGCCGGTCCCACGCCGAACACCATGTTGTTCCGGCGAATGGCATCCACATACTCCTTCTGTCCGAACGTCTTCGGGCGAAGGGGTTTTCCGTAATGGGTGTAGCAGATAATATCCCGGGCATTCTCCTGCTCATCGTAAGGAATCTCCCGAGTCAGCGCCTCGATGATGTAATCCGCCTTCTGGGAATCCAGCTTGCCGGTGGCCTTCAGCTCTCCCGCCATCTTCGTCAGCATATCCCGGGCCCGATTGCCCTCCTCTCCCTGAATCAGGAGCTCGCTGTTTCGCTGAATAATCGTTGTTCCGGTGGCCCGCTCCACCGCCTTCACGTTCCGATCCATGCTGCCGAACAGCGCAGCGGAATCCACGGCACCGTCAATCGGAAAGGTAATTGTTTTTTCGTTCTTCAAGTCTTCTTATCCTCATAAAAGTATATTTTTACAGATTGATTATAGCCTTTTTGTTTTTGCAATACAACCTCAAACAGAACAGAAGGGTCGTTTCTGCATCTGAGATTACCGGATTGCCGTTGAAGAAACCAAAAAATCCGAAACCGACAGATTCCGTAAATGGAATTCTGCCGGTTCCGGACTGCTCTGTGTTGTATCGACGATTTCCCGCCGATACAGTGATTCTATCTACAATCTGTAGAATTGTCAAATACTTTTTCTTCATATTGTGGAATCCCGTTGACGGATTTTTTCCGCTCCCCTATATTTTGTAGAAAAGAAAGGATTGCACAATGGATCAGCAAAGCATCGGCAACAAGTTACGAAAACTCCGGAATCAGAACAACCTGTCCGTGCAGGACGTGGCTGCACTGCTTCACAAATACAGGATATACATCAGCACAAAGGCGCTCTACAGCTACGAAACCGGCACCCGTTCCGTGGAAGCGCCCATTTTTCTGGCACTGTGCATGATTTACCGGTGCGATAATATCCTGAAGGAATTTGCCGATTGCGATTATGCGGTAACCGTTCCTTCCAGCGAAGAGCTTCGCCTGTTGGAACGGATTCGCGGCCTGGACGAACACGGTCAGGAACTGCTGAACGGGATGCTGGAACTGGAGCTGAAGCGCTGCCGAAAGGGCTGATACCTAAGAGGAAGCTTTCTCTGCGCCCAGGATTTCGTTGATGATGAACCGGGCCAGGAGCCGCTGGATTTTCTTGGAAAACCCGTGCCCCTCTCCGTGGAGGATGTACAGCTTCGCATTATCGTACATCGCTGCCGCCCGTTCCGAATAAGAGGCATCCACAACCTCATCATTATCTCCGTGGAAGATGAACACCTTTCCTTTATATTTCCGAATTTCCTTCTGAAAATTATAATCCAGCAAATACTGGTAATACGTCTTTCCCACTGTAAGGCCCATGATTTCCACTTCATCCGGCACCTCCTCCAGACTGGAATACCGCCGCTTCGCATCATCAGGGATGCACAGCGCCGGATAGGCCAGAAAGAGCCCTCGAATTTCCTCCGGCCGGTTGCTGGCCACCAGAGCCGATACCAGTCCTCCCTGACTGGCCCCCAGCAGGTAGATCCGCTGCGGATCGATCCCATCCTGCTCCTTTACTAAATCAATCACCGAATCCAAATCGTCCTTCTGGGTAAAAATAGACATGGATCGCATATCTCCCCGGCTTCGACCGCTTTTGTACCCGCTCCCTCCGCGAAAATCAAAGGAGCACACCGCAATTCCGCCGGCAATCAGGATGCGCTGCATCCGCCGATTGTCCGTGGCATTGCCCCCGAAAGTATGGCTGAAAATCACCACCGGGCTCTTCTCTCCCGCCTGCTGGCAGGGAAACTTCAAATCGATATACAGATGTGTACCCACCGGATTCAGTCGCATGATCCTCACTTCCTTTTATGTAAATAATCTTTCACTCTCTAAAACAATCTATCAAACAATCTGTTCTCCGTCAATAATTGTTAATTCACTGACTTTTCCGCCGAAAAAAAATTGAATTTTTATTCCTTTTCACCCCATTGTACTCAAAAAAAATTTAATATATCACTTTAAATTCCATCGTTGTATAATATATTCTGTTATTAAATTTTATCGTCAGATATTACATCATCTATTGATATTTTTAATCGTAAAAAGGAGAAGGACGAATGAGCAATCTTCATGAGGAATGCGGCATCTTCGGCATTTTCAGCGAAAACCGACAGAATGTTGCGGAGACGGTTTACTACGGGCTTTTCGCTTTGCAGCACCGGGGACAGGAAAGCTGCGGCATCGTGGTAAACGACGACGGAATCTTCCGGAACTACAAGGACAACGGCCTTGCCCACGAGGTCTTCACTCGGCACGTGTTGGAGGATCTGGGGCCGGGAAATATGGCCATCGGACACGACCGCTACAGCACCACCGGTGCCAACGAGCGAATCAACGCCCAGCCGATTGTGGTCAACCACCACAAGGGACGCATGGCGCTGGCCCACAACGGAAACATCGTCAACGCCTTCGAACTGCGTCAGGAATTGGAGCTGCAGGGTTCCATCTTCCACACCACCAACGATTCGGAGGTCATCGCCTATGTGATTACAAAGGAACGGATTCAGAGCGAATCCATCGAGGAGGCACTGAACAAGGCCATGGGACGCATTGACGGCGCCTACTCCCTTCTGATTATGTCACCGCAGAAGATGATTGCCTGTCGGGACCCGTACGGCTTCCGCCCGCTGTGCTACGGCAAGCGAGAGGACGGTGCCTACATCGTAGCATCCGAGACCTGCGCTCTGGATGCGGTGGGGGCGGAATACATCCGGGACCTGGAGCCGGGTGAAATTCTGGTATTCAGCAAAGACGGCATCCAATCCATCCGGGACCACTGCGGGGAAAAGGAACATAAAATCTGCATTTTCGAGTACCTCTACTTTGCCCGTCCGGATTCCCAAATCGAGGGAAAGAGCGTTCACGAAGCACGGCGCAAAGCCGGTGCCTTGCTGGCCATGCAGTATCCGGTAGACGCGGACATCGTCATCGGTGTTCCGGATTCCGGTCTGGATGCGGCCATCGGCTACGCAGAGCAGTCCGGAATTCCGTATGGAATGGGTTTTGTCAAGAACAAGTACATCGGCCGGACCTTTATCGCCCCGGGTCAGAAAAATCGAGAGGATAAGGTTCGCATCAAGCTGAACGTGATCCGGAACAGCGTTGCGGGAAAGCGCGTGGTATTGGTGGACGACTCCGTTGTTCGGGGAACCACCATCACCCGAATCATCCAGCTGGTTCGCTCTGCCGGCGCCACGGAGGTTCACGTTATGTCCTCCGCACCGGCCTTCACCGACGCCTGCTACTACGGCGTGGATGTGGACACCAAGGAAAACCTCATCGCCTGCCAATGCGGCTACGATCAGGACAAGATCGCGAAGAAAATCGGTGCCGACAGCATGGGTTATCTGGATGTAAACACCCTGCACCTGATCATCGGCAATCATCCGGGAGAAGGCTTCTGCAGCGCCTGCTTCGGAACCGGATACCCGACCCCGATTCCCACCGGTCAGAAGGACCGCTTCGAAGAGAAAATTAATGCCGACGCCCCGGCAAAGGGATCCGAAGAATCCTACGATAAATTCCTTCGGGTTGAATAGCGCATAAAAACAATCCGCCTCACCGGACGTTTCCGATGAAGCGGATTCTTTTTTTATGAAATTCTTTTACGCATTCGGACGGGTATCCCGGAACTCTCCTACAGTAAAAAATACCAGCCCAATCCATATAATTCCGAAGGCCATGAACTGAACGCTGTCGGCGTGCTCGTGATACAGCAAGATGCCGAGGATCATCTGCATGGTAGGACTGATGTACTCCACCAGGCCCAGGATGAACATGGATGTTTTCTGGGCGCCGGCGCTGAAGAGCATCAGGGGCACCGCGGTGCAGAATCCGCAGAGAAGCAGCAACACCACCTGATACGGAGCGCCCACTGCGAAAGCACCCTTTCCGCTGATTTCCTGATACAGAATGATTGCCAGGGCGATGGGCGCCAGGAACATAGTCTCGTAGATCATGGACAGCACCGGATCGATGGTGACGGAACGCTTGATGGCAGCGTAGACGGAAAATGTCAGCGCCAACCCCAGCGCAACGGTAGGAATCTGGTGGAAGTGAACCAACATGACCAGCACCGCTGCCAGGGCAAAGATCATGGCGATGACCTTGTACTTCGTCACCCGTTCACGGAACAGGATAATGCCCAGCAAGCATACCATCAGCGGCTCGATGTAGTATCCCAGGCTAGTCTGTAGAATGAATCCCGCATTCACTGCCCAGATGTAGGTGGACCAGTTGATGGTGATGATGATTCCGGCGATGACCAGCGTTCGGACGGTCTTTCGGTCTTCCTTCAGCGGCGCCCAGATTTCCTTCCAGGTGTAATTCTTGCGCGCCAGCAGCAGCGCCGTCAGGAGCACCATCAGCACCCGATAGAGAATGATTACCGATGAACTGATGGGAATCAAGGATTTCCAATAGATGGGCAGCACGCCCCAGATGACCATGCAGAAGACCACCTGAAGAATTCCCTTCCGATATTGTGATTGTTCTTTTGTCATTTGTGAAATTCCCCCCTTGTTTTTTTCTCCGTAAAAGTCCCATGCGTTCCATTATATGCTGGACTTTTGGATTTTGCAATGGTATCCTTGTTAGGCTATTTGGAAGAATCGTATTCAAAAAAACAAACCGTGGAAGCCATGGTTTGAAAAAATATAAATCATTAAATTGTGGGGGTTTTTGCCGTGGAAGATATTTTGTTTTTTCTGGAGATTATGGGAACCGTTGCCTTCGCCATTTCCGGTGCCGTGCTGGGCATCCGAAAGCGCATGGATATTTTCGGCGTGGCCATCCTGGGCCTCACCACCGGCGTGGGCGGCGGAATCATCCGGGATCTGATTGTGGGCAACAATCCGCCCCTCACCTTTCAGGACCCGGTGTACCTAATGGTCTCCGTCATCACTTCCATCATCGTATTCCTGCCGGCCATCCGGACGTGGATTTTCCGGGAAACCCGGTTCTACGAAACGCTGATGCTGCTGTTCGATTCCATCGGACTGGGCATCTTCACCGTAAACGGCATTCAGACCGCCTACCGATCCACCAACATCCACGGCATCATCCTGCTGGCCTTCGTGGGCGTGCTCACCGGATGCGGCGGCGGCGTTCTGCGGGATATCATGGCCGGAGACCGCCCGTACATCTTCGTCAAGCACTTCTACGCCAGCGCTTCCCTGCTGGGTGCACTGGCATGCATCCTTCTCTGGAGCCGAATCGGCTACGGCGGCGCCATGCTGCTGGGCGCCACATTAATCGTGGTTCTACGGCTGCTGGCCGCTCGAAATCACTGGAGCCTTCCGAAAGCGGACATTCCGGAAAACCCGGAGAAATAGCTCCTTCCCTGATTATACTTCCGCCGAATTACGCCACCAGGGTGCTGACCCACACCAAAGCGAAACCAATAACCACACTGGTCAGGGATTCCCGCAAATGCTCTCGGGTCCGGAACACATGAGGCGTCAGTTCGGAGAATACAATGTATAGAATCATACCCGTAGCGATGCTCACCATGGTCAGGGTCAAAACCTCCGACAGGTGCACCTCAATCATATTCATCAGCACACCGCCGAAGAGGGTGGATAAGGTCACCGCCGCTAGAAGGACGTACCGCTCGCTGCGCTTCCGCTCCTCCATGGTGGAGTCGATCAGCATCCCCATCGGGATGTTGTGCATGGCGATGCCCAGGGCAAAAATAATTCCGTCGGACATGGAGTTCATGGCGATGCTGTACACCGACATTCCTTCTACTATATTATGGAGGATTACCGCCATTGCCGAAATGATTCCGATGTGGGCGGCATTCTCATGATCGTGGGTCTCTTCCGTATCGTGGTGATCCGGAATGAACAGATCCAGCACCTTCAACATGGCGATGCCCACTGCCAACATGCCCAGGCTGTATCCCCAGCCCTGCGCCTCCACCAGTTCATGCACCTCCGGGAACAAATCAAAGAGCAGCAGTGCCGCCAACGCACCCAGCGCCAAAGCCATGGACAGGTGCTCCATCTTTTCCGTATCTTTAATCAAATGCGTCGCCAAGGCTCCCAGCAAAATGGAGAACCCGGCAACCGCGGTAATCATTAATTCCATTCGTTACTTCCTTTTACAATTATCATCCTATAATACTGCAGCACCCACCATCGGGATGGGGCAAAAAAATCCTATCTACCAACTAGGTTATTATATGTAGCCATCGTCCGTCTGTCAAGTTTCGGATTCCGGAGACGTCCGGCCGGCCCTTCCAAAAAATTTTTTTCTGACCTTGACGCAAGTCCGCCTTCTATTATATAATTTTTCGGTAAATCAATATGGAAAATGTATTAAGCATTTGCTTCGATCCACGTCTGTCAGGGAAAATTCCTGATGCGTGGTCTTTTTTTTCGCTAGAAACGTGTTACGAGATTAAGGAGGTCATCTCATGAAATCATCATCCCTTTTCAGTCTTCGATTTCTCCGAAATGTACTGATTGTCATATTCGGCAACTTCATCTACGCGGTGGGCGTCGTGTTCTTTATCCTTCCCTCCGGTCTGATTACCGGCGGCACCACCGGTATCGGTTTGATCATGAACCACTTCACCGGCATGGACATTTCCATCTTTGTGGGCATTTTCAACGTGGCCATGTTCCTGCTGGGCGCCCTCATCCTGGGAAAGGAATTCGCTCTCACCACCCTGGTGAGCACCATTTTCTATCCCCTGCTCCTGGGCATCCTGCAGCGGGCCGTAGGCAGCTTCATTCTGACACAGGATCTGTTCCTCAGCGCCCTCTTCGGCGGCCTGTGCATCGGCATTTCCCTGGCGATGATTATCCGGCTGGGGGCCAGCACCGGCGGCATGGATATTCCGCCTCTGGTCCTGCAGAAACTCTTCCGGATTCCCGTATCCGTCAGCCTGTACGTATTTGATTTTATCATCCTGATCGGCCAGATGCTCTTCTCCGACAAGGACACCAGCCTCTACGGCATCATTCTGGTCATCGTGTACACCATGACGCTGGACAAGCTGTTGGCACTGGGCACCGCCAAAACCAAATTGGAAATCGTCACCAAGCATTCCGAGGAGATGAAGGATGCCATTCTGGCGGACATCGACCGGGGTGTCACCCTGCTGCACGGAAAAACCGGCTACCTGGGCATTGAAACCGATGTGCTTTCCTGCGTCATCTCCCCCCGGGAACTGTACCGCACGGAGAAGGTGGTTCACGAAGTGGATCCCAACGCCTTCATCGTGCTGAGCAAGGTGAGCAGCGTCACCGGCCGAGGCTTCACGAAGGAGAAAAAATACATCCCCAAGAACTCCTAAGCATTTCCGGCACAAAAGCACCGAAAAAATGTTCTTTTTCAAGCGGCAGTACTCTTTTGAGTGTTGCCGCTTTGTTCTTATGTTGATACAATCCGATTAAGAAGTACGTCCCACTTCTCAAGGAAGAACGGCAGGTTCAAGCACCTGCAGGAGGAACCGATATGAAAAAGAACACAAAGAAACGAAGGACGATTCGTCGTCTGCTGATCGCCACCGCATTTGCGCTCCTGATGATTCCGGCATCGGTTTCCGCAGATGTTGTGGGGAAGAAGATTACACAAGAGTACACACCGGATAAACAAAATCCGTTGTCAAAAATCGAATACACCTATCGAAGCGACGGAAAATTCGATATGGTCCTTACCTTCGATATTTTTGCAGCGAAATACGCTGTGTGGCATGTGGATAATGCCCGGGACTATGTCCTCGAGGTCCGTTCCAAAACCCAGAACAACCAGCGTATCGGATACCAGATTATCAAATCTCAGGACATCCGAGAATTGAACGGAAAACTCGTCTATGATTTCAAGGATGCACAGAAGGTCCCGATAGTCCGGCCGGAAGAGGAGCTTTCCATCAGCTTTGAATTCTTTAGTGACTACAATAACGATCAATATGCGAACTACGGCAACAACTTCCAGCCGCGAACGGTATGGGCACCGAAAAAACCGGAAGCACCGAATCCAAACCTTCTGGAAGGCATGACCGGATACGGCCAGGTGGAAAAGGTGTCTGCAGACGGTACCGAATACACAGAAGTGTATGCCACCTTCCGCGGTACGCAGGGGCCGAATGCCGGCGAAACGCTCTACGCGTACAACCTGGATGATAAGAGTATTTACGGATCATCCAACAGCAGAACCGTAAAGGTATGGATCTACCGGAATAAGATTAACGCATTCAACATCGCAGATCAGAGTCCGCGCCGCTGGATGCTGGTTTCCGCAAAGGATCCGAATACGGCGGCAAGCATTGCGGAAGCAAGTGCTTCCAAGGCGACATCGCTGGCCTTTGACTCGCCGGCGAAGATCAGCTTAGAGATGGAGGATGTCTATCGATTCGGCAGCACATCTACCCGCTACGACCAAGCGACAATTGCCGTATACCGGGATAAAAACTACAATACCGGATATGCGGACGGAGTGGAAATCTATAACTACGTAAAGGGCAAAGGCGAAGCGGATCTTTATCAAGAGTTCAGCTTTGATTCGGAAAGAGACCACGGTACATTCAAGCTCACCGGACTGCTTCCGGGAACCACCCGGTACTACACCGTTCACACCATTCGATACAAGAATGGCTTGGAATACAATTACTGGGACGGATATTACTACACAGTACGCACCGAGAATTTCAAAGCACCGGGCTTCTCCGCAGTAAAGATGGGACCGAAGCAGGTAAAGATGCTGATAAAGGTTCCGGAAGATCAGCGGGCAGCGGGATTGTCCACCATGTACGTATACCGGGGCAGCAAGAAGATTAAGACCCTCAAGAGCAACGGTAAGGCCACCATCACCTTCACCTACAGTGCGAAGAAGGCCAACTCCTACAAGTACAAGGTGAAAGCGGTATGCGCGAAGAAGACAAGCATCACCAAGTCGACTTCCGCAAAGAAGCCGAAGAGCAATAGCTACAAGAGACCGGGACGCCTGAACAGCAATATCGATCAGATTACACCGTACAGAACGGCGAAATTCGTCCCATGGCAGATTTCCTACTACGATAAGAAAATCAAAGTGACGGGATACATTGTGAACAACCGGATGTTCAAGATGAAAAAGTACAAATTCAAGGTTTACGTGTACAACAACAACAAGAAAATTGCAACAAAGACCGTGACGTACAAGAACATCAAGAAGTATGCGAAGAAGAAGGTAACCATCACCATCAAGACCAAAAAGAAACCGGACTTCGTCAACTTCTCCACCGGTTGGGGCACATCCAACGTAACTACCAACTGGGGATGGTAGTTCGGCAAAAGCAAGATGAAACCCATTAACGGAATAAACGAAATGAAGAGGCTGTTTCCTTTCGGGGAGCAGCCTCTTCATATGCACATATTTCATTTCTATTGTTCCAAATACTTTCGAATCTTCGGCATCATTGCCTGTGCACGCTTCCGTCCCTCCTTGTAGGTACGGTCCATGCGCGTCACATCGTGCTCCGTCCGGCTGATGTCCAGCTCCTTTTCCGGATAGATGACACACAGCTCCCCTTTGCATCCCAGCTGATGGACCATTTTCTTGGACCGATTGTACACCACGTGACGGTTCCGAAGGCTGGCCGCAACATGGGGATATTTGTGGAGGAACAATCCGTAGAGGTGATCGTGCCCGGTGGGTGACTTGACGTAATCTTTCGGCCGAGTCAGCACCGTGACAATCCGGTCGTATCCCTGGTTCCGCGCATACTGCACCGGAATGGAATCGCTGATGCCGCCATCCAGCAAACTGTACCCATCGATGTGTACCGCACGGGACACCACCGGCATGGATGCACTGGCTCTCACCCACTCCAGTGCGGAATCGTTCAGCTCCGGCAGTTCTTTATATACCGGCTTCCCGGTTCGGGTATCGGTGCACACCACGACGAACCGGCAGGGATCGCTGTCGTAGGTCTCCTTATCCATCACATCCAGTTCCTTCGGCAAGGTATGGTAGCAGAACTCCGCCCCATACAGATCTCCGGTCTTCATCAGGGATCGCAAGCTGCAGTACCGCCAATCCTTTGCAAATCGCCGATTGTACCGGATAACCCGTCCCGGCTGATGAGACTTGTAGTTGCAGCCGAATGCCGCACCGGCGGAGACACCGATGACCGCATCGAAATGAATGTTGTTTTCCATCAGCACGTCGATAACTCCCGCGCTGAAAATACCTCGCATGGCACCGCCCTCCAGAACCAGCGCGGTACGATGCTTGCCGTTATCTTCTTTTTTCAAAGCCGTTTCTTTTGTATACATATTCACCATTTTCACCTTATTTTTTCACTCTCAAACAATTTAGTTGCTATTATAACACAGTTTTTATGAATTGAAACTAAATAAATAAGTTTTTTGTGTGAAAATTATTGACATACAAGGTATACCCGTATACAATAGCAACAGTTCTAAACCACGGTCTAGAATTCTTACTTTTTTGAAACTATTGAAATGCCGGTTGCGGCTGCATTGGACGGGAGGTTACACCTATGTTGGACGGATTTGTCAACGCAAAAGAAATTGATTTTACCATTGAAGAAAACAAGAAGAAGCTGGAAGCGGCATTCGCGCAGGTGGAGAGCGAGCTGGGAAGCACCTTTCCGCTGATTATCGGCGGCGAGAGAATCGAGACCGAGAAGAAAATCGCTTCGCTGAATCCGGCGACCAAGGAAGTGCTGGGGTACACCTGCTCCGCCGACCAGGCGCTGGTGACCAAAGCCATTGAGACCGCACAGAAGGCATTTGAGAGCTGGAGCGCGACTCCGGTGGAGGAAAGAATTCGTTGCATGCGCAAGCTGGCACAGCTTCTGATTGACAACCGCTTCTACATCGATGCGTGGAACGTTCAGGAAAGCGGCAAAAACTGGGGCGAAGCGGACGGTGAGCTCTGCGAACAGCTGGATTTCATCAATTCTTACGTATATCATATGGGCAATATCGACAAGGGACTGGAGCTGGTGCCAACCGATGAATTCAACAAATGCGTGTACATTCCGATTGGTGTGGGCGCTGCGATTTCCCCTTGGAACTTCCCGGTTTCCCTCTTCGGCGGCATGATTGCTTCCGCTGTAATCACCGGAAACACTCTGGTGTGCAAACCGGCTTCCAATACCCCGCTGGTAGCATATAAATTCGTCGAGCTGTGCGAAAAGGCCGGCATTCCGGACGGCGTTATCAACTTCATTCCGGGTTCCGGTTCCGATATCGGCGACCTGCTGGTAGAGCATCCGCTGATTCGCTTTATCAACTTCACCGGTTCCAAGGAAGTGGGCTGCCGCATTTACGAGAAAGCCGCAAAGGTTCAGCCGGGTCAGAAGTGGCTGAAGCGCGTGGTTGCGGAGATGGGCGGAAAGAATGCCATCATCGTGGATTCCTCTGCCGATATTCAGAGCGCCGCTTCCGGCGTGGCAAGCTCCGCATTCACCTTCCAGGGTCAGAAGTGTTCCGCTTGCTCCCGTGCGCTGGTTATGAGCGACGTATACGATGAATTTGTGGATGCGGTTGTGGCAGAAGCAAAGAAACTGGCAGCCGACCAGGGTGCCGGAAGAGATAACTGTGCGATGGGTCCGGTAAGCAGCAAGTCCGCATTTGACATGATTGCTTCTTACATCGAAATCGGCAGAAAAGAAGGAAACATCGTCTTCGGCGGCAACTACAGCGATGAGAAGGGATACTTCCTGGAACCGACGGTAATCCGCGACATCAAGAGAACCGACCGCATTGCCAACGAGGAAATCTTCGGACCGGTTCTGGCGGTAATCAAGGTGGACTCCTTCGATGAGGCGCTGGATGTAGCCAACCAGACCGAATACGGTCTCACCGGTTCCGTATACAGCGAAACCAGAGAGCACATCATGAAGGCAAAGCAGGAATTTCAGGTAGGCAACCTGTACTTCAACCGGAAGTCCACTGCAGCCGTTGTACTGCAGCATCCGTTCGGCGGATTCAACATGTCCGGCACCGATGCAAAGACCGGTACCCAGAGTTACCTCACTAACTTCATGAATCTGAAGTCCATTTCTGAATATTTGGGATAAGATATGTAATTGATAAAAGGGCTTGCGAGGATGTTCCCCGCAAGCCCTTTTTCGGTTCTTCTCTTTAATACCGAAACCTTTATTTGGTTTTCACCTTTTTCGCCGAAGACCAAGCGGAAACCACGTTCGCCTTCTTGCCGCTTATTTTTACCGTCTTATAGGTTCGAATGCGGACGTAGTAGGTTTTCTTTTTCTTCAATCCGGTAACCTTCTTGGCAGTCGTTTTCGTCTTCCCGATCGTTACCGTCTTTGCCCCGCTCTTGAAGTTCTTTTTTTGCGAGTATTGGACCTGATATCCGGTAGTCTGGGTCTTCTGCCGGGACCACTTTGCGGTAAAGCTCTTCTTGCCGGCGGATACCTTCTTCAGCTTCGTTCCCTTTGGAAGAATTCGGAACGTCTTGCAGTAGGTACCGCTGTACTTTCCTTTAAAGGTAATTGTCGCCTTGTACTGACCCACGTTCTTTCGTCCGGAATCATACTTCACCGTGTATTCGGATTTCGGAATCATATTTCCGGCAGAGTCCTTCGCCTTTACGAAAGGAGTGCGCACCTTGCCGTTGTATGTATAGGATGCCTCACTGAGAGAAACGGAAGCGACCTTTCCCGCATCCGACTTTTCATCCTTCGTCCATACCGATACGGTTCGTTCGAAATCCACGTCCGCCGGTTTCCCGTCAATCGTCTTGAAATACCACCGGTTTCCGTCCTTCGCGGTGGTCACCGTAATCGGTTCCATATCCATCGGTTCCTGAACGCACGCGCGAATCTCCCACACCGTTCCTTCCGTCCAACCCGGAGATACCGGAATGTATGCAATTCCCGTCTTTTCGTCGGAATACTCATTCCACGCATTGGCATGATTCTTCGTATTCCGCACCTGGAATTTGTACGCCCGACCGATATGCTTTCCATCCTTATTCCGAATAGTCAACTTAATGGTCGTCAAGTGCTTCACCTTCTGAAGGCCATCGAAAGCTTCCTGAAGCTTTTTCCCGATATCATTCATCTGCGCCACGGTTCCGGACTGATTCTTAACCATACTTCGAGCCTTTTCCAGAATCGCCTCATAGTTTTCCCAGCTTTCCGAGGTGTAACGGAATCCCTCTTTTTCGCCTGCCGCCTTCTGAACCTTTTCCACGAGGGCAGACAAATTCTCCAGTGCTTCCTCTTCGCCATCCTCTTGTAAAACAAATTTCAGCGTCTCCAAGCCGGTGGCTTTTTTGCCGTTTACGGTTCCGGTCACCCGGGTCGGTCCGCCTTCCCCGCCGTACGTCACGGTGTAGGTAATCTCTCCCGGATCTGTTTTTGTGCCATCCGCCGGATGAATGATGATTTTGTCGTAGACGGCATCCCAATTCTTATGCTTTAATATCAGCATGCCGTTTTCGTCGGTGGTGAGATTTTCCGTCTCGTCCACGTATTCGGTCTTCTTTTCCTTCACGAAGGGAATTCCTTCCAGCGGGACGCCCTTGCGGTTGACCACTTTAATCTCAATTCGGTCGAAAATCGGTGTTTTCGGGGCGTTATTCTCGTACTCCGGATAGGAATCCGGTTCTTCGCCCTTCTCCACCTTTGCCTTGTTGTCCCGAATCGCTTGCACCTTTCCGCTGTCGATATAGGTTTTCTGCTCATCCGTTAGCTTTTCATAGGATTCCAGTGCCTTCTCCACCGCATTGAAATCGGCGGCAGTCATATTGCTGACGCTGAACTCTTCCATATTTCGGTTAACGGCAATCGCTGCAAAGAGATCCGTCTTGCTGCATCCGGCCGGGAGATAGGTCTGTTCTTCATCCAGGGATGTGAGATTTGCCAGCGGACGAATGTCCTTGATGGCATTATCTCCCACCAGGCTGAGTCGCTGAAGGGTCTTGACCGATGCAACGGAACTTACATCCGTAATTCCCGGATTATCGGAAAGATCCAAAGAAATCAAATTCTTGAGACCGCTCATATCCTCCGGAAGGGTTTCAATGGCATTTCGAGACAAATCCAAAGACCGCAGTCTTGGCAAATCCATTGCCGCCTGTACATCCGTCAGCTTATTGCCGCACAGGCTCAATTGGGATAACTTCTTCATCCCCTGAACCGCTGAAATATCCTGGATTTGGTTTTCGTTCAGCCACAGGCTGGTGAGATTCGTCAAATTCTTTAGAGCCGAAATATCGTCAATGCCATCTCCCTTAAGGAAGAGCTGATCTAGCTGTGTCAGACCGGAAATCGGCGACAAATCCCTAATCTTCTGCCCCGGTTTATTGGCCGTATACCCGATGTCAATCTGCCTGGCGGATGTGGCGTATTGCAACCCTTCCAGGCTTTCCACGTACCACGGCATCTTCCAGTCGGTAAAGTTCTCCGGATGCGAACTCTGTTCATAGGAAATGTATTTCACATAGGAAGAGGCCACGTCCTCCTTCGTCAGTTTCCGTTTCTCCCCGGTGATGTTCATCGCCGCACGAACGGCCCAATGAAGCGCCGGATCCTGAATAACATCATCCTTCTCCGGATAGAATACGTCCTTCTCCTCCAGTCCGCCGCAGTTTGCGCCGGCAGCGTATATGCTCCCGGTACACGCACAGACTACCATCAGGATCGCCGTCAGTATCCACGCAATCTGCTTCTTTCTTTTCATGATTCCCCCTTACACAACAGGGCAGAAGCGTGTAACTTCTGCCCTGTTGATTTTGTAAAACTATTTTGTTTTTACTTTCTTCACTGCCGACCAGCCGGAGTATATTTTTGTGTTCTTGCCCTTTACTTTTACCGTCTTATAGGTGCGAATTCTTACGTAGTAAGTCTTCTTCTTGCTCAGCTTTGTAATCTTCTTAGAGACGGTCTTGTTCTTTCCAACGGTAGTTGTCTTTGCACCCTTCTTGAAGTTCTTCTTCAAGCAGTACTGCACCTGATAACCCGTCGTCTGGGTCTTCTGCGCTTTCCACTTCACCGTAAAGCTCTTCTTACCCGCCTTCAGGCTCTTAACCTTGGTTCCTTTCGGAATAATCCGGAAAGAGCGAACAAAACTTCCGCTGTAATCGCCTCGGAATGTAACGGTTACAGTATAGTTACCGACACTCTTGCATCCGGAGCTGTACTTTACCGTGTAATCCGACTTCGGAATCACGTTGTTCTTATTGTCCTTTGCGGTTACCGCCGGCTTCTTCACCTTGCCGTTGTAGGTGTAAGTGGTCGTGCTCAGCTTTACCGAAGCCACTTTCTTTGCTTCCGGTTCCGGCTTTGGTTCCGGCTTCGGTTCCGGCTTTTCTGCTTCCTTCAGTCCGGAAATTGCCTGAGTCAGCTTTTCCACTGCGGCATCCAGTTCGGACTGCAGCACGTTCTCTCCCTTGGAAACCTTTTCCAATTCTGTCAACGCATCTTCTACAGCCTTCCAGCTTTCCGGCGTATAATCGTCCTTTTGAAGCTTTGCAACGTCCGCCTTTGCTTCATCTGCTTTTGCGGTGTCTGCCGCCTTCACAGTCAGCTTTTTCACAGCGGCTTCTAATTCCTGAATCGCATTGGTTACGTCATCTTTGTTCACGTAATCGTTGTCGTATACCTTCTGTGCCTTATCCAAAACCATGGAATAGTCGGACCAGCTTTCATCGGTGTAATCTGTTTTTACCAGATTCTTCACCTTGTCCAGCGCCTCGCCCAAAGAGGTCTTGTCTACCGTTTCATGAAGAATAAAGCTGAACTCTTCATCGGAAAGCGGTTTGTTGTTCACCGTGTAAATCTCCGCCATCGCATTGGTCACAACCTTGTAGCTATCCATGGAAGACCACTTATCGTTGGATTTCAGTTCAACGGTAAGGGTGTTGTCGTAATCATCCGCTTTGTCCAGTGCGTACTCGATTACACCCTTTTCGTTACTGGTGATTTCGTGGGTGCCTACCCCCGGAACCTTTACGGTGAATACCGCTCCGGCTACCGGCTTTCCGTCCTTGTCCACAGCAACGGCACGGAAGTGGGTGGAATCGGAGAGAACTTTTGTCGGGGCCGAAGTGCCGCCCTTCTTTACGACGAAAACCATCTCATCCGCATCTGCCGGGGCTTTTCCGTTCACCTTTGTAATTGAGGCATCGCTTCCGGTCATAAAGATGTGCTTATCTTCTGAAGTCCAGGCGGCATCCTTCACGTCGGCGTTGAAAGTCAAGTCATAATCTGCATTCTGATTCATTTCATGAGAAACTACACCGTCTTTTCCTGATGTAACAGTGTATTCACAACCATAATTCATATTATCCTTAAGCAGGACCGATACACCTTCCACCGGGTTGCCCTTTTCGTCCACCACCTTGGCGCGGAAGGTTTTCGCATCGCACTTCACTTTGTCGGAAGGTTCCGGCTGCTCGCCGCCACCGGCAGAAGCAGCTGCCACCTTTACTGTTTGGGATTTTTTATTCATATAATTGCTGTTCTCCGACAATGTAATCTGCCAGGTAACCTCTCGGGCTTCCGTATTTGCCGGAATATCCACCTGGAAGGTATGGGCTACTTTTGAAACGTGCACCGTCTCATCCGCCTTTACCACAGTATATGACTTATCCTCGTTCTGGCGGCGCAGGCGATAGTGCAGTTCTCCATCCGCATCGTTTTCCATGAAGTTCACGTCTACCGTTACCTTTCCGCCGGAAGCACTTAATTCCGAAGGCGAAACGTTGAACCCCAAGAAATCCATACTTACCGCCGCACCGACAACGCTTGCCTGTGCGCCGAAAAGTCCCAGCGCCATCATCATTGTCAGCAGCCAGGTTAACATTTTTCTTCTTTTCTGCATTGTTTTTCCTTTCTCAATATAACCCTTTTGACAAAAATATTTTTACTAGACCATTTTACTTTGCATCTTCCCGCCCAACCAATTCAAAAAAACTATAATGTTCTTTTTGTAATATAGAGCATTTCTATAATCAGTTTCTTTCGGTCTTGTTTTTCCGCCTGCGTTTCATATATAATGTAAAAGATTGTGATTTCAAAAATGAAAGGAATATATATTTATGAGTATATTAAATGTGGAACACCTGACCCACGGCTTCGGGGACCGTCAGATTTTCGACGACGTGTCCTTCCGACTTCTGGCCGGTGAACACATCGGACTGGTGGGCGCCAACGGAGAGGGCAAATCTACTTTTATGAAT
This sequence comes from Mogibacterium sp., assembly GCA_016775335.1. Lineage (GTDB taxonomy): Bacteria > Bacillota > Clostridia > Peptostreptococcales > Anaerovoracaceae > Mogibacterium_A. Next base: position 76,863 of record JAEUGJ010000003.1, read on the forward strand.
ATCATCACCGGTAAGCTTTCGCCGGATGAAGGAAAGGTGGAATGGTCGAAACGCGTTCGTGCGGGCTATCTGGACCAGCACACCGTCCTCACCAAGGGGCAGACCGTACGGGGCGTGCTGAAGACCGCTTTTGACTACCTCTTTGAGATGGAGCAGGAAATGAACGACCTGTACATGTCCATGGGGGATCCGGATGTGGATGAAAATACCATGAACGCACGGATGGAGGAAGCGGGCACCCTGCAAGATCTTCTCACCGCTCATGATTTCTATATGATTGACGCGAAGATTGACGAAGTAGCCCGGGCACTGGGGTTGACGGATCTGGGTCTGGACCGGGATGTAACGGAGCTTTCCGGCGGACAACGAACCAAAGTGCTGTTGGCCAAGCTCCTGCTGGAGAAACCGGAAATTCTCCTGTTGGACGAGCCGACCAACTACCTGGATCGGGAGCACATCGTGTGGCTGCAGCGGTATCTGCAGAATTACGAAAATGCTTTTATCCTGATTTCCCACGATATTCCGTTCCTGAACAGCGTAATCAACCTGATCTACCACATGGAAAACCACAAGCTGGACCGGTACGTGGGGGATTACGACGACTTCATGAAGGTGTACGAGATGAGGAAGGCACAGCACGAGGCGGCCTATCAGAAGCAGCAGCAGGAAATCGCTCAGCTGAAGGATTTCGTGGCGCGGAACAAGGCCCGGATTTCCACACGGAACATGGCCATGTCCCGCCAGAAAAAGCTGGATAACATGGAACTGATTGAGAAACAGGTGGAACGGGTAAAGCCGGAATTCGATTTCCATCTGGGTCGCACGCCGGGACGGTTCCTGTTCGAAACGAAGGGATTGGTCATCGGATACGATTCGCCGCTTTCCACGCCGCTGGATTTCGTCATGGAGCGAAAGGAGAAGGTGCTTCTCACAGGGGCCAACGGAATCGGAAAAACCACGCTGCTGAAGAGCTTGCTGGGGCTGATTCCGCCGTTGGAGGGTCAGATTGAGAAGGATCCGTACATGCAAATCGGATACTTCGAGCAGGAAATGAGCCAGGATGTGGATACCACCTGTATCGAGGAGATTTGGAACGAATTCCCGTCCTGGGATCAGCGGGAAGTGCGGGCGGCGCTGGCTCGCTGCGGCCTCACCTCGAAGCATATTGAGAGCCGGATTCGGGTGCTTTCCGGCGGCGAACAGGCCAAGGTGCGCCTGTGCAAGCTGATGAATCGGGATTCCAATATTCTGGTGCTGGACGAGCCGACGAACCATCTGGACGTGGATGCCAAAGACGAGCTGAAACGGGCGCTGATGGAGTACAACGGCAGCATCCTCATGGTATGCCACGAGCCGGAATTCTACGAGGGTCTGGCCACTCGGGTGATTGACTGCTCCCGGTGGACTACGAAACTGGTGTAATAGAAAGAGCGTGGACCTTTGGGTAGGTTCACGCTCTTTTCGTTATCTTCTCTTGTAAAGAACCAGCTCCGGGTTCTCTCCCTCCGGTCCGAATGTGGACACCATGATGAAATCCATGCCGGCAAGCACTCCGAAGCATCGGTCTCCGCCAAACTCCGAATCCAGCTGATTCCCCAAATAGGTCGTCCGGTCATCCAGGAGTTTCACGCTTCGGCCGTTCGGCAGCGGATATTCCAGGTTCACGTATTTGCCCACGAGCGCATTCAGCTTCTCGACCTTCGGAAGTCCTTCGATGTGAAGGTCGTTGATTTCTTTTATGAGCTGTTTCTTAAATTCCTCAAACTGCCCGCCATCGCTGAGCGATTCGTATTTCTTCCAATAATCCAGCGTCGGAAGCAGCTCCTGCATGTACGCCCGCGCCTGTTCCTCCGTAAAATCTTCTTTTACCATATGAGTCACGCAAACGTCAATCAGTTCATCCATACTGCTGTACGTGTAGGTGCCATCGGCGTAGCACCATTTGCAGTAATCTTCATTCTTGGTTCCATCGCTGTTCCGGCTGATAATCTCATCATCTTCCAAAGGCATCCCGCAGCATTGACAGATCAGCGGCCGGGGCTCGCCCAGCAGCGTATTGATTGAAACATCCAGCACTTTGGACAGCAATTTCAGCGTTTCCGTATTGGGAACGGTTCTGCCGGTCTCCCAGCGAGATACCGCCTGGCGGGTCGCCATCACCTTCTCCGCAAGTTCATCCTGGGACAGCCCTCGCCGAGTACGAAGTTCCAAAATAATATCTTTCGTTTCCATTCATTCCACCTCCGTTACGGATATGATAGCAGACCGATGGAGTTTTAGAAAAGCAACTTGCTGTTTCCCTCGCTTTTCACCGGCAACGGAACCTGAGCCAAAATTACCGCTACGAACACCAAGATGCATCCCAGAATTTCTTTCGGAAGGAGCACTTCATTCAGGAAGAGGCATCCGGACACTGCAGCGAATACCGATTCCAAGCTCATAATCAGGGTGGCGGTAGTCGGGTCTGTGTCCTTCTGGGCTACAATCTGAAGGGTAAATCCCACGCCGCTGGACAGGATTCCCGCATAGGCGATGGTCATCCATGCCGAAAGGAGTCCGCTCACGGACGGGTTCTCCAGCAAAAGCATCACCGGTGTCATCACAATCGCTGCCACCGCAAACTGGATGCACGCCATTTTAACGCCATCCACCCCTTTCGAGGTAAAATAATCGATTGTCATAATGTGTATCGAAAAGCCCACGGAACAGAAAAGCACCAAAATGTCTCCTTTAGATATACTAAAGCCTTCTTTCACGCATAACAAATAGAAGCCTGCCATGGCCAACACCACGCAGAACCAGATGATTCGCGGAATTTTCTTTCCGATGAAAACACCCATCAACGGCACCAGGATAATGTACAGCGCCGTAATGAATCCGGCTTTTCCCGCTGTTGTCATGGTGATTCCAATTTGCTGCAGGGAACTGGCTACCGCCATTACCAGGCCGCAGTAAATTCCGCCTACCAAAGTGGTCCGGTCCGGAAGCAGGATGGATTTCCAATTTGCTCCCCGGGACGCGGCCTCATCGATTCCCGTTCCGGAACCTGCATTGTCCGTCACCCCTTTCTTCTTCCCGATTACGTAAATTACCGGAATCAAAAATAGAAAGGCCAGGACATTTCGGGCCATGTTATAGGTGTAAGGACCCACGTAATCCATTCCGGAGCTCTGAGCCACGAAGGCACTTCCCCAGATGAATGACGTTAACAATAACAGTAGATTTCCTTTCGTTCTCTTACTCACTTCGCATCATTTCCTTTAAACTTCACAAAATTTCGTATTAGTATAGCATTTTCCGGGAGAATTCTCAATACAAATGGATTCCGCAAGTTGCCAACCGACTGCGATACGATTTACATCATTCTGTTTTCGTAATCTTGCAGCTCGTGAAAAATATCATCCTATTTTCCTCTCACATCCGAAATCACTTCATCTGCATTTCGATAATTTCCTTTTCTTGAAGATTCTCTGGATTGTTCCAATCCTTGAAGCATCTCATCTTCGGTCAAATAGGTGTAAGGATTATTCGTTGTTCTTCTTATTTCAAATGGGAATCCATTGTGTGCAACTGCCTGCGTTAGAAACATTCTTATTGCAGATGTCGTATCTGTTCCAAGATCTTTAAAAAGCTTATCGGATTTATTCTTCAAATCATCGTCTACCCTAATCTGAATTGTACTTGTCATAATAGATACCTCCGTTTCTCCGTCTTTTTTCCATTATAATGCTATATCATTACTAAATCAATACATTTGCATTTATATTTCAATTAACGTAATCCATTCGATCTTATACACCTCAAGCTTCATCTTTATATAACAGCACCAAAAACTAGTCAAAAAACTTGATATTAATTTACAATTATTGTAGTGCATAACAACTTATAGTTATTTATTTGTTTTTCTTGACAAGTTATTTTCCGATAGTTATAATATGCATACCAAATCAAGTTTTCAGATGAAAGCGCAAGAAAGATCATCAATAAGAACATCACAGGAGATTAAAACAATGAAAGAACAACAACACAAGAGAGGAACCTGGAGCAGCAATTTCGGCTTTTTGATGGCCGCCATCGGTTCTGCGGTAGGCCTGGGAAACATGTGGGGGTTTCCCTATAAGTTGGGAATGAACGGCGGCTTTGCCTTCCTTATTCTGTATCTGCTTCTGGCGGTATTTGCCGGGTACATTCTCACCATGACCGAGCTGGCTTTGGGGCGTTACACCGGCCAGTCCACCGTTCTGGCATACAAATCCATTCGCAAACAGTACGCATTCGTCGGATGGCTGGGTATGCTCTCGCCGTTCCTGATTCTGGGATTCTACTCCTACCTGGGCGGCTACTGCATTAAATACATGCTGGCCAATCTGGGAGATATGTTCGGCGCAAGCTGGGGCGTTGGCGGCGTAGACGGTGCCACCTACTTCTCCAATCTGACAGCGGACACCACCCAGTCCATCATCTATACACTGGTATTCCTTCTGATCACCATCGTCATCGTAAGCTTTGGAATCGAAGAAGGCATCGAGCGGTTCAGCAAAATCGCCATGCCGGCGCTGTTCGTAATGCTCGTCCTGGTAATCGCACGAAGCGTTACCCTGCCGGGTGCTTCCGCCGGAATTACATTCCTGTTCAAACCGAACTTCGAAGTGTTCCACGGAACCGGCTGGATTTCCGTACTTTCCGCAGCCGGCGGTCAGATGTTCCTGTCCCTTTCTATCGGAATGGGCATCACCGTTACCTACGGTTCTCATCTGGCTAAAGATGCCAATATTGAACGAAGCAGCTTCATCATCCCGCTGGCCGACACCGTCATCGCCGTTCTGGCAGGTCTGGCAATCATGCCGGCCGTATTTGCCAGCGGTCAGTCTCCGCAAGGCGGCGTAGGACTTCTGTACATGACCCTGCAGACTGTATTCAACGGCATGGGCGGCATCGGCCCGTTCATCGGATTTATCTTCTACGGACTGGTTGTCATTGCGGCGCTGACCTCCTCCGTTGCAATTCTGGAAGCCATCGCCGGCTCCTTTATCGACGATGCCATGAACAAGGGCAAGGGCGACAAGCGGAAATTCTATTGCTGGTTCTTCGGAATCCTCTCCGCAATTCTGGGTGCCCTGATTGCCTACGATGGTCTGGGACAGAACCTCCCGGCTATGTTCGGCAAATTCTGCTGGGTAGACGGTTTCGACCTTCTGGCGGAAGGAATCATGATGCCGCTGGGCTCCCTGTTCGCCACCATCTTCTTCGGCTGGATCGATCGAGAAATCCTCCCGAAGGAAATCCATCAGGGCTCGAACTTCAAGACGGAGAAATTCTACCGTTTCTGCATCCGCTGGGTTGCTCCGGTATTCACCTTCTTCGTACTTCTGGGACAGCTGGACTCCTTCTTCGGCTTCGGCTGGTTTAGCTAAAAGAACAATCTTCCCATAAAAACAAGCCCCCGGAGAAAACTGCTCTCGCCAGTTTTCCCCGGGGGCTTCACCATGCACCAACTTCCGACTATGCCTCCTTCGACAATTGATCCAGCGCCTTCCGGAACCGATTCCCGAACAGCACTGCCGTAAATGTCACCGCAATGATATCCGCCACCGGCTCCGCCAGGTAGACTCCCCACACCGGATTGGAAACCAGATGGGGCACGATGTAGATCAGCGGCAGCAATAACACGAACTTCCGTACCACCGCCACGATGATGGAGCACACCGCATTTCCGGTGGATATAAACGTCATCTGGCAGGCAATCTGAATGCCAAAGATGAACATGGCGCCGCAATAGATTCGAAGCGCCTTCTTTGCAAACAGCAGCAACTCCGGATTGGAGGTGAACATCCTTCCGAATGCTCCCGGCGCTATCATGATGAACAGCCACAACCCCACCGAATACAGGACGCTGATTCGAAGGAGATACCGGAAAGTTTCCCGTACCCGATCAGCGTTTCGAGCGCCGAAATTATAGCTGGAAATCGGCTGAGCCCCCTGGGCAATTCCCTGCAGCGGCAGCATGGCGAACTGCATCACGCTGGTGCAGATGGTCATGGCCCCCACCGCCACATCTCCTCCGTATTTCAGCAAGGAGGAATTGAAACACACCGAAATAATGCTTTCGCTGGCCTGCATCACGAAAGGCGAAAGCCCCAACGCCACACACGGAAGCAAGATGGCCGCATGAAGTCTCATTTTATCCTTCTTCAGCCGCAGGTGGGTTTTCTTTCCGGCAAGGAACCGCACGCACCAGATTGCGGAGATTCCCTGAGAAATCACCGTGGCAAGCGCCGCACCCCGGACACCCATGCCGAGGAGGAAGATGAACACCGGATCCAGCAGGATATTGCATACCGCCCCGATGAGCACCGTTCGCATTCCGATTTGGGCAAAGCCCTGGGCGGTGATGAAGGAATTCATTCCCAGGGTCAGCTGCACAAATATGGTTCCCAGCGCATAGATTTTCAGATACGAATCCGCATAATCGATAGTGTTTCCGCTGGCCCCGAAGGAAAGGAGCATCTCCCGACCGAAGAGAAGGAGCACCGCCGTCAGCACCAGGGACATCAGAACCTGCAGGAGAAAGCAGCCGCCCAGAATCCCTTCTGCCGTATCGTAATCCCCCTTCCCCATGCTGATAGAGGCCCTCGGCGCTCCGCCGGAACTGATCAGTGCGGCAAAGGCCGACACAATCATAATAACCGGAAGACAGACTCCAACGCCGGTCAGCGCCAGATTTCCATCTCCCGGTATATGTCCGATATAGATTCGATCCACAATATTGTACAGCATGTTAATCAGCTGTGCGGCAACGGTTGGAATCGCCAGCTTTCGAAGAAGCTTTCCCACCGGTTCCGTGCCCAGAAACGCTTTATCCTGATTCAATCCTTTTTCCTCCCGGTAAAATCGATACAATGGAACATATTTTACCACACCGAGGAACTCAGTCAAGTATTTTTGTTTGCTCCGGCAACTTTAAGGAGAAAACAGTTCCACGCCCCGGTTCACTATCCACGTCGATTTCCACCGAAATCTTTTTCGCCGCCCGGCTGCAGAGATACAGTCCTAGCCCGCTGGATTTCATCTCCTGTCTTCCGTTGCATCCGGTGTAACCCTTTTCAAAAATTCGCGGAATATCGGATGCCTCAATGCCCGGTCCATCGTCCTCAATTCGAATTCTTCCCCGGTCATCGGCCTCAATTCGCACATAGGTGTCGGTATATTTGACCGCATTGGATAGAATCTGCTCCAAAACGCAGGCAAAATACTTTTTGTCCGTCACCCGAACGCCCTCCACCTTACGGTACTTCAGCCGCACATTTCGGTTGATGAACAGGGAAGAAAACTTCCGAATGGATTCCCGAATCAAATCATCTAACGCGTATTCCTGAATCATCAAATCGTTGCCGGAAGAATCCAACCGGATATAGTGCAGCACCATTTCCACATACTGTTCGATTTGAAAGAGTTCACTGAGAAGCCGACGATTCTCCGGTGTATCCTCCTCCCGAAGCGCCAACCGCATGACCGAAATCGGTGTTTTAATCTGATGGACCCATTTCGTGTAATAATCCTCCATGTCCTCCCGCTCCGCCATGAACTGCTGTTCCTGCTGAAGCGCTCGATTTCGAAGGCATCGAAGCATTTCACGGTAGTCCTTCTCTACGCGACTCCTCTCTTCTCCCAAAAATACTTCGAAATTGAGACCAAAGACGTCCGGGGCGTCCGGCTTCACGGACGAAATCACCTGTTCCCGTTTTCTGCATCCGTCAACAAATTTTCGAAAACGAAGTCCAATCACCGACACACACACAACACCGGAAAGAACCGTTCCGTAAATAAACGGTTCCATCTCCATTCGGTACAACCAGAACGTTCCAAGATTCAACAGAATCACCGTTGCCGGCAACAGAATCCAACTCCGATTCTCTTTCAGAAATGCTTTCAGCAAAGGGCGTTCACCTCCTCCCAACGTTTATTCCACAGATTTACGAAATGAGATACCCTCGTCCGGGTTTTGTAACAATCACATCTCGGAGTCCGGCTTCCTCTAATTTCTTCCGAAGTCTTCCCACATTCACCGTCAGTGTGTTTTCTTCTACGTAGCAGTCATCCTGCCATAAAGCCAGCATCAAATCCTGACGGCTCACGATTCGGCCCTTGTTCTCCAGCAAGATTCGAAGAATTCGAAATTCATTCCGAGTCAGTTCGACCGATGCACCGTTTACCGACAGCATCCCGTCATTCAAATTCAGCCGGGCACCCTCGAAATCGATGATGTTCGGATTGCCTTCGATCTCATAGCTTCTCCGAAGGATTGCTTTTACCTTTGCGGAAAGCACCAGAGGATCCACAGGTTTAGCGATAAAATCATCTCCACCCATATTGATGGCCATCACGATATTCATGTTGTCCGAGGCGGAAGACAGAAATAGTACCGGAACGCCCGAGATTTCACGGATTTTTTCACACCAATGGAATCCGTTCAGGTATGGCAATCCGATATCCATCAATACCAGATGGGGATCGTACTCCTGAAATTCCTCCATTACGTTTCGAAAATTCGAAACGATGCGAACGTCATTTCCAAAACCCGTCAACTGATTCTCAATTAACTCCGCCAGATTTTTATCGTCCTCCACCAGAAAAATTCGATACATACGAATCACCAATCCTTATCTCCTTCGTACCGGTAATCGTTTCCGAGAGAACCCTTCCCGTCGGGCTCCCTCGGAAAACCAAACTTTTTTTACCGCACAATGCGGTAGTATGTTCGGGATGTGAATCGGTAAATAATTCCATATCCCAATACATACGCTCCGTACGCCCCCAGACCGCAGCCGATGAAAAGGGCTTTATTTGTGAGCATCAAAACTTTCAGCAATTCGATGAGAATCGGAAATGCCACCGCAGTATGGATGCCGGCGACCATCAGCGGCAAGAAGAATACCATCCGAACTTGGGATTGAATGGTCTTTTTCACCTCTCCAGAACTCATGCCCACTTTTTCCATAATCTGAAACCGCTTCCGGTCCTCATATCCTTCCGAAATCTGCTTGTAATAGATAATCAGCACCGTGGCAAAGAGGAACACCATTCCCAAGAGGACCCCGAGAAACAGGAAGGATCCGTACATGGATTTCAGCGCGCTCTTTACATCCCATGCGGAATCCACCGCCGGAACAACACCGCGGATACCGTAATCCTCTGCCAAGATGGAGGTAACCCGCTGACGGAAAATTCGCGTAAATTCCTTTCCCTCTCGATACGTCTGTGCCGGATTCTTAAATCCCACTCCCAGACAGTTTACCGTGCTGAAGGCATGGTTTCGATTGAGGCGTCGGGCGACGCTTTCCTCTGCCACAACGATTCCGTATCGTTTGGTATTGGACAGACTGCTCCCGTTCTCCTTTACCGGAAAGTAATTGATCCACTTCCGAACCTTCAGCTTTTGATGGTTCAGGTTCAGTGTCTTCATGGAATAATCCACCGAAGTTCGAAGCGAGCAAAGTGCAATTTCATTTCCCTTCAAATTCAACTTCTCGCCGCCCATCGCCTCATACATCTGCTGCGTGATAATGCCAACGGAAATGCATCGAGTCAAATCGTTTCCCTCCGAGTTCACGGGATTCCATGCTCCGTCTTTCGGAAGGACCATTCCATCCAGCGAATGAATATCGTCGATTTCGGTTATTCTCATTCCGGTTTTTTCCGATGCGTCCTGAAGAGCTCTTCGCAGCGCCGATACCGGCAGGGATACCACCGTATCCTCTTTTGTCATGCCCTGCTCCGATATGTACAGCGGCTTCGGATAACGACTTTCCACCACATCATCCATTCCGGTGTACAGGCTCAGGGAAGTGGACACCATCACCAGAACGCAAGTGGACAGAATCGCAATGGACGCCAACCCCACCGAATTTCGTTTCATCCGGTGCAGCATTCCGGAGATTCCAATCATATGGTTTTTATTATAATAGAACTTCTCGTTTTTCTTCAATGCCTTCAGGATAAAAATACTTCCCGCCCCGAACAATAAATACGTTCCCGCAATGACCAGAAATACCGCAATGAAAAACAGATTCAAAGCATCCATCGGTCTGTCCGTGGTGAGGGCAATGTAGTATCCTGCCGCCAGCGCGGCAATTCCCGCCATCAGCAGGAGGATTTTCGTCTTCGGTTCCCGTTCGCCTGTCTCTTTGCTGTGCAGCAATTCCGTGGTATTCATTCGGGACAGGCGGATTCGATTCACCAGATAGTTCATTATATCTGCTGCGGCGAAAAACAGAACGGTACCGCCAAGCGCAGCCGGAAGAATCATACTTACCCTTGGGATGGCTTCGGTTCCCATCATCTTCGTCAGAATCAATAGACTCAGCTTATAGAATAGAATTCCAGATCCGACACCAATGCCGATGCCCGCGGCACTGCTTATTCCGCTTTCGTAACAAAGCACCCTTGCGACATGCTTTTTTTCCATCCCCAGTGCGTAATACAGACCATATTCCTGCATCCGCTGCTTCATCAGGAAATTGGCCGTGTACATCAACAGTACGACGGAAAGAATCGCCAGGATAAAAGTTCCCAGCATCATAAAGGTGGGAAGATATTCTCCTCCGTAAATGTTCTTCATCTTAGGTTCCAGCGCCAAGGCCAGCATGATGTAGAAGCATGCGGCCAATCCGGCTTCCGTGAGAATCCGAGGAGCGTAGTAACGATAATTCTTCTGCAGATTGTTTTTGGCAATTCGTCTATACAATGAAGAGAACATTACCGCTCACCTCCTCTCCGGAGAATAGAAAGGGTGTCCGTGATTTTCTGATACAATTCCTGGTCGTCGCTCTTACCCCGGTACAACTGATGGAATACTACCCCGTCTTTGATGAACATCACTCGGTCCGCATGAGCTGCCGCATTCACGGAATGGGTGACCATCAGAATGGTTTGTCCTTTCTGATTGATTCGCCGAAAAACCCCCAGAAGATCCGATGTGGACTGGGAATCCAGCGCCCCCGTCGGTTCATCCGCCAGAATGAGGGACGGATGGGTAATCAGCGCCCGAGCTACCGCCGCCCGCTGCTTCTGCCCGCCGGAAACCTCAAACGGATATTTCAGCATCAGGTCCTGAATACCGATGACCGAAACCACCTCTTTGAGTTTCTCCTTCAGCGTACTCACCTCTTGTCCGTCCAGCACCAACGGCAGGAGAATGTTATCTCTCAGATTCAATGTGTCCAGCAGATTATATTCCTGGAATACGAATCCCAAATTTTCTCGTCGGAACTTGGCCAGTTCGGCATCGGAAACGGAATTCAGCGGAATCCCATCCAGCACCACCTCTCCGCCGGTTGGCTGATCCAGTGCCGCCAGAATATTCAGCAGAGTGGTCTTGCCGGATCCGGACTCTCCCATAATTGCCACATATTCTCCCGGCTCCACGGAGAAGGTCACATCCCGCAATGCCTCCACCCGGTTTCCGCCGAATCGGCTTTGATAGGTTTTCCGTATTTTCTTCACTTCCAAAATTGACATTTCTGTATCCTCCTTTTGGTTTATCATTCATCTGTTGAATTTATGATACTTCAATGTCTTTTTCCGAAACATCGAATCTCGTGACAAAATCGCCGCTTCATGTGACATTTCCGTCACTTCATTACCTCACAAAAACCGGGGACAGAATCTCCATCCCCGGCATTCGTAAACTATTCAATCGGAATTTCCTCCGTCACACCGCCGCCGTGGAACACCGTCACCGTCCGAAATCCGGCCTCTTTTGCAACGGCAAGGGCTTGATTAAACCCTCGATTCAAATGGTCCGCGCTGTGAGCATCGCTGGAAATTGTAATCCGTCCGCCCATCCGGCAGATTTCCTTCAGAATTTCCCGGGAAGGATAGCATTCTCCGTCCTCTCGCCAGCTCAGAGGCGTGGTGTTGATTTCAAAAGGCCGCCCCTGAGGCACCAGCCGCTCCAGCGCCTTCTTCCAGACCGCCACATACCGTGGATGATGCTCATCCACAAGCACTGTCCCGTTTCGGTTGAATTTCTTGATTAAATCAAAGTGACCGATGAAATCACAATCCGTCTGTTCCACCACCCGAGCCACCGTATCGAAGTACGTCTCCGCATAGGCGTAGGGGTCGTTTCCAAACTTTTCGATGGTCTTCCGAACCACTTCCTCGCTCTCGTCCACCGGAATGTACTCTCCCTCCCACCGGATGTAGTGCACCGATCCGATGGAATAGTCCAAATCCCGGCAATCCAGATCCGAATAGAAGTCCCGTTCCACCCCCAGCAGGATTTCCATCTGCCCCTCATATTTTTCCCGAAGGGCCCGCACCTGCCGGCAGTATTCCGGAAAAGTCTCCGGCGTCATGCAATAGAAGGTGTCGAAATCCGTATAGGAATGCCCGGAAAAACCCAGCGCGGTGAATCCTTTTTTTGCCGCCGCCTCCGCCATCTCTTCCGGTGTGTTCTGCCCGTCGCAGAAATCGGTATGGGTGTGATAATTTCTTTTCCAGTCCATGGGTTACTCCGCTCTGCTCTTCTCCTGCTTTACCTTGTGATCGATTACGTGGCGGGAAGCCAGCTCCCGGCGAATGTCCTCCAGCGAAATCCCCTGCTGGATCATCATCACCATCACGTGGTACACCAGATCCGAAATCTCGTAAATGGTCTCCTTCGGGTCGTTGTCCTTCGCCGCAATGATGACCTCCGTGGACTCCTCCCCGATTTTCTTCAGGATTTTGTCCAGTCCCTTTTGGAACAGGTAGGTGGTGTAGGATCCTTCCTGAGGATTCGTCTTCCGCCCCCGAATGAGCTCCATCAGGGCATCCAGGGTAAAATCAGACTTCTCCTCGCTTTGGTATACCGGGTTGAAAAAACAGGTTTCCGCCCCGGTATGGCACGCCGGTCCGTCCTTTTCCACCACCACCTTCAGGGTGTCCAGGTCGCAGTCCGCCGTAATGCTCACGATGTGCTGGTAGTTGCCGCTGGTCTCCCCTTTGGTCCACAGCTCTTGGCGGGACCGGCTCCAGAAACAGGTTTTCCCCGTTTCCATGGAAATCTTCAGGCTTTCCCGATTCATGTACGCCACCATGAGAAGCCGGTGGGTTCCGGCTTCCACAATTACTGCCGGAATCAATCCTTTTTCATCAAATTTCAACTGATCAATCTCTGTCATCGTCTCTCCCCTTTGTCCCTTCGGTTTCTACAGCCGAACGGAAATATTGTTTTTCTTTAGTTCTTTTTTCAAATCCGGAATCGCCACTTCTCCGAAATGGAAAATGGACGCGGCCAGACCGGCGCTTACCGTCGGAATCTCTTGGAACAGGGTGACGAAATCCTGAGTGCAGCCCGCACCGCCGGAAGCGATGACCGGTACATCCACCACTTCGCACACCGCCTTCAGCATCGGCAGGTCGAATCCCTGTTTCACGCCGTCGGTATCGATGGAGTTGAGCACCACTTCACCGGCGCCTCTCTCCACACCTTCTCGAATCCATTCCACCGCATCCATGCCCGTGTTCTCTCGGCCGCCCTTGGCGAAAACCCGATAGGTTCCATCCACCCGAGCCGCATCCACGGACAGGACCACGCACTGGTTACCGTATTTTTCCGCCGCCTGCCGGATTAGCTCCGGATTCCGGATTGCTCCGGAATTCACGCTGACCTTGTCGGCACCGCACTTCAGCACCCGATTGAAATCCTCCAGGCTGTTGATGCCGCCGCCTACAGTGAGCGGGATAAATACTTTGGAGGCTACTTCGGTCAGCACTTCGGTAAACAGCTTCCGTCCCTCTGCGGATGCGGTGATATCGTAGAATACCATTTCGTCCGCACCGTTTTTCGTGTAGTATTCCGCCAGTTCCACCGGGGAGTTTACGTCGCTGAGGCCCTGAAAATTCACGCCCTTAACGACTCTGCCATCTTTTACATCCAGGCAGGGGATGATTCTTTTCGTAATCATTCTGCCTCCTGTATTGCGCTCTTCAGATCAATCACGCCCTGATAATACGCTTTTCCGATAATCGCACCGTAGAGGCCGATGTCCTTTAGCGCCCGAATGTCATCGATAGACGAAATTCCGCCGGAAGCGATGAAGCGCATCTTGTACTTCGCCGTCAGTTTTTCGTACATGGCCCGGTTGGTTCCCTCCAGCGCACCGTCCTTGGAAATATCGGTACAGATGATATATTTCACGCCCTTCATCTGCATGTTCTCGCAGAAATCGTGAAGCGTGTACATGGATTTCTGGGTCCATCCCCGAATTGCCACATAACCGTCCTTTACATCGGCGCCTACCGCAATCCGATTTCCGTGCAAACGCGTCGCCTCCACCACCAGGTTTTCGTTGGTAATGGCCGATGTTCCCAGGATGATCCGGGACGCTCCCATATCGATATACTTTTCAATGGTTTCCATATTTCGAATGCCGCCACCGATTTCCACCTTCAGACCGGTAGCATCGATGATTTCTTTAATCACCCCCATATTCGGCGTTCCCCCATCTCGGGCACCTTCCAAATCCACCACGTGAATCCAGCGAGCACCGGCTTCTTTAAATTTCAGCGCCGTGTTCACCGGGTTATCATCGTAGACGGTCATCTGGTCGTAATCTCCCCGGAACAGTCGAACGGCTTTTCCTTCATAGAGATCGATGGCTGGTAAAATTTTCATTGGCATACCTCCTATAGTTCACAGAAAGCTTTCAGAATTGAAAGTCCCACCTCACTGCTTTTCTCCGGATGGAATTGGCATCCGTACACGTTATCTTTCTGAACCGCCGCAGTCATTTCCACCCCGTAATCCGTGGTGGCGATGACGTACTCCGCCGGCGTCTCCGCATAATAAGAATGCACGAAGTAGACGTAGTCCCCATTGGCGGTGTTTTTCATCAGCGGGCTGGGCTGCTTCAGCATCAGCTCATTCCATCCGATATGGGGGATGGGCAAATCCTTTGGAATCCGTCCCTCCATGGGAACAATTTTTCCCGGAATCAATCCCAGGCCTTCGTATTCGCCGTACTCATAGCTCCGATTGAAGAGCATCTGCATTCCCAGACAGATACCCATCAGGGGCTTTCCCTTTCCGGCTTCTTCCTGTACCACTCGGTCCAGGCCGGTGCTTCGAAGGGCTTCCCGGGCATCCCGGAACGCGCCTACGCCCGGAAGAATTAATTTATCCGCTTTCCGAATTTCCGCCGGATTTCCGGTGTAATCCGCATCGATTCCAATCGCTCTCAACGAGGATCTCAGGGAAAACAGGTTCCCTACCCCGTAATCGATAATTCTAATCATTACAGTAGTCCTTTCTTCAGAAGCTCTTTCTCCAGCTCCTCCGTGGAGGACAGTTCTTTCCGAACCGGGGCTGCCGGCTCTCGAGAAACCTGCTGGGTCATTCCCTTCGCGATGCCCTTGGAATAGGTGTCGCTTCCCAGCCCCCGGGGAACATCATCGTATTCATCCTCTATGGGAATCACATCCTCTTCCGTCTCCGTCAGTCGCCCTTTGGTGGAAGGAATTTCATTACGGAAGCGCTCATCCACCGCCACCGCTTTTCGCAAGGTGTGGGCCAGAGATTTGAACATTCCCTCAATGATATGGTGACTGTTTGTTCCCGCCAGCTGCCGGATATGAAGGGTCACGCCGGCATTTCGAACGAAACCCATTACGAACTCCTCTGCAAGCTCCGTGTCGAAGGTCCCCACCTTCTCCGTTGGAATTTCCATTCGGTAATCCAAATATGACCGGCCGGAAATATCCAGAGAGGTGAGAATCAAGGCTTCATCCATGGCCAAAGTCGTATCTCCGTAGCGACAGATGCCTTGCTTATCCCCCAGCGCCTTTGCAAAGGCCAGTCCCAGGCTGATTCCGATATCTTCCACCGAATGGTGATCGTCCACGTACACATCCCCCTGACACTTCACCTTCAGGTCAAACCCGGCATGCTTCGCCAGCAGCACCAGCATATGATCCATGAATCCAATCCCCGTATCGATTTCACTCCAACCGCTGCCGTCCAGATCCAGATAAAGCTGCACCTGCGTTTCTCCCGTGGAACGGTTCACTTCGGCTTTTCTCATCTTCTATTCCTCCTGCAGAATTTCTTTCAGCTTTTCAAAGAGCACATCCATCTGCTCTTTCGTACCTATGGTAATTCTAACATAATCCTGAATCCGTTCTGTGGTGAAATGACGAACCAGAACCCCTTTCTCTTTTAATTTCCGATAAAGCTTGTCGCCATCCATTCCGGGACGACGGGCAAAAACAAAATTCGCTTTGGACGGAAGTACCTCGAAACCCATGGACGTCAGCGTTTCCGCCGTATACTTCCGGTTTTCCTGAATGATTTCGGCGTTCTTTCGGTAATACGCCTCTTCCTCCATCGCTGCGCTTCCCAGAATCAAAGACAGGGTATTTACGCTGTACGGATTGGTGGAGTACTGAAGAGTAATCAGATCTCGAATCAGCTCCTGATTTCCGATGGCAAATCCCAATCTCCCTCCGGCAAAGCTTCGGGATTTGGAGAATGTCTGAGAGATGAGAATATTGTCGTATTTCTTGGTAAGAGGTACGGCAGACTCCGCTCCGAAATCCACGTATGCCTCATCGATCAGCACGACGTGATTCGGATTTGCTTTTACAATCTCTTCGATGACCTCTAATGACAAGGCGATTCCCGTCGGTGCGTTAGGGTTTGGAATGATGACGTTGCAGTCATCCCGGCAGTAATCCCGGTAATCGATGGTCATGTCCTCCTGCAGGGGTACCTTTCGGAAATTCACCCCGTGAAGGTTGGCGATGACTTCGTAGAAACTGTAGGAAATATCCGGAAACAGCAGCGTGTCTTCATCGTCATTAAAGGCCATCATAGCGAAGTTCAGGATGTCGTCCGAACCGTTGGCCAGGAACACGTTCTCCGGCTCCACCCGGAACCGGTCCGCCAGCATCGCCTTCAAACGGCGTCCCGTCGGATCCGGATACAGCCGAAGCCGCTCCATGTCCGCCTCTTTCAGCTTCCGGCAGACCCCCGGAGCCGGCGGAAACGGAGATTCATTGGTGTTTAGCTTAATGTACTCCATTTCCTTCGGTTGTTCCCCCGGTGTATATGATTGAAACCCTTTATACCGTTCTCTGATATATCGACTCATGGCTTACCGCTCCTTCCTGTTTTTTCTCACCAGAACGCTTCTTCCGTGAGCATCCAAGCCCTCTTCCGCCGCGAAGCGCGCCACCTTATCCGCAATCTTTGCCAGTGCATCCTCCGTGTAATAGGAATACTGCATCTTCTTGGTGAAATCGTCCACCGACAGCGGGCTGTTGAATCGCGCCGTCCCGCCGGTAGGCAGGGTGTGGTTCGGTCCCGCAAAATAATCTCCCAGCGCTTCCGGACAATTCTTTCCCAGAAAGATGGATCCGGCATTGCGGATTCGATCCAGATAGTCAAAGGGATTGTCCACGCAGAGCTCAAAGTGCTCCGGTGCAATCTCGTTGGCGATATCGATTGCGGTTTCAATATCTTCCGTTAAAATAATTTTTCCGTTATGGTCAATGGATGCCCGGGCAATCTCCTCACGCGGCAATACCTTTAATTGCTTTTCCAATTCCTGCGGTACCGCTTCCGCCAATTCCGGGCTGTCCGTCACCAGCACCGCGGTTGCAAAGCGGTCGTGTTCCGCCTGGGACAGCATATCCGCCGCCACCACTTCCGGAACGCAGGTTCCGTCCGCTACGATGAGAATCTCGCTGGGACCGGCAATCATATCGATGGAAACTCTGCCGTAGACCTGTTTTTTTGCCTCTGCCACAAAGGCATTTCCCGGCCCTACGATTTTGTCCACCGCCGGAATGGTTTCCGTTCCGTATGCCAGCGCCGCAACGGCTTGGGCTCCGCCCACCCGAAAAATTCGATTTGCGCCGCCGATCTTTGCCGCTGCCAGCAGCACCGGGCTGATTTTTCCATCCGTGGCCGGTGTGGTGATGATGATTTCCGACACTCCGGCGATGTGCGCTGGAATGCAGTTCATCAATACCGTGGACGGATATGCCGCGGTTCCCCCCGGCACGTACAGACCGGCTCTCTCAATCGGCACCACCTTCTGTCCCATGACAATTCCCGGTTTCTCGTTCAAGATAAAGCTGTTCCGCTTCTGGCGGCTGTGAAATTCCCGAATGTTTGCCGCCGCCTCTTCCAGTATTTCAATCAGTTCCGGATCCACGGAACGGTACGCCTCGTCGATTTCCTCCGGCGTCACTTCCAGGGGTTCCCGGGAGCGATCGAATTCCAGATTGTACTGACGAAGGGCTTCGTCCCCATCTCTCCGAACCGTATCAATAATTTCCGATACAATGTTCTCCACATTTGCCGGCATCTCCGTGCGGGCAAAAATATCCTCCGGGGTCACTTCCCCGTATTTGTAAGTTCTAATCATAGTATGTAATCTCTATCCTTCTTTTCCTTCTTCATTACTTCTCGGAAATTTCCGATGCCAGCCCTTCCAGCACCGCCTCGATTTCCCGAGTCTTGAATTTGAATGCGGACTTATTGGAAATAAACCGGGCGCTGATGTCCACGATGGTTTCCTGAATCTCCAGGTTGTTGGCCCGAAGGGTGTTCCCGGTCTCCACAATATCCACAATCACATCGGACAGCCCCAGAATCGGCGCAATCTCGATGGATCCGTTCAGCTTGATAATGTCGATATCTCTGCTTTTACCTCCGTAGAACTTTCGGGCGATTTCCGGAAATTTGGTGGCGACCCGAAGGGTATGCCCCGTGTCGTCCCGCCAATCCTTTGGCGCTGCGACCATCATCCGACACTTACCGCACTTCAGGTCCAGCAGTTCGTATACGTCCGGCTTGCTTTCCAGGAGGATGTCCTTCCCTACAACACCCACATCTGCAGCCCCGCGTTCCACGTAGATTGCCACATCCGATGGCTTCACCCAGAAATATCGAATGCCCTTTTCTTCATTTTCAAAAATAAGCTTGCGGCTTTCCTCCAGAAGCTCCGGGCATTCAAAACCCGCATCGGCGAACATCTGATACACCTTTCGTCCCAGTCGCCCTTTGGGAAGCGCTACGTTAATCGTTTCTTTCAACCGTCTTCACCTCCCCGTTTTCAATTCGCACCAGCTCCCGATAGCGGAGCTTCTTCGGAACTCGTTTTTGCACGGAGACGCTGAGTCCCCGGTCCGTGTAATCTCGAACCACCTGATTTAGCTGATTCAAATCTTCCCACGGCTGATCCAGAATCACCACATCCACATCGATGTCCCGGCGAACGCGGTTCAGCTCTTCCAGGGAATCCATGGAAATGGAAAAACCGATGGCGCCGGCACTTTCCTTTCCCATCACTTCCATCAGGTTGTCGTACCGACCGCCTGCCAGAATCGGGCGGGCAATGCCCTTGATGAATCCCTGGAAAATCACACCGTTATAATAGCCCATGTCGTTTACCACGGAGAAGTCGAAGCGCACGTTCTTCTCCAGCTTCTGTGCCTTCAATGCGGATACCAGTACCTTCAGCTCTCCCACAGCACGACGCATGGTGTTGTTCACCGCCAGCTGATCCAGCTCGCCCACCACTTCGTCAATGGGACCGTAGGTAGTAATCAGCTTTCGAAGACGCCGAATCATTTTCTCCGGAACGCCTTGTTTCCGGCAGATTTCCGCTGCGCCATGGAAGTTTTTCTCTCCGATGCACTGCAGTACCTTTCGTTCCGCCTCCTTGGACAGATTCAGCAGAGAAGCCAGTGCCCGAACGATTCCCATATGGGAAAGATCCATCACGTAATTCTCATCGATCAGTGCCAGACTTCGCACCGCCAAAAGAATCACCTCGCACACATCGTAGGATCCGATGTCCCCGATGCATTCGATGCCGGTCTGGGTGATTTCCCGGAAATCCCCATATTCTCCGGAAAGCCGATAGACCTCATCATCGTAGCAGAATTTCTGCACCTCTCCCGGCAAGGGTTCCGCCATCTTGGCGATGGACAACGTCACGTCCGGCTTCAACGCCATCAGCTTTCCCCGCGCGTCCGTAAAGGTGAGAATTCCATCCTCGCCCAGAAAATCCTTATTCTCAGCGTACAGCTCGTACTCTTCGAACTTTCCGGTCTTAAAGCGCCGGTATCCGTAGTTCCCGAAAAGCTCCCGAAGCCGATACACCGCCTTCTCGTCATTCCTCAAAATTCTGTCGTAATCAATCATCCTCTTCCTTTAGCCTTTCCAATACCGCTTTGTATCCGCCGGGTCCGTACATCAAGCATTTGTTCACCCGCCCGATGGTCGCCGAACTGCTTCCCGTTTCCTTGCTGATTTCGTTGAACACCATGCCCTCCGACAGCAGCTTCGCCACCTCCAGCCGACGGCAAATATCCTGAATCTCCTTAATCGTGCAGATATCCTCGAAGAATTCCTTCACTTCCTCTTCATTCTGAAGAGATAACACGGCCCGAACAAAATTATCGTAATACTTCTTTTCCTTTTCGTTCATTCCAACCATCCCCTCCTCTTCGGTTGTGTTCATGCTTTAGCACGCTAACATTGTAACACGCAGCTTTTTGTAAGTCAATTTTCTTGGTTGGTTTTTATAAAAAAACATAAAAAAATTGTGCTAAAAATATTAATTCTTAGCACAATTTCGTTATTCTTTCGTTTCCGGCAAGGCCTACTGTTCCGAGCCTTCTTCCAGATATTTCCGGCGGAGGGTTCCCGGCTGCACGCGAACCAATTCTCCGTACGGTTCCAGCAAATCATCCAAATCGTATTCGTCGAACCCGATCAGCGCATATATTCCGTTGATGGAATGCTGCCGAACCTCTTTCGGGGTCTTCACTTCCAGCATGCCCTTCCCCTTGAAATACAGACAATTGACTTCATCGTCCCGAATGATTTCCTTGAGATCCTTATCCTTAATATAATAGGTAATCATCATCATTCCCTGCTGATAGATGTAGTACAGGCCCTTTGGTGCCGCCTCAATTCGGGCAGAATGAATCGCACCGAACGGCTTCTCATACACCTTCTTCCCCAAGCGGTTCACCAGAATGGTTGCCAAACCGGTTACCCAGATGGATGCGTGCAGCGGCAGCATCTCCTTGGCAGTGCTTCCGCCCTGAGTAAAGAGATAGGCCTTGTAAATGCCAAAACACCCGAGTCCGAATACCAGGAACGTCAAGAGGCGGTACAGCTTATACTTCGGATGCGCCGCATACCATTCGTTCTTCCTCCGGTTCAGCAGATTTAAATCTCCCAGATACTTGTCGTTATTTCGATCTACGTATAATTCTTTCTTGTTCTGTTCGCTCATTGATTCCTCGTTATTCTTCCACTCCGGTCATCTGCAGGAGATTGACCCACTGATCGTATTCCTCGCCGGTGTACATTCCAAGATCGATTCCCGCTTCCCGCAGAGTGCTGTTCTCCCGGTGAGCCTTCTTCGCAATCTGCGCTGCCTTCTCATATCCGATATGCGTATTCAATGCGGTTGCCACCATCAGCGACTTCTCCGCATTTTCCGTCATCTTGTCTTCATTCACCTCGATGCCCCGAACGCAGTTCTTTTCCAAAGAAGTGAGGGACTCTGCCAGCAGATTAACCGATTCCAGGAACGCCTCTGCCATTACCGGCATGTACACGTTCAATTCGAAATTTCCCTGAGATGCGGCCACGCCGACTACGGTATCATTGCCCATCACGCGTACTGCTACCATGGTGGCGGATTCCGTCTGAGTCGGGTTCACCTTCCCCGGCATGATGGAACTGCCCGGCTCGTTGGCTGGAATGGTAATCTCACCCATTCCGCATCTCGGGCCGCTGGCCAGCCAGCGAATGTCGTTGGCCATCTTCATCAAATCGGCCGCCAATCCCTTCAGTGCGCCGTGAGCCGCCACGTAAGCATCCTTCGAAGACAGGGCATGGAATTTGTTCGGTGCGGTGACGAAATCCTTTCCCGTCAAACGGTTCAGGTTCACCACGGCCTGCTCTGCAAATCCCTTCGGCGCATTCAAGCCGGTGCCCACTGCCGTACCTCCCAGCGCAATCTCCTTCAGGGATGGTAAGGTTCTCTTCACGTTTTCCAAGCTGTGCTCCATCATGGATTTCCAGCCGCTGACCTCCTGACCGAATGTCAGCGGAACCGCATCCTGAAGATGGGTTCTTCCGGTCTTGATGGTCTTCATGTATTTCTTTTCCAGTTGATCCAGGGTCTGAATCATGCAGTTCACCGCCGGAATCAGCTTCTCCTCAATGGCGAACACCGATGCGATGCTCATGGCTGTCGGGAAGGTATCGTTGGAGCTCTGGGATTTGTTCACATCATCGTTGGGATGGAGCACTCGGCTTCCTGCCAAATCCGCGGCACGGCCGGCAATGACCTCGTTTACGTTCATATTGGTCTGGGTACCGCTTCCGGTCTGATAGACCACCAATGGGAAATGATCGTCCAGTTTGCCCTGGAGAATTTCATCGCACACGATAAAAATGTAGGATGCCTTCTCCGGCGGCAACACCTTCAAGTCCATATTGGCGCAAGCCGCTGCATTCTTCAGATAGGCAAATGCGTGAATGATTTCCACCGGCATCTTTCCGCCCACCTTGAAGTTCTGAAAACTCCGCTGCGTCTGTGCACCCCAGTACCGATCTGCCGGTACCTTCATTTCTCCCATCGTATCCTTTTCGATTCTGTATTCCATCTTTCCTTGCCTTTCCCTCTGAGGATTCTATCAACAATTAACGGTGAATCGGACGGCACACGCCGGAAGCAACCGCTTCCGCCGATACGGCATCCGCAATGGCATCTGCCACCCGCTCGTCAAACGCATCCGGAAGTACGTAGTCCGCATTCAGCTCTTCGTCGGTGATTACCGATGCCAGTGCCTCGGCTGCCCGAATCTTCATTTCCTGGGTCACCTTGGTAGCGCCTACTCGCAGCAAGCCCTTAAAGAATCCCGGGAATACCAATACGTTGTTCACCTGGTTCGGGAAATCGGAACGACCAGTTCCCACAACCACAGCGCCGGCTTCCTTTGCCGCGTCCGGCATGATTTCCGGTACCGGATTTGCCATGGCGAAGATAATCGGATCCCGGTCCATGGAGCGAACCATTTCCGGAGTCACCATATTCGCCTGAGATACGCCCACGAATACGTCCGCATTGTGAATGGCCTCTTTCAGCGTTCCGCTCTGGTGAATCGGATTGGTGCGATGAGCGATTTCTTCTTTTACCGCATTGTTTCTCGGATTTCCTTCCATCACGATACCCTTGCTGTCACAGAGGATAACGCTTCCCAGATGAAGGTCCAGAATTAACTCCGTAATGGCGATTCCTGCCGCACCGGCGCCGTTCACCACGATCTTCAGATCTCCCCGTTTCTTTCCTACCACCTTCAGGGCATTCAGA
The DNA here is from genome assembly GCA_016775335.1 of Mogibacterium sp. Lineage (GTDB taxonomy): Bacteria > Bacillota > Clostridia > Peptostreptococcales > Anaerovoracaceae > Mogibacterium_A. The sequence continues at coordinate 100,256 of JAEUGJ010000003.1, forward strand.
ATTGCCGCACAGGTAATGATGGCGGTTCCGTGCTGATCGTCGTGGAAGATCGGAATATCACACTTCTCTACCAGCTTCCGCTCGATTTCAAAGCATCTCGGCGCGCCGATGTCCTCCAGATTGATGCCGCCAAAACTCTTGGAAATCCGATAGACGGTCTCCACGATTTCGTCCACATCTTTGGTATCCACGCACAGCGGGATGGCATTCACGTTTCCGAAACGCTTAAACAGCGCACATTTTCCTTCCATTACCGGCATTGCGGCGCTTGGACCGATATCCCCCAGTCCCAGAACGGCGGTACCGTCGGTGATTACCGCTACCAGGTTACCCTTTCCGGTGTATTCATAGGCCAGGTCTTCGTCTTTCCGGATTTCCAGGCAAGGCTCCGCAACTCCCGGTGTGTAAGCAATCGCCAGATCCTCATCGTTCTCAATCGGCGCTCTCAGCGCGATATCCAGCTTTCCTCTCCACTCACTATGCTTCTGCAATGCCACTGTTCTGTTGTCCATGCTCCTTTTTCCTCCTGTCCCGGTTTCCAATCAATAATTCAAAAAAAACGAATAGACGCGACCGCGTCGCTTTCCGTTTACCATATATAGAAAATCCATCCCCTCGGCACTTGACCTGGTCTTTGACCCCACACTTGCCTTGACCCGAGTTTCCCGGAGGACTTACTTCTAAACTACGCCATGATCACCGCCGCTTCCTGCTGACGGCTTACGTGGATCCCTTTGCCCGCAGCTGGCTTGGACTTTCAACCACAAACATACCGTGGAGATGAATTTCTATGCAACATTATGTTTTGTAGTATACCATATTATGAAGGCTTATATCAACACTCTCCGTAATAGTGAGCAAATTTCAGCGGTCCAAAATGATATACCTCCCACGTTTCCAGCATTCCCTGGGTCGCCTTCTCAACCGGCACGTTTTCGGTGATAACATATAAATCTTTGCCCGCACTTCTGTCGTCAGACTTTTTGTACTTCATCGTAACTGCACTCTTCGGTGAATATGTGAACACCGCCAGACGCAGCATGATATCGGTGGAGCACATCGCAAGCAAAATCGCCAGTACGACAATCGCCGCCACAACTCTTGTCTTTTTTCTTTTATTCATATTTTCACCTCCGCTTAAAACTGCTATCTTCATCTTAGTTCCCTATTCACTTTTCACCACATCTGCGCCTGCCGCAAAGGTCAGCACGTACACCTGCCGTGCTCCGCCGGCCAGCAGCACTTCCGCCGCCCCGTCCACCGTCGCGCCGGTGGTATAGATATCATCGATGAGAAGCACGTCTCGATTCCGAATGGCCTCTGCATTCCGCAGAGTCATTACGCCGGAAAGAATCTGCCGCCGTTCCTCCGGAGTCATTCCCCGAAGCGGCGCTGTGTTCCGACTGCGCAGCAGCACATCCGGGCAAAAAGGCATATCCTCCAGCCGGGCGAAGTGCTTTCCGATTACGCTCGCCTGGTTATATCCCCGAATCCGCTCCTTCTCCGGATGCATGGGCACGGGCAAAATCAAATCGTACATCAGTCCGGTTTCCCGGCGAAGGGCCTCCATCCGGTCGTGCATCACCGTACCGACGGTGCGGCCGATATCCGTCCGCCCATGATATTTCAGCGCAAAAACAATGGACCGGGGAAGCTGTCCGTACTCGCAGCAGGTGAACCCCATATCGAAGATATGAGCATGTTCCCGGCAACTGAAACAGATGTCTCCCGGATTGTTCTCTGATAAGAGTTTTCCGCATTTCCGGCAAGTCCTCCCCGTCGCCCAGCGAATCTCTCGTCGGCATTCGTTGCACAGGCGGTAGGGCCGGGTGCTGTCAATCACCTTGCCGCAGCAGATGCAGTACAGAGCGTCCGGGTAGACCAAATCCAATACTTGTTCTTTCAGCATTCGAAAATTCATAAACATCCTTTCCGAATACATCTGGGTAAAAATAAATATTTTCCGGCTGCCGCTTTCCGATGCAGCTAGCCGATGGTATTTCCGAAGTCGATCTGGCGAAGACGATATTCCAGTCCGGTATACCGCTCATCGATTCGGTTGTTGTCCACCATGGCGTGCATCCGATCCTCGGAGCCCACCACCACTACCAGGTTTTTGCCTCGGGTCACGGCGGTGTACAGTAGGTTCCGGGTCATGAGCATCGGCGGGAACCAGGTCATAGGCATCACCACCGCCGGGAATTCGCTTCCCTGGCTCTTATGCACCGTGATGGCATAGGCCAGCTCCAACTCCATCAGGTCTTCGTTCTCGTACACCACCACTCGATCATCGTAGCGAACGGAAACCCGTCCGGATTCCGGATTGATGCCCTCAATTCGGCCCATATCGCCGTTAAAGACGCCCTTTCCCTTCTCGGTCTCACCGTCTCGCTTCCACTCCATCATGTAGTTGTTCCGGAGCTGCATCACCTTATCCCCTTCCCGGAAAATCCGGCTTCCGGATTTCTTTTCCCTCTTCTCTTCGGAAGGCGGATTCAACACGCCCTGAAGAACCTCGTTCAGATGAATGGTTCCCAGCAAGCCTTTTTTCGTAGGGGTCAGCACCTGGATGTCGTAGCCGCTGTGAATAAAATCATAATAATTCTGCAAACGCCCCCGAAAGAGATCCTCCACGGTATTCAGGATATCCTCTTCCCGCGATCGTCTCATTACGAAGAAATCTTTGTTGCTCTCATTGGCGTACGGATACTCACCTCGCTGAATCATATGGGCATTCACCACGATTAAGCTCTCGCCCGCCTGGCGAAAAATCTCGTGAAGCCGCACCGCAGGAATGTATTCGCTGCGCAGCATATCTCGGAGCACGTTGCCTGCGCCCACCGAAGGCAGCTGATCCGCATCGCCCACAATAATCAAGCGCGTTCCCGGCTTGACAGCCTTCAGCAATCCCTCCATCAGCATCAAATCCACCATGGAGGCTTCGTCGATGATTACCGCCTTTTCTTCCAGAGGGTTCTCCTCATTGCGACCGAAATTCATCTCGTGCTCATCTTCCGAGTAAACGTATTCCAGCATTCGGTGAATGGTCATGGCCTCCACGCCGGAGGTCTCCGTAATTCGCTTTGCCGCCCGACCGGTTGGCGCAGCCAGCGCCACTTTGATATCCAACTGTTCCAGTATGTAGACAATGGTATTGATAATCGTGGTTTTTCCCGTTCCCGGACCGCCGGTGATAATGCAGACATTTTCCGTCAACGCCTGACGGACCGCGCCCCGCTGCTCTTCGGAAAGGTGAATTCCGCCGGATCTGTTTTTTTCCGCGTCCTGAATCAGATTGCCCAGGTCTGCCGGCAAGGGGTCGATGTGCGCCTCTTTAATCTGAGCCAGATGCCACGCTACGCTCTGCTCCGCCAGATAATACCCATAAAGGTACACCACCGGCGTCTCCTCAATTGTATCCGTCTGAAGCTTCCCCTGGAAAATCATCTGGACCAGGCATTCCTCCACCTGTTCCGACCCCACGTCCAGAAGCTTCACCGTGGATTCCAGCAGCTGGTCCTTGGGCATGTAGGTGCTTCCGCTCTGGGCAAAATTTTCCAGCACATAGGCTACGCCGCTCTCCAGCCGGAATTCGCTGTCTTCCTCAAACCCCAGCTTCATGGCAATCTCATCGGCCTTCCGAAAGCTGATGCCGTAAATATCCTCCACCAAGCAGTACGGATTGTCTTTCACAACTTCCAGGGATTCGCCGCCGTACAGCTTATAGATGCGAACCGCCTGAGCCATGGTAATTCCCAGTTCTCTCAGGGAAAAAGAAATTTTCGTAAATTCAATGGTCTCGCCGAAGGATTCCGCGATCACCTTCAGGGATTTCGGTCCGATTCCCCGAATTTCCAGCAGTTTCTCCGGATTCTGCTCCAGCACATCCAAAGTGGATTTCCCGAAGCGATCCACAATCAAATTGGCCATCTTCGGACCGATGCCCTTCACGTTTCCAGCCGCCAAAAAAGCGCGGATTCCATCGGCGTCGTCCGGAATCACCTCTTCGTAAGCTTCCGCATTGAACTGCTCGCCGTATTTTCGGTGCATTTTAAATTCCCCAACGATACGGTACTTCACGCCGGGATTCGGATCATGAAAACTTCCGGTCACCGTAAACTGTTCGTCTTCCGTTTCAAAGACGCCCACCGTGTATCCATTTTCTTTATTATGAAAAATTACCCGCTCCAGTTTCCCGATTTTTTCCATGACTCTCCACTTCTGTTATGTCTATTTTTCTCTCACCCTAAAATTTCCGTCGGTACAGTTTCCGATTATCCAGAGTCCATACCCGTTCGCCGAATTCTCCCGGCTCTACCTTGGATAAGCTCTCTTCCATATCGAACATCTTTGCATCCACAATGTCCAGGTAGTGGAGCATTTCCGCTTCCGGAAAAAGAGGCTTTCTCGGGCTGCCGAATTCCGGCTCGTAATGGTGGCTGAGAATCATATGCTCCAGAAGAATGGTCTTCTCCGTTCCGATTCCCAGTTCCCGGCACCGATCGTGAATCAGTGTCACGCCCTGCACCAAGTGCCCCAGCATCTGACCTTCAAAGGAATACCCCGGAGACACACCATGGGTATCCGAAAGAATCTCATTCAATTTCTCGATATCGTGGAGCACTACTCCCGCCAAAAGCAGATCCTTGGAGAGGTTGGTATACACTGTACAAGCCTGCTCTCCCATCATCATCATCCGCTTCACGTGGTACAGCAGTCCGCCGTATTCCGCATGGTGATTGCTCATGGCCGCCGGGTAGTACATCAGCCTCTCCCGGTTCTCTTCGTAGATTGTCAGGCAGAGCTGCTTCAGCTCCTCATCCTGAAATTCCCGAATCTTTCCTACAATATAGTTATACATGCTTTCCGAATCTTCCGGCGCCGACTTGTAGAAATCGGCAGGCACCAGACCGTCGTCCCGGTTGGCGTGGCGAATCCGGGTAATGCGCAGCTGCTTCGTTCCCTTCCACTCCGTCACCCCGGCTTTCACCTTGATGATATCGCCCACCTGGATTCGATTGATGCCATCCAGCTCTTCATCGGAAATATCCCATTTCTTCGCCGAAATCTCCCCGGTGCAGTCCGCCAATGTCATGTCCAGATATTTTTTCCGATTGGATCCCACCCGAATGGCAATGGTCTTCACCATGAAAAAATCCATAAATTCCATATCCGCCTTCAATTGAAGAACATAATTCTGCTTCATTCGCTTCTCCTTTACATTTCATACATTCGTTTATTATACATTATCCCGGAATCCCCTTCAAGAAACTATGGCATAGCGAGTTTTATTTTTACCCGGGATGTGCTATGATGAAGAGTATTGTAAGGAGGTAGCTTTATGGAATTTGATGCAAAAAAAGCAACGCAAGCCACGATTCAGTGGATCCGAGACTGGTTCCGGAAGAACGGTCCCGACTGCAACGCAATTATCGGAATCAGCGGTGGAAAAGACAGTTCCATCACCGCTGCCCTGCTGGTGGAAGCGCTGGGCAAAGATCGGGTCATCGGCGTGTTGATGCCGAACACCTCCCAGTCGGACATTGACATGGCTCAGCTTCTGGTAGACCATCTTGGAATCTGCCATTACACCGTAAATATCGGCAGCTGCTACGACGCACTCATGGAGGAAATTCGAAATTCCATCGGTGAAGTAAGCCGGGACAGCGAGATTAATCTCCCGCCAAGACTTCGGATGTCCACCCTTTACGCCATCGGACAATCCATGAACGGCCGGGTTGCCAACACTTGCAACCTTTCCGAGGACTGGGTGGGATATTCCACGCGTTACGGGGATGCAGCCGGCGATTTCAGTCCAATTTCCAGTTTCACCACCGCCGAGATTCGGGCCATGGGCCGCGAACTGTGCGTTCCGGAAGTGCTCATCGAGAAGGTTCCGTCTGACGGACTCAGCGGCAAGACCGACGAGGACAAACTGGGATTCACCTATGAGGTACTGGATCGATACATCCGCACCGGCGAGATCGACGATCCGAAGACCAAGGAACGCATCGACACCCTGCACGAGCGGAATCTCTTTAAGCTGAGATATATGGACAGCTTCGTATATGAAGGTTAATAAATTGCGGTAAAAATAAATCGGAGGCGGCACGGGTTACGGTGCATCCTCCGATTTTTATTTTTGGGGTCCTCACTTTTCCGATTCTTCTTCGCCCCGCCGGCTCAATCCCAGGTCATTTCCCAGGCTGTGGGCGTACCCGATGGATTTGGTGCCGTATTTCTTCCGAATCGCATCCATAGTGCGTTCAATCTTCTCTTCCTGCACCGAATTCGAATTCACCGAATTTGAATTGTTCTTTGGCTCCGGCGAAAACATCTCCGCCATGTCGAAAATCGACACTTGCTCCGGGGCATCTTCCTTTGCCAAATAAATTGCGGTCACCGTCAGAAGCCGGATTTCCCGTTCCATGAACCCCGCTTCCTGAATCAGCTTCAGAGCAATTCGGCGAATGGTCTGCGCCGTGACGAAAGACCGCTCCACCCGCCGCTGCCGGGAGATTCGCCGAAACTCCGGCGTGGTAATTTCCACTTTCACCCCGTACGCCTTCATCTCATACAGTCGAAGGCGCGTGCTCACCCAATCGGCAAGCTCCGTTACCGCCAAAGACACATCATCCTCTCCTCGAATATTGCGCCGAAAGGTCACTCCGTGACCCACGGATTTCACATCATCCCAATCGCCCCAGCGACGAACCGGCGATGTATCCTCGCCGTTGGCCGAACGGTGAAGATCCTCTCCGTGCACGCCGAAACTTCGCTTCAGAAAACCCACATCTGCCCGGGCCAGCTCTCCAATGGTGTAGATATGAAGCTTCTTCAACTTCTCTGCAGTGGCTCTTCCCACATAGAAAAAATTGCCTACCGGCTGCGGCCACAGAATTTCCCGGTAGTTCTCCCGTGAAATCACCGTGGTGGCATCCGGCTTTCGGTATTCCGATCCCATCTTCGCAAAAATCTTGTTATAGGACACGCCCACCGAGAGGGTGAGGCCGTACGCCTCCCGAACCCGGTTCCGGATCTGATCCGCAATCCCCTCTGCCGAGCCGAACAGCCGCTCGCTGCCGGTGACGTCCAGCCAGGATTCGTCGATGCTGTAAGGTTCCACCAGATCCGTATAAGACCGATAGATCTCGTTGATTTTTTTGCTGTAAAAAGAATACTTCTCGTGGTGCGGCGGCAGAAAGGTCAGCCCCGGGCATTTCCGCAGCGCCTGCTGAATCGTCTCCGCCGTGGTAACGCCGAATTTTTTGGCCGCCTCATTTTTGGCCAGCACAATACCGTGACGATTCTCCGGATTTCCCGCTACCGCCACCGGTACGTCCCGCAGCTCCGGATGTTCCAGAAGCTCTACGGAAGCGTAGAAACTATTCATATCGCAGTGGAGAATCTTTCGGTCCATTGTGCTCTACCGGTTTTGAATCCGATGGGCCGCATTCAGAATCGGGTCGATATACTTTCGGTCCACCAGGTCCACCCCTTCTTCGATATTTCGAATCATCTTCATGGCAGCGCCGCCATCCTCTGCCGTCTGTCCGGACTTCAGGACTTTCTTGGCAACCGCCATCAGCATCCGATCCAAGCCCTTTACCTGAGCCGGATCGTACCGTCCCGGGCAGAAAAACAGCTGCATCCGGTCCATATTCTCCCGACCGTCGAAATTGATTTCACAGATCTGAAGGTAGTTCTGCGGATTGTATTCCGAAACCCCGGTCACGAATAGAATCGTGTGATCCTTCGAGCCTTCCAAATAGGGCTCAATCTTATCGAAATCTACAATGCCGCTGCCTCGCAGCCAGGAACCGTAAATAATCAAATCGTATTCCGGAATGGTCTCTTTATCGAAATCCTTCAATGCCGCACATTCGCATTCCAAGGACTGTGCAATCCATTCCGCATACTGCTGAGTCGATCCCCGCTTGGAGGTATATAGTACAATCGCTCTTTTGTTCATTCTCGTATTCTCCTATCGGATGTCGCCTACCGGCTGAGTACATCCACGTATTCGTACAGATGACGGTCGAAATCCTGAGTTTCCGCCAACGCTTCTTTCAAATTAAAGCCCAGCACTTTTCCGTCCACCAGACCGATGGCCTTGTTCGTCAATCCCGCATCCAGAAGCTCGATGGCCTTGTCTCCGCAGCGGGTGGCCAGCATCCGATCCTGAAGGGTCGGAGATCCGCCTCGCTGGAGATACGACAGCACCACCAGACGCACGGAACGCCCCGTACGTTCGGAAATTTCTTTTACCAGCTCCTGCGAATCCATCGGATATCCCTCTGCCTTGATGATAATGCTGTGCTGCTTCCCCTGATTGCAGCCTTCAATAATCTTCCGGCAGACGGAATTCACATCCCGATCCACCTCCGGAAGGAGCACCGCTTCCGCACCACCGGCGATTCCGGCATACAGTGCGATATCGCCGCAGTGACGGCCCATAACCTCCACCACGGTGGTTCGTTCGTGGGACGAAGAAGTGTCCCGAATTCGGGTAATCGCATCCAGCACCGTGTTCACCGCAGTGTCAAAGCCGATGGTGCTTTCCGTATATCCCAGATCGTTGTCGATGGTTCCCGGAATGCACATCACGTTCACGCCCAGCCGAGACAGCTCCAAGGCGCCGGCAAAAGAACCGTTTCCGCCAATCACAACGATGGCGTCCAGCCCAAAGGTTTCAATGGTGGTCACGGCTTTCCGACGTCCTGCCTCCGTCATAAAACGCTCGCTGCGGGCGGTTTTCAACATGGTGCCGCCTCGCTGAAGGATGTCCCCCACCGCACGGCGGTCCAGCTCTTCCAGTTCGCCGTCGATTAGACCTTCGTATCCCCGATAGATTCCGTAGACCTTCATTCCGCGGGCGATGCCGAAACGCACCACCGCCCGAACCGCTGCATTCATTCCCGGTGAATCTCCGCCGCTGGTCAATACTCCAATTTTCATCATCTTCTGTCCCCTTTCGTTTTTTAACCCTTTACATTATCGTTTCCCAGCAAATCCTTCAGACGGCGCTCCAGCTTCTCGCTAAAATCCACCCGATACTGACTGCTGGTTTTCACATTTCTTCCTCCCGGAAGGAATACCATTACGTCCCTATTCCCCGGATATTCTTTCAGAACGCCCATGATTTCTTCCAGCACCAGATTCCGGCTTCCCAGCCGTTCCACATATTCCGGCGGAACCCGCAGCTTCACCAGGTTGGCGATATCCTCCGTCGGTCTCCCCGCCGGATTTTGTTGCCCCGCCGGATTCGGTCTGCCGGACCGGGAATTTCCCCGCCGGCGGAATTCCTGAATCTGATGGATATCCGCCAGGTTGTCCACCAGAACCTCCGGTGCGGAATCCTCTTTAATGGACAGCTTGCCGGAAATCGCCACAATCTGATCGGTCTGCACCAGGTGTCGGAATTTTTCGTAGGCGGACGGAAAAATAATTCCATCCATAATGCCGCTGAAATCCTCGAACTGAATTCTGGCCATCTCCTGAGCTTTCCGCGTAATCATGGTTTTCACCGATACCAGCATTCCCGCCATTACCACGCGGTCCCCGTCTCGATACCGTCCGTAGGCGGACTCCATGCCCGGCATGTTCTCGGACATGCCATCCGTATCCATCGAAGACACTTCCAGAATCTCTGACACGGAAGCGGTGGTGTTCGTCTCGATCAGCTCTCGGTAATCATCCAACGGATGGCCGGAAAGGTAGACCCCCAGCATTTCTTTTTCCATGGACAACAGTTGGTCCTTCTCGAAATTGGCGATTTTCGGCAGCTCCGGCGTAGTGCGAACCTCCTCGATTAAGCTTTCGTCCAGCTGGAAAAAAGAAATCTGGTTCTGCCCGGAATTCCGAGCCCGCTTCTGCGCCCGAGAAACCGCATCGTCGCACACCGCAATCATCACCGCCCGGTTCGGATTGATTTCATCCAAGGCACCGGCTTTAATCAGGGATTCTACGGCTTTCCGATTCAGCTCCTTGGCATCCAGACCGTCTACGAAATCGTAAATATCCGTCGGCTCCGGATTGTCCTTCCGAGCATCGATAATCGCCCCTACGATTCCCGTGCCCACGTTCTTTATTCCTGCCAGGCCGTACCGAATCCGATCTCCTTCCACGGAGAATTTCTCTTCGCTTCGAAGAACCGATGGCGGAAGCACCTCGATTCCCATTTCGCTGCAGTTTCGAATGTATGCGGAAATGTGTCCCGGCTGTCCCATCACGCTGGACATCAGGGCCGCCATGAATTCCTTCGGATAGTGGCATTTCAGATACGCCGTCTCATAGGAAACCACGGCATATGCCGCCGCATGGGATTTGTTGAAGGCGTACTGGGCGAAGCTAACCATATCTTCGAAAATGGTTTCCGCCGCATCCTTGGAAATTCCGTTGGCCACACAGCCGCTAATTTCCACGGAACCGTCCTCCGCCTTCTTTCCGTTGATAAAGTATTCCTTCTCTTCCAGCATCACCGCCATTTTCTTTTTGCTCATGGCACGGCGCACCAGGTCTGATCGCCCGTAGGAGTACCCGCCCAGGTCCCGCACAATCTGCATTACCTGCTCCTGATACACCAGACAGCCGTAGGTAACCCCCAGAATCGGTTCCAAATGCGGATCCACATACTGAATCTTCTCCGGATGTTTCTTATTCTCAATGTATTTCGGGATGGAATCCATCGGACCCGGCCGATACAGGGAGATTCCCGCGACGATATCTTCAAAGCAGGTGGGCTTCAGGTTCTTCATAAAATCCGTCATGCCGCCGCTCTCCAACTGGAAAACCCCCTCCGTATTGCCTTCTGCAATCATCTCGTAGGTGGCCGCATCGTTGTAATCCATCGTAGAAAAATCAATTTCGATTCCCTGATTCTCCCGAATCAAGTCCAAGGCATTTCGAAGCAGCGTAAGATTTCGCAGCCCCAAAAAGTCCATTTTTAACAATCCCAGTTCCTCGATCGTGGTCATGTTGAACTGCGTCGCCGGTCCCTTATCCGAGGAATACAGCGGAACGTATTCATCCAGTGGAAGCTTGCTGATTACCACGCCCGCCGCATGGGTGGACGCATGTCTCGGCAGACCTTCCACCGCCATGGACATGTCCAAGATATCCCGAACCAAAGGCTCCGTATCGTACCTCTCCCGAAGGCTGTGGTTGATTTCCAACGCCTTGGAGATGGTCATTCCCAGCTCATTCGGAATGGCCTTGGCGATGGCATCTCCATCGGCATAGGAAGCGTCCAGCACCCTGGCCACGTCCCGCACCGCCGCTTTTGCTTTTAGCGTACCGAAGGTGATAATCTGTGAAACCTTGTCCTTCCCGTACTTTCGCACCACATAATCGATGACGTCCTGACGGTGTTCAATACAGAAATCCACGTCGATATCCGGCATGCTCACCCGCTCCGGGTTCAGGAACCGCTCAAAAATCAAATTATATTTAATCGGATCGATTTCCGTGATGTGCAAAGTGTATGCCACGATACTTCCGGCGGCGGATCCTCTTCCCGGACCCACAGCAATGTCGTGAGTCTTTGCGTAGTGAATGAAATCCCACACGATCAAGAAGTACTCCACATACCCCATAGTCTCGATGACATTCAGCTCACTCTCCAGACGAATCCGGTAGCTGTTGTCCTCCGCCATGGCCGCATCACCGTATCGCTCCCGCAGCCCTTCGTAACAGAGCTTCCTCAGGTACCCATCGTTGGTCAAACCCTCCGGTGGAACAAATTCCGGCAGGTGATATTCCCCAAAAGTAAATTCCACCTTGCACCGGTCCGCGATCTCCTGGGTGACTTCCAGGTATTCCGGGTGTCCCGGAAAAAGCTCCTGCATTTCCGCTTCGGACTTCAGATAGAATTCGTCGTTCTCAAATTTCATCCGGTTCGTGTCGTTCACCTTCGAACCGGTTTGGATGCACATCAGCACATCCTGCGCCTTCGCATCTTCTTTTCTTATATAGTGGGCATCGTTGGTGGCCGCCAGCGGAATATTCAAATCCTGAGAAAGACGTTCCAGTCCGGCAATCACCGGCCGGTCCTCCGTCAGAAAATGGTTCTGAATCTCCAGAAAGAAATTACCCTTTCCAAAAATCTGCTCCAATTCCATGGCTTCCCGCCGCGCCCCATCGTAATCGTTTCGCATCAGCATTCGCTGCACATTTCCCGCCAGGCAGCCGGAAAGGCAGATGATTCCTTCGCTGTGCTCCCGGAGCACGTTTTTGTCCACCCTAGGTTTGAAATAGAAACCATCCACATACCCTGCGGATACTATTTTTACCAGGTTCCCATACCCCTTCTGGTTCTCCGCCAATAAAATCAGATGACCGCTCATCCGGTCTTTCTCCGGATCTCGATCATTTATCGTGCGGGCCGCCGTGTACACCTCACACCCGATAATGGGCTTGATATCCTGCTTTTTGCATTCCTTGTAGAAGTCGATAATCCCGAACATGGCCCCGTGATCCGTAATAGCCAGAGAATTCATTCCCAATTCCTTGGCGTAGGCGGGGAGTTCCCGAATTCGAGATAATCCGTCCAAAAGGCTGTATTCAGTATGTACGTGAAGATGCGTAAAAGCCAATGTGGTCACTCCATTCTGTTTCTGTCAATCAAAAAGGGTCTCTTCCCCTTATTTTCGTTTATATGTATACAGAATTGATTATATCACACATTGCACGGATATTTTTCTGTAGTCTAAAAAATATCCGTAACAAATGCAAACCATTCGGTTTTCCAATGATAACCTTTCACTTTTAAAATTGTTTTTGAATTAGTACAATCTCACATGGATAATCACACGACTCACGAGATTTCTTTTTCAAAGCTTAGAAAAATCTTTAATTTTCCCTTAAATTTTGTCGCAATTTGAAAACAAGAATTCATTTGTATGTGAATACTGTGTGAAGCAGATTGACGGTTTTTCTCACATGAGCGTCATTTTTCGCTTGTCAACAATTTGACATTTCAAATTGTGCTGATATAATCACAGTATCAGCAAGGTTACATCGGGGTTAGCCTCACTGATAGAGCAATTATATTATTATATTATCACTAGAATTATTAATTCAAAGGGAGGTAGTTATGTCTCTTTACATTCTGAAAGGACTATGCATAGTCGGCATCGTTTTGAACCTGTTCCTGATGTACAGAAAGATGAAAGAAATGCGTGCAGTAACTGAACCGGATCCAGTATTCGGACTCACCGGTGAAGAACTCTGGCAGCAGCAGAAAAAACATAACGTATTTAACTTCATTGTAGGAGTTATCATGAACTTCGGTGATACTCTGGGTATCGGATCCTTCGCCGGATCTTCCGCAGCATTCAAGATTGGTAAGTCCGTAGACGATATCAACGTTCCTGGAACGCTGAACGTAGGTGACACCGTCCCGGTACTGTTCGAGGCATTCCTGTTCTTCGGATTCGTAGACCTGGATACCCTCACTCTGGTTTCCATGATTGTTGCATCCGTACTCGGCTCCATCCTGATGGCTGGCTTTGTATCCAAGCTGGACAGAAAGCACGTACGTATCGCAATGTTCATAGGACTGTTCCTTCTCGGTTCCGTAATGCTGTGCAAAGTACTGGCAATCGGACCTTTCGGTACTATCGGTACCGCTTTGAAGCTGACCGGCGCTAAGCTGATCATCGCAGTTGTTGTAAACTTCGTTCTGGGCGCTCTGATGAGCGTAGGCGTAGGACTGTACGCTCCTTGTATGGCTCTCTGCTCCCTGCTGGGACTGAACGTTGGAGCCGCATTCCCGGTAATGATGGGATCCTGTGCATTCCTGATGGCATTCGGTAACGGCCCTAAGTTCATCAAAGAAGGAAGATACGACATGGCAGCATCCTGGATGCAGGCATTCGGCGGAGTAATCGGTGTATTCATCGCTTACAAGTTCGTAAGCTCCATCCCGCTGAAGATTCTGACCATCATCGTAGTATGTGTAGTATACGTAACAGCAGCAATGTTCCTGCACGATGCTATCAAGAAGGGATCTGCAGCATAGACTACAGAACATTCAGTTATTAAAGATTTTAAAAGAGAGTGGCAATTGCCACTCTCTTTTAATATGAATTCAATGCAGGAGACTCATTCTCCACTCCAACTCCATGCCAATCGATATGATATTTCCAAACAATGCACTACAAAAGGCGGGATGCTTCCCGCCCTTTACTTCGTCTATTCATCCTCACCGTCTTCCTCCGGTTCATCCTTCCGATAGGTATTGTTTCGTACCGCCGTAATCTCATCTACTATAGACTCAATCTTATTCCTAGATACCCCATCGTATCCTTGTACTAAGCGCTCTCCAATCAGTTCTGCATCCTCTTTCTCGTACAACTTTCCAAGATTCTTCAGACAGTGCTGAATATTGTTCATATCTCCTGCCTTTCGCTTCTTCTCATCCACCGCTCCCGGCAGATAATGGAAGCTGTCCCCGAACTGATCCAACGCATTGTAGGCGATAATTCGCTTCAGATAAGAGTCCGTCGGATTTCCTACGCCGACCCCGATTACTGCGATGTGCTTTCCGGCCATATTGAAATTCACATAGTTCTGCTGAAGAAGGTTCAGCTTCTCAATCCGCCCGTCCTTAATCCAACCGATATAAATTACATTTCTATACAGAGAAGCATACCCCAGATACTTGCGAGTAGCCGGAATCATGTCGGTATGAAGCGTATTGCTGATCCATTCTCCATACTTCAGTGCACTGCCGTGTTTGCTTTCCACAATCACCAAAGTATCTGCCCGACTTTCCATTCCTGCAGCCGCCCTCCGGGCCTCCGCCTTTCGATTTAAATTCTTCATTCGCTTATTTATCCTCTCTTACAAAACCCGGCGTACATCCACAATTTTCTTTCCGCTGTATGTACTTCCATTGGAACGGAACAACTTTGTACGGCAGATTCCATTCGCTTCATCCATTGCATGCACGATTTGTCCATTTCCCGCATAAATAGCCACATGGGACAATCCGGAACCAAAGAAAATGATATCCCCCGGCTTCATCTTGTCAACGCTGACGGATTTCCCGCCGATTTCGTGATATAATCCACCCACATTCATGCTTTTCCAGTGCTTTCCCGCCGGTCCATGGGTAAAAACATAATTCACAAATCCGGCGCAATCCACGCCCGTCTCAATATCCCGACCTCCGAGAACATATGGATTTCCAAGATATCGATCCGCAAAGGCAATGGTCTTTCCTTCGGTTAACGATTGATCTTCCTGTGCCTCTATAACGGTCTTCGTTTCCTTCACAGTGTCCTTTACCGGCACGACCGCATCCTTCATCGTAAAAGCAACTTTCTTTGCGTCAAAGGCGATTTTCCGGTTATATGCGGTAGTCTCCGTTCCGATGGCATAGCAGAACACCGTCAGCAGAATCAGCTCCATTCCCAGAATTACAACGATTCTCTTCTTTATCCAATTTCGAGTCTTTATCCATTTCATAAAGGCCCTGCCTTTCTCTTTCTCCAGAGACGCCTATCAGTATTATTATACAATAGAAGAAAAGGTAAGTGCAATCCTTCCTCGGAATATAACAAGAGTGTCGGACGGTTTTGAACCATCCGACACTCCCATTTAAAAAGGAAAGATTACATCTGTCAATTATTTCTTGCTGCGCATTTCTTTCTCTTTCATTCGAATCTTCAGAATCATGAGTGCCTTCTTAACGTCTTCCGCCGTCATATTATTCTCACCGACGATATCCGACTCGATGCCCTCCGGATTCTTGCAAATATCTACGATATTCTTCAGATTCGGGTCGTCCACTACGAAAGTAGCCATGCTTCCGCTGAAGTTCAAGCCGGAAAGTGGAATATCCCGTTCTCCCAGCTCTTTCACGCAGTTTACATAGTCCACATCGCTGTTTCCCCAGCCATCGGAGCTGACGATAACGCCATCGGCACGCATGCACTCTGCCACGATTGCCGCACGCGTGCTGTTGCGAATCTTATCTACGTTATCATCCGCCGTTCCGAACAGCAGTACACCCATCAAATCAATACCTTCATCAGAACCAACGATGTCTACCAAAGGATCTCTGAAATGATGTAAACTTGTTTCTTTTGTTGATGGTCCAATTCCCATAATCGCACCTCCTACTGCATGGATCTAATAATGCCGTCCCGGTACTCGTTCGGTGTCAGCATTACCGGCATATTGCCCATTTCAATAATCGATTTTCCGCCTTCCACGCCCGAAGGTTCATTCGGGAACAGGTGAGTATCGTACATCGCACCCTGCCCGGCAACCTGACGAATAATCAGTACACGCTTCTGACCCGGGCGAACCGTGTCATGGTATTCATGACGTTCGGTGCATTTATTTCCGTTAAATTTCTTAAGAATGTCTCTGTATACCTGGATAAATTCATCACACGCTGCGTGTCCCTGGAACGCACCTTTTCGTTCCTGACCCATTGCAGCCTCAAAAGTAACATCAAAAGAAATGATATAGTCATTTTCATCCGGAGTTCCGGCTCTGCCCAGAACCAACTTCTCCTTAAGGTTTCCTTCCGAAGATCCGAATTCGTGGGTCTGCTTTCCGTTCACGTCCACACCGGTAAGCA
This sequence comes from Mogibacterium sp., assembly GCA_016775335.1. GTDB lineage: Bacteria > Bacillota > Clostridia > Peptostreptococcales > Anaerovoracaceae > Mogibacterium_A. Next base: position 116,850 of record JAEUGJ010000003.1, read on the forward strand.
TCACATAGACGCCGGTAACAGTATGGGTGATTCCATCTCCGCATTTGCCCAGTACCTTCGTTGAAATCGGAACGATGTCCATAATCGTATTCGTCCAACGATCGTGATCTCCCGGCTTGATAATCTGGATATCAATCTTATTGATGGTATCATATTTCTTTACCAAGTCCGGAATCATATCTTTCGAAACGGTAAACTTACCGTCCATCGTCATTGTGCAAGCATCTCCAAATTCCACTTCACTCATATGGAATGCTTTAATCACCAATCTTCTCAAATCAATTTCTTTAACAGCCATAACAATACCTCATTTTAGGATAAATGGGGCAGAATAAATATTCTGCCCCATCTTCGTTTCCGATGTCCTATTAAGTTGGACTAGATTACTGCGTGATATTCGAATGGCAGCGGAACGATCTTTCCCGGAGTCTGAATCTTCTCCAGCTGTTCCAGAGTTGCCTTTACGATACCAGTCTGCATCTCAACGTTGTGTGGTTCACCAGCGTTTGCACCCATCGGTACCATAGGAGCTACGGCACGAGGTGTACCAGCCTGTCTTACAACAGGAGGCAGCGCTGCGATGATTACAGTCGGGATGCCAATGGACTCAATTGCTCTCTGCACGATTGTTGCAGAGCGGTGGCAAGTTCCTCATCCAGCGGTCATCATAACTGCGTCAACGTTCTCGTCCTTCAGTCTCTTTGCGATTTCCGGACCTGTGTAGTTGGTGAATCTTTCGATGTTTCCACCACCACCCATGAATCCATAGTGGTAAGGAGCAGTTCCCTTGATGAATCCTTCTGCAGCCAGCTCATGCAGTCTGGAGATCGGATACATGCAGTTGATGTCCTTATTTACGTCAGAGTTATCGTAACCACCGTGAGTTACCATCAGCTCTTCTTCCGGTGTTTCATCTGGAATTTCTCTGAAAGTGAAGTCACCGGCCAGATTGAATCTTTCCTGGTCTGTTCTATGTACACCTGCAGCTGTAGCCAGAGCAACTACCATCTCATTGAGTGGCTTTGTTACTGGAGCCCATACCGACTTCGGTGTAATAGGTACAAAGATTTCAGATTGTAAACCTTTTACAACTGTCATACTCATTTGTATTATTCCTCCTCGATATTTTCTGTTGGCGCCAAATCATATTGACGTCTTCTACGCGCATCTATATTGCTGATATACTTTTCGTTGATTTCCGGTCCTTCCTGTTCAATGAAGCTCATATTCCAGGCTACCGTCTGTCCAACTTTTAATTCCGTATCGGAGATAATCATTCTCATCGGAACCAGCAGGTATCCAAGTCGTCCCTTGAGGTCGATTCCAACACCTTCGTCGTGAACCTCCACGATTATTCCTTCCATCTTGATTATCTTATCACCGTACTTCATCTGTATATCTCCTTACTATAGATTAGTCGTATTTAGCCTTTCTCTTCTCACTCATTGGCAGGCTCTGCTCGTTCTCAACCAGCTCAATCTTCTCGCCGGTAGCCTTCTCAATCAGCTCAACGTTGTTCTGCTTAACGTTTGCGTTGTAGTGTCTTTCCGGAGCCTTGATTTCCTCGCCGGCCATCTTAGCCTTCAGCATAGCCAGTCCACGGATAGCATCTTCTTCGCAAAGAGTGTTGCATGCCAGTACTTCGTTCTCGATACCGGACATGGACTTGTTGTTGTCTACCATTGCATCGCAGTACTTGTTACCGGTTACCAGTGCACCCTGTACAGCGCAGAAGGAGAATCCAACAACCGGAATTCCTCTCTTACCAATCTGCTCGATGTGGGAAGTGAAGTCAACGTGGTTGTTTCCGAATCCCTCGGTTGTAACGAAAGCACCGTCAACGTTCATGGATTCAACCATCTGTCCCAGTCTTCTGGATACATAGAACTTATCGGTGTTAGCCTGTGGGGAACCAACGAAGATAACGCCTACGCAGTCAACGTCTTCATCATGAACAGCACCCAGTACCAGCGGCTCTCTCCAGTAGTGTCTGGACATTTCCTTGGAAGCCGGTCCGATGCATGTCAGAGCGTGGATACAACCATCCAGTACTTCCAGTGGGTTAGCAGCTACAGGAACGTTACCCAGGTCTACGTTTGGCTTTGCGCCCAGAACGCCAACCGGCTCAGTTGGGAACAGGAAGTTATCGTGCATTGCACCCTGACCCATGATTTCCTTAACTACTACAATCTTCTTCTTTCCAGGGTGTCTGGTCTGCTGCAGAACCTGAGTATCAACAACCTGCTCATCGGTCAGGTCTCTTCTCATAGCTTCTCTGATTTCGGAAGTTACGTGATCAACAGCGGTGTGGATTGCGATAGGTCCCGGTCTCTCCATGTTCTTCTTTCTGTCGATAACGGCTTCATACTTAATCATGATTTCGCCCTTATCTACAGCACCCGGACGGCCCCACTGCATGTTCTCGTCGAGGTAACCCTCGGAAGAACCGAACTCACCAACCTGTACGCCTTCTTCGGTAACACCGGTTACAACGGTAACTACGCCGTCCAGAACCATGGTCTCACCTTCGCCCAGCTCCATGTCGGTATCTGCCTTACAAGCGATTGGCTGAATGTCCATTACGGTCTGAGAATAAGTGTGATACTGATCCGGGTTGATGATTTCAACCTTCATGCTCTGAACCAGAGCCTGAGCATCTGCACCTTCGGTAGCTGCTGCTTCACGAACGTACAGGGTAGTACCCTCAATCTTTGTCTCGTCACCAAGAACAACCTTGTCGATTTTGTAGTGCTTTCTGGTCATCTCTCTTACGACAACTTCTTCCTCTTCAGCTGCTGCCGGAGCTGCTGCTTCTGCTGCAACCGGAGCTGCTACTGCTGCTGCCGGAGCTGCTGCGCCTGCACCAACGCCTGCCGGGATTTCGATGTCGATGTTCTTACCTTCTCCAATGTGGAGCTTGATTGTGCCGCCTGCTGCTGCAACCGGAGCTGCTGCAACCGGAGCTGCAACTTCAGCTACTGCTTCTTCTGCAGGAGCTTCTTCCTCTGCTGCCTCTTCCTCTGCTGCATCGTACTTATCAACGATGTCCGGAGTAATTGGTGTCAGGGAATCTACAGTCTTAGTTAATTTCGATCCATTCAGAACCTGGCCAAGCTTAAGAGCGCCATCTGTGTTCAGAAGTCCGGAATCGATGAGGTCTGGGAAAATTGCCGGATCCTCAAAGTTCGCAGGCTCCAGAACTGTGCCTTCTTCTGCTCTGCAGCACAGTACTGCTGGGTCGTTCGCATGTTGTTTAGCTGTTTCAGCTGTGATTGACATATCGATCTTCCTCCTTAAAATGTTTTGCCTTGCATTTGCAAATATATATTTATCCACTCCGCCGCACCGACAATCGGGGTCTGCCGGCACAGCAAAGGAAAATAAATATCTACTTTTATATATAACTAGGGCAATGCAGCATTCACACTGCCCTAATTATTCAGAAATTAGTTGTTCTCTACGTTATCTACAACGTTGAGATCCTGATCTACCTGCTTGGATACTCTCAGAGTTCTGTACAGTGGATGATCTACCGCTCTCATAACATGGTCGGTCATGTGCAGAACCTTCAGGCCCATCTTCGGACCGGATGCCATAACTGTGTTGGAGCAGTCAGAGCAGTTTCCGATGATGATGTATTCGCACTTATCCTTCTTGAACTGCAGGTTGTTAGCAACCTGACCCGGGCAGTTACCCGGTCTCTCGCACTTTCTGGATCCGTTCGGCTGTTCCTGAGCCTGCTTGCAGTAGCACAGAGAAGCTTCTTTTGCATTGTACTTCTTAGCCAGGTCACGCATTCTGTCCAGGTTACCGCCGCATGCACATACGAGAATTCCCAGATTTGCTCCGTGGAGATCCAGGAACGGCATGGATACCAGAATTGCTCCGGTGTTCTTGCAAATCGGTTCGTCAACAGTGCAAGCTCTTCCGGTGAATGCACCACCCATGATGATTTCACCGTAGTCGCCATCGATTCCGCCGGCTCTTTCAATCAGAGAACCTACGCTGGTACCAACCGGTACGTCTACGAATACGTGAGCATCGTGACCGCCGTTCAGCTTACCTCTTACAGTCAGGTTCTTCAGGAAAGAAGGCTTTCTTTCGTCGATTGCTTCTGCTACTCTTGCGCAGGTCTCACTGTTGATTACAACAGCCTTTGCTGCACTTGGAAGCTGGCTTGGTTCCAGTTCGATACCAAGACATTCTCTTACAACAGCTCTTTCTTCACCCATCGGATAAATATCCGGAAGCAGGTGTCTCGAGATTGCCGGTTCATCTGCAAGAAGCTCGTCCAGCTTTACAATAGTATCGTGATGTTTCTTCTTAATAGCGATGATTGCTTTGTCAGCTCCGGAGATTTCCATCGCATACTTAACACCCTTGATTACCTTCTCCGGCTCTCTGTCAAGCTGCTCAATGTTGTGAGCCAGTCCCGGTTCACACTCGGAAGCGTTAACCAGAATGTATCCGTCTCCATCGAAGTGAGTGTCCAGCTTAATTCCGGTCGGGAATCCTGCTCCACCCATTCCGACAACACCGGCTGCCTTAACCATTTCCAGCGGTGTTCCTTCCGGAATCTTCTCATAATCTTCGCTCTGCTCTTCATCTGGTTTGATGATGATTCTGTCTTCTAATACATCTTCAACAACACCGTCAGCGCTGGAGAAAATGTTTGCTCCAAGACCTGTTGGCTCAGCGATCAGAGTACCTCTTCTGACTTTGTCACCCTTCTTGACAACCGGTGCACAAGGCTTACCAACATGTTGTCTTAACAGAATTTGCAAATTTTCCATGACACAATCTCTCCTTAAATTATTTCCTGAATTGGCAATTACTTGAATCTCATTACAAATTATCGCCCTTTTACATAATGAATATTATCACAGATTTCTATTCAAATCAACGATATAATAAATCCCATCATTGAAAAACTCTATACTTCATCATTTCACATTTTTCTTTTTTATTCCTTGATTTTAAAGGGTTTCCGCCGGTAACTTCGAACTTTTCCATCGTTTTTTTATTCTTGTTTGTTAAATAACTGTTAGATAATCCCTATGATTCTTATTATGAAGTTTTATCATGGTATTCATTTGTTATTGTTATGCCGACATTATAAATTGTGATATTGACATTGTGAAATTCTCGTCTATAATGAGATTATAAATTGTAGATTATTTAACCTACATCATTTACAAAGCGACCTAATCTAAGGAGGTAATTAGCTATGGCATTTGAACCTAAGGTAAACATCGATCTGTATACCGATCATGTTAGAACAATCGAAGCACACACATCCGGTGAGTACTGCAGAGTTGCTCTTGACTGCCCTGAAATGAAGGGAAACACTATGATTGAAAAGAAGCACTACCTGGAGGAGCACCACGATGATTTCAGAACCATGCTGATGCATGAGCCTCGTGGACATCACGATATGTTCGGTGCTATTCTGTGCGAGCCAATTCACGAAGAAGCAGACTTCGGTATCTTCTTCCTGGATGCAGGCGGCTGGCTGAACATGTGCGGACACTGCTCCATCGGTGCTGCAACCGTTATTCTGGAAGCCGGACTCATGGAAATGAAGGAGCCACAGACAACCGTTAAGTTGGATGCTCCTGCCGGCGTAATCACTCTGGTTGCAGACTGCAAAGACGGCAAGGTTACCGGCGTTACCCTGACTAACGTACCTGCTTTCGTATATAAGAAAGACCTGAAGCTGGAATACCAGGGCAAGGAAGTAACTTATGACCTGTCCTTCGGCGGATCCTTCTTCATCATGGTTGACACCGAGAAGAACTTCGGCATCAAGGTTGGTCCGGACACTGCAAAGTTCCTCAAGGACTTCTCCAGCTATGCTCTTCAGGAAGTTAACAAGACTGTTGAAATTCAGCACCCTGAACTGGACATCACCACTGCAGACCTGGTTGAGAACTACTCCACCGTTGATAATCCGGAACCGGATATGCTGACTCTGAGAAACCTGGTAGTATTCGGCGATCCTAAGGATCCTCAGCTGGATCGTTCCCCATGCGGAACCGGTACTTCTGCAAAGCAGGCTCTCCTGCACTCCCTGGGCGAACTGGACGTAGATGTTCCATTCACTTATGAATCCTTCATCAGCACCAAGTTCATCGGCAGAATCCTGGAAGAGACCAAGGTTGGCGATTACGATGCCGTTATCCCAACTGTTAAGGGCGCTGCTTACCTCTGCGGTGAAGCAACATGGTTCTGCGATCCGGACGATCCAATGACCAAGGGCTTCGTTGTTCCTCAGTAAGCAACAATTTTAGAATCGTAACAAAATCGGTCAGACTCATCGAGTCTGACCGATTTCTTTTGCAATAATCATCGATAAAAATATATTTCTCATGCAAGCAAAACCGGCTGCAATCACACAGCCGGCCCTAAGGAGTTATATCGCATTTGTTATTACCCCGAATAATCCCATCTTACAGTGGGAATTCAATTGCGATGTCTTTACCTTCTCCAATGTAAAGCTTCAGAACGCCGCCTGCCGCTCTCATCGTTACACCGCTTACAGAACCAGAAACAGCCGGTGCAGCAACTTCTGTGCTTTCCTCTTCTTCGGCTTCCTCTTCTGCCTCATCTACGTCCTCATCGTACTTGTCAATGATGTCCGGTGTGATAGGTGTCAGAGAATCAACCGTCTTGGTCAGTGTGGAACCATTCAGAACCTGGCCGAGTTTCAGAGCGCCATCTACGCTGAGAAGGCCGGTATCAATCAGGTCCGGGAAGATTGCCGGATCTTCGAAGTTTGCCGGTTCCAATTTAGTTCCTGCTTCTGCTCTGCAGCACAGTACTGCCGGATCGTTCTTGTGCGCTGCTGCGGTTTCTGCTGTAATAGACATAATAAAAACCCTCCATTCATTTTTCTATCTTACGGTTATATAGTAGCACACATAGAGCACTTCGTTACATTGAAAAAATCTATCACAATAAGTAATGGTATAGGTTTTCTCTAAACAAAATGTGATTTTAATATTTTTTTGATTTTGCTGTTGACATATTACCTCCACTGCGTTATACTAAATGAGTCGTTTGAGCGCCCATAGCTCAATTGGATAGAGTAGCACACTACGAATGTGAAGGTTCGGGGTTCGAGTCCCTGTGGGCGCACCAAGCCGAGGCAGATGCCTCGGCTTTTTTATTTTTTTGTTATTTGAGTCCAACGAACCGGACAGAACGAAGGCGGCAACAATCAACAACTATTTAATTATGTGAACTATGTTGTTAGCGTCGGGCTAAAATCGCCATTCCGGGTCGGG
>JAEUGJ010000004.1 GCA_016775335.1 Mogibacterium sp.
GCCTTATTCCTTCGTCGGGTCACGCCAACACGATCCGGTTTTTCCCGACTTCCCGGCGCCCTTGTTGGCGCCTTGTGCACCGCAAGGCCTTATTTCTTCGTCGGGTCACACCAACACGGTCCGGCTTCTCCCGGCCTGCTGGCGCCCTTGTTGGCGCCTTATTCCCCGCAAGGTCTTATCCCTTCGTCGAGCCACGCCAACACGGTCCGGTTTTTCCCGGCCTGCCGGCGCCCTTGTTGGCGCCTTGTTCCCCGCAAGGCCTTATTCCTTCGTCGAGTCACGCTAACATGGCCCGGATTTTCCCGGCCTGCCGGCGCCCTTGTTGGCGCCTTATTCCCCGCAAAGAAAAACCTGCATCCGGTCAGCAATCTTGGCTTGCCGATGGGGCTCGCGGAGCCCCATCGGCAAGCGGTTGCTGACCGGATGCAGGTTTTTTATCCCGCCGGATGATGCAGGTGCTCTTCCAGACTTTCCTCCACCTCGTGCTGAAGTTCCTCGATGCCGTGCGGGTCCCGGTGCATTTCCCGGGACTCCTCTGCCAGCCGGTGCAGCACCTCCGCCACATGGTGCAGGATTTCCCGGTCGTTCACCTCGTCCCAGTTTCCCGCCGCTTGTTTTCTCAGGTTCCGGAGCATTTGGTGCTCATCGAAGGTACCCAGCGCCACGATGGTTTCCGCAATTTCCTCTGCCGCCTCAATCAGCTTTCCGTTGGCGGCTTCCCCGAAGGTCCATTCGTATTCCGCCACCTTCTCGTCGATGTACGGAATCTGAATCCGCTGCTCATCCCCTTCGTGAGCCACAATCGGGTACGGGCGCACCAGCCCGCATTCCGCCAAAGCATCCTCCACGTGGCGGCGGCACATGCCCGCCTCCAAGAGTTTTTCGTCGTCGTATTTGTACAGGAGGTCGTTCACCACGCCGGGATGCTCCGTCATGTAGAATCGAACTCCCTTCTTCTCCAGGTTTCGGTAAATCACCGGCAGCCGCTCCGCCGCCGTGATATCGATGCTGCCGATGCCCCTTCCGTCCACGATGACCTGTCGGATATCCGGCGTCACCGCCCGCTCGATGTCCTCCTGAAAGGTGCCCACGTTAGCGAAGAACAGGGTCCCGCTGAACCGGTAGATGACCGTGTGTTGGATTCGCCGGGCATTTCGGTTCCGATCCAAGGCGTAGAATCCATCCTTTCCCGGAATGCAGCCCAGGTACGCCCGCGGCGGAACCACCGCCCGAACGAACACGTCGATAAAGGACAGGATGACGCCGATCACAACCCCGTAGATGGTGCCCAGAAGCAGCACGCCTAAGAATGCCGCCATAAAAATAATAAATTCCGCCCGATTGGTCTTCCGGAGTTTTGCCGCAAGATCGAATTCCAGGATGCCCATCAAGGCGCAGATGACGATGGCGCAAAGAATCGGCACCGGAAGGTATCCGATAAAACCCGTGCAAAACAAGAGAATCAGCACCATGGTTCCCGATGCCACCAGGGACATCATCTGGGATTTGGCACCGAACTGGGCAGCGATTCCCGTTCGGGACACGCTGCCGTTCATCGGACAGCAGCCGGTAAATGCCGCCACCAAATTGCCCAGCATGTAGGCCCACAGTTCCCGGTCGTTGTTCACCTTGTAATTGTTCTTCATGGCAAAATTATTGGTGGCCAGAAGGGTTTCCGCCACAATTACCAGGGCGATGGTCATGCTGGCCAGCACCATGTGCCGATCCACGCTCATCAGGATGCCCCAATCCGGAAGGGAGAAAGACGGAAGCCCCGGCTCCACCGGCGGCAGCATCGTGACGCCGTATTTTTTTAGCGGAAGGAAATAGGACATCAGCGCTCCGGCAAACATCAAGATTACCGGCATCGGAATTCTAGGCCAACGCTTTCCGCAGAAGCGGATGAGAGCAATAGCGCCCATCCCCAGAAGGAAGGACAGCAGGTTGAAGTGCTGCATCGCTTCCCGGAGGATGTGGTGCACCAGCTCGAACAGCTCTCCGGTGGAAGCCGTCCCGCCGAAGAGTTTCGGCACTTGCATCAAAATAATTTCACAGCCGATGCCGCTGATAAAACCGCCCATAACCGGGGTGGAGATGAAGTTGGTGAAGCGTCCCGCCCGAAGCAGTGCGAACAGCAGGAGCCACAGGGTGACCATCAGTGTCACCACCGGCACGAAGGCCATGGCTTCCTTGGTGCCCGCCGTGATTCCGAAGGTGGCCAGCATTCCCCCCACCAGTGCGGCCGGTGCGGCATCGACGCCGAAGACGAACTGCGGCGAGGAGGAGCACAATCCGAAAAGGAGAATCGGCAGAACCGATCCGTACAATCCGTAGATGGCCGGCAGTCCGGCAATCTGGGAGTATCCCATGGATATCGGGATGGATACCAGCGCAATAATGATTCCCGCCGGAATATCCTTCCGGAGATTCGTCCGGTTGTAGTTTTTTAGGAACATATCCACCTCCTTTTCGGCTTCTTCCATTAGTTTTTCAGGGTTCGTTCTATTCGTCGATCATCATTTTGATGATTTCTTCATTGGTCTCCCGCATGCCGTCTCTTCCCAGGCGGCCGACGTTGTGAATGGTGGCCTCAATTCCCCGGGTGACGATTCCGTCTCCCGCATAGAATTCCTGCCCGTTCAGATACATGTTGTATCCCAGGATTCCCGCATCCACGGCGGATGCGATTTTGGCCGCGCAGGAGGCCTTGGCGCCGTCACAGATGATGCCGGACACGATGGCCAGCGCATTCACTACGGTGTGAATCACTTCCTTGTAACCGCCGCCGCAGAGATAAGCGATTCCCGCACCGGCTGCCGCTCCGGCACTTACCGCACCGCAATAGGCCGAGAGCCGGCCGATTCCGGTTTTCTGGTGGATGGCAATCAGGTTGGACAGCGCCAGCGCCCGGTAGGTCTGCTCTTCCGTCGCCTTCCGCCCCTTGGCGTATTCCAGTACCGGAAGGGAGCAGGTCATTCCCTGATTTCCGCTTCCCGCATTGATGATGACCGGAAGCTCACAGCCGTTCATCCGGGCATCGGAACCCGCCGCCGCCATGGCTTTCGCTCGGGTGCGCACGTCCGTTCCGTAGGAGGCCAAAAGCACGCTTCCGATGTTGGCGCCGTAGTCTCCCGCCAGACCTTCCTTGGCAATCGCCGTGTTGTATTCAATCTGCCGGCCGATGACCTCTCGGATATCCTCCACGTCCACGGTGGTGGCAAAATCCCAGATGGACTGCACGTCCAGCAGGGTCCGGTCCGTCAGCCCCTCTTCCGAGTCCGCCTCCACCGGTACGTAATGGAGAATTTCTCCGTTTTTTTCAATGCGCACGATGTTGGTGTGGTAGTTGGCAATTCGAACCTTGGCGGAATCTCCTCCCGCAAAAACATCCACGATGATGTCGAACACGCATCCGTTGTCCACGTGCTCCACCGTAAATTCCGTCTGTCCCAGGTATGCCGCAATCTCCGCCGCCTGCTCTTCCGACACGTCGGCAATCACTTCCAGTTCCCGGGAGGCGTCGCCTGCCACGATGCCGGCGGAAGCCGCTGCCGGGATGCCCTTCAGATGATTGGTGTGGGGCACAATCACGCTCTTCACGTTCTTGATAATGCTGCCGCTGGCGCCGATGCGCACCCGCTCCGGCATTTTTCCCAGCACTTCCCGGGCTTTGGCCGCCGCGTAGGCCAGGGCAATCGGTTCCGTGCAGCCCATGGCCGGAACCAGCTCTTCCTTCAGAATCTGCACATAGGCCTGATACTTAATATCTTCTCTGTTCATTGTAATTCACCATTAATCTTTACCTTATAGCCATAACCTTCTATTCGTTCACGATTGGGAACTTCAGCTGCATCATGGAGAAAGTTCCCTTGCACAGCAGCGTGTCCGCGTCGTCGAATACTTCCAGATCGAATACCATGATCCGCTTTCCGTGCTTGACTTCCTTTGCCACCGCCCGCAGCTTGCTGCAGTTCAGTGCCGGTCGCAGATAATAAAAGGAAGTGTCCACGGTTGTCGTCTTATACTGATAGGAAGCGGCCGCCGCACCGCAGGTGGTATCGCACAGGGTGAACAGCATTCCGCCGTGCACCGAGGATGCGCCGTTGGTCATATAGTCCTGCACCGGTACCTCTGCGGTGGCATATCCTTCCCGAATCTCCGTAATTACCACACCCAGCTTGTTGGGAAACGGATTCTTGTGGTTTAAGTAATCCCTTATTTCTTCGTATGTCATTTTCGGTCTCCTTTATCCGTGTCGTTTTTCTTTTTTTATTAGAAGAGCAAATTCAAACATCCCAGAATCAGTCCGATCAGCGCGCCCAGATTGACGATCAGGTTCAGTTCGCGTTTCATCACGGAAAGCACCAGTTCCTCCAGCTGCTCGTTGGACATGTCGTTGACCTTCTCCTCGATCATTCCGGATACGTTGATGCGGTCCAGCAGTGCCGGCACCGCGGATTTTACCGCACCGCGATACGCCTTTCGCAGAATCCGCTCCACGCGCTCGTCGGAATATCCCGCTTCAAAGGCGATTTCCGACAGGGAGTCGCTGCTCCAGGTGTCCATCTGGCTGCGAACCATGCGGTCCAGGAACTCCGGCCCTTTGGCATCGATTTCGTTCCGGATTCCGGCCTCCACCATCTCCTTCGCCGATTCCACGAAACTGTCGGTGATGAACATGCCCAGCATGCCGCCTCGGAACTGGTCCACCAGCTTGTCAATGGCAGTGTCGGAAACCGCCCGAATGGTGTCCCCGCTGCGCAGACTCTGCAGAAGCTGTTGGGACAGGATTTCACTCAGCCGGTCCAGCCCTTTCTCGTATTTCTCTTCGGATCCCAGAACGCTGATGCCCAGATCCTCAATGGGACGGTCCATCCCCCGCACCAGCTGCGCCACCGCGTTGTCCTCCGCTTCCCCGGAAAGGAACTGAGCGGAAATGGTCTCTTCGCCGAAGAATGTGTTTTCCACCACTTCACCGATGGCTTTTGCCAGCCGCGGCTTGTTTTTCGGGATAGCCCCCGGGGTGAATGGCAGCGTGCGCCCCAGCACCTTGATTTCGTTTCTCGGCCGGAAAAGCATTTTCACGGCGATGTAGTTCGTGCAGTATCCGATTACAGCGCCGATCAGCGGCGGTATAATGTAATGCCACATAATATACTCCTATTCTTTACAAAAATACACCTAAGTATAATACTCCATGAGGTGCAGAATTTCAATTGGCAATCTCCTCAGTGCCTCATCACAGGTTCAGCAGCACAATTGCCCCCATGGATAAAACCATTCCGATATAATCCCGGCGGGTCAGTTTCTCGTGTAGCACCGTCCAATTGATGCAGTTGATGAACAGCGCCACGCCCAGCCCGAACACAATGTAGGAAATAAATGCCGGAATGTCGTAAATCGCCCGAATCAGGAATTTGGTGGACAGGTAGTTGGAGATTCCCAGAAGCATTCCGCACACCAGGTCCACCCGATTCATGTGCTCGTGGCTGAAGAAGTACGCCAGGATACACAGAACCAACGCCATCGCAAAGGTGATAGAAATGAAGAAGTCTTCCAGTTCATGAGGACAGAAGGCTTCGAACACCTTGGACATGGTATCCGCCATTCCACTGCACACCAGCATGGGAATCAGCAGCCACCGGTAGGAATTGCCCTCTGCGGACGATGCGCCAATCGCCCGGCATCTCTTGCCGACAGCAAATCCGCCGGTTGGAATGGAAACCACCGTCAGAGATGCCACCGCCAGAATCACGCCGCCCCACTGGGTGCTTCCCGGATACTCCCGAAAAAGCACGATAGACAGCAGCACCGGAATCAGAAGGCCCATATGGCTCATGGAGGCGGACACCGTCGCTCCGTTTTTCCGAATGCTCAGCTGCAGAAAAAGAAAGGCCGACACGTAAAAGAATCCGTTCACCATTCCCAGGAGCGGCGTCGTTCCCATCCGGTGAAAATCCAGATGGGCAATTTCTTTCACCACAAGTGTCCCTCCGAAAATCACCGCCATCACATAATTCATCAGTAGCAGTGCTACCCGGTTCTCGCTGCGCTTCTCGTGGAATTTCATAATCAGCGAATTTCCGCTGCTGCAGATTATCGCCAGAATCAGATTTATCATGAGGTTCCTCCAAATTGAATTTATCTTGTCATCGCTTCAATCACAATCCAGTTCATTATACACTTTTGTGAAGTTGGCGTCGACCTCTCGGCAAGGCCTTATTCCTCCGTCGGGTCACGCCAACATGGTCCGGATTTTCCCGGGCTGCCGGCGCCCTTGAGCGGTGAAACCATGAAAAAAGGTGGTGCCGCGCACCACCTTTTTTACCTCTTCAATTGCTATGGAGCGGGTGAAGGGAATCGAACCCTCGACGCGAGCTTGGGAAGCTCGAGTTTTGCCATTAAACTACACCCGCAAAACTTACCCGTCCATTATACTCCAATTAAGAACAGCCGTCAAACCTTTTGGTTTGACGGCTGCGCGATTCTAATTAATTCGGTCACGCTTTCATACGAAATCTCATATGCCTAGAATTTCGAGGACGATTCACGCTTTTTATCATCATTCGACGATTTAGCGTGAATGCAATTCCCGCTTTGGCGAAAATCTAATTTTGAATTGCCGGATCATCCCTACCGGTTCACGCTAAAAAAGCATTCCCTTCCAAAAAGCGTGAACTTTTTTCCATGCGTTTTTTTGCACACAAGGAATCATACAAAGAAACTGGAACTAGCCGGAAATCCATTCACGCTAATTTCGGAGATTTGTCGAAATAGCGTGAAGTCGCTTAGGTTTTCTAGGCATATTTAATTTCTTTTGCGGAAATAATTCTAATTTCCAGAAGAAGCACCTGCCAAATCATCCCATCATTCCATTTCCCCCATAAAAACGTGCCTTCATTTCTAATTAATTCGACTTACGCTTCCAGTGCTTCCAGAATCAGCTCTGGCAGCTTGCGGCACTTCGCTTCGGAAATGGAGGCGATGGATACCCGAACGCCCTTGGTGAACGGTACCACGAAGACATCTGCTTCTTCCAGCTTCTTGCTTACCGCATCCGGATCCTCGCAAGGAACGGAGCAGAAGAATCCGCCGCGGAACGGAACCATCTTCAGTCCCACCTTTGCCGCTTCTTCTTCAAAAGCGTGGCCTCTGCTGAGGAGCATGTTCCGGAATCCGGCTCTCTCCTCGTCCACTTTGGCCAGGAGTTCTGGATTGTTGTAGATCTTTGCGATGACTTCCTGCGGTCCTCTCGGGCAGTTGGACCAGCTTGCCCGTGCGGAGAAGGACAGCACCCGAACGAACTCGTCCCGAACTTCTTCGGTCTTTGCCAGGCAGATGGTTGCCGCGCAGCGGCATCCGTAGAAGGTGAAGGTTTTGGATGCGCTGTATGCCAGCATCGGCAGGATGTTGCTGTTCAGCTCCTCCAGTTTTGGCAGGAAGGAACGAACTTCTTTCTCATCACCGGCGAAATCAATGTATGCCACGTCCGCAACCAGTGCCACCTTCTTGGCCGGATCGGTGCTGTTCAGCACGCGAATCACGCCGTCCCAGTCTTCGTCGGACAGGGAATATCCCGTCGGGTTGTTGGCCGGGGTGTTGATGATGATTACCAGGCGGTCCTGAATCCGCAGCAGTTTATTTACCTTGTATTCGAAGTCTTCCAGGTTGAAGTTGCCTTCTGCATCGAACATATCGAAGGTCTCTTCATCCCGGCCCATCTCCATGGCGATGTTCTTGTACGTGGTCCAGTGCCAGTCATGGGTCAGGAACTTATCTCCCGGGCAGGAATAGTTGGCAATGGCATTTCGCAGAGAACCGGTACCGCCCGGCGATGCCACAACGCCCACATACCCCTTCGGCTGATAGTCGCCCAGAGCTGCTTTTACAATGGCCTCCTTAAATGCCGGCGTTCCGGCAATCGGTGCGTACTCCGCGTACTCCGCCGGGGTGAGGGCTTTCACCGCTTCGTCCACCGACGAAAGCACGATCAGCTTTCCTTCGTCGTCCAACAGGGCACCGATGGTGGCGTTGATTACGTTCTCTTTGCCCTTTGCGGCGATGGCCGCCTTCGCTCTTCCGCTGATTCCGAAGATCTTGTCCTCTTTCGGAACCGTTCTTCCGTTATACGCTGCAAAACTCGTGTCTGCCATTTTCTTTCTCCCTTCTCTTCTTCCGAATTTTACCCTTTTAATATTTTCACCCAGAGTGCTGAATTTGGCTTCATACTCTGTCATGATGTTATCTTCGTTGTATTCGCAGTGGTGCAGATCCCGGGTCAGCTCGTGAATTTTCATGTCGTTGGCCAGAATCTCCTGAATGGTGAACTCGAAGAGCCCGGTATTGTCGGTTTTGAACGTCACGATGCCGTCGTCCTTCAGAATCCGCTCGTACTGCACCAGCTTGGACCGATGGGTCAGCCGCTTCTTCGCGCTGTAATTCTTCGGCAGCGGATCGCTGAAATTCAGATAAATGCCGTCCACTTCCTCGTCCCGGAACCAGTCCGTGAGATCCACGATGAAGTCCGGCACGAACACCACGTTGGTCAGCCCCTTCTCCCGAATCTTCTCCATGGCCCGAAGGAGCACGCTTCGGTTGCCTTCCACCGCGATGTAGAAATTCTCCGGATGCCGCTCCGCCATCTCCGAAATGAACTTGCCCTTTCCGCAGCCCACTTCCAGATACAGCCCGGTGCACCCCGCTTTCCGCACCCGTTCCTGCCAATTTCCCTTGCACGCCTCCGGATGATACACCAGAAACGCCTCATACTTTGCATACTTCTCTTCCAGATTTTTAACTTTTCTCTGTCTCACGCCGTTCTCTCTCTATTCTATAATTTAAATTTTAATAAAAACAATAACATTCCTCTAAGGCAGCGGCATCCACCGGGATGCGATTACGATTCCCAGAAAGACCGCCAGCAAAACTCCGGCCACCCCGTCTCTTCGGCTAAAAACAATTTCCTTCATGCGGGTGCGTCCGACACCCCCATGGTAGCACCGTGCCTCCATGGCCAGCGCCAAATCCTGTGCGATTCGAAAGGATCCCACGAACAGGGGAATCAGAATCGGAATCATGTTCTTCACCCGCTGCATCAGATTTCCGGACTCGAAGTCGGCTCCCCGGGCCTGCTGGGCCTTCATGATTTTGTCCGTCTCCTCCAGAAGTGTGGGGATAAAACGCAGTGCGATGCTCATCATCAGCGCAATCTCGTGGCTGGGCAGTCCAAATCGGTTGAAGGGCTTCAACAGCTTCTCCAGACCGTCGGTGAGCTCCATGGGTTTGGTGGTCAATGTCAGCATGGAGGTGCCGATAATCAGAAGGATCAGCCGCAGCGCCATAAAGCAGGACCGATACAGACCCTCATAGGTAACGGTGAGGAATTTCCAGTGCCACAGCACCGTTCCGTCGAACATGAACAGGTTCAGCACAAAGGTCAGCAGGATGATGAACACCACCGCCTTCAATCCTTTGAAAATAAACCGTACCGGCACTCTCGAGATGCCGATGAGAATCCCCAGCGCCAGAATCACCAGGCCGAATCCCGCAAAGGAATTCACCAGGAAAACCTCTATTATATACAGCAAGGTTCCCAGAATTTTCGTTCGGGCATCCAGTCGGTGCACCACCGACTGCTCCGGATAATATTGTCCCAATGTGATATCCCGAATCATCGCTTCCTGCTTTCCAGATACCGGCAGATTTCCTTCGCCGCATCTTCAATACTCAGCGGCGCCGCATCGATTTCCGGCATCCGCTCCTTTAACCGTTCCATAAATTCCGTGGCCGGGGGCTGCCCCAGTCCCATTTCCCGAAGCTGTTCGCCTCGGGCGAACACCTCTGCCGGCGTTCCGTTCATCACCAGCCGGCCTCGGTTCATCACCAGCACCCGGTCCGCCAGCTCCGCAATATCTCCCATGTTGTGGGAAACCAGCAGGATGGTCATGTCCTCCTGCCGATGGATTCTTCGAATCAGATCCAGGACATCCCGATGGGCGGAGGGATCCAGCCCTGCGGTGGGTTCGTCCAGAATCAGGATTTCCGGCTTCATGGCCAGCACGCCGGCAATGGCCACCCGCCGCTTCTGTCCCCCGGACAGTTCAAACGGCGACCGTTCTTTGACTTCTTCGTAGTCCAGTCCCGTCAGGCGGATGGAGTCCGCCACCACCTGTTCCAGTTCCTCACCGGTTATGCCCACCTGCTTCGGGCCGAAGGCCACGTCCTTGGCCACCGTTTCTTCGAACAGCTGGTATTCCGGATACTGAAACACCAATCCCACCTTCCGGCGCACTTCCGTCATCTTGGCGGACGGATCGGTGATGCACACCTCCCCCACCGTGATTTTACCGGAGTCGGAACGGAGCAGCCCGTTCAGCTGCTGCACCAAAGTGGATTTCCCGGAGCCGGTGTGACCGATGATCGCCGCGAATTCCCCCGGTTCCAGCCGAAAGGAGACATCCTCCAGCGCCCGCGTCTCGTTGGGCATTCCCTTCGAATATGTATATGTAAGATTCTCTACTGTAATTGACATATGGCCTCAATCAATTCCTCTTCGGTCTGCACCGAAGCGTCCACCGGCAATCCCCGCCGGACCAATTCTTCCCGCAGCGCAATGATGGCCGGCATTTCCAGTCCGGCGCGCTGAATTCTCTCTCGATCTGCAAAAAAATCTCTCGGCGGCATATCGTCGGTAATCCGGCCGTCCTTCATGACAATCAACCGGTCCGCCTGCATCGCCTCTTCCATAAAATGAGTGATGAGGATCACCGTGATTCCCGCTTCGTGCAAGCGATGAATGATGTCCATCACCTGATGGCGCCCTTTGGGATCCAGCATGGCAGTAGGTTCATCGAACACAATGCACTTCGGCCGCATGGCGATGGCTCCCGCAATGGCGATTCGCTGCTTCTGTCCGCCAGACAGCATGTGGGGCGCTTTCAGCCGCTGCTCATACATGCCTACCGCTTGAAGGGCTTCGTCCACCCGTCGGCGAATCTCCGCCGGGTCCACCCCCAGATTCTCCGGGCCGAAAGCCACGTCGTCCTCCACCACAGAGGACACAATCTGATTGTCCGGATTCTGGAAAACCATTCCAACCGTGCTTCGGATATCCCAGATATGCTCGTCTTCCCGGGTATTTATCCCTTCAATCCACACCTCTCCTTCGGTGGGAAGGAGCAGGCCGTTTAAATGCTTCGCCAAGGTGGACTTTCCGGAGCCGTTCATCCCCAGAACCGCTGCGAATTCACCGGGCTGCACCTCAAAATTCACCCCGTCCACAGCGCGAAAGGTCGTCACCGTTCCTTCCGGGGATACTTTTCGATATTCAAATGTCAGGTTCTCCACCCGGATAATCGGTTCCATATTTCCTCCTCGCATTAACCGGCTCATTATATCACAGATAATCCGGTATGTTCAAGAAAGCCGCGGATTCCAGACTTCCTCCACACAACAAAGAGCCGGAGCAAGCTCCGACTCTCCGACTCTAGATCACACGACCTTTTTGTTTGCGGGAATCCCCTTTCCCGACTATCGATTCTATATTATCCCCTTTTACGACTCGATGGTAATATTATAATCATCCCATGATGGGATGTCAATAAATCTTTTGTATTAAATTACAAACTTTTCCAATATTTTTGATTCTTTTTATGAATGTGCAATCCTTGCGGCGGGATTCCTCTGCCAGCTTCATCTGCTCCTCCTGGCTGTTCACGCTTCCTTCGCCGGTCACCGGCTCGTACTTCCGTTCCGGCAGCAGCTTCATGGCCTTCGTATTGTCGGACCACTGGAGATGGATGACTTTCCATATTTTTTCCCGAACCTCCGGGTCTAGAATCGGACATCCCACTTCCACTCTTCGGCGAGTGTTTCGCGTCATAAAATCCGCTGAGGCGATGTACATCTTTTCCGTCGAGCCCTTGCCAAAAACATAAATCCGTGAATGCTCCAGATACCGGCCCACGATGCTTCGAACCTCGATGTTTTCCGTCTCGCCCGGGATGCCCGGAACCAGGCAGCAGATGC
The DNA here is from genome assembly GCA_016775335.1 of Mogibacterium sp. Taxonomy (GTDB): domain Bacteria; phylum Bacillota; class Clostridia; order Peptostreptococcales; family Anaerovoracaceae; genus Mogibacterium_A. Next base: position 12,028 of record JAEUGJ010000004.1, read on the forward strand.
CGCGCACGATCATGTGTATCTTTACGCCGGCGCAGGAAGCGTCCCGCAGCTTCTCGATGATGCGGCGGTCCGTCAGGGAATTCAGCTTGAAGAACAGATATCCTTCGGACCCCTTCTGCATCTCCCGCTCGATTCCCGCAATGACCTTGTCCTGCAGCTCCAGCGGTGCCACCAGCAGGTGGTCGTATCTGCCTTCCAGGTTTCCGATGCCCATGTTCCGGAAAAACAATGCCGCGTCCTCCCCGATTCCCGGGTCTGCCGTCATCAGGGAGAAATCCGTATACAGCTTGGAAGTGGTTTCGTTGTAGTTTCCGGTGCCGATCTGGGTGTACCGACGAAGGGTTCCCCGCTCATTTCGGGTAATCAGGCACAGCTTGGAGTGCACCTTGAAGTTGGCCATTCCGTACATGATGGTGCAGCCGGATTTTTCAAACTCCTTGGACCAGTCGATGTTGTTCTGTTCATCGAACCGGGCGCGGAGCTCAATCAGTACCGTGACCTTCTTGCCGTTCTCCGCCGCTCGGCACAGGTATTTAACCAGTTTGCTTTTGCCCGCCAATCGGTAAATGGTAATCTGGATGGAACGGACATCCGGGTCCGATGCCGCCTCCTCAAACAGGCGCAGGAACGGCTTCATGCTTTCGTACGGATAGGACAGCAGGCGGTCCTGCTTGCGAATCCGCTCGAACATGGATTCCTTTCCGGCCAGTTCCCCCGGAATTTTCGGCGTGTACGATTCAAAGAGCATTTCCTTCTTTTGCTCCGGATTCAGCTTGTTCTCCAGGCCGTAAGCGTACTTCATCTGTAGGGGCCCGCTGGTGTAGAAAATCTGGCTGTCGCTGAGGAGCAGGCGGCTTTGCAGGAACTTCAGCATTTTCGAACTCGGATGGTCGGTCATCTCCAGGCGAAGGGGTGCCAGCCGGCGCCGATCCTTCAGCAGCTTCTGCATGACCTTTCGGAAATCTTCGTTTTTCTCACAATCCTCATCCTCCGCATGGATGTCCGCATTTCGGGTGATGCAAATCTGGATTTTTTCTTCCACCGTATAGGTGTCAAAAACCACGTCCGCCAGTTCCAAAAGCAAATCTTCCATGCCGATGTACCGAACCCCCGGACCCGGAAGATACAGAATCTGCGGCAGGTCTACCGGCACCGGCAGGAATGCAAAGTACTCCTCGCCTTTCTTTTTTCGCAGGCGCACGCAGATTTCCGTGCCCTTGTTGCTCAGGTGTGGGAAGGGATGCTGGGGATCCACCAGCATCGGGGACAGCATCGGCAGGACGGAATTGCTGAAGTAATTCTCCACGTATTCCTGCTCGGAGGCGGTCATCTCATTGTACTTTAACCGGAAAACGCCTTTGATTCGGAATTCCTTTTCCAGCTCCTGATAGATGGCATCCCGCTGCGCGTACAGAATCCGCACCTGGTCGTAGATCTTTGCCAGCTGCTCTTCCGCAGTCTCCCCGGTTTTGTCATCGGTGTATTTCTTTCCCAGCGGTAACATGTCAATCAAGCTGCCCACCCGGACCATAAAGAATTCGTCCAGGTTGGAAGTGAAAATCGAAAGGAATCGAAGCCGTTCCAGCAGCGGATTGCCGGGGTCCTTTGCCTGGCGCATGCATCGCTCATTGAATTGAAGCCAGGATAGTTCCCGGTTCTGCATGTATCTTCCGCTCTCGTGATTTTCCTGTGTGCAACTTAACATTTTGTCCTATCCCCCTATTTCGTTGTTTCCTCGTTGTCTTTTGGTTCGTTTTTCGTCTTGTTCAGGATTTCCTCCATCAGAAAGCCTTCCCGGACGCCGTATTCCACCGTTACGATTTCTTTTACACCGAAAACATCGGCTGCCGCATTCAGCGCCGCCATACCCGGGAGCAAGGTGTGAATCCGTTCCGGTGCGGACCGAAGAATCAGGTCCGAGAACTGCGCCGGATTTTCTTTGTAGAATTCCAGCATCTTCTGCAAATACTTCCGACCGTACTTTCCTTCGTTCACCGCTTCCGGATATTTCCGCTGAAGTACCTTCACAAAAGCGCGGCCGGCACCGCCCTCCACGCAGAGTGGAAGATGATAGCTGCGCTTCGGCAGCCGAATTTTCTCGAAATGCTTTCGCATCAGTCGGTCGATTTCCTTCAGTTCTTTGGGTTCCGGTATGATTTCTTTTACGTATTTCCGATACAGGTTCAGGGATCCCCACGGGATGGAGGTGGACAGAAGCGCTTCGTCGTTCCGGAAGGCTACCACTTCGCTGCTTCCGCCGCCCACGTCAATCATGATTCCCTCGTCCATGGAAATCTGCTGCCGCAGCCCGGCAAATCCGTAGCTGGCTTCCTGCTGTCCGCTCAGCACTTTCACCGAGAAACCGGTTTCCTTCTCAATCTCGACCAGAACCTCTTCCGTGTTGATGATGTTCCGAAGTGGCGCCGTGGCAAACACGCCGATTTCATCCAAACTGAACTGGTCGGTAACCGTCTTCAATTCCATCAGCGATTCTACCGCCACCTGAACGCCTCTCTTGCGCATTTCATGGTCCTTATTGATGTATCCGGCCAGCCCGGCGGTAATCTTCTTGTTCAGCACCCGGCGAATGGATGTTTCGTCGTAATCGAACACCACCAGCCGAATCGTATTCGATCCAATATCTATCACTCCGTACATAGTTCTCTCTCCTTTTATATTAAAAGGATACGCCCTCAATGTAATATCCACTATCAAATAAATGTAAAGAACAGGTAAAACGGGTGGGAAACCTGCAAGTATCGGGGCGGCTGCCGGATTCGATTCGGGGCGGCCTGTTGGCGTGGCCCGACGGTAGAATCAGGCTTAGCCGGCGGGGCAGCGCCAACTCGGCCGGCCGCCTCACGGACTCCGCCCCAAATTGTTGGCGCCCCTGAACGGTGCCGTAAGGCTTTGCCGCCTGCAAGGCGCCAACTCTAATCATTGCCTCGTGCATCCTGCTCCAATCTGCATTCTGCATCAAAAAAATTGACGACAGACCCTCGATTTCCAATAGTCTGTCGTCAATCTAGTATTTCCTTTGTACATTTCGCTCTAATTCTTTTCCACATCATCATCAGAATCACTTCTTTTCACACAGATTTTCTACTTTCAAAACCTCATTCCACCCTTTCCCCTCCGCATTCCACTCTAATCTTCCCAACGGTCGCGGAGAAATTGACGACGGAACCTCGGGGGAGAGCGTTTCGTCGTCAATTTCTTCTGATTTCACGAAAGCCACCCATATTAGAGAGGCCTTCACGATTATTCGTGAAGGTCCAAGAGGAAAGACGCCGGATGAATTCCTCATCCGGCGCCTTTTTCATTTCTTTTCATTTGTAAGCCTGGATTCTGTCGATTTGCAAATATTTCTTTACCGGCCTCTACCCCGGTAAAATATTTACTTCATCTTTTGATTCGCTCTATCCCAGAATCTTATCCAGTTCTCTTCTCTGGGTCAACCCCACTTCTTTGTAAGTTACTTCTCCGCCCTTTACAATCATCAGGGTCGGGATGCTCATTACTCCGTACTCGATTGCCAGGTCCCGCTGCTCATCGATGTTGAGCTTGCACACCTTTACATCGTCACGATCATTGGCCAGTTCCTCCAGAACCGGGCCCTGCATCTTGCACGGTCCGCACCAGTCAGCATAGAAATCAACCAAAACTGTTTTATCTGACTGAAGCACCTCCTGTGCGAAATTTTCCTTTGTAAGATTCAAAATAGCCATATAACTAACCTCCTTGTGGTCACTATTACTGAAATTATACCTTAATTCCCGGCAAAGTTCAAGGTGTCTACCCGCTTATTTAAGTTGCAGCAAGATCTGATAGCGACGCATATGCAAAAACCCATTAGACGCGTCATACACATCTAATGGGTTCTGTTTCTTAATCCCGAAAATCGGAGTGCGTGGCTTCAGACCTTATGCCTGTGGAGCTTCCGCTGCTTCCTTTGCAGCTTTTGCTGCAGCAACCTTTGCTGCCTTCTCAGCTGCCTCTTTTTCGTTCATTTTGATTGCTACCTTTGCATGCTTCAGGTTGAAGCTGTTGATTGCGCCGGTCGGGCACACTCTCATGCACATACCGCAGTTCTTGCACTTCTCCGGATCGATGCTTGCCAGATTGTCCTCTACGGTGATGGCGTCAAACTTGCAGACCTTTGCACACTTGCCGCATCCGATACATCCGTTGGAGCAGTTCTTTCTGGTGAGAGCACCCTTGTCCTTGGAGGAGCAGAGTACGTTTACCTGCTGCTTTTCCGGTACCAGATGGATGATGTGCTGCGGGCATTCCTTTGTGCACTTGCCGCAGGCAACGCAGTTGTCTCTGTTCACAATGGCAACTCCGTCGATTACGCCGATTGCGTTGAAATCACATACTGCCGCACAGTCTCCCAGTCCGATACAACCGAACTGGCACTGTCCGTTTCCGCTGAAATAAGTCTTTGCAGCCTTACAGGACATCAGGCCCTGATATTCTGCAATCTTTCCGGTTGCACCGCAGGAACCGTTACAAGTTACTCTTGCTACCTGCTTCTCGCCGGCACCGGCATTTCTGCCCAGCAGTTCTGCAATCTGCTCTGCACATGCAGCTCCGCCAACGGTACATGCGGAACAGCTCTGATTTTCGTCTGTAACTACTGCATTTGCATAGTCATCACAACCTGCAAATCCGCATCCGCCGCAGTTTGCACCCGGCAGAATCGCTCTTACCTGTGTGACACGCTCATCTACTTTTACGTAGAATGCTTTGGATGCAATGGTCAGAAGAAGTGCTGCGATGAAACCGGCAACTACAACAATAACGACTGGTGTTAAAATTGCACTACTCATTCTGCCGCCCCCTTACTGGAATAATCCCGAGAAGCCCATGAAGGACAGGGACAGGATGGTTGCACTTACGAGAACCATCGGCACACCCTTGAAAGCAGCCGGTACGCCGCTCTCATCCCAGAGCTTTTCTTCACGTACACCTGCGAACAGAACCATGGCTAATCCGTAACCAACGCCTGCACCCAGTGCGTATACGATAGACTGAATAAACGTATAATCATAGTTGATTGCATTGATGGTCGCACCCAGGATCGCACAGTTGGTGGTGATCAGAGGAAGGAAGATACCCAGCGCCTTCTGAAGTGCCGGCATGAACTTCTTCATGAACATCTCTACGAACTGTACCAGAGCTGCGATGACCAGAATGAATACAACTGTCTGCAGATATCCGATATCGAACTTGTTCAGTACCTGCTGAATCGGCCATGTAACCAGCTCAGCAAGAACCATTACGAAGATAACGGCGCCACTCATACCTACAGCGGAATCCATTTTGTTGGATACACCCAGGAACGAGCAGATACCCAGGAACTGAGACAACAGGAAGTTGTTGACCAGTACGATCGACATAAAGATAATAATCAGATTAACCATTATGCTTCAGCTCCTTTCTGGACAGGTGCCGCTGCTGCGACTTCGTCCTTTACTTCTGCCAAGTTGCAGGAATTGTACATCGGGCATCCGCCGCAGCTGAAGGACTGTTTCTTCAGTGCTTTGCCCTTTGTAGCCAGATTCAGCATTGCAATCAGGAATCCGTATACGAAGAATCCGCCCGGAGCCAGATTGAAGAATCCGATTGGTGTGAACCAGGAACCGAATACGGTGTAACCCAGGAGAGTTCCGGCACCCAGAAGTTCTCTGATGGCACCCATCAGGCCCAGTGTCAGAGTGAATCCAAGACCCATTCCAACACCGTCCAGTGCGGAATCGATGATGTTGTTCTTGTTTGCGAATGCTTCCGCTCTTCCCAGGATGATACAGTTAACTACAATCAGCGGCAGGAACAGTCCCAGAGACTGATACAGGGACGGTACATATGCCTGAAGTACGAACTGTACCAATGTTACGAATCCGGCAATAACTACGATGTAGCAAGGGATTCTTACCTTATCCGGAATAATCTTCCGAAGAAGGGAAATTACGATGTTCGAGCAGATCAGTACTGCTGTTGCGGAAAGACCCATTCCCAGACCATTGGACAGGGAAGAAGATGTTGCCAGCGTCGGGCAGGTACCGATCAGAAGTACCAGTACCGGGTTCTCCTTAATAATTCCATTTGTCAATATGGAAAGTTTGCTCTTTTTTGCCATTACTGAACACCTCCCATACTCTTATACTGTTCCAGAGCTGCGTATACAGCCTTGTGGATTGCACCGGAAGATACGGACGCACCGGTTACGTATTTTACCGTGTTGTCGCTCTTGATGTTCTCATTTCCAAGTGCTTTCAGGCTCTTATACTGACCCAGGTGCTCCGGCGTCTGTGCCTTTGTACCTACACCAGCGGTATCGGAGTGGTTGGTAACCTTCACGTTGGTAATGGCACCGTCTTTGTCGATACCGATCATTGCGGTCAGCATGCCGCCGTAGGAGTTGGACATAGCGGTTACCACCATGCCGGATCCGTTGGTTGCATCAAATACTTCTGTTACATATACCTTCTTTGCTTCCAGAACGTACATGTCGCCGTTATACTGCTTGAATTCACCCTTTGCTGCCGGCAGAAGTTCATTTCTGGCTTCGTTTGCCGCCTTCAGAGTGTTTTCATCGATAACCGGCTTGGTTACACCATATGTAAATGCAAGTGCCAGTGTAACCACGAAGCAGATGCATACCAGTACGAGGATCGGTTTAACGAATTCCTGGAATGTGTTTGTCTTATTTTCCACTGTTCGCACCTCCTGCACAATAACGCTTGAAGCTCCATCTGTTGATCAGCGGTGTGCAGATGTTCATCAGCAAAATGGAGAAGGATACGCCTTCCGGATAGCTTCCGAAGAGACGGATTGCCATTGTGATGATTCCGCAGCCGATGCCGAACATAATCTGTCCGGATGGGAGCTTTGGAGTTGTAACATAGTCCGTTGCCATGAAGATTGCACCCAGCATAACACCACCGGCCAGAATATGGAATACAGCCATGTGGAAGGACTTGGTGTAAATCAGAGCAATGACGAATACGGTTCCGATGAATGCACACGGAATGATTGGAGAAATGACTTTCTTCCAGATCAGATATGCACCGCCGATGAGCAGTGCCAGTGCACTCACTTCACCAACAGAACCGCCGATGAAGCCCAGGAACATATCCATGTTGGACGGCAATTTTGCACCTGCGCCGCCTTCTGCCAGGATTCCCAGCGGAGTCGCACCGGTGGTTGCATCTGTTGTCTCCGCCATTCTTGGCAGCGGCCATGTGGACATGTTTGCCGCGAAGGAGATGAACAGGAAAATTCTTGCTGTAATTGCCGGGTTTACGAAGTTCTTTCCGATTCCGCCGTAGAGCTGTTTAACAACTACAACGGCAACGAAACAACCGATTACAGCCATCCACAGCGGGAAGTTTGCCGGTACGTTGTACGCGATCAGAAGACCGGTAACCGCCGCACTCAGGTCGCCTACCGTCTGTGGCTTCTTTGCAAGATAATTGTAGAGCCATTCAAAACCGACACTGGCGATGATGCATACTGCGCAGAGCAGGATTACTCTTGCGCCGAACACATATACTCCCGCAACAAAGGCCGGTGCCAGTGCAAGCAGAACGGATCCCATCAGTTTCGTCGTATCCGCATCCGTAACGATATGCGGCGCATTGGACACGATCAGGTTAGAGTGAAATTTCTGTTTTTCCATTACTTACTTGTCGCCTCCTTTACCATACCCTTTGCCAGTGTATTCATGAAGCTGAGAGGTCTTCTTGCCGGGCAGATGTAGGAGCAGCTTCCGCAGCCCATGCACTGCATAACGTTGAACTTCTGAAGTCTCTCCACGTCTTTTCTATTATATGCCTCCGCAAAAATAACCGGCATCAGCTTGAACGGACATGCGCTGATACAACGTCCGCAGTTGATGCAGCCGGTCTCAACCTTTACTTCTGCAACTTCCTTACCGAATGCCAGCAGGGAACCGGTATTCTTCATGGTAACGTTCTCGTCCGAGTTGGTCGCACGACCCATCATCGGTCCACCCATTACAATCTTCTTCGGCTCTTTCTTGTATCCGCCGCAGAATTCCATTACATCCGCAATCTGAGTACCGATTGGAACGAATACGTTCTTCGGTTCTGCTACCGCATCCCCGTCTACGGTAATTCTTCTGCGAACAATTGGCATTCCGGTCTTGAAGAACTCTGCAATGATTGCGACGGTGGATACGTTGTCCAGAATTACGCCCAGCTGTGCCGGGAGAACTCCTGCATCCATCACCTTACCGGTCGCTTCATACACCAGAACACGCTCAGCACCCTTCGGATATCTGGACTGAAGCGCAAGCACCTCAATGTCATCAAATCCGTTCTGCTGAATCAGATTGTTCATGTTTTCAATCGCTTCCGGCTTGTTCTCTTCGATTCCGATAATACCCTTCTTCAGATCCAGGTATTTCATGATCAGTTTCATTCCGTCCAGAACATCCTGACCCTGCTCAACCATCATACGATTATCCCCGGTGATGTACGGTTCACATTCTGCTGCGTTTACAACCAGAACGTCACACTCATCCAGGTTCTTCGGATTCAGTTTGATATGTGTTGGGAACGAAGCCCCTCCGAGACCAACGACGCCGCTGTCTCTTACTGCTTTAACGAATTCTGCATGATTCGTAACGTGCGGAATCTGAACTTCCTCGCTCACTTCCTGTTTCTTGTCTGTCTCGATTACAATCAGAGTTTCCATTCCGCCCATGCCTCCACGGGACTGAACGATATCCGTAACCGTTCCGGAAACACTGGAGTGTACCGGTGCGCTGACAAAAGCATCGGTGTCACCGATTCTCTGTCCGACTTTTACGTGGTCACCCTTTGCAACGAGAGGTTTACAAGGAGCACCGATGCTCTGCGACATGCAGATTTTTACAACATCCGGAACCGGCATAACCACGGTCTCGAGATTCGAGGTGTTCTTGTGGTGCGGTACCAGAATGCTAGGTAAGTGTTTACCTTGGCTCATCCTTAAGCAACCTTCCTTTCCTACAAAATGTAATAACAATATTCACTGAACTATTATACACTACTCTTTCACAAAAATCACTTGAAATTTCACGGAAAAATCACTTTTGTATGTTTAGTTTCTGTCACACTTTTCAAGATTTTTCTTCATTTTTCTCCCCCAAAAGCAGCATTTCGCCCGCTTACACTTCCGGTGCGACGCACACATATCCATTTTCATCCACGCCGATCACCGTTTCGTTCCGGCGAACCCGCTCCTGCAGGTATTGAACCGCTTCTTTTGTCAGAATTTCACCGGGGCAGGCCAGAGGAATCCCCGGCGGATACGGAATCAGGGAATCGTACAGACGGCGGCCGGCCGCCTCCGCCAGTGGAATTCGTTCTTTTATTGACGGAATCGGGCCTTGCTCCAGATTAAATGCAAGAACGTCTTCGCTGCGCCCCGTCTCGTTTTCCGTAATCCCGTACTTGCCGCTGATATGCTGCAAGGCTTCCAGCAGTCTTTCGTAATCCCGGCGCTCGTTTCCCAGGCCGGTCATCAGCATGGCGTAATCTCCGTGGACCATTTCCACCCAGATATTCTGCTCCTGCAGCTCCGCCGCCAACCGCTCGCCCCCGAAACCGTAGGGCTTCATGTTCAGGTTGATTTTGCTCCGATCCATTTCCCGGTTCTCGATTACCGAAAGGCCGGTGACGGACCGGTAATTCTCGTAGAAATACTGCAAGTCGGACTGCCAGGCCTGAAAAAGCTCCCGGCCGCGGCGCAGGATTTTCTCGTTCACATCCAGGCTCCCCATCAGAATGTAGGAAGGGCTGGTGGTCTGGAGCATCCTCACCGTCTCCGAAATCCGGGAAACGTCCACCCGGTCGCTGCACACGTTGAGGATGGCGGTCCCCGTGAAAGACATCAGGGTTTTGTGCGTGCTGTTCACCACCAGATCCGCCCGCAGGTTTTCCGCCGCCCGCTTTTTCCGAGCGCCTTCGTCAAAGAATTTCAAATGGGCACCGTGGGCCTGATCCACAATCAGCACCTTTCCCGCCGCGTGGGCTTCCAGAGCGATATCTTCAATTTCCGAAAGCACCCCGTAATAATTGGGGCTGGTCACCAGCACCGCCGATGCATCCGGATGTTCTCGCAGCGCCGCCGCCACATCTCGCGGCGAAATCGCTCCCTGCAGTCCGGTCTTCTCATCCGTCATGGGCTGCACGTACACCGGCTCAACGCCTCCCAGGCGAAGGGCCGAGAACACCGATTTATGGGAGTTCCGCCCCATAATCAGCTTGCCGCCCCGCGGCACCGTCGCCAGAACAGACGCGATCAGCCCGGTGCTGCTTCCGTTCACCAACAGCTCCGTGTGCCGCACGCCGTAAAGCTCCGCATAATTCTCCATCACCCGGCGAATCACCGACTCCGGCTGAGTCAGCGCATCCGCCCCCGGAATCTCCGTGATGTCGCTGCCCATGATGTTCTTCAGAAAATCGCCGTACCCCATCTCCTTATACAGCCGGCTCCGCCCCTTGTGCCCCGGCATATGGAAGGATATGGGATTTTGACGCTTGTGCTCCACCAGAAAATCCGTCACCGTTCTTCTATCCATCTTCCGTTCCTCGTTCTTTCGTTCTCCTAAAAATAAAATCAAAAGGCCCCGGACCTCCGACCGAGCGGAGAATCCGGGGTGCTTCAGTTGTTTTTATCGAATGACGTCGGTTCCCACGTACGGGCGCAGTACCTCCGGCACGATAACCGAGCCGTCTTCCTGCTGGTAATTCTCCAGGATGGCCGCAACGGTTCTGCCCACTGCCAGTCCGGAGCCGTTCAGGGTATGGACGAATTCCGGCTTGGTATCCCGGTCTCTCTTGAACCGGATGTCCGCTCTCCGTGCCTGATAATCCTCGAAGTTACTGCAGCTGGAAATCTCTACGTATCTTCCGTAGCTTGGCATCCACACTTCGATATCGTAAGTCATCGCGGAGGAGAATCCCAGATCTCCGGCGGACAGGCGTACCACGTGGTACGGAATCTTCAGCTGCTTCAGCACTTCTTCCGCATCCAGGGTCAGCTTCTCCAGCTCATCGTAGGAAGTCTCCGGCGCAACCAGCTTTACCATTTCCACCTTGTTGAACTGGTGCTGACGAATCAGGCCCCGGGTATCTCTTCCGGCGGAACCCGCTTCTTTACGGAAGCATGGGGTATATGCCGTGTAGTATACCGGCAGTTCGTCACCGCTGAGGATTTCGCCGGCTCTCAGGTTGGTCACCGGAACCTCTGCGGTCGGAATCAGGTATTCATCCACGCCTTCCAGGTGATACATATCGTCCACGAACTTCGGCAGCTGACCGGTTCCGGTCATCGCCGCAGCATTTACCATGAACGGCGGGAGGATTTCGATATATCCCTGGTCCTCGGTGTGCAGGTTCAGCATGAAGTTGATCAATGCTCGCTCCAGCCGAGCGCCCAGGCCCTTGTATACCGTGAATCTGGCACCGGACAGCTTCGACGCCCGGTCGAAGTCCAGGATGTCCAGGTTTTCACCGATGTCCCAGTGTGCTTTCGGCTCGAAGGAAAACTCGGTCGGTTCGCCCCACTTCCGAATCTCCACGTTATCGGAATCGTCGATGCCGTCCGGAACTTCCTTGTTCGGTGTGTTCGGCACACCCAGAAGGGCGTTGTGGAGGTTTTCCTCCGCCTCGCTGACCTTGCCGTCCAGTTCTTTGATGTGCTGGCTGAGCTCTTTCAGTTCCTTAAAGAGAGCGGTGGTATCTTCTCCGGCCTTCTTCAGCTTCGGAACCTCTCGGGAAGCGGTGTTCTGTCTGTTCTTCAGCTGCTCCACTTCCGCCAGCAGTTCTCTTCTCTCGGTGTCGTACTTCCGCACGTCTTCCAGGCCGAAATCGCCTTTGCCGCGTCTTTCTACATCTTTTTTCACTTCGTCGAAGTTCTGTCTGATTCGTTTAACGTCTAGCATTTTATCATCCTTCTTCTTTCTGATACAGAATTAATTATTTGTGATTAGAATAGATTCTTCTGGTAATCATTATACAGGTCGCGGAGCTCTTCCGTCAAATGCTGAATTTCCAATTCCAGGTCGGAAGCCAGCTGGAAATTCTCTTCGTCCAGCGCCAGCTTTGCCTGAGACAGGATGGATTTCTTTCCGATGTAGTCCTTTCCCAGACGGTGTCTCAGGTCGTTCACCTGTCTCCAGTTCATGATATCGTAATCCGTTGCGCTGTTCTCGGTGTGCGCCTTTACGCACTGACGAACGAAATTCATGGTGTTCGGAATCAGCCGATCGTGGAATTCCGTGCTCCACTTCAGGGTCATCTGATCCCGGTAGGAACGGATGATCAGAGCGATGGTGTCGTCCCCTCCGGTAATCTTTACCAGGTCATCTCGCTGTTCATCAAAGGCTCTGAAGTTCTCCCATACCGTTGCCGGTGCCTTGCCGAAGAGCCGTTCTCTCTCTTCTTCCGTATAATACGTGAATACGTTTTCTTCGGAACGATACTGACGATCCTTTTCCAGGTAGATGTCCTCTTCTCCCGGCTTTTTGGAGATGGCCTTCTCCAGCTCCTGCGGTGTCCGCTTGTTCTCCAGTGCCGAGCGAATTCCGTCCAGCATCAGCATGTAAGCGGAACCGATAATCAGATAGGTGTTGGAATGCGGGTTCGGCGAACGCAGTTCGAAACGGGTGGCCATCGGATTGGTCATATCCCGAACCACGCCGATCAATACGGTTCTGTTCCGGGATGGGGTGACGCAGTCTCTTCCCAGGGAGGTAACCACGCATACCGGTGCTTCGTATCCCGGCTTCAGTCTTTGGAACGCATCGTGGGTCTGTGCCACGAACGGATTGAGAATTTCATAGTTCCGCAGAATTCCCATCAGCGAACCGTATCCGATTGGGCTCATGAAGTCCTTCTCCCGATCGGTCGGCTCGAACAGGTTGATCGTCTTGCCGTTCTTCAGCTTTGCCATCACGCCCAAGTGGGTGTGCTCTCCGTTTCCGGCAACGCCCTGCATCGGTTTTGCCAGGAAGGTAACCTCCAGATTGTTGGCCCGGAAAACGTCCCGGATGATGTGCTTAATCTGGCTTTCGTTGTCCGCTGCCTGCATCGGGTTGGAATACTTCCAGTCGATTTCCAGCTGCTCCATGATGTGGTCGAAGTCGCCGCTGTTGCCCATCTTGGCACGAACGCCGCCCACTTCTTTATGACCCATTTCCACTTCGAATCCGTAGCGGTCCAAAATCTCCAGAGTCTGTTCCATCGCCGTTCCCACCGGTCCGATGGTGCGCTTCCAATACTGCTCTTTCAGTTCCTGGGAGGTGTACAGCTGGTCGCGGTCCGCCCGGTCGTCCGGTGTCTTTACCCAGAATTCCAGTTCGGTGGCACTGGTGAGCACCACATCTTCAATATCTTCCGGAGAATCCAATCCTCCGATGTAGTCCGTTACGTATGGATTGTTCTGAATCAGTTCCATTAGTCCCCGACGGAACTTCTTCGTCAATCTTCTCGCATAGATTCGGGAGCCTACCATCCGCTCGTTGTTGTGTCTCAGGAAGGATGGAATTCTCAGTGTTCCCACCGGCAGTCCGGTTTTGTAATCGATGTTCATGAAGTTGTACTCCACGTACCAGTTCACTTCCTTATCCGGAAGGATGTCTACTCTGGCATTGGACAGTTCGGCAATCAGCGGAAGCGCTACGCTGGACCCGTCGGTCTGAACGCCGTCCCACAGAATTTTCTCCATGTCCTCTACAAATGCCTTCATCGGGATCTTCTCATCGGTGTTGTGGTTCCCCAGGTCCACGCCCGTCAGAGACACGAACTTTACTTCCGGATGGGCCTCCAGTATGGCCGCAATCTCCTTCTCATCGTGCTTATCTGCCGGGATGGTAAAAAGCATTTTGTCCAAATCAAAATCTAACATTTTTTCTCTCCTCTCAACCCTTCTTTAACGTATAGCGTGATATTTTTAATTCTGGTCTTCCAACTGATTCAAATACTTCTCCAGCTCGTCCAGATAATCACCGTACTTCTTCCAGTTTCCGCTCTTCTGGGCGTTCACTGCGTTCTCGTAGGCTTCGTTGGCTTTTTGGATTAACTCCTTGGTGTTGGACTTTCCGGAATTCTTTTTACCGGAAGACGCGGATGCACTCTGGGATTGTCCGCTGTTCTCGTCCTCTCCGAAGAGATCCGCCAACGCATCTTCTAAGGTGGACTCGTAGGCGATTTTGTCGCCGTAAGCCACAATCACCCGTTTCATCTCCGGAATCGCCTGGTTGGACGCTTCCAGATATACCGGCTCCACGTACATGATGGAGTGGTTAATCGGAATGACGAACAGGTCGCCTCTCCGATATTTGGAACCGGAGGAATTCCACAAGGAGAACTCCTTGGAAATCTCCGTATTCTGGTCAATCTGGGCCTCAATCTGCATCGGGCCGTACACCGTTTTGTTTTTCGGGAACTTATATACCAGCAGCTGGCCGTACCGATTCCCGTCGTTCCGCGCCATCATGATGGCCGTCATGTTCTGTTTGGACTTCGGCGTGAACGGAATCATGTTGATGAATTCCGCCTTCTTTTCGTCCGGAAGTTCAAAGATAAAGTAGCTCGGATTCATCTCCTTTTCTTCCGTGCCGTAGATCTGGTGTGCGATATCCCACAGGTCCTCGTCCTGATAGAACACCTTTACCTGATCCATGTGGTACTTCGTGTACACGCCGGCCTGAATCTTCAGCAGGGAATTCGGATAGCGGATGTGCTTCCGGATACCCTCCGGCATGTCCTTACCGTCCTTGAACAGGGTCGGATAGATTTTCTGGTAAGTGCGAGCCACCGGATCGTCTTCATCCACTACGTAGAAAGTGGTATCTCCGTTATAGGCATCCACCACAACCTTTACGGAATTTCGGATGTAGTTGGTGGAACCCACCTCGCCGGAATACGGTTCGGAATACGGATAGTAGGAACTGGTGGTGTACGCATCCACAATCCAGTACAGCTTGCCGTTGACCACCGTCATGTACGGATCCTTCTCGTAGGAAAGATACGGCATCAGCTTCTCCACCCGATCTTTGATGTTCCGGTTGATGATAATCCGGGAGTCGGAGTTCACGTTGGAGGACACCAGCAGTTTCATGCTGCCCTCCCGTACGGAGAACAGAATCCGGTTCAGCAGGTTCAGCTTGATTCCCGCTTTGCCCTTGTACATGCTGTAGCTGTTCTCATTGCCGTTCGGATAATCGAACTCCTGCTCATCGGTATTCACGATTACGTAATCGTTGGTCAATTCGCCGAAATAGATTTCCGGCCGAGTAATCTCGATGTCCTTCGCCTCCGATTCCGGCGGAATGTTCTTTACGATAATATCCGGCTGACCGCTGGCCGTAACCGCATCCACGCGGGATACCGCCGCACCGTAACCGTGGGTGTACTTCAGATGGCGGTTGATCCAGGTGGAACTGATTTTGCTCTCGTTAATCTCCCGGGCGGCCAGATACGTCTGAGTCTGTTCCCCGTTGATGTTGTACCGGTCGATATCCACATCGTTGAAATCGTAGTACTGCCGGATGCTCTGGGTCTGATTGTAAAAATCCTGCACCGGCTCGTAGTCGTTAATTCGAATATTGGTGATGGTCTGAGAGTTGTCCCGAATCGCCTGACGATTCAGGTTCTGCTCTGCCGGAAATTCTTCCACCTTGATGTTGTCCAGCCCGTAGGCGTGACGGGTAAAAGAAATATTCCGCTCCAGATATTTGCTTTCCTTATTGATTTCGTCCGGGCTGACCAGCAGGTTCTGCACCGCAAAACTCACCACGCCGCCCAAAAGGCCCACTGCAACGATTGCAATCGGA
This sequence comes from Mogibacterium sp., assembly GCA_016775335.1. GTDB lineage: Bacteria > Bacillota > Clostridia > Peptostreptococcales > Anaerovoracaceae > Mogibacterium_A. The sequence continues at coordinate 27,881 of JAEUGJ010000004.1, forward strand.
ATCCGCACCAGCTTCTTCGGCTCCTTCCGGTGCATGTGATGGCAAAGTGTTACCGCGCCGACGATCGAAAGCGCCATAATCAGCCGGTACACCCACAGCTTCACATTCACATCCGTAAAACCCGCGCCGTACACCGCGCCCGTGTGAACGTGCAGCAAATCGAACTGCCGCATCAGAAAATCCATCGCCACCATTACGTAGAAAATAATTCCCAGCAGGGTCAGTTTTCCCGATGCAATGTGGAGCAGCTGGCTCATATTGCTGTTGTTCAAATCCAGCGTACGCTTTTCGCTCGGCTTTTTCCGGGATTTACGGGTAAAAGGAATTGCGTTCTCTCCCGAGGTTTCCGGGTCTTCCGGTTCCTCCGGCTCCCATTCGAACATATCCGGAGTGCGCACCATCATCAGGATTCCGTAGTACAGCAAGGTGATGATTACCACGCCCACCACGATTCCCAGCACGATGTTGTTGGCCTTGGTCAAGAATGACAGTTTAAACACGTAGAAGGAAATGTCCAGATGGAAGAGCGGGTCCTTCAGGCCGAAGGATGTGGCGTTGGCAAACTGCCGAAAATCCATCCACGTGCTGGCGCCGGCGGTGAGTCCCACCAGGAGGCCGAACACCACCGACATTCCCCAGGAAATCTTGTTGAGCCGTTTTTCATCCGGAATCTCATGGGACTCGATTTCAATGAAATAGTGTTTTTTCAAGCTCTTCAGGTAAATACGCACCAGAAGCATGGCTGCCAGGAACACCGGCACCCCAATTTCCAGCTGGCTCAGGAACTTCGTCCAGAACACCTTTTCGTACCCCAGGCTGTCAAACCACATCCAGTTGGTGAGAAAACCGGCACAACCGATGAGCAGCACCAGAATCACCACGATTACCATCACGACGAAACTGAGCCCCTTCTTCGGCCGATGAATTCGGTTCATTCCTTTTGGTTTCTTATCTCTTTTCTTCATATCGCCACTCCATTGCTGCGTTGGACGCTCTTAAAAAAACGAACAAGCAGCGACAGCGTCCGTCATAGGCGCGCCACCGCTGCATGTAATTCTATTAAATTTTTGTGCATTTGGGCGGAATCCTATGGATTGCCGCAAAATGCTTTTATTACATCAATCCGTCGAAACCGCCGCCGTCTGCGAAGAAGTTGGTGTAGTTTCCAATCACCTCGTTCAGGGTCTGGGCAATGCCGCTCTCCGGCGCGAAGTTGAGAATCAAAATGATTCCGAGGAGAACTACCAGTAGAACCGCAACAACAATGGCGATAACGGTGAGCACGCTTCCGCCCTTCTCATCGTAATCCGCTTCTTCCTTCACCTTCTTGGCTTTTTTCTTCTTGGCCTTCTTTCCGGTCTCCTGTACAGCTTCTGCCGCCGGTGCCGGTGCCGCCGCGTTTACCGCAGCGCTGAGGCTCATGGAAGACATGTCTTCCTGCGGTGCCGCTGTCTGCACCTGTGGCTGCATCTGCGGAGCCTGCGGTGCTTCCTGTACCGGTGCTGCCGGAGCTTCCGGCTGAGTTCCCAGAATGCTGTTCATGGCATCGGTCACATCGTCATCCAAATCTTCGCCCTGCAGCTTGCTGTATTCCGCATCCAGAAGCTTCTGGAATTCTTCGTTCTTACGATACAGAGTGTAGAACTTGTCGATTTTGCGGGTGGCTTCCAGATCGTCTGCATCCGGTGCGCCGCCGAAAATGTCGTTCTCCAAATCCTCCAGGGACATGGAGTTCTGATCTTTCGCCGCTGCTGCCTGATTCAGAATATCCTCGGAAGGCAGTACCACGGTATCGCTTCCCTTGTTGTCGCCGGTATCGATGGTTTCCGGGTTAAAGAAGATGTCCTCTTCCTTCGGTTCTTCCGGCGTGGTATCCACGCCCAGGTCGAAACCCAACTGTGCCAATTCTTTATCCAGATCCAGCTGTTCGTTTTCCGCAAAAGCAGAATCCGCCGCCGCATCGTTGTTCACTGCATCCTGAATATTCAGTACCGGCGTTACGTCGTCGTTCTGCAGTCCGGTATTCTGATCCGCAATTCCATCCATGTAAGAATCGCTGTAGCTTTCTTCTTCCTGCGGTGCTTCCGGTTCCTTCGGCGCACTCAGGCTATCCAGTTCGGCTTCCAGGTCGAAGTCCATGGCACCGTCGCTGAATTCATCCAAACCTGCGTCTTCCGCCGGTGCTTCGGTCGGTTCTGCTGCCGGTACTTCTTCCGCCGGTGCAACTTCCGCCGGTGTGGTCTCTACCGGTGTTGCTTCTACTTCTACAGCCGGTTCCTTCGATGCGTCTTCCGCTACTTCACCGCTCTTCTGCTTCAGCAGCATCTCCAGCTTCTTCTGAAGAGCCGCGATTTCATCATCCACCGCTTCCTTCTCTTCGCTGCTCGGTGCTGCCGTCTGCGCTGCCGGAGCCTCTGCTGCCGGTTCTGCCGGAGCCTCGGTCACCTCAGCGGCCGCCGGGGTTGTTTTTACCGGGGTCTCTTCCGCAGCGTCGTCCAACGAGAAATCGTCGTCATCGTCGTCATCCAGATTATTCGGCTCTTCGACTCTTGCCGCGCGAGAAGCTCTTCTCTTTGGAACGTAATCCAAATATTCGTCAAATCCGGCATAGGCATCTTCCACGTCGGACTCTTCTTTTGCCGGTTCTGCCGGGGTCAGGTCGTCGCCGAACAAATCGATTCCCGCTGCGACGTCCTCTTCCTCGGATTCATCGTCCAGTTCGGCCGGATTCAGCTCCACGTCATCCTCCCCGAAGAAGAAATCATCGTAGGAACCTTTTTCCGCCGGCTTCGCTGCCACTTCCTGTTCCGGCTCCTGCTCGTCTTCATCTGCCAGGTGGTTCAGCCGGATGTTGTCATATTCATCTTCCACCGACGGTGTATCCACGCTGGTGAAAGAATCTTCGTAATCGTGGAACACGGCGTTCCGGTCGGTTTTTTTCGGGGCCTTCGGCGCTTCGTCTTCGAAGAGGTTGGATCCGCCGCTGAAAATGGATTCCAGGTTGTCCTGCTTCGGTGCACGCTTTTTCTCGGACTTCATTCCGCTGAGAATTCGGTCGAATTCCTGCTCGGAGTCTTCAACGAAGTTCTGCGGCTTCTCCGGAGCCACTTCCTGCTTCCGGGCTTCTTCTCTCTCGGCACGAATCTTTGCCAGCTGCTCCTCAAAAGTCGCTGTCCCATCCCGCCTGTCCATCTCGGCGATGATGTCGTCCTTCAAATCCGTGTATCCCTGTGTGTGCTCTCTCTGAGATTCCGGAAGGACGGACTCTCTCCGTTCCGGATATGCGGTGTCCTCAAAGGAATCTGCCGGAACATTCTTTCTCAGGTTCTCGTATTCCGCCCGCTCCTGCTCATCTTTTTCCTGCTTCAGGACATCGATGAAATTCATGGTGCGGCTGCGGTCTCTGGACGGTTCTTCCTTTCCGAAAAGTTCTTCTTCTAAGGAAGTCTTCTTTTCCGGCGCACGATAAGCAGAGGTGCCGGTCGAAGCCGACCGATTCGGCACGCTTTCAAACTCGTCGGAATAATCTTCCCACGGAGAACGGACTTCCTTACGCGGGCGTCTTCTGGAATTCCGGTCATCTACCACCGAGCTCCAGTCAAAAGCCACTTCTGATTTTCTTTTTGGCGCGCGTGTGTCGCTGTCATCCCAATCCAGATTCATGCTAAAACCATGATCCGCTGACTTTGCCGCCTTCGTTTCGCCGGCAGCCTGTTGATTTCTATTTTTTACGGGATGCTCTGTTGCTGATTCCAGTCCGGTGGATGCCACCTTGGCTCCACAGACGCTGCAGAATTTTGCACCATCAGCAATTTTGTTGCCACAATTACTACAGAACACTATTGTACCTCCCAAATGTATTATCCGCTCTAATTAATAAGCTCTTACAAATATTCATTGAAAATTATACAACAGCATTTTGGAAAATTCAATGCTTTCTACAGGATTTATGGTTGAAAGGCTTGATTTTATTGTGTTTGCAATATGAATGTAAAACATTTGCAAACTTTCCGTGCAAGATTTGAAAACTTTTTTGAAAAAAATAAAAAAAGTGCTTGACTATGCCCCCGTTTCCGGCTATACTAAATGAGTCGCATGAAGCGACCGAAAAAAACTTTTTAAAAAAAGTGCTTGACTTCTTGAGACTTCTGAGTTATACTAAATGAGTCGCATGAAGCGGTTAAAAAATGAATATGCGCGATTAGCTCAGCTGGCAGAGCACCTGACTCTTAATCAGGGTGTCCAGGGTTCGAACCCCTGATCGCGCACCATGGACGAGCAACTAAAGTTGCTCGTTTTTTTATTGTTTTTGCGCCGGCCGGATGAGCTGCAGATGCCGGCGCCCGGCCGGCGCCTCAGAGCGAATTGTTGGCGCCTCGCAACGGAGATACAAGGCTTTCCCGGCACCAAGGCGCCAACTTCGGCGCCCGGGCGCCCGGGCCGCCTTCAGACGAAAAGTGATGCGCGGAAGGCTCCAAACCGCTATGTACTATGTACCATGTACCCTCCTCATCGGACACCCGGCAAAGAGGGTACATCGCGCAACCTGCCTCCGCGCATCACTTTTCTTCATCTCAATTTCAAACAGAGCAGGAAAGGAGAATGGCGGCGGCCATTCTCCTTTTCCTCTTCTCCCACAATCGAAAGCTTCCGGCGGGATGCCGGAAACTCACGAATATGTATCCATTAATCCTTTTTTAATTTTCCTCAATGAACCGGAGCAAGCCTTCGGCGCCCTTTACGATGCCACCCCGGTCTTCCGGTGCACAGCCCAGGTGGGTGAACACTTCACCGATGAACACATTGTTTTTCTGCAGGCAGTCAAATACCTGATCGATGATTTCCTTACACATTTCCTGTTCCTGCATCGGGCCGAACGGATTGGCAAAATACGTGGTGGAAATGCCGGTCTCCTGCGTCGTTCCCTTGGCCATTCTTTTACCCTCGATGAAAATGCTCTTTGCCTCATCCAGGTCCTCCACCTTCCGCAGACCGATTCCGTCTCCGTAGTTGTTGGCATAGGCGAACAGATCCACCGGATGGCTTTCCGTAATTACCGCATACGGCGCTGCCGGCGTGATAACGCGGGCGTTGGCTTTATCCGGGTTGAAGAAAACGGAACGGTTCATATCCCGATACGGCGTTGCCGGATCCAGGTCGTCCAGCCGCACGAAAGCCCCGATTTCCGAGCCCTGGGCGTACACCTGTCCGTCGTGAATGTGGAAAGTGCCCATGTCGTCGAAGACCACCTCGATGTTGGCGATTTTGTCGTCGCCCAGAGATTTCAGTGCTTCGATGGTTTCCGATTTGCCGGCGCCGGAATCCCCCATCAGGCAGATTCCCTTCTTTTTGCCGTTCTTCAGCGTGATGTTGACGAAGGCGCCGTGAATCGGCAGCCAGCCTCTCTGCATCATCGCCACGTTGTGTAGGGTCAGCACGCTCTTCTTCATGTAGCCGAAGTAGGTGATTTTCTCGCTGTAGGAAACACTGCCCACCCACAGGGCGTTGTCCTCGTCGTAATAGAATCCGCACTGATCCTTACCGTCCTGATTGCCGAAAATCAGGATGCAGTCCGGCTTCTTAGAAGCTTCCTTCTTGGTCGCCAGCTCAAACAGGTTGGCGCAAGCCACGCCGCTGGCCATGAAATCCCGGTGGAAGTAAATGAAAATCGTCAGGTCTCCTACTTTTGCCGGGAAGCAGAAGAATTCCTCCCGATTGCCCGCGAAATTCTCCATCGGATTGGTGTCCAGCTTCTCGTACGGCCACTCCCGCTTGTTGGACTTGGTGTACAGAATCATCGGCGTCCGCAGCATGACGGAATCGATGAACATCATTTTACGAAGGGCATCGTAGGTGGAGTCGAACATAAAAGCATCATTTCGATACAGTGCCAGACTGGCGTTGGTGCCCGCCGGCTGCTGACGATACACTTTGTTCGCTCTTCCCATCAAGGTCTGTTCCAGGCGCCGGAACGTGGACAGCAGCAGCTGGTTGTGCTGGGAATCGCTGGCAACGAACACCGTGGACTCCACATCTCTCCGGCGATCTGTGGTGATGGAGTACCGGGCATGGCTCTTCCAGAAATCGTAAATACCTTCCACGAAGGCCAGCGCCGTCTCCCGATCTTCAATATACGGCATATCCACCTCATCCGCATCGAAAACAATCAGTTCCCGGGCGAATTTGCACAGCGCCTGCACCGCATTCTTCTCGGACATGTCCCGAACCGCCCAGTCGTACAATCTGTGGTCTCGCTCCCGCAGGTATTCCAGATAATGGGCCACGAAAGCCTTGAATTCCTTGGACTTCAGCAAATCCGAACGTGACTCCGGATAAGCCAAATCAAAATTCAGAATTACCATGTCATCGGTCAGATAAATTTTCTCTTTCATTTCCTCTCCTATCGCTAAAACCCGCTCAGCATTTCGCACAACGAAATGTAGCTATGATACAAAACTACGTCGATTGTACCACACCGAGCGGGTTTAGGATAGGCTTTTTTATGACCTTATCCAAATTTATTATTTATTTTTATCTTCTATAACAATTCTCTATGCATCGGTCAACCTTTTTTAATACCCTAAAAACAGGTTCGCCGCATCTGAAGTTTCCGGGGAAAAGTTTCCGAAAAAGCCCGAATAGCGTTAAGCGTGCTTCCCGCCCAGGGAAAACAGTCCGATAATCAGGCCAATGACCAGCAGCGGCATCGCCAGGTGGAGCAGTCCGCCCAGCAGCATCGCCATCAGCACGAAGGGCAGTCCCAGCACCCAGAACACTGCTTTCATCAAGCCCCAGGTCGCCCGAAGCGCCAACGCGATCATTTCGAACACCAGAAATATTACTCCGATTGTAAACAGCGTAATCATCTTTTACTCCCTATTCTCCAAGCTCTTCTGCATTTGGAAATTGCTTTCCGCCGCCTGCTTGGTCTGCTCGCTGGATTCTTCCCGCAGGCATGGGTCGTCCAGCTTCTCCTCCGCCTTTGGCTGATACGGCTTAATCGGGGTTTTGTCCCCAATGCCCAGTGCCTCTCCAGCCACGCCCAGAGATGCCACGGAATCCATGATATCCGTCGGCATGTAGATCTTGGTGGCCTGGCCGTCGGAAATCTCCTTCAGCGCCTCAATTCCTTTTAGCTTCAATACGTTTCCGTTCGGGCTGGCCTCATTCAGCATCTTGAGACCTTCCGCCTCTGCCTGGTACACCAGCTCGATGGATCTCGCCCGGCCTTCCGCCAGAGCAATCTGCGCTTCCTTCTCCGCTTCCGCTGCCAGAATCTTCGCCTTCTTGTCACCTTCCGCACGGGATACCACGGATTCCTGGTGCGCCTGGGCTTCCAGCACCGTCTGTCTTCTTTCCCGCTCCGCTCTCATCTGAGTGGTCATGACGTCTTCGATTTCCTTCGGCGGCGTGATGTTCTTCAGCTCCACGCGGGTCACCTTCAAGCCCCACGCATCCGTCGCTTCGTCCAGAATGGTCTGAAGTCTTCCGTTGATTTCATCTCTGGAAGTCAGGGTCTGGTCCAGCTCCATATCGCCGATGATGTTTCGCAAGGTGGTGGCAGACAGGTTCTGCAGACCGAAAATCGGATCCTCCACGCCGTAGGTGTACAGCTTCGGATCGAATACCTTGGCGAAAACCACGGAATCGATGCGCATGGTAACGTTATCCTTTGTGATTACCGGCTGCGGCGGAAAATCCAGCACCTGCTCCTTCAGGCTGATTTTCTTTACAATCCGGTCCAGAATCGGAATCTTAACGTGAATTCCGGCCTCCCAAGATGCCTGGTATTTACCCAGACGCTCGATGACATACACGGCCTGCTGCGGCACGATTCGCACGTTCGGCAGTACCAGCACTAAAATAATCACAACTAAAGCAATAATCATCATTTTTTCCTCCCTATATCAACATGAGAAATGCTTCCAATGAATCTCCCTGAATAATCAAAAAAGACCCATAACGACAGCGCATCTGTCGCCATGAGTCTTGCAATTTAAAACAAGCCGGGTCCTTTCTCTAGAAAGCCGAGGTGACGACTTGCTGCGCCGAAGCGCCTGCTACTCCCTCACGGAGTTGGTTCGATTCATTTGTGACGCAATAGTACCACACTCCATAGCCGGTGTCAACTATTGTTTTGTGAATTATTTTTTGCCGATTAGCAGGGTAAAATACCCGGAATTTTCCGGGATTTCTTCCATTTTTTCATACACCCTTTCCCCCGGCATCCCGCAGTTTTCCACGCCCTGTACGGACAGGCCCGCCGCGGCGGATTCTTTTTTTACCCGTGCCAGATGCTTTCCGGACTTCATGAGCACGTAGGTGCCCGGCTCCCTTAGATTCACCGACGCCTCGTCCCAGGCGGGAATCACCCGCAGCGTCTCCCGGTCCTCCGTCAGCGGCACGTTCAGGCGCGCGGCGGCGGCGCAGAAGGAAGGAATCCCGTTCACAAGCTCCGTCCGGTGCCCCATGTCCTGCAGCAGCGTCTGAAGGTAGGTGAACGTGCTGTAAATCGTGGAATCCCCCAAAGTCAGGAACACCACGTTCCGCCCCCGGTCCAGATGGGCCGCGATGGTCTCCGCCGCTTTTTGGCGGGCATCGGCCAAGGCCTCCGGGTCGCGAGTCATGGGGAGGTCCAGCCCCAAAAGGATTTTGGACGGGAGCTCCGGAACCGCCTGCACCACGATTCGGTACGCCGCCGTCTCTTCCGGCACCGCCCCCGGCAATGCGATAATGTCGTTTTCCCGAATGATTCGCACCGCCTTTAACGTCATCAATTCCGGGTCCCCCGGACCCACGCCCACGCCGTACGCGATTCCTTTTTCCATAAAAACATCCTTTTCTATCGGTTGTAGTATCTCGTTTCTTCCGGATTCATGATTGCCGTGCCGCAGCCTCGGTCGGTGAAAATCTCCAGCAGCAGGCAGTGCGGAATCCGGCCGTCCAAAATGTGCACCCGGTTGACGCCGCCCTCGATGGCTTTGAGGCAGTTCTGCACCTTCGGAATCATGCCGCCGGTGATGATCCCCTCTTCAATCATCTCTTTGGCCTCATCGGTGTACAGCTCCGATACAAAAGAATCCTCGTCGTTGATGTCCTCGTACACCCCGGAGGTATCCGTGAGGAACGCCAGCTTGTCCGCTTTGAGGGCTTCCGCGATGGCCTCTGCCGCATAGTCCCCGTTGATGTTGAAGCTCTGTCCGTCTTCGCCGATGCCGATGGGATAGATAATCGGGAGAAAATCATCGTCCAGCAGGTCGTAAATGATTTTCGTGTCCACGTGTTTCACGGTGCCCACGTATCCGATATCCTTGCCGTCGGGCTTTGCCTGTTCCGCCGCCATCAGGCGGCCGTCCTTGCCGCTGATGCCCACCGCCCGGACGCCTAGATTCTGGGCCAAAGTCACCAAATCGCTGTTCACCTTTCCCAAAACCATTTCCGCAATTTCTAAGGTGTCCGCATCGGTCACTCGGAGACCGTTGTAAAACTTCGGTTCCACGCCGGCTTTTTTCATCCAACGGCTGATTTCTTTTCCGCCGCCGTGCACCACTACCGGTTTGAAGCCGCACAGTTTCAGGAGAACCACGTCCTCAATCACGTGGTTCATCAGGGACTCATCCAGCATGGCGCTGCCGCCGTATTTCACCACGATGATTTTGCGGTTGAAACGCTGTATGTACGGAAGTGCCTCTACCAGCACTTCCGCTTTCTGTAAATATTTGTTCAGATCCATCCTTGCACCTTTCTATTATGAACGATAGGAACCGTTGATTTCAACATATTTGTAAGTTAAGTCGCAGCCCCAGGCATAAGCTTCCTCTTCGCCGTCGTGAAGATTGATTTCCACGGTCACCTTCTTTTCCGACATGACTTTCGTGGCAAAATCATCGTCGAAGGGCACGGAAGCGGAACCCTTGCACACTTCCACCGTTCCCGCTGCGGAGCATACGCTGACATCGATGTTGGATGCGTCAAAATCGCAATCCGCATACCCGATGGCGCAGAGAATTCTTCCCCAGTTGGCGTCGGATGCGAACACCGCCGCTTTGAACAGAGAGGAGCAGATGACGCTCTTGGCAACCTTTCTCGCACCGTCCTTGTCCGGCGCGCCACTCACGTGGGCTTCCAGCAGCTTCTCGCAACCTTCGCCGTCGCCGGCGATTTTCTGGGACAGGTCCACCGCTACGATGTGCAGCGCATCGCAGAATTTTTTGTAATCTTCTCCCGGTTCGGTGATTTCTTCGTTGCCGGCCAGGCCGTTGGCGATGACCACCACGGTGTCGTTGGTGGACGTGTCTCCGTCTACGCTGACCTGGTTGTAACTGTCCAAAATCTCATCGGACAGCGCTTTCTGAACCAGCTCTTTGGAAATCTTAACGTCTGTTCCGATAAAACTCAGCATGGTTCCCATGTTCACGTGAATCATTCCGCTGCCCTTGGCGATGCCGCCGATGGTGCATGTTTTGCCGTTCAGCTCAAAGGTGACGGCGCATTCTTTAATGTAGGTGTCGGTGGTGCGGATGGCATCGGCGGCTTTGGCCGAGCCCTCCGGACTGAGCTTCTTTGCCAGTTCCGGGATGGTATTCTCGAAGGGTGCGATTTCCAGCGGTACCCCGATGACCCCGGTGGCCGCCGGAAGAACGTCCGCTGCTTTTATGCCCAGAACATCCGCCACCAGTTCGGTTTCTTTCTGAGCGATTTCCACGCCATTCGGTGTACAGGTGTTGGCATTTCCGCTGTTGCAGATAATCTCCTGGGCCACGCCGTCCTGCAGGTGATCCTTCGTCACGGCGATGTGGGCCGCCTTCACCTTGTTCTTGGTATACACAGCGGCGGCATTTCCCGGCACTTCACTGTACACCAGCGCCAGGTCCCCCTTCTCCGCATTTTTTCCGATTCCGGCGTAGGCCCCCGCCGCCTTAAATCCTTTCGCCGCCGTAACGCCGCCTTCGATAACCTTGATTCCGTTCATTTCACCGGCTGCGCCCGTTCCGTTGGCTCCGGCAGCATTGTTCGCGCCGGTAGTTCCATTCATTTCAATAGTATCCTTACTCATTTTCAGTCCTCCTTAAATCTCAAAATACCCATTTCCCTAAGCCGCACCGCGATTGACCGCGAGCGGTTGTGCTCTGTGTTTGTAATCCCTCCGGGATTCCCTGCCCCTAAAAACAAATACCGACCGGACACGCCCGCATGGGCGCTTCCGCACGGTGATAATGTGGATTCGCAGCAATTTCCGAACAGGAATTGCTGCGAATCCATTCTTTCTAGGTGTTTTTAATGGCGTTTTAACGGTGTTGGTATGATAATACATTATTGTGTATAAAAATGCAATTTTTTTCTTGTACATATTCCTGAGCAAGACCAGGCGGGTGCCCGCCCGGGCCGGCTTTTCGCATTTTTCAGGCCCGGGGTTCGCGCACGAAAACCGAATTCATTGGCTTTGCGGGAAACCGAGCGCGAACCGTTCCTGCGCCCGGGCCGCCTTTTCCAAAATTTCAGGCCCGGGGTTCGCGCACGAAAACCGAATTCATTGGCTTTGCGGGAAACCGAGCGCGAACCGTTCCTGCGCCCGGGCCGCCTTTTCCAAAATTTCAGGCCCGGGGTTCGCGCACGAAAACCGAATTCATTGACTTTGCGGGCAGGCGTGCGCAAACTCCGCCTGCGCCCGGGCCGCCTTTTCCATACTTTCAGGCCCGGGGTTCGCGCACGAAAACCGAAAAAACATCCTCCACTCCCAAAATGTGATATAATTGCACCGGTGCAAATCAAAAAATTCAGGAACCACAAGAGATTCAGGAGGACATATACATGGCAGACGGCAGATGGAACATGACGGAAAAAGAATTGAACAACACGGCCACCGGCTTCCGGGGGCGGGATCACGAGAAGCTTCCGAATTACAAGAAGCACCGCAAGGTGGATAACCGCGGCGGGAATGCGCCGAGAGTCTGCGCATTCTGCGGATCCGAGAATTTGGAAGAAGGCTTTGGCGGCTACGCGCCGGGATTTCAGTACAAGGGGGCGTTCTGCAACGATTGCGGCGGATCCACGGATTTTGTTTTTCAGGATGACGAGCACCGCTTCTTCAAGTAATATCTTCAAGTAATATATGATAATCCAAGTATTGAAGGATAATCAAAATCAAAAGGAAAGCCGCAAGGGCTGTCCGGAAATCCGGGCGGCCTTTGCGGCTTTTTCATTCTTCGCTATCTTTCGTTCTATTCGTTGCGGCTTCCGTCGTAGAGGATGGTATCGCTGGTGACGCGCTTCGCTTCCTCTTCCCTCGGCGCAACACTTGGAGCGGCACTCGGAGTTACGCTTGGAACCGCACTCGGTGCGGCGTGGGAAACCACTTCCGGTTTCACGATTTCCGGCTTTGTCACTTCCGGCTCATCCTCCTGGATGTTGGCGGTTTCGTCCGGAACGACGCGGTGCATCGGAGTTTCCTTGCGAATCTGAACTTCCGGCTTCTCTGCCTTCTCCACCGGCTTCTTGTCCTTGCGGCGAATTGCCACGTCGATATCCGACGGTGCAAAGATATAAGTGGTGCGGTTGATTTTCAGGGAACGACCGTCAATGGCGCGAGTCGCACCGGTGAGGAAATCCACGATACGGCGGGAGAATTCCTCCTCCAGTTTCTCGGTGTTGATGATTACCACCAGGCCGTGACGGATGCATTCCACCAGCGCATTACATTCTTCCATGCGCATCGGTTCCACTACGATAACCCGGCCTCTACCGGCTTCCGAAGAACCGCTGGTTCGAACCAGCTCATCCAGCGTATTCGGAATCGGACGATCCTCGTCCTCCATTGCAAAACCCTTCTTGATTGAATCCAAAAAACCCATTTTTTTATCTCCTAACTCGTCATAATAGTTTGCATTTTCTTTGCCCTAAGTATACCATAACCCGTTCGCCGGTACTACCAAATCCGAACAGGATTACTAATTTTCCTTTACTCTTCACCTTCCGATGACACCCTCACCACGCGGATGCAAAGGCCCTTGTACAGGTTAATCAGGGACAGGCTCAGCAGCACCGCCGCCAGAATATCCGTGAACCAGTTCATCCCCGCAAGAAGGCGCACCGCCAGCGTCAAGCCGATCAGCACCAGCCCGGCCATCTCCAGTTTTGCCAGGAGCTCCTTGTATTCACGGAACAGCCGGTGCCACTCCTGCATTGCCGTGCCGAACACCACCAGGCAAAACACCGTCGTCATAGACGGAAAGGAATTGGACGGATGGGTCTCCCCGCGGAAGAACGCCGGCCCGCAGTTTACCGTAAATATGTTACAGAAAAAAGCAAACGGAATCATCAGCGCGTACACCGGGAACAAGCACGCAATCCCCCGCAGCGACCGCAGGGTTCTTTTTTTGATGAGCACACCCACCGCCAATAAAACAAAGGACGCCGCCACCACCAGCGCCACCCAGCCCAGCAGCTGCGTAAACGCATAAATCCACGGATGGGACCGGGTGATAAAATGCACTGCCCCGTTCAGGTGGGACAGCCCCACGTTCGTTCCGTCGGCCCCGATGGCCCGCACGTCAAACCTCAGAAGCAGCAGAAGCAGAAAGAATGCTCCCATATAAATTCCCGCATTTCGGTACGCCTGTTGTTTCCGATTCATCTTCTCTCCTTATTTCATGTACCACATCGTCAAAAGCGGCATGCTCACGATGCACACCACCGTCGTCAGGGCGTTAATCGCCGCCGCGTATCGTTCGTCCCGGTCATTAATCTGCGCCAGCTGCGTAATCAGCGTTGCCGAAGGCGCCATGATGGCGAACAGGGTCACCAATAAAATCATTTCTCCGTCTTCCGCCAACGTCCGAATCGGCGTGCATTTGAATATCACCGCCGCGCCCAACGGCAAAATCACCATTTTCAGAGCCACTACCAGGTGTACCCGGACGTTTTGGAAAATATTTTTCCAATCTACATTATATAAAAGCATTCCGATTACAATCATGCTGATCGGTCCCAAAGCAGCCGAGAATCCGCCCAAGGTGTCCAGCGCCATCTGCGGCAGATGAATCTGCCCGAAAAACATGATGATACCCACCACCACGGTGATGAGGTTGATGTTCAGAAAGACTTTCTTCCAGTTCATATCCCGACTGCCCTTCATCATGGACGTACAGTGGGTCCAGATAAAAATACCCTGTACGCAGGAATAGGCGCTGGCGTAAATCATGTAGTGATCTCCCAGAACACCAGCCACCAGCGGAAGAATCAGGTTCGCGCTGTTCGGGTACATAATCGATGCTTTTTCCGTGGCATCCAAGTGGCAAATTCCGCTGATAGCGTAAGTCACCGCCATGAGAACCAGCTGCGCGGTGACGGCCGCCCCCATGGCCAGCATGAATCCGTCCCGCAGTTCCGGCGTGTACTCCGCCTGATAAGATTTTAGAATGGCGCAGGGAAGCAGCACGTAGATGCACAGCAGCGACAGCACCTTACTGTCCTCGCCTTTCAGGATTCCCAGTTTTACCATCATAAAGCCGGCCGCCATATAGATAAAGAAAATCGTCAATTGTTTCAGTAATAATGTTGTAACCATTTTGCCCTTTGTAATCTCCTTTTACTCCCTAATACCCAGTTTAACTTTTATTGTACCACTTATGGACCGGGAGATTAACCCTTAATTCGTATTGTCGGAAAATCTATGCAGAAAAATTGACTCAAAATACTTTTTTGCCCGAATTTCACAGTATAGGCACTTGAAACCATATTGATTTTAGGGTATTATTGATAAAGCTATTGAGATGGTTCACTTCGGAACCTCCAAAATATTAAGATTACTAAGGAGAATTGATATGAACAAGGCAGAACTGATTGCACAGATGGCAGCTAAGGCTGGACTTTCCAAGGCAGATGCTGAGAAGGCGCTGAACGCATTTACTGAAACCGTTGGTGAAACTCTTGCTTCCAAGGAGAAGGTTTCCCTGGTTGGATTCGGAACTTTCGAAGCAAAGAACAGAGCCGCTAGAGAAGGCAGAAACCCTCAGACCGGCGAGACTGTTCAGATTCCGGCTTCTGTAGCTCCTACTTTCAAGGCCGGCAAGGCACTGAAGGACAAGGTAAACGCTTAGTTTTGAATAAGCAATAAACTTAAAAGAATCATAAGTTTATAAAGAGGAAAACTTAAAATGAGTTTTCCTCTTTTTGCCTTTTTGGGTAAGCTTAATGATACACTGACAACGAATAAAACACCGGTGTTAATTTGCGTTGCTTGAGGGACTGCAGAACACCCTTTACACTGAAGATGTAAAGAAATTCAGTGCACGGAGGACAAATCGATGTTGAGTCAAAACTTAAAAACAATCAGAAAGAACAAAGGCTTTACCCAGGAAGATCTTGCAAACAGACTTCACGTAACAAGGCAAACGATATCAAAATGGGAGAAGGGATACTCGGTCCCGGATGCGGATTTATTATCTAAACTTGCAGAGGAATTAGATGTTTCCGTAAGCGAGCTTCTCGGCAAGGACGAAATTCCGGCAGAGGAAACAGATTCCCTGGCCAACCAACTTGCAAGGATTAATGAACAACTGAGCATAAAAAACAGACGAGCAAAGCGTGTCTGGAAAGCTGTAATTGTGTTCGCAATAGTATTTTTCCTTGTAATTCCGGGCGTAACTATATTAGGTGCTATACTTTTCAATGCACACCTGGATGGCGCAGATACGGGTTATGCCGGCCGGGTGGAATATACCTGCACCCTTGATGGAGAAGAGTATTCGTATGGCATTGAATATGACAACCACTATCACGTAACCGCCGCTGGAGGAGATTCTTTTGTGGCGGATCATACCGATGTAGAAAACTATGATGATGCACATAAAGCGGCGGCGGCAATTGAGGATTATTTTAGAAATCACGGAGGGACTGCAGAACAAACCGAAGTGAAGGGACTGGAATTAGATTAATCCGCAGATAAAAATAAAATGGTTCTTCACTTTTTCTTGAAGATTGTAACAAAAGAACAAACCTGCACCGGTCAGCAACAGCTTGACTATGAGCCTCGAAGAGCATGCAATTAGGCTGCTGCCAGGTGACACGTCGCGGATCCTCCGCTCGTGCCAGCCTAGCATGCTCTTGCTCATCGTCAAGCCGAGATTGCTTCCCGGATGCAGGTTCTTTCATTACCTGGGCGCCGGCAAATTGAGATAATCCGAATCGTGTTGGCGTGACCAGATTGAAGATAAAGGCTTTGCAGGGAGGTCGACTCCAACAAAGACCCCGGTAAGCCGGCGGTGCTTTTGAGACTCCCGGGTGGCCGGCGACCTCCTCCTTTTGCTCCCCGCTAACCGCTAGCCCTTGTGGCTCCGTTCTGGGGAGCAAAATCTTCACATTTCCGCCGCCGGATTTCGCCCTCTCGAGCGGCCGGCGACCTCCTCCTTTTGCTCCCCGCTAACCGCTAGCCCTTGAAGCTCCGTTTCGGGGAGCAAAATCTTCACATTTCCGCCGCCGAATTTGGCCCGCCCGGGCGACCGGCGGCCTCCGCTCTTTGCTCCCCGCTCCCCGCTAGCCCTTGAACCTGGATTCCCGCGAATCCACACTAGCTTAACACTAACTATATAGCCTGAATCCC
>JAEUGJ010000005.1 GCA_016775335.1 Mogibacterium sp.
GCTTTTCCTTTTCACCGGTCCCTCGGTTCGCGCTCAAAAACCGAATTCATTGGCTCTGCGGGGAATCAGGCGCGAACTTTCCTTGTGCACGGGCCGGCTTTTCCAGATTCCCGGCCCATCGGTTCGCGCTCAAAAACCGAATCCATTGGCTTTGCGGGGAGGCATACGCAAACCGGGATGCCCGCACACACAAAAAAAAGGAAAGCGATGCTCGAGGCCACGCTTCGGGCCTCGAGCATCGCTTCACATCATCACAGTTTCAAAAAGAAAGAATTGATGACGAACGCTCCTTTCTCTCCATTCGTCATCAATTCTCATCATCACTCACTTCCACTATTTATGCTATTCCGCCTGAAGTTTCCGGTGGATTTTCAGGAATTCCAGGATTACTGCCGCCGACAGGTCCGCGCTGGTGCGCTCGAACCGGTCGTAGGATTCCGGTGCCGTTCCGTCGGCCAGATCGGAGATTACCCGCAGAATGCCAAAGGGTACGCCGGCATATTGGCAGGTCTGGGCGATGGCCGCACTTTCCATCTCCGCGCACACCGCATTGAACTCCTCCCGGAGCTGTTTTTTCTTCTCGGCTCCGGAAATGAACTGATCCCCGCTGACGATTCGCCCCCGGTGCACGCCCCGCTCCGGCGCCGCCGTGTGCGCCGCCGCTTCCAGCTCTTCCACCAGCACCGGTTCCGCCGTGAAGCGGGTCGGCTCGCTGCTGTTCTCCCCGGTGCACATGTACCCGAGCGCATAGCCGAAGGCAGTCACATCGAAATCGTGCTGCGCCAGGTCCTCGCCGATCACGATATCGCCGATGGCCAGACCCGGCTTCGTTCCACCGGCAATTCCGCTATTAATCACACAGCAAGGGCCAAAAGCATCGATGAGCATCTGGGTGCCCCGCGCCGCATTGACCTTTCCCACGCCGCACTGCACCAGCACCGCCGGGATTTCCCCGAAACAACCGCAATGAAACTCGTATCCGTTAAAAGTCACATCCTCCCGGTCCCGGAGCTCCGCCAGCAGATCCTTCAGCTCCACCTCCAGGGCGCAGATGATTCCCACCGGCCGGGCACCCGGCATTCCGATCATGCCGTTTCTCTTATTTTCCATAATTGTAATCCATCCTTTCCACAGTCCAGTCCTTCAGCACGTCCAGCATATCCTCTGCCGCCGCTTTGGCACCCGGCAGATCGTGCTCCAAATAATTGCCGCACTCCTCCCGGCGAGACCCCGGAATCTCCCCGTCGAAATCCCGGACGAACGCGAAGGATTCTTTTACCAGATTCAGCGCCTCCTCATGGCTCATGGTGTCCCGAACCAGGAAATAAAAACCCGTGCGGCAGCCCATCGGTCCGATGTAAATGACGGAATCCGCCAGCGCCGTGTTCCGCGCGTAGGTGGCAAAAAGGTGCTCGAATGTGTGGAGCGCCCCGTTGGTGAGGTAGTCCCCCATATTCGGGCGCTTCATGCGAATGTCGTATGTCACCACATCCCCGTCGATCCGGGAGATGTACATGCCCTTCTGCAGGGTGTCATGATTTACGGTAAAACTTGCAATTTTCTTCATGTTTTTTCTCCTTTGTCTAAAAGAATCCCTAACATAATAGCATATCCGGGGTTTTTTGCCAACTTTCGTGATTTTTCGTAAAAAAAAACGGGCGGCGCCCCAAAATATGGAGCGCCGCCCTGTTTCTGTTCAATAACACGTCCGACTAGCCGAAGTATTTCTTTCCCAGATTTGCGAAGGATTCCGCGGATCTCTGAATGGTCTCGTTGGAAATGCAGAAGGACAGTCTTACGTATCCAGGGCAAGCGAATGCGCTTCCCGGAACCATGAGAATTCTCTCGTCCTTTGCTGCTGCAACCAGTTCCTTCTCGTCTGCCACCGGAGATTTGATCCAGAGGTAGAATGCACCCTGCGGAACCAGTGCATCGAATCCGGCATCGGTGACGATTTTGTACAGGTCTTTCGCGTTCTTTTCATAGTACGGAATATCTACCTGTGCGTCCATGCAGCGCTCAACCACCAGCTGCATCAGGGACGGTGCGTTGGTGTCTCCGCATACACGGTTGGCAACAACCGCTGCGTTGAAGAACTCCTCGGAGTTATCGGATTTCTTCGGAATTGCGATGTATCCGATTCTCTCGCCCGGCAGGGACAGGGACTTGGACCAGGAGTATGCAATCAGGGTGTTGTCGTAGAAATCCGGAATGTACGGAACTTCTCTGTCCACGTATACCAGTTCTCTGTACGGTTCATCGGACAGGATGTAGATTGGGTGTCCGTATTCCTTCTCCGCTTCCTTCAAAACATCGGCGATTGCCTGAATGGTCTCCTTGGAATAGATGGCACCGGTCGGGTTGTTCGGGTTGTTGATGATAACAATCTTTACCTTTGGATCCAGTGCAGCCTTCAGCGCTTCCGGATCCGGCTCGAATCCGTTGGCTTCGTTCGGCGGAACCACGATGGTCTCTGCACCGTAGTTGCGTGCCCAGTTGGCATACTCTACGAAGTACGGAGCGAATACCACCTGCTTGTCGCCCGGATCGAATACGGTCTTCATGATAACGTTCAGGGCGGATCCCGCACCAACGGTCATGATGATGTTGTTCATGTCAAAATCCGAACCGTAACGCTTGTTCAGATTGTCCGCTACGGCCTGTCTGGTGCTCTCATAGCCGGCATTTGCCATGTAGCCGTGAACCACGTGAGGATCCATCTCGTTGTTGATGTAGTTGATGGCTTCCTTTACTTCTTTCGGCGGGTGCAGTCCCGGGTTGCCTACACTGAAATCATATACATTCTCTTCACCGAAAACTTTTGCCATCTTCTTTCCTTCCTCGAACATCGCTCTGATGACAGAGCTTCCGGCGAGGAACGGTTCCATGCTTTTTGCAATCATGTTTTTTCTCCTTACTACTATTACCTCAATACGTTGACGTTCGGATTTCCGAACAAAGTAATTTTAACACAGTGAAGAATTATTTTTCAATAAATTGTGTTTATTTTTTGTAATTTGTAAAAAAATAACAACCGCCGATATTTTTTTACACTTCGAGTTTTGTGTTTTGAAAACAGGAAAGGTCCCTCGGGCGTATGCCCAAGGGACCTTATGCAACACATTACTATGCATATATATTCTATACTTGCCAGATGCCGAGCTAGTATCCTGGGGGTGGTCTTTGCACAATACAAATGGCAAGTGTAGAATAACAAATTTAATGAAGCCCGTTAAAAAACAAACTTTACTCATATATTTTATCAATTTGCTCGGCGGTGTCAAGAAAATTTTGCATTTTTTATCAAAAAAATTAATCTAAGCGAATGCCCATATTGGTATTTTATATATTTTCTTCACCAACTTTATCCGAGAAAGTATGTGAGAGAGTATAGATTTCTTCCGCACCGAATGTATTTCCCCCGAAGAATTCCTTCGACTTCCGGCAGGGGAATCCCGGTCTCGGTACTCAGCTTCAAAGTGGTAATCTCCGTCGGAAGCTCCTTCCGGCCCAGGAAAAACTCCCGGTTGGCCTCCGTCAGGACGTCCGCAATCCGGAGGAGAAAGTAGTTCCGCACGTTCAGATTGTATATCAAATCCTCGGCCTCTCGGAAACAGTTGGAGAGGAAATCTATTTTTGTCGGGTCCATCAGATCCGGAATCACCGACCGATAACGGTTGTCCACCAGCGGCATCGGGATGCCGGTCATATCCAGGAACGCATCCGCCTGCTCCTGGCCGCGCCGAATCACGATATCCGGCACTGCGTAAGGCTCCGCCGCCCGGTCACGGTATCGAATGCCCGGTTTCGGAATTGCCGGCGAACCTGATTTTAGCTGAAACCGAACGCACTGCTCCCCGTCCGCCGTGCCCACGCCGATGGGATCCATGGATTGGAGCATGCCCTCCGCCAGCTCCACGTCCCAGGAATTGGCATAACAAATCTCCGCCGCCTCGTTCCGGTTGTAGCGGAGGTAACCCTCGTCGGTCAGCCGGGTAATCATGTAGCGGCAGGCGCGGTAAGAACCGCTGCCCAGGCCGGAATCCTCCAGCTGGCGGAGGAGATGACGGTGCAGATCTGTTTTTCGGGCAATCCAACGCTCATAAGCCGCCACGTCCTGCCCGGTCTCCCGGTGGAACTTCTGCCACTGCAGGAAACCCTCGTAGCGGTCCGGACCGGTAATTACCACGGCATCCGCCCACTTGCTGTTCTTCCAGGTTTCCGCCAAAAGCACCGGAGCCGCGGACATCTCCCAGTTCACGTACTCCGCCAGGGCCAGGTGGCTCATGTACAGAGGATGATTCACTTTTCTCGTCTCATTTCTCTCGTTCATACTTCGATTATACATTCGGAAGGCTTTTCTTTTCAACCCCGTATTGTGGCAACTTCCGGCGCTCTTTGTTATACTGGAAGAATATTGATTTCGGAGGTACGCATGGATAGAATTTATGACTGCATCATCATCGGCGGCGGGGCGTCGGGGCTTCTCACCGCCGCCCGGCTGGATCTGACGGCCTTTTCGCCGAAAGGGGCCGGCCTGATACTGGAGGCGACGGATTCCCCGGGGACCAAGCTGCGCATGAGCGGCGCCGGGCACTGCAATTTCACCCACGACGGTTCCGTAAAGGACATGGTGGCCGCCTACGGGGACCGGGGCCGCGCCATCCGTCGGGTGCTTTACCGGTACAACAACGACGCTTTCGTGGATTTTCTGGACCGCCACGGGATTCCTTCCTTCTCCCGAGACGGGGGCCGGATTTTCCCAAAATCCGAGAAGGCGCAGGATGTGCTGAACCTTCTCCTGGATCTTTCTGCGGAGAACGGGTTCGCCCTAAAAAAAGGATTCCGGGTTTCCCAAGTGACCCGGCTCCCGGACGCCGGATGGCAGGTCACCTGCGACAACGGCGCCGCCTTCCGAACCGCGGCGATGGTCATCGCCACCGGGGGGAAATCCTTCCCGGCCACCGGCTCAAACGGCCGCATGTGGGACGTTTTGAGCCGGGACCTGGATGTGGAAGTGATTTCCCCCCGGCCGGTGCTGGCACCGGTGGCGGTTCGGTCCTACCCCTACGCTCCCATGTCCGGTCTATCCTTCGAAGCCGCCCAGCTCTCCATTACCGCTCCCGGCAAAAAAATCCGGCGAAGCGTGGGAGGCCTGCTCCTTACTCACCGAGATTTCTCCGGACCGGCCGCGCTGAACATCTGCGGCGCGGCCGATCCCGGGGATACACTCCACATCAACTACGTGTATCCCCGGAGCCGGGAGGAAGTCACCGGAATTCTCTCCCGGATTTTCAATGGCCGGAAGGGAAACCCGGTTTCCGCTATGGCCTCCCAACTGAACCTGCCGCGGCGCTTCTGTCAGGCCATTCTCCTGCGGAGCCTCGGAAAACCCGTCGACGGGGAAGATGTTTTTGGGGGAAACACCCGGGGAAGTGCCGGTGTGGACGGACTTTCCCCAAAGAAGGTGTCCGCCCTCCTGTGCGACGACACCTTTACGGTGGAAGGCCTTCCGGACTGGAACAAAGCCATGGCCACCCGCGGGGGCATCGCCTTGTCCCAGCTGGATCTGCACACCATGGAATTCCGGGAACACCCGGGACTCTTCGCCGTAGGGGAAGCTCTGGACGTGGACGGAATCACCGGAGGCTACAACCTGCAGTTCGCCTTCTCCTCCGCCTCGGTGTGCGCCGAAGCCCTTCAGGCACAACTGCCCGTCTAAGTCCGGCCCGGCGGATTTGCGCAGATGGATGCCCGCCGGCGGGCATCCATCTGCTACCCGTTCGGCAATTAGAGTTTCGCACAGCCGGTTAATTAAATATGTCTAGAATTTCAGCATGACTTCACGCTATTTTTTTAGTTTGGGCGAATTAGCGTGAACGATTTTTTGGTCCCATTTGTCCCCATTAGATTTTCGCATGTAATTTCCTTTGTGAAAACAAGATTTTGAAAGCAGTTCACGCTTTTTGATAGAAATCTTCCTTTTGGCGTGAACACAAAGTATCAATTCGCCGCTGTAAAATTAGAATCCCAAAAACTCGGCGGATTTCGTTCACGCTAAATCCCGGATTTCGCTCAAAAAGCGTGAATCGCCTCCGAAATTCTAGGCGTATGGGATTCTTTCAATAAAAATGGCTCTAATTCACTCCAGCCGATCGCGCCGGGCGGAAGGGCGCAAACTCCCATGCCCACCGGCGGCACTTTCGTCCGGGCGCCCGGCCGGCGCCCATACAAATAGAAAAGAGAGGTGCCGCGCGGCACCTCTCTTTTTGCTCTTCCCTTTTTAATTATTTCTTCTCTTTCCTCATGGTCAGGGAAATCTTTTCCCGCTTCACATCCACGTCCAGCACGCGCACATCCACGATGTCCCCCACCTTCACCACATCTAGCGGATGTTTTACGAAACGGTCTGCCAGCTGGGAGATGTGTACTAGGCCATCCTGGTGCACGCCGATGTCCACGAAGGCACCGAAGTCCACGATGTTCCGGACGGTGCCCTTCAGTTCCATGCCCGGCTTCAGATCCTTGACCTCCATAACATCGGAACGGAGAATCGGCGCCGCTGCCTCACTTCGAGGGTCCCGGCCCGGTTTTTCCAGCTCTTCCAGAATATCCTTCAGGGTATATTCGCCGATTCCCAGGTTTTCGGCCATTCGCTGCACCGCCGCCTCGCTGATTTTGGCCGGAGCGGCCGGCGCCTGCTTCGGCTTTTCCTTTTTCTTCGGGCGGTTCAGCGCCTTCAGCGCGCTGAGGCTACTGAGGTTTCCTTTTTCGTTTACCGCCGCTTCCGGGGCCGCGTTCCGGGAATTCTCCTTCTTCCCCTTGCCGGCGCCCTTTCCGCTTCCGGCGCCCACTGCGGAAAGCTTCGGGTTGGAGGCCAGGTCCCGGACGCCGCCTTTTGCCAGGTCCGCCTCGCTGTATCCCAAAGTCGCCAGGATGGTGCGGGCCGCTTCATAGCTTTCCGGGTGCACCGCGGTGGCATCCAGCGGTTCCACGCCGCCGGAGATCCGCAGGAACCCGGCACACTGCTGGAATGCCTTCGGGCCCAGCTTCGGCACCTTCAGGAGTTCCTTCCGGCTCCGGAACCGGCCGTTGGCCTCCCGGTATTTCACGATGTTGGACGCAACGGTACTGCTGATTCCGGACACGTATTCCAGCAGGGACGGGGAAGCGGTGTTCAGATCCACGCCCACCCGGTTTACGCAGTCCTCCACTACGGCGTTCAGCGCCTCTCCCAGCTTCTTCTGGTTCATGTCGTGCTGGTACTGACCCACACCGATGGATTTCGGATCTATTTTTACCAACTCCGCCAACGGATCCTGAAGACGGCGGGCGATGGATGCAGAACTGCGCTCGCCCACATCCAGGTCCGGATATTCTTCCGTGGCCAGCTTGCTAGCGGAGTAAACGGAAGCCCCCGCCTCGTTGACGATGACGTACTGGAGCATTTTGCCCGCGGCCTGCGCGTACTCCTTGATAAAATCAACGATGATCTGCTCGGATTCCCGGGAGGCGGTTCCGTTGCCCACGGAAATCACGTCGATGTCGTACTTCTTCACTAACTTTGCCAGCACGGCCTTGGCTTCCCGCACCTTGTTCTGAGGCGCCGTTGGGAAAATCACCGTGGTGTCCAAGATTTTGCCCGTCGGGTCGCACACCGCCAGCTTGCAGCCGGTACGGAACGCCGGGTCCCAGCCCAGCACGGTTTTGCCCGCCAGCGGCGGCTGCATGAGAAGCTGCTCCAGGTTGCTGCCGAAAATCTTAATGGCCCCTTCCTGGGCTTTCTCGGTGAGCTCATTCCGAAGCTCCGTCTCGATGGACGGGGCAATCAGCCGCTTGTAGGAATCCGCCAAAGCCGGCGACAGGTAGTCTCCCCGGCCCACCTGCTTCTCCAGGTACTGCACGCAGGTTTCCTCCGGCGCCTGGATGTGCACGGACAGCATTTTCTCCTTCTCGCCCCGGTTCATGGCCAGCACCCGGTGTCCCGGAATCTTTGCGACCCCCTCGGTGTAGTCCGCATAGTTGGCATAGACCGGATTATCCGCACCTTCTTTTGTGGCCACGGAAACCATCATGCCCTGCTTCTGGGTGCGGTTTCGAATCTGCGTCCGATACTCCGCATCGTCGGAAACGTCCCCGGCGATGATATCCTGCGCGTACTGAATCGCCTCCGGCACGGTATTCACTTCTTTTTCCGGGTCCAGGTACTTCTGCGCTTCCGCCTCCACGTCCGCCGCCGCTCCGTGATTCCGGATAAAATCCGCCAGCCCGCTGACGCCTTTCTCTTTGGCAATGGTGGCTCTGGTGCGGCGCTTCGGCTTGTACGGCCGGTACAAGTCCTCCACCGCCACCGCGGTTTCCGCCGCCTCGATCTGCTTCCGCAGCGCCGGGGTCATCTTCTCCTGCTCCTCGATGGACGCAATCACCGTCGCCTTCCGCTCCTCCAAATTCCGCAGGTACTTCAGTCGCTCATCAAACGCCCGCAGCTGCTCGTCGTTCATGCCCCCGGTCACGTCCTTCCGGTACCGAGAAATGAACGGAATCGTGTTCCCCTCGTCGATCAATTTAATCACCGCCTCGGTCTGCGCCGGACGGATCTCTAATTCCTGAGTAATTTTCTTTTTAATATCCATATGTCGTTTCGTTTCTCCTAAAAAAAATAAAACATCCCACCGGCGTTTCCGGCAGGGCCGCAGGAAAGCGGCTTTTCTATGATACCACATTCCCGGCGTTTTGGGTATCGCCCTCGAGAATTTTCGATTGACGACTCCCCCCCTGTCGGGTATATAATAAACGGTAAATAGTTCAAGAATACAAGGAGGATATATGAAACGAGTCCCATTGGACCAGGAAAAGAAAACCATCCGCCTCTCCAGCTGGCTGGGCGTTACCGTGGCGGTCTTCGAGCTTGCCATGTTCTTCGTCAGCGGATCCCAGGCGATTCTCATCGACGGCGTCTACGATGCGGTGGATGTAGTCATTCTGGTAATCTACCAGATGCTGCTTCCGCTGATCTACAAGCCGGTCAGCGAGCGCATTCCATTTGGTTTTGCCCAGGTGGAAACCCTCTTCATCCTAATCAAGGGCTCCGTTCTGATTGTCGTCACCTCCATGATCATCTATAACGATATCGTCATCATCTTGAACGGGGGTACCTCCATCGATACGCAGCAAGTGCTGATTTTCGAAGCCTTCCTGACGCTGTTCTGCATCTTCGGTTACTTCGTGGTGCGGAGATTGGGCCGAAAGCTGAAAACCCCGATGATCAAGGTGGAGCTGATCACCTGGAAGATCGATGTTTTTCTGAGCTTGGGTGCCTTCCTGGCATTCTTCATGGAAATCCCGTTTCTCCACTTCCACGTGCTGGAGTGGTTGGTTCCGTATATCGACCCGTTGGTTTCCTGCGTCATCGCCGTGCTGATGCTGCCGGAGCCGACTCGGGCATTTATCAAGGCCATTCGGGGGCTGGTGCTCATGGCGCCTTCCGAGGAAAAGCTGGAACGAATCCGCGCCCTGTGCCACGACACCCTTTCGGATTACCCGTATGAAATCGATTTCATCGATGCGGTGCGTACCGGCCGCAAAATGTGGATTTCCCTGTACTTCACCACGGAAGGAAATATGATCAAGGTTCCCCAGCTGAAACAAGCTACCATGGACTTGAAGAAAGCCCTGTCCACCATTTACCTGGACCTGGATGTGGAAATGATTCCGGAAATTCACCCGGACAATTCGGCGGAATAGAGTTTAAATAGAACTAGAAAAAAAATAGTTTCTTCGCGAATATTTGCGGGATAGGTATTAGCCTATCCCGCAACTTTTTTGTAAAGAGTCAAAAGGTTGGTGCAACGGAAACGGAAGATCAAGGCTTTGCAGGTTTCCGTGCACCAAGTCTGCGCCGGCTGCCGGGCAACCGGTTTGCGCCCCTTGACGGAAGAATAAGGCTTTCCGAGGAATGAGGCGCAACCCCCCACGCACGCCGTCGGCTTTTCCCGGCAAAAGGTTTGCGCCTCTCAACGGAA
>JAEUGJ010000006.1 GCA_016775335.1 Mogibacterium sp.
GGCACATATATGCCAGCATGATGTTGCCCCACCAGAAGTTGTCGTTCAGGAGGCATCCGCCCTTGTAGTGGATATCCTGTGTGTAACGATCGTCTACGAAGCCGATGCAGATGATTGCCTTCAGCGGCGCCGGTCTTCTTGCGGCAACCTGGAGGGAGTTGAATCCGGACCAGGACTTGCCCTGCATACCGACGTTTCCGTCGCACCATGGCTGTGCAGCAATCCAGTTGATGGCATCGATGGCATCATCCTGTTCCTGCTTCAGATACTCATCGTAGAAGCAGTCGTCGGATTCGCCGGCACCGCGCATGTCCACGCGGACAACGTTGTATCCCATTCCTGCGAAGTATCCGTACATCGGTTCGTCTCTGCCTCTCATACCGTCTCTCTTACGGTATGGCTGGGTTTCGAAGATGGTTGGCAGCGGTTTGTCGGACTTTGGTTTCCACATACGTGCCGAGCATCTGCATCCATCGGACATCGGTACCCAGATATTTTCAATGACTTCCCATTCATACGGGAACTCTTCCCGGGACATTACTCTTTTCTGTTTAAATTCCTGTTTAGCCATAGTTATGTACCTCCTATGAATAATCTCTTCCTTGATTGTCTAAAGAATAACAAAAGTCTTTCGAAGGTTCAAATGTGCCAACATGACAGCGGTTCAAAATTGGCAGGTATTTTTTTCATAGCGTGAAAAAAATATTGTCCTGTGGTATAATATTCCAAAAAGTGTTTTAAAGTATCACAAATATTCATGACTTTCTTTCCAAAAGTGAAAGTCTCAGTTTTTAAAATAAAGAGGGGAGACATCTATGCAGGAATCATTCTACAAAACCCTGGGGCAGAAACTGAAAGCCAGCCGAAAAGCGAAAGGAATTACATTGACGGAACTTGCGGAGGCCGTCCATCGCAGCCCCGCGTCCCTGTCCAAATACGAAAACGGCGAGGTGAACATCGCCATCGACGCTCTGGTGGAAATCTGTACCGCCTTAAATATGGATATCTCGGAACTCCTTCCGGCCACGTACGTGGACCTGCAAAATGCGGATATTCTGAAATACGAAAAACATCTGATTGACCGGTTATACATCTATTGGTACAACGGAGAGGAGAAGAGGGTGAAGAACGCCATGATTGAAAACTCCCATCCGTCCATGAAATCCAAGATTTACTTTGTGACGGATGCCGAGAACTCGGAATATCAATCGGATTTCATCTACCATGGAACCGTATCCTATTCCGATACCAGCATTACCTTCTACTACACCAACGAAGCGCCGCCCTTTGACAAGGTGTTCATCCGCATGCCGCTCCTTTTCCAAAAGGGCCGCCGCCAAAAGGGCATCATGTCCTGCATCTCCCTATACTACCAGGGAATTACCTTGAAAATTCTGGTCTCCCATGAACCCCTTACCGTCACCGACGAAATTCGCAACGAACTGCTGATGACCCCGGAGGAAATTAAGGAGTTGAAACGCACGAACATGTTGATTATTAAGTAGAAAAAGAGCGCACGAGAACCCTCTTCGGATTCCCGTGCGCTTTCGCTTTATTGTCCGTTTCCGGCTATCCCCTTCTGCCGATGGCCTCCCCCATCTTCACTTCCGTCTCTTCACCGGCCCGGGTGATTTCGAAGAATTTCTCCGTAACCGTCACGGTTCCCGGCTCCAGGAGCAGGATGATGGTGGAGCCGCCGTAAAGGAACCGTCCCTTCTCCTGTCCTCTCCGGACATCCGCCGCCTGATGGTAGTTGTCAATTTTTCCCACCAGCATGGCACCCACTTCCATCTGAAGCACATCGCCGAAGTTCTCGCTGCGGATGACCGTATACTCCCGCGCATTTTCCGTAAATACGGGAAGTTCCCGAAGTGCCACCGGACGGACCGTATGCAGCACACCCGGGATAAAAGTATTTTTCGTTTTGCGGCCGTTGTCCGGATAGGCGTAGCGGTGGTAATGATGCACGCACAGCCGGAAGACCAGGCAGGTGCCGTCCTCGTATTTTTTCGCCAACTCCTCGTCCCGAACCAGATCCCGGATGGAATACCGACTTCCTTTTACGGGAATCACCAGGGAGTCCGTAATGGGATAGGCGCTGAGGAGCCCGTCGCAAGGCGCCGGCAGCACTGCCGAATCCATGTTCACGGGCCGAAGTTCCGGACGAATGCGGCGACAGAAAAAGTCATTGAAACAACCGTACTCCTCGTCCAGATAATCGTTCATATCGATGTTGTTTTTGCGGATGAAGCGAGGAATGATGGGACGGGAAATGGCGGAATCCATGAAGCGGCCCACGAAGCGGGATAAGCCCGGGCGGGTCAGCAGCTTCAGGATGCATCGTCCCGGCACCGTCTGATATAAGAATTTCAGCATATCTCTTTTCTACCCCTCGTAATACATCCATGTAGCAATCAGGATGATGAATTCGATGGCGCCGATTCCTACCATTGCCAGAATGCCCTTGGTATCCGGCTTTTTCACCGGGATTTTGGAGATGAACAGGAATCCCGTAACGGCCATGGCCAGGAAATAAATCCAGGTGATGTCCTTCGGCAGCACGTACTGGAACAACAGTACCGTCGGGAAAATCAGCGCTGCGGAAGTGACCGGAAGGCCCTCGTAATATTTTCGAACGCCGCCCTCCGTCTTCTGCCGTTCTTCTTCGGCCACGTTAAAATAGGCCAAGCGAATCAGGGCAGCTAAGATGTACAGAATCATCACCGCATAGCAGATGAAGAAGTACGGGTGACTCAGCAGTTTGTCCGCACTGGTGGGATCCCCCGCTTCGTAATTCTGCAGCACGACACGCATCATGGCGCTGCCGATGCAGGCCGGAAGCACGCCGAAGCTCACCATATCCGCCAGGGAGTCGATCTGAATTCCGAATTTCTTTTCCATCTCCGTGCGGTTCTTCTTACTCCGCGCCACCTTTCCGTCAAAGGCGTCGCACAGTCCGCTGACCAGCAGAAAGAACACGCCCAGGAAGGGATGAGCGTGGCTGTACAGAGACACCATAATTCCCGTCCCGGCCGAAATCAGGGACAGATATGTCAGCCACACTGTATAATTGTAATATCCGATCATTTTTTCAAACTCCTTTTTCTTCCCATAAAATATCCCGCCAGCACGATCAGCGCACTGGTAATAATGCATACGTAGAAGGAACATCCCCGGCACAGCATCTCGATGGATGCCGCATCCCGGCCCAGAATCTCGCCGAATCCGTCCAACATCAGGTAGTCCGCGCCGCCCATTCCGCCCGGAATCGGGATGCTGTTGGATCCCAGCGCGGTAAAGGCCTGAATCACCAATCCCTCCACGGAAGTTCGGAAGCCTTCTCCCAGCGCCATAAAAATCATAAACGTCACGCCAATCTGGGACAGCCGCTGCAGCAGATTGATGATAAAAATACGAATCAGCATCCGCCCGTGTCCGGCGATTTCATCGGAACACTGTTGGTATTCCGCCATTTTCTTTTTCAGCTTCGCCTGTTTCTTCGTGAGATTGCTCAGGAGCTTCCGCTTTCCCAACATCTCCATCACCCGGTCGCAGAGCCGGTACAGAATCTCGCCCCGGCGAAGCAGCATGTAGAACAGCATGGACAGTCCCGTCATGATGAACCAGCCCACGACAATCAGTATTTTGGAGAACAGGGACATTCTCCGGAACAGATCGAAGTGAAGCAGTACGGCCAGGCTGCCGATGGTCAGCGTCGCCAAGGTGTACATTACCAAATTAATCAGCAATGCAGTGGTGCATGCCGGGAAGGTCATTCCGTCCCGAAGCATGAAGAACATGCTGGCCGGCTGTCCGCCGGATGCGGATGGAGTGATGGCGGAAAAGAAGACGTCCGCCGCCCCGTACACCGTTCCCTGCCGTTTCGCACTTTGGTATCCTAGCGTCCGGCAGATGTGCACCAGCGCATATCCTTCAAACCAGATGTAGCCGAACATGCACAGCAGGCCGGCCGCCAGCCACAGCTTGTTCGCCCGGCTCAGGTAGGCCCCCATGGTCTCCAAGGAAAACTCCTTGCTTCCCGATGCAATCATCAGAATCGTCAGTATGGCAATTCCCAAAGACAGAAAACCCCACACTACTTTCTTTTTGTTCATACAGTCGCACCCTCTCTTCGAACATACAGTTTATGCGCCAGCAGGAGCCCCATTTCTCCTGCGGCGATTGCGCCCGCCACATCCAGCAGCACGTGCTGCTTCAGCAGCTGGGTGGACGCGAAAATCATTATCGTTGCTGCCGCCGCCAGATTCCCATACCAGGCCGGCGCCTTCTTCATCTTCCGCGCACTGCGAAAGCAAATCCAGCTTTCCAGACAGTGGATGGACGGAAACAAATTGTCCGGCGAATCGATTCGATACAATAATGCCACCAGCTGTTCCCAGAAGGACCCGTCGGCATCGATGACCGGCCGCACCAGGGTAGTGGGAAACACCACGAAACAGATGAGACAAATTGTCTTCGCAATCATCTCGCCGACCAGATAAATGCGGCACATCTCCCGGCTCTCCCGGGCAATCAGAATGAATCCCAGCACCCAGAAGGGAAAGGCCAGAAAGTAGACCACAATCCAGTGCGGGCAGAAGGGAATCATTCGATCCACCGTCAGTTGGATGGAATGGTGTTTCATCCCGGAAGTGAACAGCCGGGTTCCGAAATACGTTATGCAATTTAGAATAACCACCGCCGTCAGCAATCCCCAGGAATACTCCGGCGCAATTTTTTTCAATTTCTCTTTTATCATGACAAATATCTTCAGAATTACTATTCCGCAATGATGTAATTATATATATAATCCGCTTTTGTTTCAACCATTCCCGCAAATCCTAAAGAAATCTTAATAAATATTAAGAAATTCGATTTTTCTCGCTAGCTAAAACTCACCGGACGCTGCCGGTGAGTGTTTTTTGTTTTTACAGAAGAATGCTTCCCATCAGGTGCACCGCCCACGCAACGAGCCAGGCCACGACGCACTGGAAGATGACCATGAGGATGGCAGCCCCTCGGCCCTGTTCCTTTCGAATGGTGGCCACCGCCGCAATGCACGGGGTGTACAGCAGGCAGAACACCATGAAAGTGAATGCCGCCAGCGGAGTGATGGCCGAACGAACGGCTGCGGTTCCGCCGTATACCACCGCCATCATGGATACCACGCTTTCCTTCGCCAGGAAGCCGGAAATCAGTGCGGTTACCATCTGCCAGCTTCCGAATCCCAGCGGAATGAACAGCGGTGCCAGGAATCCCGCCAATGCCGCCAGCATGCTGGACTGGGGATCCGAAACCATATTCATGGAGAAGTTGAAGTTCTGCAAGAACCACACCACGATGGTACCGATGAAAATCACCGAGAAGGCCCGCTGCAGGAAGTCCTTCGCCTTGTCCCACATGAGCTGCAGGACGCTCTTCGCCCCCGGCATCCGGTAGTTCGGCAGCTCCATGACGAAAGGAACCGCTTCCCCTTTGAAGACCGTGTTTTTGCCGATGAGGGCAATCAATATGGCCATGAGGATTCCGATAAAATACATGGACACCATCACCAACGCCGCGTACTTCGGGAAGAACATGTTGGCGAAGAAGGCATAGATCGGCATCTTCGCGGAACAGCTCATAAAAGGAATCAGCAGCAGCGTCATTTTCCGGTCCCGCTCCGACGGCAGGGTGCGGGAAGACATGATGGCGGGAACGCTGCAGCCGAAGCCCACCAGCATCGGCACGATACTGCGCCCGGAGAGTCCCACCCGGCGCAGGAGTTTATCCATAAAGAAGGCCACTCGCGCCATGTACCCGCTGTCTTCCAACAGGGACAGGAACAGGTACAGCACCACCACAATCGGCACGAAGGACAGCACCGAGCCCACGCCGGTGAAAACGCCGTCGATGATCAGCGAGTGAATCGGCGTCGCCACGTGCATGGCGGTGAGCCATTGATCCGTCCATTGGGTGAGTATTTGAATCCCTTCATCCAGCAGGTTCTGGAAAAAGGCCCCGATAACGTTAAAGGTGAGCCAGAATACCAGTCCCATGATGGCCACGAACGCCGGAATGGCGGTCCACTTTCCCGTGAGGAAAGAGTCCAGCTTCTGGCTTCGAATCCGTTCCTTGCTTTCCTTCGGCTTAATCACCGTCTGGTGGCACAGCCGGCGGATAAAGGTGTAGCGCATATCCGCCATGGCGGCACTGCGGTCCATGCCGCATTCCGCTTCCATCTGGCGGATGATTTTCTCCACCATTTCTTCTTCGTTCTCTGTAAGCGCCAGCGCCTTCGTTACCAGTGGGTCCCCTTCGATCAGCTTTGTAACCGCAAACCGAACCGGAATGCCGGCCGCCTCTGCGTGGTCGCCCACCAGGCTCATGATTCCGTGAATCGCCCGGTGCACGGCACCGTTGTGATCCTTCGGGTTGCAGAAATCCACCCGGCCGTGGGTCTCGCCCAGGCGCGCGATGCGCACGGCATGCTCCGCCAGCTCCTCCACACCCTGGTTTTTCGCCGCCGAGGTTGGAATGACCGGCACCTGGAGGATTTCCTCCATCTCGTTAATCAGTACCGAACCGCCGTTTCCCGTCATCTCATCCATCATGTTCAGGGCAATGACGATGGGAATGTTCAGCTCCAGAAGCTGCATGGTGAGGTACAGGTTCCGCTCGATATTGGTAGCATCGATGATGTTAATAATCGCTGACGGTTTTTCTTCCAGAATAAACTGCCGGGAGACGATTTCCTCGCTGGTGTACGGGGAAAGGGAATAGATGCCCGGCAAATCCACTACTTCCGTGCCGGGATATCCCTTAATGACTCCGCTTTTCCGGTCCACTGTTACCCCCGGAAAATTCCCGACGTGCTGATTGGACCCGGTCAGTTGGTTGAACAGGGTGGTTTTACCGCAGTTCTGGTTTCCCGCCAGTGCGAAAACGATATGATCTTCCGTCGCCTCCCGATCTCGGTCTCGGCCTCGGCCTTCTTCACCGATTCCCGGGTGGGGAATGTCCTTGCTGGGCTGAATGGGTTCCAGCACTTCTCCCCGGCCGCCGGGGTGCTCGTGCACGTTGGTGATATCAATCCGCGCCGCATCCGCCAACCGCAGGGTCAGAGAGTAGCCGGATACCATCAATTCCATGGGATCCCCCATGGGTGCGTATTTAATCAGGGTGACTTCAATTCCGGGAATCAATCCCATATCCAAAAAATGCTGCCGAAGGGCACCCTCGCCTCCCACAGCCGATATTACTGCAGACTGTCCGATTTCTAGATCGCAAATCGTCATCCAATCTTCCTCCTACTTTACATAAAAACACTTCTCCTATAATACCACATTTTCCGTCCAATCGTGTCTTTTATCCCAATGAAACTTTTTCATTTTCTTCTCATCAGCATACACAGCTATATGAAAAACCTGCATCCAATCAGCAATCTTGGCTTGCCGATGGGGCTTGCGGAGCCCATCGGCAAGCGGTTGCTGATTGGATGCAGGTTTTTAATCACGTCCCTTGAAGACCCGGTATTCCCGTGCTAGAATATTTTACTGTTGAGTGCTCCCGATTCGTCGGAACAATCGGAAGTGCCCTGGCGAAAAAAGTATTTTTTTATATGATTCACAGGAGCAAAAATATGAAATCAACATTGAAGCGGACGTGGGCGGAAATCGATTTGGACGCCCTCACATATAATTATCACACGATTCGGAAACATATCGGGCCGGATGTGCGCTTCCTGGGCGTGGTGAAGGCGGACGCCTACGGCCACGGATCCCTGCAGGTGGCCACGAAGCTGCAGGAGCTGGGGGCGGATTACCTGGCGGTGAGCAGCATCGACGAGGCTTTGGAGCTTCGCTTCAACGGCATCACCATGCCGATTCTGATTCTGGGACACACGCCGAAGGAGCAGGTGGATCGGCTGATCTGCTTTAACATCACCCAGGCGGTAACCTGCGAAGCCAAAGCCCTGGAGTACAGCGAAGAGGCGGTGAAATACGGCGGTACCCTGAAGGTTCACATCAAGGTGGATACGGGCATGTCCCGGCTGGGATACCTTTGCGAGGGGGATTATTTTCAGCACGGGGTGGACGGCATCGTTCATGCCTGCACCCTTCCGAGCTTGGATGCGGAAGGCATTTTTACGCATTTTGCGGTGGCGGATGAAGAAGGTGCGGAAGAGCTGGAATACACCAAGCACCAGTTTCAGCTGTTCACCGATGTGATTCGCAGTGCGGAAGAAAAATGGGGGCATGAGTTCCGGATTCGCCACTGTGCCAATACCGGAGCCACGACAAAATATCCGGAAACTTATCTGGACATGGTTCGCCCGGGCCTGCTGCTGTACGGATACGGCGACTATGCGAAGCAGCTGGGACTTCGTCCGGTAATGTCCCTGAAGACCGTTGTCAGCACCATCAAAATCTATCCGGGTGGCACCCACATCAGCTACGGCGGAATTTTCGAGACCACCCAATCCACGCGAATCGGCGTGGTGCCTTACGGATATGCGGACGGCTTCCTGCGCTGCCTTTCCAACCGCTACGCACTGATGACGGCGGAAGGTCCTGCACCGGTGCGGGGAAAAATCTGCATGGACATGTGCATGATTGACCTTTCCGATGCGCCCGGCGTAGACGTGGGCGACGAGGTGACCATCTTCGGACCGAACAATTCCCTGGAGCACATGGCGGAAATGGCGGGCACCATCCCGTACGAGCTGACCTGCAGCGTGAGCAAGCGGGTTCCCCGCCTCTTCATCGAGAACGGGCAGGTGATTTCCAAGGAACTGCTTCTGCGAATGTAAAAGAAAAAACTGCATGGGGTCAGCAACCGCGTTCAGTTGGGCTCGAAACGCCCAACTGAACGCCAAGATTGCTTCCCCCATGCAGTTTTTTTATAGGGAGGGCTAACCCCGGGCCGGAATATCCGGTAAAGGCGGCCCGGCCCGCCGCCGGTGGCGGATACGGTTCGCGCTCTATTCCCCGCTAAGTCTTTAATCTCGGTTTCCGGGCGCGAACCCCGGGCCGAAATATCCGGTAAAGGCGGCCCGGCCCACCGCCGGTGGCGAATGCGGTTCGCGCTCCATTCCCCGCTAAGTCTTTAATCTCGGTTTCCGGGCGCGAACCCCGGGCCGAAATATCCGGTAAAGGCGGCCCGGCCCACCGCCGGTGGCGAATGCGGTTCGCGCTCCATTCCCCGCTAAGCCTTTAACTTCGCTTTCCGGGCGCGAACCCCGGGCCGAAAAATCCGGTAAAGGCGGCCCGGCCGGCCGCCGGTAGCGGCTGCGGTTCGCGCTTCATTCCCCGCTAAGCCTTTGGTTTCGGTTTCCGGGCGCGAACCCCGGGCCATTATATTCGGTTAAGGCGGCCCGGGCCGCCTTCAGATGGAAAAGTGCAGCACGGAAGTCTCTCGTCGACCTCCGTGCTGTACTTTTCATTACTATAATCCCGAAAGGAAAAGAATTGACGACGAACGCTCCCCCGTCCACTTTGCGTCGTCAATTCTAATCATTTCCTTGTGCCGCCTGCTCCAATCTACATTCGGCACCAAAAAAATTGACGACAGACCCTCTATTATGGGCAGTCTGTCGTCAATCTAACGTTTTCTTCGCGCCGGAAAATCTAATCGAAATCTAGCTCATTCCAATAATCCCTTCTTATCTACCGGCTTTCCTGCTTCCAACACCTCATCCAACCCTCTCTCCCGGGCATTTGACTCTAATCTACCCAGCGGCCGCGAGGAAATTGACGACGAAACCTCGGGGCAGAGTGTTTCGTCGTCAATTTCTTCCGATTTCCCGGGAGCAGCCGAAATTAGAGGCCCGGCCTGCCGGCGCCCTTGTTGGCGCCTTGTTCCCCGCAACGCCTTTTTCCTTCGTCGGGTCACGCCAACACAATCCGGTTTTTCCCGACTTCCCGGCGCCCTTGTTGGCGCCTTGTTCCCCGCAAGGCCTTATTCCTTCGTCGGGTCACGCCAACACGATCCGGTTTTTCCCGACTTCCCG
>JAEUGJ010000007.1:0-9842 GCA_016775335.1 Mogibacterium sp.
GTCCGGGCTGGGAAATCGACTGCGACATCGATGTGGTACAGACCGCCGACAAGGAAAACTTCTATCTCACCGGATTCATGGATGCATCCATCAACGGAGAGCATGCATTCCACAGAGATTACGATGTAACCGTTCCTCGTAACGGACTCTAGAAAATAGCCCGAATTTCGGGAAAAAACAGATTGCGTAGGGGGCTTTCAAGGCCTCCTGCGCCTTTCATGAATTCGACATTATTCCGGTGACAGAAGCCGGAAACCTTAGACCGCAGAGCAAATTGATTTTACGGAAGAAAGGAACCGACAAAGATGCTTGTATTGAGAAACGCGAGAATCATCCCGGAACTGACCGAGGGATACGATTCGGATAGAGCGGATATCGTTATAGATAATGGAATTATTCAGGAAATTAAAGCACCGAAAACTGTAGATGCCGGTGAGGTTTTGGACATGACCGATATGACCGTGATTCCGGGATTGATTGAAGCGCATCTGCACTTAGACCTGAAGGGGACCAACACCTTCGAGGAAAACGTTCAGCCGGATGCATACCGCAGCATGACCGCGCTGAAGCTGGCACAGGACAACCTGCGTCAGGGTTACACCACTGTTCGAGATGTGGGTGACCGAAACAATATTGTAATCGACATCGCCAGAGCGGTTCGGGAAGGCGCGGTGGTGGCACCGGACATCCTGGCCAGCGGAAAGATCATCTCACCGACAGAGAAGGGCAACGACTTCTTCGGCACTATGTATCTGGAAGCGGATTCTCCGGAAGAGTTCCGGAAGGCGATTCGAAAGCAGTACCAGAGAGGCGCCGACTGGATTAAAATCATGGGCACCGGAGCGATCATGAATCCGGGTGCGGAGCCGGGGCTTCCGATTATTACAGAAGAAGAATTGAAAGCAGCCTGCGATATGGCGGATTTCTTGAAAATGCCGGTATCCGTGCACTGCCACGGCACAGAGGGCATCAAGATGTGCATTCGCAATGGCGTTCGTACCATCGAGCATTCCACCATTCTGGATGATGAGTGTCTGCGGATGTACAAGGCATCGGATCAGAGCTTCATGATGCCGACACTGAGTGCACCGCACTCTTTCCTGGATTGGCCGGAAGGAATGCCGAAGCACTACGTGGAGAAATCCAAGAAAATCGTCAAGGTTCTGGATGAAGGAATGAGAGAGGCCTACCTGCAGGGAATCAAGATGGGTTGGGCTACCGATGCGGGCGTCTACGAAGGCAGCCACGGCAACGGAATTTACGAGTTCCGGATTCGTGTGAACAAGCTGGGAATGGACCCGAAGGATACGTTGATTCAGGCCACCAAGTACAATGCGGAAATCCTGATGATTGACGATCAAGTGGGTACCATAAAAGCAGGAAAGAAAGCGAATTTGGCAGTATTCCAGGGAAATCCGGATGAAGATATTGAAAAATTGAATGATGTTGCACTGGTCATCAAGGACGGCAAGAAGGTTCTTGTATAACCGGGAAGAGTTAAGGAGACACAATTATGGGAACACAATCAAAACTTAAAAAGAATATGCTCAGATTAATTCTGATTTCTATTGCAGGTACCATGATCTACGGACTTCCGTATTTCAGATCCTACTACTACGATGCGTACCTGCAGACTTACGGATTAACCAATTCACAGATGGGAATGTTTGGTTCTATCTTCGGAATCATGGGTGCCTGCTCCTATCTGTTTGGCGGTGTGGTTGCGGACATGTTCTCAGCAAGAAAGCTGATGACCATATCCATGATTCTCACCGGCTTGGGTGGATTGCTACACCTGATGCACCCGAGCTACCTCATGTTGGTGGGGATTTACTTCCTTTGGGGATTTACCTCTCTGTTTGCATTCTGGCCGGCACTGCTGAAGGTTCTGCGTTCTCTGGCAAATGAGGACGAGCAGAGTAAGGCATACGGCTTCATGGATGCAACCAGAGGTATCACCAACGCAGTGCAGCTGGCAGTGACCCTGGCCATCTTCAACGCACTGAGCAAGAAGGCTAGCGATCTGGCAGGTTTGAACGGCGTAGTTATCTTCTACTCCGCAATCTGTATCGTAATGGGTATCGGCCTGTACTTCGTTCTGGACGAGAAGAAGCTGCAGACCGGCTCCGATGATGCGGATGATGAAAGCAAATTCTCCTTTGCAATCGTAAAGCAGGTGCTGAAGATGCCGGTGGTATGGCTGCTTTCCCTGGTGGTATGCTGCTCCTACACTATGCCGATTCTGTTCTACTACTTCACCCCATACGCAACCGCGAACCTGGGCATGACCGCTGCAGCCGGTGCCATGGTCACCATGCTGGCGCAGTATGTACGTCCGGTAGCCTGCGTGGTCGGCGGCGTTGCTGCAGATAAGATCGGAAGAGCAAACGTAATGTACGGAACCATGGGCATCATGCTGGCGTCCACACTGGTTTTGATCTTCGCAAGATCCATGGCCAATGCGGTATTTATCGGAATCTGCGCATGCATCTACTTCGGTATGTACGGTGCGTACTCCCTGGTATTCTCCATGTTCGACGAATGCGGAATTCCGAAGTACATGTCCGGAACCGCCATCGGTCTGATCTGCACCATCGGATATATGCCGGAATTCTTCTGCCCGCTGCTGGCCGGAAAGGTTTTGGATACATACGGAAATGCGGGATACCACATCCTGTTTATCTTCTTGGCTGTTATGATGGTAATTGGTCTCATTCTTCTGACCTTCTACAAGCGTCTCGTGAAAAAGATGTAATATGCCAAGTGATAATATAATAATATAATTGCCCGAAAAGCCCCATCGAAATCGATGGGGCTTTTCATGTACGGTTGTATTCGTTGGATGCTATTCTTCTTCCATTTGCAGGTTGGCCCAGTAGCTGTAGCTTCGCTTCAGGGTGTGGGCGATGGCGTCCGTGTCCCGATCTTCCAGAATCTTTAAAATCTCGAAGTGGATGTCCACCAGATATTTCCGGTCCTGCTCCCGAATGCACTGTTCGATGGTGCGGATTCGGGATCCGTAGGTCAGCTTGGACAGCATTTCGTTCACGGTGACGATTAGGTCGTTCCGGGTAGCTTTTGCGATGGCATCGTGGAAGGCGATGTCCGTCCGGCAGATTAGTTTCGGATCCGGATTGGGTTCGTCCAGTTCCCGCTCGATGGAGGCGGCAATTTGCCGCAGGTTCTCCGCATCCTCCGGATTGAGGCCTTGCTCCATGATAACCTGCAGGGTACCGAACTCGATGCATTGCCGGAGACCGATGAGATCTTGGTAGGATTCTTTTTTCTGGAGAATCATACTGTAGATCAGCGGATTGATGGTCTGCGGCTTGAAGCTTCGGCATACAAAAGTACCTTCGGGACGGCGAATTTCCAGGATGCCGTACGCCACCAGGGTTCGTACCGCCTCCCGTACCGTGTTCCGCCCAACGCAGAAGCTGGAAGCCAGCTCCGGTTCGGTGGGAATCTTGTCTCCCGGATTAATCTGCCCGTCGATGATGGCTTCCGTCAATCGTTCTACCACGATGTCGGAAGCGGATTTCATGCGAATGGGCTTCATAAAATCTGAAGCAGTCATTAATTTTCCTTTCTGTGCAGCAGTGCTGCGTTTCGCGGCAGAGGGAGAAAGAAATTAATTCTTTTTCTCCACGATGGTGTCTGCCAGCGTCTCAAAATATTTTACGTAAGCGGCGTGGTCTTCTTCCATGTGACCGTGCGCCTTCATGGTCTGCTGGATTTCATAGAGCTGAGCGGTGTAAGGAATCGGGCAATCGATGGCGTGGGCCGTGTTGATTACGTTGGTGATATCCTTGTGGTTGACCTTGATGGTTCCGCCCGGGGTGAAGTTCCGCTCCACCATCATAGGCGCTTTGTCTTCCAGGGCATAGCTCCGCGCAGCACCGCCTTCGATGGCTTTGTATACCTTCTCCGGATCCACGCCGGCTTTGGCCGCAAAGGTGAGCGCCTCCGCCACGATAGCGATGTTGTTGTTTACGATGATCTGATTGGCCAGCTTGCAGATGCTGCCGGAGCCGGAATCTCCAATCAGTGTTGCCTGAGAACTGTAGGTGTCAAAAATCGGCGCG
Source organism: Mogibacterium sp. (assembly GCA_016775335.1). GTDB lineage: Bacteria > Bacillota > Clostridia > Peptostreptococcales > Anaerovoracaceae > Mogibacterium_A. Next base: position 4,086 of record JAEUGJ010000007.1, read on the forward strand.
CAGGTGTTGAAATCCTTCTCGTCGCCGCCCACCATGATGGCCAGCGTGCCGGCTTTGGCGCCGCTCTCTCCGCCGGATACCGGTGCATCTAAGAAACCGATACCTTTCTCCTGCAACTTCTCATAGCATTCTCTGGAATCGTTGGCGGTGACCGAGCTGTGATCCACCACAATCTGTCCGGCCTTCATGTACTCGATCAGGCCGCCCTCGCCGAAGATGACGTTCTTAACGATGGATGCGTTGGGGAGAATCATCTCCACCACGTCGCACTGCTCCGCCAGCTCCTTGTTGCTTCCGGCAGTGGCACCTTCTGCCACCAGCTCCGCGACGATCTTCTCGTTCAGGTCGGACACCATGACATCCAATCCTGCTTTTACCATGTGTTCTGCCATGGGACGTCCCATGATTCCCAGTCCAATAAATCCTACTTTCATTGTTTGTTTCCTCCTGTTGATGTTTCGTGTTTTGGATTAAAAAAACAGTACCGCCTGTAGCCATAAACCGAATTGTGTTCAACATAGGATGTTTAACACTTCAATACTAATGAAAAATTCGTGCAAAGTCAATTGGAATTCTGCTTTATTTTAGACAGTGGATTTGTCGAAAAGAACAAATTTTTCGATAAAATATTGTTTATTGTTGACTTTACCGTAAATTCTTCGTAAAATAAAATCAACATCCCATGATGGTATGAACTAATGATGGGGTGATACCCGGATTCGTCCGGGAATGAAACTATACCGCTTGTAGTTAATGTTGTTGGGATATCGCAGGCATCCGGCCTGCGAAGGAGGAAAAATTGAAGAGAAGAAAACTGATTGCAGTGGTCTTGATGTTGACTTTGCTCTGCACGATTTCCCTGTCCGGCTGTGCGAAGCAGAACAGCGGAGAGGTGGCAGAGAACGGATACAATCAGGTAACGCTGCTGCTCAACTGTAACGGAACAGAGATTGCCAACGATACCAGAATGGCGCTCCTGTTCAAGAAGTACGTGGAAGAGCGTTCCGATGGCGTAGTTCGGATTAAAGTATTTCCGAACGATCAGCTGGCCAGCGGAAACATGAACAAGGGTCTGGAGATGATTACCAGCGGAACTACGGATCTGGACATCCATTCCACCAGTATCATTTCCAATCTGGATAACCGTCTGATGGTGTGCACCATGCCGTGGCTGTTCCAGAACTATGACCAGGCGGAGAAGACATTCTTCGGGGATGGCGGAAAGTTCATCCAGAAGGTGGTATCCAAGAAGGGTCTGACGTACCTGGGAGCCGTTCATAACGGTTTCAAGGCGATTACAAACAGCAAGCGCTCCATCAAAAAGCCGGAAGACCTGAAAGGTCTGAAGATCCGTATTCCGGGTGGCGCGTTCTATACGTCGTTCTATAAGTCATTCGGTGCCAGCCCGCAGGCGATGAGCTGGAGTGAAGTGTTCACCGCACTGCAGCAGGGAACCATCGACGGACAGGACAACAGCTTGAGCACCTGCAATTCCGGAAACATTCAGGAAGTGCAGAAGTATATCACTATCGCAAAGTATACCTATGAAGCTTTTACTTTTACAGCGAACTCCGAGAAGTTTAACTCACTGAATTCCAAGACCCAGCAGCTGCTGAAAGAGTGCGCGAAAGATGCGTGCCACGAAGTGGATCAGCAGATTGTGGAAGGGGAAGGAGACATCCTGCAGAAGTTCAAAGACACCGGCTGCGTGATCAACGAGCTGTCTCCGGCAGACATTGAAAAATTCCGCAAGGTCGTAGAACCGGTAAAGCAGGAATACATGAAGAAGTACGGCGAAGAGGCCTGCAAGGCATTCGGCGTGACGAAGTAGTGAAACTCAGAAAGAAAGTGAGGCAAGGTATATCCTATGAAAAAATTCTGGAATGAATTGGAAGACAATATATGCGGCATCCTGCTTCTGGTGATGATGCTGCTCACGTGCGTCAATGTATTTGCGCGCTATGTCCTGCTCAGCTCCATGCCTTTTGTTGAAGAGCTGACCAATGCCGGCTTGATTCTCCTCAGTATTGCCGGCGCAGCAGTGGCTGCGAAAAGAGGAGCCCATTTGGGTCTGACCGTCCTGACAGAGAGGTTCTCTCCGGCGGGACAGAAGGCTTGCACTCTGCTGGGGGATGCCCTTGGCATTATCTTTGGACTGGTCATCCTGTACTTCGGTGTTCGGATGTCCAGCCACGAATTCGCGCTGGGACTGAAGACCAGCGGCATGCAGTGGCCGGAAGGTGCTTTTGGCGCCATGATTCCGGTAGGCGGTGCGTTCCTGGCGATTCGCTACTGCCAGCTGTTTATCCGTACGCTGAAAAGCGATGCAACGAACTCGGAAGATAAGGAGGCATAAGAATGAGTGCAGGCTTAGTAGTATTTGGAAGCTTTGCGGTTCTCCTGTTCCTGGGAGTTCCGATTGCGTTATCTTTGGGAATGGCCAGTGTCATCACGCTGCTGTATGAAAATCTGCCACTTTCCATTATTCCGGCGAATCTCTATTCGTCCACCGGCAAATTCGTTTTGCTGGCAATTCCGTTCTTCATCCTAGGCGGAAACATCATGGAGAAGAGTGGAATCTCTTCCCGACTGATTGATTTTGCAAGAACTTTGGTGGGGCACAAAAGAAGCGGCATGGCCATGGTATGCGTCATCGTTGCCTGCTTCTTCGCCGCAATTTCCGGTTCCGGCCCGGCCACGGTAGCGGCTCTGGGAGCGATTATCATCCCGGCAATGACCCAGGTGGGATATAACAAAGCGTCTTCCACCGCATTGATGTCCACTGCCGGCGCCATCGGAATCGTCATCCCGCCGTCCATTACTTTTGTAATCTACGGATCCATTACCGGAAATTCCGTGGGCCAGCTCTTCGCTGCCGGCCTGGTGCCGGGAATCCTGATGGGCGTGGTGCTGGTAATCGCCATGCAATTCGTCAGCCGGAAATGGGAAATCGAAACCATTCCGAAGGCAACCGGTGCGGAACGCTGGGCGGCTTTCAAGGATGCATTCTGGGGCATCATGATGCCGGTAATCATCCTGGGCGGAATCTACGGCGGAATCTTCACCCCGACCGAAGCAGCGGCGGTGGCAGCGTTCTACGGTCTGCTGGTTGGATTCTTCATCTACAAAACCCTGAAGCTTCAGGACCTGATGACGATTCTCAAGGACTCCGTTTCTCAGACCGCGGTTGTTATGTTCATCGTCGGAACCGCCAGCCTGTTCTCTTGGGTACTCACGGTTACCGGTGTAGCATCTGCCGCAAGTAACAGCCTGATTACCATGGTAGGCGGAAACAAGATTCTGTTCCTGCTGGTAGTGAACATCATCCTGCTGATTGCAGGCTGCTTCATCGATGCCAACTCGGCAATGTACATCATCCTGCCGATTCTCTACCCGGTTGCAACTGCGCTGGGCATCGACCCGATTCACCTGGGTGCCATCATGGTACTGAACATGGCCATCGGTCTGGTAACACCGCCGGTAGGAATCAACCTGTACACCGGATGCGGCATTGCGAACATTTCCCTGAAGGAAATTTCCAAAGCGGTTCTGCCGTTCGTATTCGCATCGCTGCTGGTACTGATTCTGGTAACATACGTTCCGGGTGTATCCACCTGGCTTCCAAGCTTGATTTCGAACTAATCGAGATATAACAGACCTGTGCTGCTTGCCCGCAGGCAGGTCTGTTTCATGGGACACGGGCAATCATTCATGAACAACAAGGAGGTCATATCATGAAGGATATCAGCATAGGGGAGCTGAAAGACCGCGCACAGGATCTGCGCCGAAAGGCTCTGACTATGATCTATGAAGCACAGTCCGGTCATCCGGGTGGTGCGTTCTCGGCAGCAGAGGTTGTCGCATATCTGTATTTCAAGGAAATGAACATCGATCCAAAGAATCCGGAATGGCCGGATCGGGACCGCTTCATCCTTTCCAAGGGCCATGCCTGCCCGATTCAGTACGCAGCACTGGGAACTCTGGGATATTTTCCGGAGGAGGAGATGCATAAGCTGAGAAAAGAAGGTTCCATGCTGCAGGGTCACCCGAACATGAGAAAATGCCCGGGCATCGATATTTCCACCGGATCCCTGGGTCAGGGACTTTCCGTAGGTGTGGGAATGGCGGTTGCCGGCAAAAGAGACGGAAAGAATTACCGCGTCTACGTGGTAATCGGCGACGGCGAGCTGGATGAAGGTGAGCTGTGGGAAGGCTTCATGGCGGCAAACGCATGGGGCCTGGATAATCTGGTGGTCATCCTGGACGACAACGGTCTGCAGCTGGACGGCACCACGGATGAAATCATCCCGCACCTGGATGTGGTAAAGAAGATGGACGCGTTCGGTTTCGAAACCTACGACATCGACGGAAACGATATGGAACAGGTAGCGGATGCTTTTGGGAAAATCAATGCGTCTTCTTCCGGAAAGCCGAAATTCATCGACGCTCGTACTATTAAGGGCAAGGGCGTATCCTACATGGAGAACCAGCTGGGCTGGCACGGCAAAGCACCGAACGATGAAGAATACGAAATCGCAATGAAGGAACTGGGAGGTCGGTAATGAATACAGAACAGAAAATTGCCACTCGTGTCGGTTTCGGCGAAGAAATCGTAACACTGGGTAAAGAAAACAAGGATATCTACGTTGTGGATATCGATATCGGTAAATCCTGCAAGACTCAGGAATTCCGTAAAGAGCTGCCGATGCAGCATCTGAACGTGGGCATTGCAGAACAGAACGGCGCCGGCGTTGCGGCAGGACTGGCCACCACGGGAAAGATTCCGTTCGTGGTAACTTATGCGGTATTCGGTTCCCTCCGGATGGCGGAACAGATTCGTCAGGAAATTTGCTACACCAACCTGAACGTAAAGATTGCATGCTCCCACGGCGGCCTGACTCCGGCCAACGACGGAGCCAGCCATCAGGGCATCGAGGACATGGGCGTTCTGCGCACCATCCCGAACATGAAAGTGGTCATGCCGGCAGATTACTATGCGGCCAAAGCCCTGGTTCGCCAGGCGGCGGAAATCTACGGACCGGTCTATCTGCGGTTCACCCGAGATGCGGTTCCGGTAATTTACGATGAGAATCAGAAGTTCGAAATCGGCAAAGCCATCCAGATTCAGGACGGCTCCGATGTGGCGCTGATTGCCAACGGCGATACCGTCATTCTGGCAATCCGGGCGGCAGAAGAACTGGCAAAGGAAGGCATTTCCGCCAGAGTCATCGACATGCACACCATCAAGCCGCTGGATGTGGACTGCGTAAAGGCCTGCATCGATGACATCGGCAAAATCATCACTGTCGAGGACCACAATATCATCAACGGTCTGGGCAGTGCTGTCTGCGAAGTGGCAGCGGAATCCGGAAAGGGCATCGTAAAGAGAATCGGCATCCAGGATCAGTTCGGAGAGTCCGCACCGTATGAGCGTCTGCTGGCAAAGAACGGCATCACGGTGGAGAACATCGTGGAGACCGCAAAGGCATTGCAGAAATAATTGATTACGTCCACTTTTACTTCCACAAAGGAATAACCTTTGAGCACGCTGCTGTGGGATTATCCCGCGGCAGCGTGTGTTTTTTTGGTTCTGCACTCGTGCCTGCCGCCGGGCGGCAGGCTGGCTTCTCACTTCTTCCGGGTCGGGGTTCGCGCTTGGAAACCGAATTCATTGGCTTTGCGGGGAGGCGAGCGCGAACCTTGCCGCCGCCAGGGTCGCATTTTCCACATCTTCCGGCCCGGGGTTCGCGCCCGGAA
>JAEUGJ010000007.1:9942-26813 GCA_016775335.1 Mogibacterium sp.
ACCGAATTCATTGGCTTTGCGAGGATGTGAGCGCGAACCATGCCGCCGCCAGGGTCGCATTTTCCACTTCTTCCGGCCCGGGGTTCGCGCCCGGAAACCGAATTCATTGGCTTTGCGAGGATGTGAGCGCGAACCATGCCGCCGCCAGGGTTGTCCTTTCCAATTCTTCCGGTCCGGTGGGCATCCGGGTTTGCGTACGATTCCCCTGAAAGCCAATGAATTCGGTTTTGATACGCAAACCGGGAGCCGGGGGAATTGGAATCTTATGATGAGCCATATTAATTCGTATACAAGAAGAAGCTGGGCAACCGTCACCGTACCGGTTGCTCAGCTTCTTCCGTCTCAATTTCAATAAAAAATTCAGAAAATGTTAATTAGAGAAATAATTCTGAAACATTTCATTGGTATAATACACATGAGAGATGCTCTTGTTGGAAAGTAGTAAAAATTGCAAAGTACTGATTGGAGAAGCCTATGAAAATGTATTCGAAAAATATCGTCCGCTGTATCAGTATCCTCGAAGATATCTATGTTATTGTAATTGCTGTTATTTCACTTATGGGAACTGTTGATAGAGTTTCTACAACGGTAACTTATTTACTGTTGCTGCTCTCCTCGTGTGGAGTTGTGTTCCTAGTGGTCGCATCAATAAAGAATAATAAGTTTGAAGGATACGCACGATCCACTTGCTTTTTGGTAATAATGGCGAATCTGTATTTGTGGATAAAACCGTGGTAAACACAAAATATCGGACAGTCCTGTTGCTGTCCGATATTTTTGTTATGAAGAAATTGTTAGGATATATCCACACCCTCTCCGTGAAAGAAGGCTTAGATTTGAAGAGATGGCAATTAATTTTTTGCGAATAATAGAGATTCGAACATCAATGGAACGATCCAAAACATCGTAATTCTGTGTGTTATTAATGTTCAGTAATTCTGCTCTAGATATAATGCATTGAGGATGTTCGAAAAAAGCGTGAAGAATTTTAGATTCATACGAAGTAAGGTCGATTGTTCCGTTAGGTGTAGTTAGCGTTCCCAAGGAAAAATGCAATAATGTATTTCCGTACCAAAGCATGTCCTCACGTTCTTCATGAGTCAGAAGCTGCTTAATTCGAAGTACCAGCTCCGGGTAATTAATCGGTTTTATCAGAAAGTCATCATAGAAGAGGAACGGAGAAGTTGACGTTTGATTATCTATATCGGCTGATGAAAAAAGAAATAAAAATTTACCATGATGAAACTGATTTGAAAAAGGAATTTGACCGTGCCATTCTAATTCAAAAGTTTCATAATCAAGAATTGTTAAATCGGTAGGGCTCTCAAAAAACGCATCAGAAAAAGAGCCTTTGACAATAACATCATTGATGAGCTCCTCCTTTTGCAGGAATTCTTTCAAATTGTTTGCAAAAGCGAAATCCCGTGAGACGATAGCAATTCGATTTTCGAAAGACATATTCTATCTCCTGCATTGAAATGGGCATAAAATTACAATAACAAATTGAGCATTACATACACTGATATTACGAGTATTACGAGCATAATATACGAGCATAATATCAGTGTATGTATAATCTGATTCCACCTTTTAGAAAAATCCGATTATGAAATAAACATTCCAAATTGCCGCTAACCCGCTTCCGATGGACATTTTCTTTCTATCCAAACCTGTTGCCAGAATTCCGATTGTGGAAATCACGAGGAGCAGAATTCGGAGAGAGGATGAAGGGTCCATATGAAAATAGAAAACTCCGATGCAGCAGCAAAGGGCGTAACAGCCTTCCAGGATATCAATGATGTTCATCATTTGCTTTTTCATTGTGCAGTTCTCCGTTTTTCCCTTTCATGCAGCATCCACAGCAGTATAAGCACGACGGCGACTCCAATCGTTGCGAGGATTCCCTTATGCTCGGAAAGGAATGAGGACGAATCTTCCTGTGTCCCCACATCGTACACCCGAACGAAGGATCCTTCGTTTTCGCGAATCATTTCTTTTACTTCCTTCAAAGAAATTTTGCCGACACAGCCTTTGTCTACTTGAATGTGGGTTAATCCTTTATCGGTATACACGTAGAGAGCTTCCTCTTCGGAGGCCTGCAGGTTCTCTTCCGAAAGATTCTCCATCGCCGTTATTCGGATTGTTTTCGATTTCGTCTCTCCGGCAATCTCCTTTATCGCCTTATCTTGGATTTTATCCCGAACGGATTGATCGACTTCGACCAATCCGCTGTAACCCTTTAAATCATAGGGCTTATATTGAACATCATCGTCCGCATTTGCAAAAGCAGTGAATATAAAAACAGTCACGGCAATGCAGAGTATCCCGGTGAGAATTCGAAGACCGTTGCGATTTGTACACATCTCGATTTTCCTTTCTTGAAAATATTGCTTTAACGAATGGAATCAAATTTGTGCATCGGGTATCACCTCGTTTCACGCTGGTGTTTGAATCTATCTGCATTATACCAAAGTTTCGCAGCAAAAAGTCTTAAGATTTCTTAAGATTCAACTTATATTAGTGGGATGCAATTATTGCCTTGACAAATTCCAATAAGAAGCATCACATTCAGCTGAAGTATTCGACACCGTGGCTCCGGGCGGGGATATTGACATCGCTGATGACATTTATTGGTATTCTGGTTTACCAAATTGTTCGAATAAAGAACAAACCCAAATTGACAGAACGAAAATCGGAAGAATGAGTGTAAAAAGAATATACGCATTATAGATTTATTCTATAACTGCGTATATTCTTTTTTAATTTTCTCTCCCTGTGCACCTGTGCTAAAATGGTGCAGATGCGACAAAGGAGAATGCGAAATTATGGAATTATTTACAAAAATTATAACTGTCGTGAACGACATCGTCTGGCACCCGGCGTGTCTGTTTTTCCTGGGGGGCGCGGCCATCTGGTTCACCCTTCGCCTGAAGGGACTGCAGTTCACCGGACTTCCGTCCATGTTCCGGTACATGTTCGAAAAGGAATCGGACGAGCTGGGCGAAGCTAAGGGATTGAGTGCGTTCCAGGCGCTGGCCACCACCGTCGGGGGACGAGTGGGAACCGGAAATATCGCCGGAACGGCCACCGCAATCTTCATGGGGGGACCGGGAGCCCTCTTCTGGATGTGGATGGCGGCACTGCTGGGGGCATCCACCGGAATGGTGGAGTGCATTCTGGGTCAGGCATACAAGACCAAGAACCTGGGAGAACTGACCGGCGGTCCGTACTATTATATGGAAAAGGGTTTTAAGAATAGAAAAGTGGGTAAAATCATCGCGGTGCTGTTCTGCATTGCGGTATTTATCGGACCGGGATTCCTGCTGCCATCCATGCAGACGCAGACGGCGGCAACGGCCATGAGCAATGCCTTCGGAATTCCTGCCATCGTCACCGGTGTGGGACTGGTGCTTCTGGTGGGAATCGTCATCATGGGCGGCGTAAAGCGCGTGGGGCAGGTGGCGGAGCTGATCGCACCGGCAATGTGTGCCATCTATCTGCTGATCACCATCGCCATCATGGCATTGAATGCGGGCCGGATACCGGGGATGTTCGCCGATATTTTTACCGGAGCATTCGGAAGACATTCCATCTACGGCGGAATCATGGGCGCCTGCGTATCCTGGGGCATTAAGCGCGGCTTCTTCTCCAACGATGCGGGCAACGGCATGAGCCCGATCATCTCCTCCACCACCAACACTTCCCATCCGGTGAAGCAGGGTCTGGTGCAGGGACTGTCCGTTTACGTGGATACCATTCTGGTGTGCACCTGCACGGGTCTCTCCATCCTCTGTGCGGGCACGTACAACGTTTCCGCGGACGGAGGCGCCACCGCAAAAACCCTGGTCTCTTTCGCACCGGGCGTGGAATACGGCGTGTCCTACATGCAGGAGGCCATCAAGACCATCGCCGGCCAGTTCGGCGTGATCATCCTGGCCATCATGATTACGGTATTCATTTACACCACCATGCTGTCCTACGGCGTGCAGCTGGAATCGGTGTGCCGCTACCTGTTCAAGGCGGACAAAAGAGTGGTCACCTTCATCCGACTCCTCTACCTGCTGTTCGTCCTGTCCGGCGTGCTGATTGACGGAACCATCATCTGGCCGATGGGCGATATCGGCGTGGGCTGCATGCTGTGGATTAACACTTTTGCGGTGCTGTGCATGACGCCGATGGTGCTGCGGATTGTGAAGGATTTCAAGAAGCAGAAGGATCTGGGGTTGGATCCGATTTTCGACCCGAAAACCGTGGGCATCGAAGACGAGGAAGGTGTCTGGGACGGCTATGCGGAGCTGAAGAGACAGCGGGGGGATTACGAGAACGAAGCTCTGGGCTACGGAACTGAGGAATAAAAAAAGAATTCTTTTGGTCGAAAGGGACCGGTTGTCACGAAAGGGGCGGCCGGTCTTTTGTGATTTCTAATATGAAAAAAATCAGTAGATAAAAATGTAAGTATAGAAAAAACTTATAAAAAAACAAGCGGTTAAATAAGACGGTGATATCGTGTATAATAGACTATGTATGAAATGATGCAAGAAGGAGAGTACAATGGGGCGAAAACAATTCCTTGATTATTTGAAGAATAATGGGGTGATATCTTTCTGTACGGCAGATATGCTCGCGATTGACTGTGCACTTCGTAATATTAAAAGAATAAACGGATATGCGGTGATCGAAGCCACATCCAACCAGGTAAACCCGGAAGGGGGATATACCGGAATGACGGCTGCCGATTTTCGGGATCGAGTCCGGCTATTGGCGTCGCTCAACGGATTGGATGAATCCCGGTTGATTCTCGGCGGCGATCATCTTGGTCCGCTTCCATGGGAGAGCCTACCTGCGGAGCAAGCCATGGAGAAGGCGGAAGCGTTGATTCGGGAAAGCGTTCGGGCCGGATTCCGAAAACTTCACATCGATACCACCATGCCGCTGGGGGATGAAACCTATCCCCTGGATGAAGAGCTGATTACGAATCGTTGGATTCGGCTGTACCGAGTTGCGGAAGAAGAGGCGTGGCTGATGAAGGCGCAGAATTGGAACTATGAGAAACCCTTTTACGTAATCGGGAACGAAGTCCCGGCGGCCGGAGGGGCGCCGACGGGTGAGAAAGAGAATCTTCATGTCACCTCTCCGGAAGCCCTGGAGAGCACCATCGGCTTGTACCGGGAGAAATTGAGCCAAGCCGGATTTCCCAATGCTTTTGACAATATTATCGCCATCGTGGGAGATTTCGGAATTGATTACTCGGACCGAAAGGTTTGGGAATACCCAAAGGGGACAGCTCAAAAGCTGATGAAAGTAATGGAAGGGTATCCCGATATGGTTCTGGAGGCCCATTCTACGGATTTTCAAGATTGGAGTAGTTTGAAGGCGATGAAAGAGGATGGGATTCGCATTTTCAAGGTAGGACCGGAATTATCCTATGCTCATCGGGAAAGTCTGTTTGAATTTACGCAAGCAGAGAGAGACTTCCGCCCCCGCAGCCAATGGGCGAATTTTCCGGAGGTGCTTGAAGAAGCGATGAACCGGAACCCCGTTTATTGGAAAAACTGGTACCACGGAACAGAGGAAGAGACGCGGCATATGAGGATGCACAGCCGGTTGAATCGAGATCGATATTACATGAATCTGCCGGAAGTGCAGGATGCGGTAGACCGATTGCTGCAGAATTTTAATTGTGAAGATGTCGGGGAGGCCCTGTGGAAAGACATCGACAAAGTGGTTCAAAAATATCTGGAGGTGTTGGAATGAAAGCGGCGATGGTATACGGGCCGGGAGACATGCGATGGGAAGAAGTGAGAACCCCGCAGCCGAGAGCCGGGGAGGTTCGAGTTTGTGTGGCTGCCTGCGGGGTGTGCGGCTCGGATTATCCCAGAATTCTAAAGGGAACGGCACACTACTATCCCATCATTTTGGGGCATGAGTTTGCTGGAACTGTGGACGAAATCGGTGCGGACGTGCAGGGTTTTCAACCGGGCGACCCCGTTGTCGTCATTCCTCTAATTCCGTGCCTGGAGTGCCCCGCATGCAAGGCGGGACAGTATTCTCTCTGCAGCGGTTACAGCTTCGTGGGAAGCCGGCGTTCCGGTGGATATGCGGAATATGCGGTTGTTCCGGCAGCGAATCTTCAGAAGCTTCGGACGGATGCGGATTTGATGAATGCCGCTCTTCTGGAACCGGCCACGGTGGCACTTCACGGGATTCGGAGAAGCGGTTTTACCGAGGGACACAAGGCTTGCGTGGTCGGCGGAGGCACGGTGGGCTCCTTCTGCACACAATGGCTTCGAATCGAACAAGCATCGAAGGTTGCCGTCATTGGTCGGAATCGAAAACGGCTGGCGATGAACCGGCGTCTGGGCGCGAATGAGGTATTCAGCTCCTTGGATGAGGATTACATAAAAAAAGCATTGGCAGCAGCGGAGACGTCCGATTCTCCGGAGTTCGGTGGATACGAATATGTATTCGAAGCCGGTGGCACACCGGAAACCGTACGGACCGCTTTGCGCGTGGCGGCCCGACAGGGGACTGTCTGTCTGCTTGGAACACTGAACGGCGAAATTACTTTTACGAAAGAAGAATGGGAACAGATTCTTCGAAAGGAATTGAAGCTGTGCGGCTCCTGGATGAGTGGCGGAGCTCCCTATCCGGGAGAGGATTGGAGTCGTACGGTGGAATGCTACGAAAACGGAAGTCTGCAAGTGGATTTGGAGATGATTTCACTACGGCTGCCCCTATCGGAAGCCGGGCGGCTGCCGATACTTCTGCAGAGCCAAGATAACCGAAGAGGACGAATTATTCTGGATTGTGGAAAGTGACAGAATAGAAAGAGGTTGAATGAATAATTTTAAAAAATCCGTGACGGATGAATTGGAAGTGGAAATATCTTCGGAGAAGATTACGGAAATCATCTGTGATCTCCTTCGAGTTGTGGAGAAAATATGCGAGAAAGAAAACCTGGAGTACTTTGCCTATTCCAGGCTTTTGGTGTATGCGGTTCATTATCACAAGCTTTCGCCGTACTGCTGGAAGTATAATTTTGATATCGGCATGGTGCGCTCCGACTACGAGAAGTTCCGGCATGTGGTGCGAAAATACGAACGAAAGCTGGACTTTCAGGTGCAGCTCCATCCTACCTATGATGTAAACGGAGAGTATCTGGCGCACTACCTCTACATTACAAAGGAGGTGCGCCTGGAAGAAGGCGGGATTGCGGTTCGCGACAAGTTCCGGCTCCGTGTAGCACCTTTTGATAAGGTGCCGGAAGCAGAGGATACTCGCCGGGGATTTTACCGGGGAATGAAGCGAATGAACAGAATCCATCGGCGTACCATCGATACCCGGATGTACCTGAAAACCTCGAAGAATTCCTTTCGAAAGTTCGCGAAGCAGCAATTCATTTACGGAAACCTGGATTCCCGGAAAACCTTTGCGGCAATGAACCGGGAAGCGCAGAAATACAATCAGTCGGACAGCAATATCTACCAGCGAGTAGTGGGAAAGAGATCGAAACCCATTCTGGCGGAGCAGCTCTTCCCTCTCCAGCGAACCACCTTTGGGGATATGACTGTTTCCGTTCCAAAGGATCCTATTCCTTGGACTCATGCGGATCTTCGCTGTTTCGATGAACGGAACGAGGCTATTCAGAAGGTGGATTTGGAAATTCTGCAAGAGTTCGACCGGGTGTGCCGGGAAATGGGAATCGGCTATTTCCTGTGTGGCGGAACCATGCTGGGATATGTGAGGGATAATGGTTTTATCCCGTGGGATGACGATATCGATTGCGGGATGCTTCGGAAAGATTATCAGCGCTTTTTGGCGGAAGCAGATCGATACATCGATCATGAGCGATTCTTTCTGCAGACTCGGAAGAGCGATCCGTCCATTCCTTTTCTTTTTTCAAAGTTGAGAAGAAAGGATACCCTTTACGTAACGGAGTACAACGAGCGGAGGCCGTACCACAAGGGAATCTGTCTGGATATTTTTCCGTTTGACTACGTGCCCAACGATCCGGAAGAGCGGGAACAGCATTACCGGAAAGCGAAAAAGCAGGCGCGGCGGCATCATTTTATGGTGAATCGGGCGAAGGGAAATCCGCCGAAGGAGGAAAAACTGCGGTCCGGAGAGGATTATTGGTTTCGGCTCCTGGGAACGGTACATCGGAAGCTGTTTCGCAGTTTCCCGCTGGAAATCACCCAGCGGAATTACGATCGGTTTGTGCAGCAATACAACAACAGGGTGAAGGAACTGGACCTACACACGGTGGCCAGCTTCGTTCCGACCTATACCTGGGCGGATGTGGACACGCTGCTGCCGTACCGGGATGCGGAATTTGAAGGCGTTCGGACAATGGTCGCCAACAAGCCTGAGGTTTTTCTGGAGATGCAGTACGGAGATTACATGTCGCGCCCGCTTCCCCATAAACAGATGGGGCACGATTTGGTAGAATGGAGCGTGGATGTGAATCGGGAAATCCATACGGAGGCGGAGTGCAAAGAAGATTATGAGCAATAATATTCTCATGTTGATGATGGGCGGCGTCGGAAGCCGTCTGGGTGCGGAGCGTCCGAAACAATTTATTGAAATCGACGGAATTCCGATTTTCGCCTATATCTTGGAAGGGTATGGACGGCTTGCGGAAATTCATCGGATGTTGCTGGTGGTGCATCCGGAATGGCGAGCGTACACGGAAGCCTGGGTGAAACGATTGAAACTGGATGGCTGTACCGCCATTGTGGATGGGGGTGAGGACCGTTCCTTCTCCGTGCGAAACGGGATGCGGTATCTGGAGAAGATTGCGGCGCCGGAAGATCTGGTGCTGATTCACGATGCGACGCATCCTTATGTGGATTCGGAAGGCGTTCGCCGGGTGATTGCCGGGGTGCGGCGAACCGGTGCGGCGACCTTGGCTCAGGGGGAACACGACACCGTGTACCGGCGGAACGATAGCGGAATGTTGGAAGCGGTGCTGCCTCGCCGGGATGTGGTGTCCGGTGCCAGCCCGGAAGCTTTCCGGGTGGGAGACATTGCAAAGATCTACCGGGAAGCCTCCGAAGAAGAACTTCGAACGATGACCAGTGCCGGTGCCATTGCCCTGCATTTTGGGATGAAGATGGAGGTCGTGGAAGGAAATTTCCTGAATTTGAAAATCACATACCCGAGAGATTTGCAGCTTCTGAAGCATTTAATCCATACGTATTTTTTCCCGGGAGCAAGAGAAAGGATTCAAGACAGTGGGAATCAATGATTTTTTAAATATGAATAAGGCGCTGGAAATTATCAAAAGCCGGGTGAGTCTGGGGAATCAGCGCTTAGAGGAATTGCAAAATCAGCTGGAGGATGCGGAAAAGCAAATTCAGAAGCAGAGCCGGCGAATCGGAGATCTGGAAAAAACAATTCAGAAGGAGTTTCAGCGCCGGGATCAATGGGAAAAACGAGCGGCAGAAATTCGATATTGTGCACAGGGCAAGCAGATCTGGAGCATCAAGTGTCCGGCTCCGGATTCCAGACTTCGCTTTCATGGCGGAAAATATGGCGATTACGCATACTGTCTGACCATTCGCCGCCAGTTGGAACAGATGGGGTACTACGCCTATGTGGATTGCTACGAAGACTGGGATTGCCCGGTGGAAGCGGATGTGGTGCTGGTAATCCGAGGGGTGCACGAGTACCGACCGGACCGGCGAAATACCCGGACGCGCTATGTGCTGTGGATGGTAAGCCATCCGGAATTAATCACGGAAGAAGAATTGGAACGATACGATTTGGTGTTGGCAGATTCGGAATCCTATGCAGAGGCCCTTCAGCAGAAAGTCTCCGTACCGGTAAAACCATTCTACGTGCTGACGGATACGGAGATGTTTTTCCCGAGAGAAGAGAAGAATTCCTCGCCGAAATACAATCGAGTTTTTATCGGAAACACTCGAGGGGTCCTGAGAAATTGCGTTCGTTGGTGCAACGATAACGGGATTGATGTGGATGTGTGGGGTGCGGAATGGGAGAAATTCTATCCCGACAGCATGTACGTTCATCTGCACGGGCAGGTGGAATACGATCAAATTTCGGAAATATATCGGAATTCCAGGTTTGTTATCAACGACCATTATCCGGAGATGATAGACACCGAAATGATGAACAACCGCTTTCCGGAAGTTCTGTTATCCGGCATCCCCATGATCTGCGATTGGACGGAATCCTTTGAGCGGAATTACGGCGACATGGTGCTGTTCTACCGAAACGAGGAGGAATTCGTGCAGTGCATGAAGGAGATGGAGGAGCGCTACGACGAGCTCCTGGACAACGTGCGGAAGAATCAGGACAAGTTGAAGGACGAGTTCGATTTCCGCCGGGGCATTCAGCGGATGAAAGCGTTGATTGACGACGTTTCCAAATGATATAATGACGACGGACCGAATGACGTTAATTCAAATAGCAATTTGTGATGATATAAGGAGATCGCGATGATGACCAAAGAGACAGTAGCGGAGAATTTCAAGAACGGAATCGATTGCGGACAGGTGGTAGCCGGACAGTTCGAGGAGGAGACCGGATGCACCCTTTCCCGGCTGCGGAAGATGAGCGCCTGCTATGCGGCGGGAATGATGCGGGGCGAGACCTGCGGCGCGGTGCTGGCGGCATATAACGTAATCGGCCTGATTTACGGCCACGACGAAGAGGGGGACGATGCGCAGAAGGGGCAGATGCTTCAGAAGATGCTGCGCTTCAACGAGCTCTTCGGTGAGAAGTATTCTCAGGGCTTCCAGTGCAAGGAGCTGCTGGGTGCGGACATTTCCACCCCGGAAGGCGGCAAGAAGATCAACGAAGAGAACCTGCTGTTCACCCTATGTCCGGCAATCTGCTGCGATGTGGTGGATGTTTTGAAGAAAGTGATTTCGGAGTAATACAATGGATAAAAAAAGATCGATGACCATCGATACGATTCCGGGCTTGCGTGCGCTCACGTTAAGCCCGGATTATCGTAATGCGCTAAAACTGCCGGAGGAACCGGCGGAAGAATATGAAATGCTGGCCCAGGGAGAATATAATATCAACTTTTGGTTCCGGCACCCGGTGACCGGAGAGAAGCTGGTGCTGCGGGTGAATTCCGAGAGCCAGATGCACCTGGAGAATCAAATTGAATATGAAGGAAATGCCCTGAAGCTGCTGGAGAACTCCGGGCGAACCCCGGTTCTGAAATACCTCTATCCCGGGGATGAGCAGCTGACCCGGGGAGCGCTGGTGATGTCCTTTCTGCCGGGCCGGGCGCTGGATTACAGCCGGGCGCCGGAACTGGAAGAGGCGGCAAAATGCCTGGCGGAGATTCACAGCATTCCGGTGAGTGAGACCG
This sequence comes from Mogibacterium sp., assembly GCA_016775335.1. GTDB lineage: Bacteria > Bacillota > Clostridia > Peptostreptococcales > Anaerovoracaceae > Mogibacterium_A. The sequence continues at coordinate 21,290 of JAEUGJ010000007.1, forward strand.
ACGGATTGATTGAGCCAGAGGCACCCATCCGCGCCATTTTGGAGGAATGTGAGGAGATGTTCGCCACCTATTGGAATTCGGAGCTGGGGGCGCCGGACGTAAAGAACCGGATTCGCCGGCTGCTGGATGAGGGCTGGAAGCGGATTCAGGACGGCGGGGACTATACCGGCTACAAGTGCTGCGTGAACACGGAGCTGAACAACACCAACTTCCTGGTGGAAGAGGAAACCGGAACGGTCCGCCTGGTGGACTGGGAGAAGCCGCTGTACTCGGACCCGGCTCAGGATCTGGGGCACTTCCTGGCACCCACCACCACCTTCTGGAAGACCGACGTGATTTTCGAAAACGAAACGATTGAAAGATTTATCGATACATATATTGAAGCGGTGGGGAACAGATATGATACAATAGGACTCAGAGAGCGAACCATGGAATTCATCGTCATCACCTGCCTGCGGGGCCTGACCTGGTGCGCGATGGCCTGGGTGCAGTACCGGCAGAACGATAAGGGGTTGACCAACGAAAGCACCCGCATCAAGCTGGATGCGTATCTGACGGACGAATTCCTGCGCCGCATCGAAGCGATTTACGGAATCTAGGGGAACGACCGGATTCCTTTGCAGAACGAATTTTTATTTTTGGAGCAGAAGAAGCATGGTATTACTGACAGCAAAACACATACAGAAGCGTTTTTCGGAGAAGCAGCTGCTGGAGGACATCAACCTCAGCATCCATTTGGGGGACAAAATCGGCCTGGTGGGGGTGAACGGCAGTGGCAAATCCACTCTCCTTCAGATTATCGCCGGGGCGATGGAAGAGGATGCCGGGGAGATTCTGCGGAGCAACGAGCTTCGCATCGGGTATCTGCCCCAGAATCCGGATTTTGAGCCGGAGGCCACGGTGCTGGAGCAGGCCATGGCGTACGTCCAAGGGGCGGTGCCGGAATACGTGGTGAAAACCCTGCTCACCAAGCTTCGGATGAACATGTTCCACCGGAAGATGAAGGAACTGTCCGGCGGGCAGCGGAAGCGGGTGGCCATGGCGGCGGTGATGTGCCGGGATACCAATCTGCTGATTCTGGACGAGCCTACCAACCACATGGACAACGATATCATCGAGTGGCTGGAGGAGCAGCTGGAGAACTACAAGGGCTCCGTGCTGATGATTACCCACGATCGGTACTTTCTAGAGCGGGTGACCAATCACATCTGCGAGATCGAGAAGGGGGCGCTGGTTTCCTATGAAGGAAATTACGAGGCCTACCTGATTGCCAAGGAGGAGCGGCTGGAGCAGGCCAAAGCCAACGAGCGGAAGCGGGCGAACCTGTACCGGAAGGAGCTTCGGTGGATTCGCTGGACCGCGCCGGCACGAACCACCAAATCCCGCAGCCGAGTGCAGCGTTTTCAGGAAATCGAGGCGGCCAAAGAGACCTTTGACGACCCTCGGATGGAGATCGGCACGGTCAGCTCCCGGCTGGGCAAGAAGATCATCGAGCTGAAAGGCATCGGGAAATCCTACGGGGATGTGGAGTACATCCGCGATTTCAGCTACAATATTCTTCGGAACGACCGAATCGGCATCGTGGGCAACAACGGATGCGGCAAAACCACCCTGCTTCGGATCATCATGGGGCAGGTAACGCCGGACACCGGTTCCGTGGAAATCGGGGAGACGGTGCGCATCGGGTATTTTTCCCAGGAGTCGGAGGAGATGGATCCGAACCTGCGGGTGATTAAATACGTGGAGGAAATCGCCCGGAACGTGAAGACGAAGGACGGATATCTCTCCGCCTCTCAGATGCTGGAGAAATTCCTGTTCCCGTCCTACATGCATTCCGTGCGAATCGAAAAGCTCTCCGGCGGCGAGCGTCGCCGGCTGTACCTGCTGGCGGTGCTGATGCGGGCGCCCAACGTGCTGATTCTGGACGAGCCCACCAACGACCTGGACATCGACACCCTGACGGTGCTGGAGGATTACCTGGACGATTTTCCGGGGGCGGTGCTCATCGTCTCCCACGACCGATACTTCTTGGACCGGCTGGTGATTCGGACTTTCGCCTTCGAAGAGGGCGGGGCGATTCGGGAATACACCGGCGGCTACAGCAAGTACATGAACGAGAAGGAGGCCCGAGAGGAGGCGTTTTCCGGGGTAAAAACAAATTCCGCCGAGGACGGGGCGGTCGTTTCCCGCAGCAGTGACGGACGAAATCAGCGGGCGCCGAAGCTTCGTTTTACCTATAAAGAACAGAAGGAATTCGATACCATCGACGAGGATATCGAAACGCTGGAAGAGAAAATCGGAAAACTGGAGAAGGAGATGATGCAGAACGGCACCGACTCCTTCCTGCTGGCGGACCTGTCGCAGCAGAAGACCGCTTTGGAGGCGGAATTAGACGAGAAGATGGAGCGCTGGGAATATCTGCACGAATTGGCGGAGCGGATTGAGCGGGGCGAACGCACCGACGGTACGGTGGATTAATTGCAGAAAAGGAGCCGGGGATGCGCCGGGAATGAACAGATAGGAAAGGACGAGTATGGGAATCGCAAACGGAAAAGAAATATCGACGAAGCAGCTGTGCGACATCATGGAGGAGGCCTATCGCCGAGGGAAGGCGGTGCTGCCTCAGGGAAAGGTGGCCACGTACATTCCGGAGCTGGGAAAGGCCGATCCCGGAGCGCTGGGAATCAGCCTGTGCGCTAAGGATGGCTGGCATTTCAACATCGGGGATACGAACTGCCGCTTCACCATCCAGAGTATTTCCAAGGTAATTTCGCTGGCGCTGGCGCTGGAGCTGCTGGGAATGGACAAGGTGTTCGAGAAGGTGGATATGGAGCCGTCAGGAGAAGCGTTCAATTCCCTGATCGACTTGGACCTGATCAGCAACCATCCCATGAACCCTATGATCAACTCCGGAGCCATCACGGTGGTGAACATGCTGCTGGGCAAAATGAGCTTCGAGGAAATTCAGGACGTGTTCCGGAAAGTCTGCGAGGATCCGGAAATCGAGAGTAACGAGGCGGTTTTTCGGTCGGAGATGCAGAATCTGTCCCGGAACCGGGCCATCGCTTACCTCCTTCAGAGCAAGGGAATTCTGGACGACCGGGTGGAGGAGACCCTGGAACTGTACACCCGCCTGTGTTCTCTGGAGGTGACGGCGGTATCGTTGGCCAGCATGGGAATGACCATCGCCATGGACGGAAAACTGGGAAACAGCGAATCTGTTTTTACCGGCCGCACCATGGAAATCTGCAAAACCATCATGTTGACCTGCGGGATGTACGATCGCTCCGGGCGTTTTGCGGTGAAGGTGGGGCTTCCCACCAAGAGTGGCGTGGGCGGCGGACTGGTGTCCGTTGCCGATAATCACGTGGGCATCGGCATTTATGGGCCGGCGCTGGACGACAAGGGGAACTGCGTGGCCGGCGGGCCGATTCTGGAATACCTTTCCAGAGAGCTGCAGATTCACCTGTTCCAGAAGAATACCTGCGTGGACCGCATGATGGAACAGCGATAAGAAATTGTTCGTAAAAAGGGAGGTAATCAAATGGGAATGAATGACACACCGTCCTCGGAACGCATGCACATTGCATTCTTTGGACTGAGAAATGCGGGGAAGTCCAGTCTGGTGAACGCCGTGACCGGGCAGAACATGGCCATCGTATCAGATGTGCGGGGGACCACCACGGATCCGGTGTATAAATCCATGGAGCTCCTGCCCATGGGTCCGGTGGTAATCATCGACACCCCGGGCATTGACGACGAAGGGGACCTGGGCGAGATGCGGGTTCAGAAGACGAAGGAAGTGCTGACCCGTACGGATGTGGCGGTGCTGGTCACCGACGGCTCTCGGGAGCGGCAGCCGGAAGAGGAAGCGCTACTGGCCCTGTTCCGGGAAAAAGCCATTCCCTACGTCATCGCGGAGAACAAACGGGATCTGGTAAAAGAAGATTCGCGGCCGGCAGAGGAACGGGTGGTTCGCACCAGTGCCGTGACCGGCGAAGGCATCCGCGAGCTGAAGGAACGCATTGCCCATATCGAGCAGAAGGAAGGACCGAAGGAAAAACCGATTGCCGCGGACCTGGTTCAACCGCTGGATTTGGTGGTGTTGGTAATCCCAATCGACGCTTCCGCGCCGAAGGGGCGCCTGATTCTGCCTCAGCAGCAGGTGATTCGGGACCTGCTGGAAGCCGGCGCCGTGCCGGTGTGCGTTAAGGAAACCGAGCTGGCGGGCCTCCTGGCAAAACCGGGATTCAAACCGGCTCTGGTGATTACCGACAGCCAGGCGTTCCAAATCGTGTCGGAAATCGTTCCGGAGGATATTCCGCTGACTTCTTTTTCCATCCTGATGGCCCGGTACAAGGGCTTCTTGGAAACTGCGGTGCAGGGAGCTTTTGCCATCGACGAGGTAAAGCCGGGGGACACCATCCTGATTTCCGAGGGATGTACCCACCATCGCCAGTGCGAGGACATCGGAACGGTGAAGCTGCCGAAGCTCCTGCGGAAGCATCTGGGCTTTGATGTGAATATCGAAACCTCTTCCGGCCGGGAGTTCCCGGAGAACTTGTCGGACTATCGCCTGGTGATTCACTGTGGCGGCTGCATGCTGAACGGAAGGGAGATGCAGAGTCGGATGAACCGTGCGGTTTCCGGCGGACTTCCTTTTACCAACTACGGCATCGCCATTGCCTACATGCGTGGCATCCTAAAACGGAGCATTGCCATGCTTCCGGGAATCGGGGACGAAGAGTAATATAGTAAGAAAGTGAGAACGAATCGATGAAAATCTGGATTACCCGTCACGGGCAGACGAAATACAACAAAATGAAATTGATGCAGGGCCGGACGGACGAGCCCCTGAACGAAACCGGTATCGCCCAGGCGAAGGCGGCCCGGGAGCGCATCGGCGACGTGCACTTCGATGCGGTGTACGCCAGTCCTCTGGACCGGGCCATCGTAACCGGCGCCATCATCGGCGGCGTTTCCCGGGACGAGGTGATCATCGACGAACGGATCATCGAAACGGATTTCGGAAAATATGAGCTGCACAAATACTCCGGTCTGGGACCGAGAATGTCCCTGTACTGGGCGCTGCCGGAGGTTTTTCCCGCACCGCCCACGGTGGAAACCGTGGCATCCATGGTGCAGCGGAGCCGGGAGTTCTTGCAAGAGCTGGAGCAGAAGGATTACGAGAACGTGCTGGTGTCCTGCCACGGGGGAATCATCCGGGCCCTAACCGGATACATGATGGACCGGAAGAACGGCATTTGCTGGCGGCCAAAACCCCACAACTGTGAAATCCGGGTGTTCGAGTCGGTGGACGGAAAGCACCGCCGCATTGAGGATGTTGTTGAGAAATAAGATGCTGAAAGTGATGCACGGATGGCCGATGAGGCCTTCCGTGCATCACTTTTTTGGTTTCCGGGCACCAAAGCTACCGGTAAGCCAAAGGGGCCGCCACCGGCGGCCGCCGGGCGCCCGTGAAGCTCAAATCCGGCGGGGGAAATGTGAAGATTTTGCTCCCCGG
>JAEUGJ010000007.1:26913-42834 GCA_016775335.1 Mogibacterium sp.
CAAATCCGGCGGGGGGAATGTGAAGATTTTGCTCCCCGGAACGGAGCCACAAGGGCTAGCGGGGAGGGGGGAGCAAAGAGAGGCGGCCGCCGGGCGCCTGAGAGGGCGAAATCCGCCGGGCGCCCGAGGGGTGCCGGGAGGCAAAAATCGAAGAAATCCGGACCTGCCGCTAGCGGTGGGTCCGGATTTCTTCTTTATAGGAATTCATATATACCGTTTCGCCGGTGAGGCGGGATTCCTCCGCCGCATTGGCAATCAGGTGGCTCTCGATGGAGCGGGAGATTTCGGAAGTGCCGGATGGAATTTCCCCGTTGGGAGTGCCGGCAACCTTTGGCCGCTGGGATATTTTTTTTGCCAGAGCCTGAACGAAGGCATCTACCAAACCGATATCGCCGCCTCCGTGTCTGCCTCGATACGGATGGAGCTGGATTTCTTCCGGTGGGGTGGGCACATCGGCGAAAGAGCCGAAGCGGGTGATGGTGAGGTGGTTTTCCGCGTCGTCGCCGCGGATGGAACCGTGTTCGCACATGATTTTGATACGGCGATGCATGTGGTCGGAGAAAGCGCTCATCTGGAAAGCCGCGGTTACGCCGTTCTCGAACTGGATGGCGGTGGTCTGCTGGTCGCACACGTCGTTGTCGCAGTGGAAAACGCAGCGGCCGTAGGGGCCCTCATCCAGGGCGCGGCGCATGCCTTCCTCCGTCATATCGTCGGTGACGTCCACGGCGCGCCATTTGCCAATCATGGGCAGGTAGGTGCGGTAGGCATTGAAGCGGCAGCGCTCGCCCAGGGTGCAGTCCTTACAGCGAAGGGCGCTTCCCTCCGGGGCGTTTTCCGGGCGGAAGTAGGACAGGTTCCCGAAGGAGGAGACTTTGGCGGCGCGGCAGCCCACCAGCCAGGTGAGGATGTCCATGTCGTGGCAGGATTTCTGCAGAATGATGGGACTGCTGGTGTCGGTGCGGTTCCACTTGCCCCGCACGAAGGAATGGGCCATGTGGAAGTTTCCCATGTATTCCGCATATTCGATGGTCTGAATTCGGCCCAGTTCGCCGGAGTCGATGATGGTTTTGATTCGTGTGAAGAACTCGGTGTATCGCAGCACGTGGCATACCATGACCAGAAGGCCTCGGGCATCGGCGGCTTCCTGAATTCGGAGGCATTCTTCGGAATCCGGGGAGATGGGTTTCTCCAGCAGGAGATGGTAACCCGCTTTCAGCAGAGGCATGGCACAGCCAAAGTGGTCCCGGTCCATGGTGGCCACCACCGCCGCATCGGCGATGCGGCCTTGCGCCAGAAAATCTTCTAAGCAGGAAAAAGCCTGCGGAATATCGTAGTCTTCCACGGCTCGATTCCGCCGGGACGCGACGGGTTCCACGACGGCGCTGATTTCAATTCCTTTTTCCCGGAGGTAGGCGGCGTAAATGTTGCCTCTCTGTCCGGCTCCGATGAGTGCAATTCGCATATAGGGTCTCCCTGTTTGTGAAAATATACACTATATTATAGAGGGTGGCGGGGATTTTTACAAATACAAAGAAACTATAGCGGGAAAAAGTTGTCGGGCGGAAAGACTTTTTTTAATGCTCGGAGGATAGTATAATCGAAGGAGCTGAAATGAATCATAGGAGGAAATGATATGACGATGAACAGCAAGAAACTTATGCCGGTGTTCGAGAACGGCATGGCACAGCCGGTATTTCCTTTTACGGACGGAAAGACCGGAGACGCATACGATGCGAAGACGTCCGATATCGTTCGGTTCTGCGTGTATGTGGAGGCGAACTTCGACACGACCGGAGACGGTAAGGGCGATCTGATTAAGGCGTTCGTTCAGGTTCCGAGAAGTGCGGCAGAGGGCAACTACAAGGCGGCATCTGTGTTCGAGGCACGTCCATACTGCGCCGGCGTAAATGCCGACGGCTACGACCACATGAAAGAGGTGGAAGGAAACGGCTGCCCGGGGCCGGATTCCATGAAAATCAACTATTCGCCGGTACCGGGAAATCCGAGCAAGTACATCAGCACGATGGAAGCGGCGGAGAAGGCCGATCCGGCAGACTGGCACTTCCCGGACCACGGAAACGGCGATGCAATGTGCTACGAGAACATCGATGCCTATAACTATTACCTGGTAAGAGGCTACGCGGTGGTACTCAGCGCCGGCGTGGGGACGCTGGGTTCCGACGGTTTTGAGTATACCGGATCCGACTGCGAGCGGGATTCCTTCCGCTGCATCGTGGAATGGCTCCACGGCGACCGAATCGCTTATGCGGACCGGAACCGGGAAGAGGCCATTCGGGCAGACTGGTCCAACGGAAAGGTGGCGATGACCGGCAGATCTTACGCGGGAACCATGCCGTTCGCCGTGGCGACCACCGGAGTTGCGGGCCTGGAAACCATCGTGCCGGTAGCGGGAATCAGTGACTGGTACAGCTTCCTGAATCAGCAGGGTGCGCAGCGGTACTGGCCGGCAGAAATGCTCATGAGCTTCCTGGCATACTTCTGCTCCAGCCGTTACAACGACCCGACACTGACGGAGGAACAGCGGCAGGCGATTCTGGATTTCCATCAGTATTTTTCCTATGAACAGATGAAGACCGGATTCGACTACAGCGATTTCTGGAAGGAAGGAAATTACACCCTGAAGGCAGACGGCATTCGCTGCAGCGCTCTCATCGTTCACGGGCTGAACGACGAGAACGTGTCCACCAAACAGTTCGAGATGATGCTCCACTCCTTCGAGGAGGCCGATCGAACTGTAAAAGTAATCCTCCACCAGGGCCCGCATATTACGCCGACCATGGCCAACAAGGGATACGGCATTTCCGTCAACGGCCGGAATTACGATGATATCGTCAATAAGTGGATTTCTCACTATCTGTACGATGTGGAGAACGATGCAGAGGACATGCCGGCGGTACTGGTGCAGAACAACGTGGACCAGGATCAGTGGGATGAAGTGGATTCCTGGGATACCGAATGCGATTACGAATTCCGCAGCAACCTCAGCGGAACGACGGTAATCGATACAGATTGGGAAAAAGCCGGAATCAACAAGGAGAACTTCGACGAAAGAATGAGCCTGCTGGATTCCAACATGAATCAACGCTACTTCAGCGACAAAGCCGCGGACGATCTGACCATCCAGGGTTCCGTCTGCGTAAAGTTCGACGCCGCACTGAAGGACGGCGATGCATCCAAGAACTTCGAGCCGGAGAACATCAACGATGCGGACCGCCTGAGCTTTGAGCTGGGCAGCGCCTCCGGCAAGATGGATGATGTGAAGCTGACGGTGCTGCTGTGCGACGTGGCGGACGAGGAGTTCCCGAGTATTCAGACTGTCGATCCGGAACGAAACGTGATTCCGGTAGTGATTCGAAACAAAGGCGGAATTCACAACGGCGGAGATCTGCCGGACTTCGATCAGTCCGTTTTCGAAACCGTGAACCGGAAGTACTGCGTCATCACCCGGGCGTACATCGACCTGTGCAATCCGGAATCCGGTTATGCACCGGAGACTTCCGAGAACAGCATTGAACTGGTTCCGGGGAAAAAACATTCCTACAACGTATACCTGAATCCGGCCAGATACACCGTGGAAGCGGGACACCGCCTGGCAGTGGTTATCGGAACCGAGGACCCGGTAAACTGCTTGATTCACAAGAAGTATTCGGTAGAAATCGACAATGCTTCCGTAAAAGCAGATATTCCGATGGTATAAGGCCGCTGGAACGTTTTCACTTGGATGAAAAGGTCACTTTCACCAACGGACGAAGCGCTTCAAAACGGTATTTTTGACGAGAAAAAGGCTTTCTGTGGGAAAAATTGGGTAAAAAAATTCCCGTTTCGGGCAATTGAACTATGTCGCCCTTCCCACACCGGAAAAAGAATGTTACAATCTCTGTGAGATGCGGAGCTAGGTGTAGAGCAGACATACGCATCTTCAATGGGGGAAGGCAAAGGGCCGCCGCACAACTGTGCGCCGGCCCGATTCTTGGTTTTTTGGGGTTTTTCAGGTCCCTGAAGAAGCACCACGCCGCCCGGACCGGCCGGGCCTCCGGCGGCCCGGCGGCCGGCCCGGGTGCCGCCCTTTACCCGCGTACTTCCATCCCGGCTTTCACGATGCGGAGCAGCCGCACCGCCGCGCGGAAGCAATTCTTCTCCGCATCGCAGATGGCCGCATCCAGAGATTCGATGCGGTCCACCAGGGGCATCATCCCGGAAATTCCGAATTCGTACAGCGCCTCGGCGCCGTCCTCGATGCTTCCCGCCAGGGCGAAGCAAGGAACCCGGTGGGTTTTGCAGTGTGCCGCCACGCCGGCCACCACTTTGCCGTAGGCCGACTGGAAATCCATGCGCCCCTCCCCGGTGATGACCAGGTCCGCAGATTCCAGACAGGTATCGAATTCCAGAAGCTCCAATACCGTTTCGATGCCGGAGAAAATTTCGCTGCGGGTAAAAGCAAGCAGCCCGGCGCCGAGACCCCCGGCCGCCCCGGAACCCGGCGCGTGACGGATGGATTTTTTTGGAAGGGCGGACTCTACGCAGTCGATGTAGTGAGCCATGGCTTGATCCATGTCGGCCAGCCGGTCTGCCGGAATCCCCTTCTGAGGACCGTACACGTACACCGCGCCCTCCGGCCCCAGGAGCGGGTTCTTCACGTCGCTCATGACGGTGATGGGAACCCGAGAAACGGCGGGATCCAGCCGGGAAACATCCACCGCCGCAATCCGATGCATGGATGCGGGCACCGGATTCAGGGGCGTGCCGTTTTCGTCCCGGAACACCGCGCCAAGGGCGGCGGCCATGCCTATCCCGCCGTCGCTGGTGGCACTGCCGCCCAGGCCTAGGTAGATGTGCCGGCAGCCTTGACGGACGGCATCCAGAATCATCTCGCCGGTGCCGAAGGTGTTGGAATGGAAAACATCCCGCTCCGCTTCGGGCACCAGGGTCAGGCCGGACGCGCCGGCCATATCCATGATGGCGATTTTTGTTTTTGGGAGGGGATGCTCCGGCGTTTCCCGCGCAGAAACAGTCGATGTGGATGAAACGATGCCGTAGCGGGCGGTCACCGGAACACCCAAAGGACCGCGGACCTGCAGGGTGCGGATTTCACCGGGGAGGACGTTCATCAGCGCTTCCGCGGTGCCTTCCCCGCCGTCCGCCAGGGGAAGCTTTTGAACGGCTGCATTCGGGAATACCTCCCGGGCGGCGTTTGCGGCGATGTCGCAGACCTGGGATGCGGTGAGGGATCCCTTGAAGGAATCCGGCGCGATTACAATTTTCATAAAAAAATCCTTTCTGTATGCGAGAACCGGCGGGATGCCCGTTGTCAAGTGTTTTATTTTCTTAATGCCATAGTGAGTGGAAATTTTCCCGCCGATATATTACAATATAAATCAGAAATATTATAGCAAGTCTGAGGGGATTCTGCTATTGGGACAGGAGAGAGATATGAAGAAACAAGCGGATATTTTGACGCAGTACGCGGAAATCGACGAAGAGCACGTGGATGCGCTGCTGCAGGAGGAGCTTCGGAAGAATCGGAAGAAGCTGGTGGTGCTGGACGACGACCCGACAGGGGTGCAGACGGTGCACGACGTGTCGGTGTATACCCACTGGACGCCGGAGGATTTGACGGCGGGCTTTCAAGAGGAAGAGAATCTGTTCTACGTGCTGACCAATTCCAGGGGCTTCACGGAGGCGGAAACGATAAAAGCACACCGGGAGATCGCGGAGGCGACCGACAAGGCGGCAAAGGCGGCAGGCAAAGAATATCTTTTCATGAGCCGAAGCGACAGCACCCTGCGGGGTCATTTCCCGCTGGAGACGGAGATTCTGCGGGAAGAGTATGAGAAGAATACGGGACTTCCGGTGGACGGGGAGATTCTGTGCCCGTTTTTCAAGGAAGGGGGACGGTTCACTCTGGGCAATATCCACTATGTGAAATACGGCGAGGAGCTGGTGCCGGCCAACGAGACGGAGTTCGCCAAAGACCCTACCTTCGGGTATGTGTCGGAGACTTTGCCGGAGTACGTGGAAGAGAAGACCGGCGGAAAGTTCCGAAAGGAAGAGGTGACCTGCATTTCTTTGGAAGATCTGCACAGCATGAATTTCGACCGAATTCAGCAGCAACTGATGGACGTAAAGGATTTCAATAAAGTCGTGGTGAATGCGGTGGATTATCCGGACCTGAAGGTGTTCTGCGTGGCGCTGCTTCGGGCCATGGCCGCCGGCAAAAACTTCCTGTTCCGGACGGCGGCATCCCTGGTGCGGGTGCTGGGCGGTATTTCGGAACGGCCGCTTCTGACCCGAGAGGATATGGTGCAGAAGGAAACCGCCAACGGCGGAATCATTGTGGTGGGTTCCCACACGGACAAAACCACCCGACAGCTGAGCCGGCTCCGGGAACGGGAGGACATTGCGTTTATCGAATTGGATGCCACGTTGGTTCGGGATGAGGCGGCCTTTGAGCAGGAAGTGGCGCGCTGCCTGGCAGAGGAGGAGCGCTGCATCCGGAACGGGCAGACGGTGTGCTGCTACACCACCCGAGGCTTGATTACAGCGGATACCGGCGACCGAGAGGACGAACTGCGCCTCTCTGTGCGGATTTCCGATGCGGTGCAGTCCCTGGTGGGACGGCTGTCGGTTACACCGGCCTTCGTCATCGCAAAGGGAGGCATCACTTCCAGCGACGTGGGCACCAAGGCGCTGGCGGTCAAAAAAGCCCGCGTGCTGGGGCAGATCCAGCCGGGAATTCCGGTATGGCAGATCGGAGCGGAAAGCCGTTTTCCGGGAACGCCGTACGTCATCTTCCCGGGAAATGTGGGGGAAGACGGAACCCTGAAAGCCGCGGCGGAAGTGCTTTTAGGGGGAAAATAAAAAGCAATATTTGTTAAATAATAACAAGGTCAAATAATGCGGTTGTGCAATTTAACAAAGTGAAGAAGAGTGCAAAAAAACCTTTAAAAATCAACGTTTTTGTGCTATATTAGAATACAATTTATGATTTAAAATACTGTTGCGAAGTGAGAAAGAAAGAGGTGTACAATGGCAATTGTTCTTCAGGAACCATCCAGAACATTTAGTGAATATCTTCTGATTCCGGGCTACTCCAGCGCGGATGCAAGACCGGAAAACGTGTCGCTTAAGACTCCGATTACCAAGTATAAGAAGGGTGAGGAGCCGGCGATTACCATGAATATTCCACTGGTATCTGCAGTAATGCAGGCGGTATCTGACGACCATATGGCCGTAGCTCTGGCAAAGGAAGGCGGCGTTGCGTTTATCTACGGATCCCAGTCCATCGAAAGCCAGGCAAACATGGTACGCAAGGTGAAGAGCTACAAGGCGGGCTTTGTAACCAGCGACTGCAACCTGAAGCCGGATCAGACTCTGAAGGATGTTCTGTACCTGAAGGAAAGAACCGGTCATTCCACCATCGCGATTACCGAGGACGGAACGGCCAACGGCAAGCTGATGGGCATCGTAACCAGCAAGGACTACAGAGTCAGCCGTCTGGATGCGGACACAAAGATTTCCGAGTTCATGACACCGATGGACAAGCTGGTATACGGAAAAGAAGGCATCACCCTGTCCGAAGCAAACGACATCATCTGGGACAACAAGGTGAACCAGCTGCCGATCGTAGACGATAAGATGCACCTCAAGAGCCTGGTATTCCGTAAGGATTACGATTCTCACAAATCCAACCCGAACGAGCTGCTGGATGCCAACAAGAGTTACGTAGTGGGTGCCGGAATCAACACCAGAGACTTTAAGGAAAGAGTTCCTGCACTGGTAGAGGCCGGCGTAGACGTGATGACCATCGACTCTTCCGAGGGTTACTCCGAATGGCAGGCAATCACGCTCAAGTGGATTCGCGACAATTACGGAGACACCGTTAAGGTGGGTGCCGGAAACGTTGTCGATAAAGAAGGTTTTGACTTCCTGGTAGAGCACGGTGCGGATTTCGTAAAGATCGGTATCGGCGGCGGTTCCATCTGCATCACCAGAGAGCAGAAGGGTATCGGCCGCGGTCAGGCTTCTGCCGTTCTGGAAGTTGCAAAAGCAAGAGACGAGTACTATGAGAAGACCGGCATCTACGTTCCGATCTGCTCCGACGGCGGTATCGTTCACGATTACCACATGACTCTGGCGCTGGCAATGGGCGCAGACTTCATCATGCTGGGAAGATATTTTGCTCGTTTCGACGAGTCCCCATCTGCAAGAATCATGGTAAACGGAAACTACATGAAGGAGTACTGGGGCGAAGGTTCCGCAAGAGCCAGAAACTGGCAGAGATACGACCTGGGCGGTGACGCAAAGCTGAAGTTCGAGGAAGGCGTAGACTCCTACGTTCCTTATGCCGGCTCCCTGCATGACAACGTAAAGCTGTCCCTGGACAAGGTGAAATCCACCATGTGCAACTGCGGCGTGCTGAGCATTAAGCAGCTGCAGGCGGAAGCAAAGCTCACTCTGGTATCCGCAACCAGTATCGTTGAGGGCGGCGCTCACGACGTTGTCCTGAAGGACAACAGCGTTGCTACCGTAAGACGATAGTTGAAGAACGAGACGCAGAATGTATAATAACGGTGCATCAGCGTGTTGGCGCTGATGCACTTTTAAGATTAATCGCAAAAGAACAGTAAAAAGAATGGGAAGAGGTATCAAAATGGCACAGAACAAAATTTTGATTCTGGACTTCGGCGGTCAGTACAACCAGCTGATTGCTCGGCGTGTTCGGGAATGCAATGTGTATTCGGAAGTCCGCGGCTTTGAGAGCACCACTCTGGAAGACATCAAAGCCTTCGATCCAAAGGGTATTATTTTTACCGGCGGACCACAGAGCGCATACGGCGAAGGTGCACCGAGCATCGATGCCGGCGTGTTCGAGCTGGGCGTTCCGATTATGGGAATCTGCTACGGTGCGCAGCTGATGGCATACATGCTGGGTGGCAAAATCGACTCCGCTCCGACCAGTGAATACGGCCGTGCGGACGTGGTAATCGACGATAAGGACGGCATCCTGAAGAGTGCCGACGATGTGAATGTCTGCTGGATGAGCCATACGGACTACATCAGCCGGCCGCCGGAAGGTTTTGTGGTGACCGCGCACACGGATCACTGCCCGGTTGCGGGAATGGAAGACCGGGAGAGAGGCTTCTACGGTGTGCAGTTCCATCCGGAAGTAAACCACACCGCACACGGTGCAGAGTTCATCCGGGATTTCGTGCTGGACGTATGCAAATGCGATCAGGATTGGAAGATGAATTTCTTCGCAGAAAAACAGATTGAAGAGCTGCGGGAGAAGATCGGCGACGGAAAGGTGCTGCTGGCACTGTCCGGCGGCGTGGACTCCAGTGTCGTTGCAGGACTTCTGTCCAAGGCAATCGGCAAACAGCTGACCTGCGTTTTCGTGGATCACGGCCTGCTCCGTAAGAACGAGGCGGAAGAGGTTGCTGCCGTGTTCGGACCGGAAGGACCGTTCGATCTTAATTTCATCTGCGTGGATGCGAAACAGCGTTACTACGATAAACTGGCCGGCGTAACCGAACCGGAGCAGAAGAGAAAGATTATCGGTGAGGAATTCATCCGCGTATTCGAAGAGGAAGCGAAGAAAATCGGCAAGGTGGATTTCCTGGCGCAAGGAACCATCTATCCGGATGTCATCGAATCCGGCCTGGGCAAATCCGCTGTCATCAAGTCTCACCACAACGTGGGCGGACTGCCGGATTACGTGGATTTTAAGGAAATCGTGGAGCCGCTGCGCAGCCTGTTCAAGGATGAGGTTCGCCAGCTGGGCAGAGAAATCGGACTGCCGGATTATATCGTAGACCGTCAGCCGTTCCCGGGTCCGGGTCTGGGAATTCGAATCATCGGTGAGGTTAACGCGGAGAAGGTGAAGATCGTTCAGGATGCGGATGCCATCTACAGAGAAGAAATCGCCAATGCGGGACTGACCGGAAGCATCAGCCAGTACTATGCGGCGCTGACCAATATGCGTTCCGTCGGCGTTATGGGCGACTTCCGGACTTATGATTACGCCGTGGCACTTCGTGCGGTTCAGACGTCCGACTTCATGACCGCAACCGCTGTGGAGATTCCGTGGAATGTTCTGCAGAAGGTGATGACCCGAATCGTAAACGAGGTGGATCACGTGAACCGGGTATTCTATGATCTGACCAGCAAACCACCGGGGACTATTGAGTTTGAATAAATTGAGAATCCGAAAAAGCCTAGTGTTTATGCGGGTTTGCGGCATTTCAAGAGGCCTTTTGATAACAAATTGATAACAGTCATATAAATGCGATTATTCTCACTATCAAGTGGTTTGCAGGTAGCGGAATGATTTTCAAGCGGCTTGTATGACTGGTGTTCAGAGCCATACTCTGAATAAATCCATATTATTTATAACGCCCTTAGCTGTGGGTAGTAACTCATAGCTAAGGGCGTTTTGTTGTCTTTATCTTTATTTGTCGGATTGGAGGTGGTCTTTGAAAGCGTCAACAAGAGCGTCGCTAAGTTCCTGCGAGGGAACTTTCGCCCAAAGTTGCGTGGTGTCATATTTCGGGTAGTAATAACGCCATCGGTCATATTCTTCTCTGCTGATTTCCTCGGAAGATAACTTGTCCGCCTGTTCTTTCCAAGCACAGAGCATTTTCAGTAGCTCGGCGGCGTCCTTGCCTTTGTCCTTGTTGACTTTTAAGCAGACCTCTCCGTCTGCTTCGCTGACGGTCAGACCGTAAATATCTTCAAGGGTAAATAAGGTGTGCATAAGTCCGATGTAGCTGTCAATGTCGGGAACAGAGAGAGCCTGTGGGGAAACATCAAGCACCTGCGCCAATGCCGCCGTTAAGTCTGCTTTCGGTGTGCGTGTGCCTGTTTCGTACTGAGCCAAACGCACATCAGCGGACTTTTCGGGAAAACCGACAGCCGTACCGAGATATTTCTGCGTCATACCACGCAGAAGCCTAAAAAAATGTATTCTTTCGCCAATAGCCATAGTGTTTCACTCCTTGCCTTATGTATCTGCAAGTAGTATAGCATATAAGTTTAGGAATTGTCAAGAGAAAATGAAACAAAAAAGTTTAATATTTTCTTGAAAGCCACTTGACAAAAGCAAATATGCTTAGTATAATTAAAGGGAATTAAGCAAATGCGCTTAATAAATGCAACTGAATGACCGTCTGAATGGGATATGTCTTTGCAAGGACTTTCCGAAAAGGAAACGAGCGAAGCAACGCCGCTGAAATGGGGCAGGCACAGAAAAACGACATTCGGGTAAAACGGCAACTTGAAAATTTAATGAAAGGACTGATGATATGGAAAACAAATTCATTCGTGCCGATGATGTGGCACAGGAACTAAGCGTATCAAAGCCCTATGCCTATAAGCTCATCAGAAAGCTGAACGAGGAACTGAAAGCACAGGGATTTATTACGATTGCAGGGCGTGTAAACCGCCAGTATTTTTATGAAAGGCTCTACGGAGCAGGAAAGGAGAGTAAATAATGCCAGTATTCAAAAATGAGGACAACGGCACTTGGTATGTAATGGCGAGATATGTGAACTGGAAAGGCGAACGCAAGCAGAAATGCAAGCGGGGTTTCGCCACAAAGAAAGAAGCGCAGGAATGGGAGCGAATGTTTCAGTTACAAAACTCGTCTGACCTTGATATGAGTTTTGAAGCCTTTACGGAACTGTATATTAACGATGTGAAAAACCGTCTGAAGGAAAATACTTGGCTGACAAAGGAGCATATCATTCGCACGAAGATACTGCCCTACTTTGGCAAACTGAAAATCAGCGAGATTTCCACAAAAGAGATTATCACTTGGCAGAATGAAATGCTTGCTTACCGTGACGAGAAGAAAAAACCGTATTCACAAACCTATCTGAAAACGCTGCACAATCAGTTGTCAGCCATATTCAATCACGCTGTACGCTATTATGAATTGCGGTCAAATCCTGCGGCAAAGGTGGGAAATATGGGAAGCGAGGAACACAAGGAAATGCTGTTCTGGACGAGAGAAGAATATAAGAAATTTGCCGATGAGATGATGGATAAGCCAGTTTCCTTTTACGCCTTTGAAATGCTGTATTGGTGCGGTATCCGTGAAGGCGAATTATTAGCCTTGACCGCCTCCGATTTTGATTTTGACAAGGGAACGGTAACGATTAGTAAATCCTATCAGCGTTTACACGGAGAAGATGTGATTACTACACCGAAAACAAAAAAGAGCAACCGAATAATCAAAATGCCGCAGTTTCTCTGTGAGGAAATACAGGAATATATCGGTATGCTTTACGGTCTGAAAAAGAAAGACCGCATTTTCACGGTAACAAAAAGCTATCTTCATCACGAGATGGACAGAGGGGCGAAAGCCGCAGGCGTGAAGCGTATCCGCATTCACGACTTGAGACACAGCCATATCAGTTTACTGATTGATATGGGATTTTCGGCGGTGGCGATTGCAGACCGTGTAGGACATGAAAGTATTGAAATCACTTATCAGTACGCCCACCTGTTCCCGTCCAAACAGACGGAAATGGCAGAGCGATTAGACGATTTAGGGAAAGGAGATTTTTAATATGTCAGCGAAAAACAGGGACAACAAAAACCGTTGGAGAAATATCACGGTAGGGTTTCGGGTATCGCCCGAAGAAAGCGAGCAGATAGACAGGGCAGTACGACTTTCGGGGCTTACCAAGCAGGACTATATCACAAGACGGCTCTTATGCCAAGATGTGGTTGTGCAGGGCAATCCGAGAGTGTATAAGGCACTCCGTAATGAGCTTGCTGCCGTCCTTGCGGAATTACAGAGGATTGAAGCAGGAAACGGTATTGATGATGAATTGCTTGACACAATCGAATTGATTGCCGTTATTCTCGGCGGGCTGAAAGGAGAAGATGGGAATGGAGAATAAAAAAGAAATGACTGCCCTTGATGTATCTGCGGCAACAGATACGGAGCAGCCAATTTCAAAATGTACTGACAATAGTATATCCGAAAAAGCAGGAAAAATCAACGACCTTGAAACAATTTCTATGACAGAGCTTTACGACACCGTATATCCAAGCAAGCCGCCGCTGATTGACGGCTTGCTCTATACTGGCACTTATCTCTTTGTCGGTGCGCCGAAGCTCGGCAAAAGTTACCTGATGGCGCAGCTTGCCTATCATATCAGCACAGGCACACCGCTATGGGATTATACCGTCCGAAAAGGAACGGTGCTGTATCTTGCTCTTGAAGATGATTACCGACGCTTGCAGGAACGGCTATACCGAATGTTCGGAACAGACAGCACAGACAATCTTTTCTTCTCTGTTTCAGCCGACAGTCTCGGTAATGGATTGGACGCTCAGTTACAGCGGTTTATGCAGGAACACACCGATACAAGCCTGATTATCATTGACACGCTCCAAAAGGTCAGAGAAGTCGGCGGGGATAATTACAGCTACGCAAACGATTATGAAATCATCACACGGCTGAAACAGTTTGCCGATAAGTACGGCATTTGTATTCTGCTTGTTCATCACACGAGGAAGCAAACAGCGGATGATAAATTTAATATGATTTCGGGAACGACAGGCTTGCTCGGTGCGGCGGATGGGGCGTTTCTTCTGCAAAAAGAGAAACGCACAAGCAACGCCGCCACGCTTGAAGTATCGGGCAGAGATCAGCAAGACCAAAAGCTGTACCTCAATCGCAATACCGAAACTTTGCTGTGGGAGCTGGAACGGACAGAAACGGAGCTTTGGAAAGAACCGCCCGAACCTTTGCTTGAAAAGATAGCGCAATTGCTTTCTTCGGGCAGTAATGAATGGACGGGGACGCCTACGGAGCTTTGCTCTATTCTTCAGCTTGATATTCAGCCTAACGCTCTCACACGAAAGCTGAATATCAATGCGGGGCGTTTGCTAAATGAGTATAAGATTTTCTATGAGAACAGCCGCAGTCGAAGTGAGCGAAAAGTAAAGCTATCCCGATTGGAGCAGGCGTGACGATATGTGACGGTGTGACGATGATTTTAGGGGCGGGTGCGGTATCAAAAATACCGTCACCATCGTCACACACCGTCACAAAAGTTTAGACGGGGTTGTAAGGGTGTCCTTTTCAAAGGACAGCCCTTACCTCTCGGAGAGCGCAAAACCTGCTTGCAGGTTGCATTTTTGTTGGCGAAGCTGACAAAAGTGCTTTTGCGTTACTCTTGGCAAGAGTAACAGAACCACTAACCGAAAAGAAAGGGCGTGATAAAATGCAAAGAACAATTAGTGCAATGGTCGGAAAGGGCTCGATCAATCACAACAGCCGAAAGTTTACAGCAGAGAATGTTGCTCCAGAGCGCACCCACTTGAATATAGATTATTGCAATGAGAACATCGAAAAAGTATATCACAAACTATTTGATGAAGCTCTGAAACGATACAATGATAAGCAGACAAGGGCAGACCGAAAGATAGAAAACTATTACGACAAAATCCGTACAGGCAAACAGGAAAAGCCGTTTCACGAACTGATTTTACAGATTGGCGATAAAGATAATATGAGTGCAGAAAGCGAAAACGGACAGCTTGCAAAGCAGATTTTGGATGAGTATTACAAGGGTTTTCGAGAGAGAAATCCAAACTTATATGTGTTCGCTGTTCATCTGCATATGGATGAAGCAACACCGCATATTCACATTGACTTTGTACCGTTTACAACAGGTAGCAAGCGAGGTTTAGATACAAGAGTGTCGCTAAAACAGGCTCTTGTGGCGCAGGGATTTAAGGGCGGTACTCGTGGCGATACGGAATGGTCGCAATGGGTACTTTCTGAAAAAGAACAGCTTGCCGCCGTTATGGAACGGTACGGAATTGAGTGGGAGCAGAAAGGCACACACGATAAGCATTTGTCCGTTCTTGATTACAAAAAGCAGGAACGGGAAAAAGAAATATCGGCTCTTGACAGTCAGATTGCCGAGAAAACCGATGTGGTGAAATCTCTTTCAGACCGAGTGCAGAATTTTGATGACGGTATTGAGCGATTGCAGGCAATAAGCGATAGCTTAGATACTGCACCTGAATATAATCTACCCGAACCATCGGGGTTAATGACAGCCAAAACCTATAAAACAAAGTTCGCCGAGCCGCTTATCAAGAGGTTAAAATCGCTTATTAAAACCGTATTTGCCCGATGTTTTGAAGCGTGGGACAGTTATCACAGGCTGAACGCAACAAACGCAAGTCTGTATCGTGAAAACCAAGTGTTGAGCAGAAAAAACAGCAGTCTTAACGCTGAAAATGCTGAACTGAAGGAGCAAAACAGGGATTATAAACTACTCCGTAAGGTATTCGGCAGCAAGCAAATTGATGGACTTTTAGAGCAAGCCAAACAGTCTAAACAGCATGATAAACGCTTTAGAGATAATCAAAATGAAAGGTAGGAATACACAATGACAAAGACGATTTTTGAAGAAATGGGCGGCACTTATATACGGGTTGGAGATTATTTTCTCCCCGATTTGAAACTACCCGAAACAGAAACACAATCTATCGGCATATGGGGACAGCGGCATAAACGCTACTTGAAAGAGCATAAACGGCTGTTTTATTCTAATTTGTTGACAAGCGGAAAACTGAACAGTTACCTTGCTGATATTGACCGACAGGCAGAGGAAATGTTTTCTCGGCTGGTAAAACAGATGGCAGAATGTGAGGGTGTGACAGAACAGCTAAAGGCAGAAAATCAGCTTGAATGGGTCGGGAAAATGAATAATATTCGTAGCAGAGCAGTAGAGATTATAGATGTAGAATTGATTTGTGTTTAGGAGGACAAAGCGGCAGATATAATGTTAAAAGTAGTTGCGTGCGCACGCATATTGATGTATAATACGTTCTGATTGGAGGTATATATCTATGCAACTATTAAAATGGCTT
>JAEUGJ010000008.1 GCA_016775335.1 Mogibacterium sp.
AGCTCGGTTTCCTTGCGCGAACCCCCGGGCCTGAAATTGAGAAAGTGCGGCCCGGACGCCGGCGCGGTTCGCGCCCGGATGTCCGCAAAGCCAATGAACTCGGTTCCCGTGCGCGAACCCCCGGGCCCGAAATTCGGAAAGTGCGGCCCGTGCGCCGGCGCGGTTCGCGCCCGGATGTCCGCAAAGCCAATGAACTCGGTTTCCGTGCGCGAACCCCCGGGCCTGAAATTCGGAAAGTGCGGCCCGAGCGCCGGCGCGGTTCGCGCCCGGATGTCCGCAAAGCCAATGAGCTCGGTTTCCTTGCGCGAACCCCCGGGCCTGAAATTGAGAAAGTGCGGCCCGGGCGCCGGGAGAAAAAGTGAATACTGTTTTTATAAGGAGGTAAAGATGTTTCTGAAGGAACATAGAAGATGGAAATTAATGGCGGCGATACTGACGCTGTCGCTGCTGACGGTAATGGCCGGCGCCGCCGTGGCACCGGCGTTGGGCGTGATACAGGAATATTTTAGTGGCGAATCGAAAATGATGGTGCAGCTGATCATCAGCATGCCGGCGGTGTTCATTGCCGTGACGAATTTGTTTTTCGGGAAGCTGTGCCGGATTTTTAGGGCAAAAACCCTGACGCTAATCGGCCTGGGAATGTACATCCTGTTCGGCTGCGGGGCCGGCCTGTTCAGCAATATCTACGCGGTTCTGGTGTGCCGCGCGCTGGTGGGCGTGGGCGTAGGCATTATCATGCCCATGTCTACCGGATTGATTACGTACTATTTCACTCGGGACAAGCAGGATGTGCTGATGGGGTATTCGTCGGCCATGAACATGATGGGCGGCGTGGTTGCCACCTTGATTGCCGGTGCGCTGGCAATGATCAGCTGGCGGATGAGCTTCCTGGTGTACCTGCTGGGCGTGGTCAGCATCGTGCCGGTGGCGATGTGGATGCCGAACGAAAAAATCATCGAAGCCGGACAATCGAAAAAATCCACCGGGACTTTTCGAAATTATTATTCTTTTATCGTTGGAATGTTCTTCCTGATGGTGATTTTCTTTAACTATCCGGCTAACTTTGCCATGGAATCTGCCCGCCTTGGAACCGTGCCGGAAGGGGCAATTCCCGTAATCATGGCCGTTGCGGACGTATTCGGTTTTCTGGGCGGCCTGGCCTATCCGAAGCTGAAAAAAGGCCTGGGCAGAGGCACCAAAGCCGTGGCACCCCTGATGTTTTTGGTGGGATACTTGCTGCTCCAGTTTTGGAACGGGATGCCGGGAATACTGCTGGGCTCCTTCCTGATTGGAGCCGCCAACGGAATCGGTGTGCCGTATTTTATCTCCACGGCGTCGGCGAAAGCCGGAAAGAATGCGGCGACCACCGTGATCCCGGCCCTTTCCGTGGCGCTGTACATCGCCCAGTTCACTACGCCGGCGATTGTGACCTTTTGTGAGAAAATCCTGGGCAGCGTGATTGCAGACGTCACATCCTATCACGTGGCCATCCTGCTGTCCCTGCTGTTCACTTTGTGGAGCGTTTTCGTGGTGGACCGGAAACCGGCAAAATAGCATATATACATTTCCTTTTCGCGGGGGTATACTGTTATGTAAAATCAAGGATTAAGAGGGGAAATGGAAACGATGAGATTTGAACGAATTACCGAAGTGGAACACCCGTATTTCAAAGAGGCAATGGAGCTTTACGAGATTAGCTTTCCTCGCCACGAGCAGCGGGAGCCCGCATCCCAGTCGGAAATCTTGGGCAACCCGGAGTACCATTTTGATGTTGTTTTCGATGAGGATGTTTTTGTGGGAGAGATTCTGTACTGGAACATCGGCGATGCGCTTTACGTGGAGCACTTCTGCGTCGATCTGTCGATGCGGAATAAGCATTACGGTCAGCGAATTTTGGAGGCGCTGCAGGAGCACATCGTGATTCTGGAAATCGATCCTCCGGTGGACGAGATTTCCCGGCGGCGAAAGGGTTTCTACGAGCGATGCGGTTTCAAGGCGAATCCCTACCCGCACATTCATCCGCCGTACCACAAGGAAAACGCCGGGCATTCGTTGGTGGTGATGAGTTCGCCTCGGGAATTGACGCCGGAGGAATATGAAACCTTCCGGCAGGGTCTGAACGGAACCGTCATGGCAAACGCTTGGTAAGAAACCGGCGGGCAAAAGAAAGGAGCGACCTATGGCAAAGAAAGTAACCGTAATTTCCACCGGCATCCGGCCGAACAGCAACTCGGAGCTTCTGGCAAAATCCTTCGCCGATGGAGCGGAGGCCGCCGGCAACGAGGTGACGTTCATCACCCTGAAGGACAAGGACATCCGCTTCTGCAGAGGCTGCCTGTCCTGCCATCAGACCGGAAAATGTATCATTCAAGATGATGTGGCCCCGATTATGGATGCCCTGCTTCAGGCGGACGTGGTGGCCTGGGCCACGCCGATTTACTATTTCGAGATGTCCGGCCAGATGAAAACCCTTATCGACCGCTTGAATCCAATGTATCCGATGGACTACCGGTTCCGGGACGTGTACTTCCTGGCCACGGCGGCGGACGAAGGCGACCACGTTTTCGAAAAGGCGGAGACCGGACTGACCGGCTGGCTGGATTGTTTCCCAAAAACAACCCTGAAGGGGACCGTGTACTGCGGAGGGGTGACCGGCGGAGGCGAGATTAACGGCAATGCCAAGTTGGCGGATGCCCGGGCGCTGGGCGCGCAGGTATAGGAAGAAGTAGGAAAGAAGTTGTGAAGAGCTGCTTCGGCGGCGGGGGCACCGGGAGGTGACCCCGTCCGCCGGGCAGCTCTTATTATACGGCGCAAGGCGCCGGGCCGCTATGTCTGTCCACGGCTTATCCACAGCCCTGCGCCGGTTATCCATAAATCCACAGCTCAAAGCGTGCTGTTGAATAGTATGGAGAGAATTGACGCCGGGCGCCGGGCGACCGATGCTTGGCGTCAATTCTAACGACTCCTCTTTCATAAAACTCAAATAAAGTAATACTTTTTTCGAAAAGTTGACGATGGAGAGCTTGGTTTTGCAGTTCCATCGTCAATGCCCCGGATTTTCTGCTCGGAATCACGGCGGATGCCGCCTAGGCTTCAGATGGGATTGACGATAATACTTCTGTTTTCGCAACATTATCGTCAATCACCTCCGAAAAGAACCGCCGGAAACTCTAATTGTCCCCGTGTCCCTGTGACGGATTGACGTTGGCGGCCGGAATATTCTGCTTTTATCGTCAATTTTTTTAAAAGTGATGCATGAGCTCCGAAAAACGCACCGTATGCATCAACTCCGATTTGCAGGTTGATGCATGGCGGCTGAAAAGCGAAACAAAAACATCAGATTCCGGATCACAACCCGAAACATGCGGGATGTAGGCCGGAAATCAGGATAAACTTTACAGGAATCTGATGCACGAGTCTTGAAAACCGAGCCGGAAACCTCAACTCGATGAGGACGGGACGGAAGATGTGATGCATGAGCCCCGAAAAATGCACCGCATGCATCAACTCCGAGTTGCAGGTTGATGCATGAGCCCCGGAAAACACATCGCATGCATCAACCACGAATTCCCGGTTGATGCATGGCGGCTGAAAAGCGAAGCAAAAACATCAGATTCCGGATCACAACCCGAAACATGGGGGATGTGGGCCGGAAATCGATGTAAACTTTCCCGGAATCTGATGTACGAGTCTTGTAAACCAGTCCGGAAACCTCAACTCGAAGAAGACGAGAATGCAAGAAGTGATGCATGAGCCCCGTAAAAACCTTGACAGAAGCCCCCAAGGCGACTATAATGAACATCGTTCAAGTTGAGGTGAGCATATGAATCAGAAAGTAACATCCCGAGAAGAGATTTTGAGCGTGAGCCGGGAGCTGGTCAAAAAAGAAGGCAGTCAGGCCATCAGCATTCGGTCGGTGGCCGGGGCGTGCGGCGTGTCCGTGGGGTCCATTTACAATTATTTCGGATCCAAGACCCAGCTGCTGGCGGCCACGGTGGAAAGCATTTGGCATGAAATCTTCCATAATCCGGACAATCCGGCAGTGTACGAGGATACGGAATCCTGCGTCACTTGGATGTACCGGCGGATGGAAGCCGGGAGCCTGGAATATCCGGGTTTTGTGGCGCTGCATTCTCTGGGCCTTGCGGAGAAGGGGAAGAACGAAAACATCCGGCGCATGAATGAAACGCAGAAGCACATTCAAGCCAGTTTGGTACAGGTTCTGAAACACGACCCGCGGATTCGGAAGGATGCTTTTGACGAGGCTTTTACGCCGGAGGTCTTCGGGGACGTTCTCTTTTCCCTGATGCTGGCGGCGCTGCTCCGAGAGGATTACAATCCGGCACCGGTGCTGGAAGTTCTGCGGCGCACCGTGTATTAAGGGGCGGGAGGTTCGGCCGGCGGACTTCCTTATATAGACCATCCAATCTCCCACGTCTGTGGGGGATTCCTTTGGACCATAAAATGAACATTGTTCAACTCGAGAGGACTGCCGTACGTGCGCCGGATATCACAATCACGTGTGCAGGATACCGCAATCACTTGCAGTAACGATGGAATCAACGCAAATCCCAATAGCGGATTGCAAAGAAAAAGATTTTGAAGGAGGCAAAACTGTGAAAGTCAAAAGAAACACATTACTGTTACTGGCATGCATCGTCTGGAGCGCGGCGGGCGGGAACATTCTCCGAATCGGCCTGTCGTCCTACGGATCCTATCTGGCACCGGTAAATTTCCTGCTGACCCTGGTGGTGTTTGTCATTTTCCAGAAATTCATTTTCGGCAAGCTGGTGGACAAGCACACGGAGCGAATTCTCGGATATGAAGAAGAATACCACTTCTTCCTGAAATTCTTCGACCGCAAAGCATTTATCATCATGGCCTTCATGATGTCCGGCGGAATCGGGCTTCGCGCCGGCGGCGTGGCACCGGAGCGTTTTATCGCCGTGTTCTACACCGGACTGGGAGCGGCCCTGCTGCTGGCCGGAATTCTCTTCGGATTCCAGTACATCACCGGCTTTCATCTTTTCGAGAAAGACAAACTGCAGGGAGAAGAGTAGGCAGCGCCAATTCGGCCTGCCACGCGCAAGCCGACGGACTCAATCCGCCGCGGCGCAGGCGACCCCTGCGCAATTAAGTGCAATCAAGTGCAATCAAAAGAGTAAGCACGCGGCGCAATCCGCCGCAAAAAAATAAAAAAGGAGTGTGCATACAATGCAAGCAATTATGGAGCCAATTTTCGACGTGGCTTATCTCGTATCCGTTATCACCATTGGAATTAAAATGATCCGCAGAACTCAGGGCAAGTGCCGCCAGTTCACCATTTTCGGCTGGATGGCCGTAATCCTGGGCGCCGGCGATTCCTTCCACCTGGTTCCGCGCATCATCGCCCTGTGCACCACCGGTTTCGGAGACTACACAGTTCCCCTGGGAATCGGCAAATGGATCACTTCCGTCACCATGACGATTTTCTACGTGCTGATCTACTACGTATGGCGTGAACGCTACCACATCACCGAGCACAAAAACCTGACCGTTCTGGTGTATCTGTTGGCGGGCATTCGAATCGCCCTGTGCATGATGCCGCAGAACCGGTGGACCGTTGCCAATCCGCCGCTGTCCTGGGGAATCTATCGGAACATCCCATTCGCCCTGCTAGGCCTGCTGATCATCGTGCTCTACTTCCGCAGCACCAAAGAGCAGAACGACCGCGCCTTCCGCTGGATGTGGTTCACCATCGTGCTGAGCTTCGGCTGCTACCTCCCGGTGGTTCTTTTCGCCGAAACAATCCCGGTAATGGGCGCCCTGATGATCCCAAAAACCTGCGCTTACCTGTGGGCCGTAGTTATCGGCTTCCGCGCAATGAAGCACGAGATGCCGAATTAATCTCCCAAAAACAATTTGCAACAGGAAAGAGGTTTCCGCACGGGAAGAGTGCGGCGACCTCTTCGTTGTTTTTGTGAGAATGCAGTGGCATTGACTCTTTTTCAATATGAAATTGTCTCGTCTGATGGGAACCAGTGCTGCGTATTGGCTGAATCTGCAGCAAGCTTACGATGCATTGATTGTGGAATTCAAGTCCGATCAGGAACTGGAACAGGAGCGGGTGGTGTTCGAAAAAATTGATTATAAGTACTTTCGAAACAATTATATGCTGCCGGATCTTCCAAGAAAGATTGATGAACAAATTGAACGTATACGTAGATTTTTGGATATCGCAACGCTGACTGTTCTTAAGAGACCGGATATGGCGGCTAGATTCAGAAGCAGTTCGGAGAATTTGACCGACGAATATTTCGGGCTCCAGGATAAACGGAGCGACCAAAAAAGTCGGTGATAACATCGTATTGATGGTGAATGACAGGAGGTTGTATGCAGATTCATTTTGGTTTACGCTATTTCATGAAATCGGACATATACTAAGTGGTGATTATGGTGTTTCTTTTGACATGGAAATTGGCGAAAACGAAAAGCTGGCCGATGAATATGCAAGAGATCGATTAATTCCGTCACAGCAGTACGATGAATTTATTTCTCACCAGATTTTCTCTCCGCAGTCAATTAAAGATTTTTCAAAAAGAATTCACCGAGATCCCGGCATTGTGTTGGGAAGGCTGCAAAAGGATGGCATAGTGGGGTATAATGATGCAAAGATGAATGCACTCAAGACACAATACAAATTACGTTCGTAATCAGAGTCAAAGAAAGGATGGTGCCCTATGTCCATTTGCAAAAAAGAAGAAGTCCAATGTCCGGTCTGCGGAACTACCGGTGAGTTTGAAATGTGGACGAGCCTGAATACCCAGCTGAATCCGGAGAAGAAAGAGCAGCTCCTGAGCGGAGCACTGTTTCAATACATCTGCCCCCACTGCGGGAAGTCCTTCAACATCGATTATCCGATGCTTTACCACCAGATGGAGGATCAGATCATGATCTATTACGTGGTGCAGGAAGAGGATATCCAAATGGTGGAAGAACAATTTCGAGGTGAATTCGGAGGTGCGGAAACCGAGATTACGAAGGTACTGAAGGAAGATATGAATTCGTACTTGTACCGCATCGTGGGTTCTCAGCGAGAATTGATGGAAAAAATAAGAATTTTCGATGCCGGCAAGGACGACCGAGTTGTCGAGCTGGTGAAGCGCATCATCAGCGATGCGGTTGCAGACAAAAATCCGGAACAGGGGGATGTCAACCTCTACTACTTGGAAGAAGAGGGAGAATCCCTGTTTGTTGCTGTGAATTCCAAAGGCGTCCTTGGCACCGTGCCGATTCCGAACGGTATGTACGAGGATATGGCAGAGGGGCTGCGGGAAAAATTACCGGACCTTCGAAGCCGCAGCGAGTTCCGGATCGATCGGGACTGGGCCTCAAAGGCACTGGGACTGGAATAACCGATTCATGAAAGCGGACGGAAATTGACGACGGAACACCCCATCCCGCCGTTCCGTCGTCAATTTCCCCGCGGCCGCCGGGTAGATTAGAGTCAAATGCCGGGGTGGAAGGCGGGATAAAGTCTCGGAAGCAGGAAATTCAAGCCGGAAGAAGTGATTTTTCTGCCAGGGCAGAACTTAAATTCGATGAAATATTTGGAAGAAAAGTTAGATTGACGACAGACTGCCGGAAAGGGAGGGTCTGTCGTCAATTTTTTGTGGTGCCGAATGCAGATTGGAGCAGGCGGCACGAGGAGATGATTAGAATTGACGACGAAAGGGACCAGCGCGGGCGTTCGTCGTCAATTCTTTTCCTCTTGGGATTATAATGATGGAAAAGTGATGCATGGAACAGAAAATCGGGTGCTCATGCATCAACCCCGGAACCGGAGTTGATGCATGAGGCGGAAAAACAAGGGTCCATGCATCACTTTTCATCTGAACGCGGCCCGACTTCAATCCGGGCCGCCGTTGCAAATCTGAAAATTGATGCAGGATCGCTGAAAAATGATATTCCTGCATCAATTGGTTCGCCGCCGTCGAGCAAATTAAAGAATCGATGTCCGGCGGCGATGTAGGAAGTGATGCATGGAACAGAAAATCGGGGGCTCATGCATCAACTTTGGAACCAGCGTTGATGCATAAGGCGGAAAAACAAGGTGCCATGCATCACTTTCATCTGAATCCGGCCCGGCGGAGCCCTCCTCACCGCGGCCAGCGGCCCATCCGGCCCGGCAGCGCCCTTATGTCCCGCGGCCGGCGGCCCATCCGGCCCGGCGGAGCCCCTTTGTCCCGCGGCCAGCGGCTCACCCGGCCCGCCAGCGGCTCACCCGGCCCGCCAACGGCCCCTCCGGCCCGGCAACGGTCAAACCGGCCCGCCAGCGGCCCTATGT
>JAEUGJ010000009.1:0-61290 GCA_016775335.1 Mogibacterium sp.
ATCGAAATGTGTTCCGTCTTTGACCGGTTCTGCACTATGAAGTTTTCAAGGTTCTTGCTGTCTCAAGTGAAACAGCTCATTTAGTATATCGCACATTCAAGGCTTTGTCAAGCACTTTTTAAATCTTTTTTAAAAAGTTTTGTTTTAACCTTTCAGCGCTTCTCTCAAGAATATTTTTCCTGAGAGCTTTTTTATTATACTGCTGCCGCAATCAAAAAGCAAGCACTTTTTTAATTTAATTTTATTCCTCCTCCCGGTCCTCCTCTTCACCTTGATATTCAAAGGTTTCCGCTACATTGCTTCCACGTCTTTCTTCCCTGCCCAGGAACGGCGGATACCCATATAGGTAGTTTTTATATGCCCGCCGAGCCTTCAGGAAATTGTTCCGACCGATTCCATACGTAATGCCGGAGACAAAATTCATGGTGCTTTTACCCATATTTTGTACATTGTCAAAATTCACCACCAATTTCTTCATCACCCGGTAGAAACTCTTCCCGGAAATAATCGGCACAATGTCCTCTATTTTTCCCCGGAAGATGTATTCCTGATGTTCAATCGTCATGATATGGAGCATGCTCTCAATCTGTTCGATGAATTCTATTTCATCCACCTTAATCTTACAGTATCGCTCCTTCGTTATAATCGGGATTACGTCCTTACTTCCATTACCGTCTTTTTCCATAATTTACCCCCCCTGGAACATCAACACTCTACGATTTCTTTTCCTGCTTCATGAAGTATTTTCATTCTAATACGAAAGAGGGCAAAATCATATCCCTAAAAAATCGAGAAAAATCGAGATTTTCGAAAATGCAATTTATCGGTTGTTCTATGGGGCCTTTTGTGGTATATTCGAGGACGGTAGAGTAAATATCAAGCGTTAAGTTTCACAGAATGGGATGTTGTCTGTGACCGAAAACAACATGTTGCGGTTTGATATTGCATCCACTACTGCAAATATTATAGAGGAAATATAGAATCTCCTGATTATAATACCAGCAGTTTACGTTACTTCTTTTATTATAATCTTAAGGAGATTTTTTAATGGAAAGAAAAAGAACAAACACCGAAAAGCTCGTTATTACCGCTATCCTCATCGCACTGGAAATCATCCTGACCCGCTTTGTGGGCATCAGCACGCCGATGCTTCGAATCAGCTTCGGCTTTCTGCCAATGGTAATTGTCGCAATGTACTACGGTCCGATATGGGGCGGCGGCGCCTACGCGCTGGCCGACGTTCTGGGAAGCCTCATTTTTCCAACCGGCGCCTACTTCCCGGGCTTCACGGTTTCCGCCTGCCTCACCGGCATCATCTACGGGCTCTTCCTGCACAAACGCAAAGTGACAGTGGGAACCGCCCTTGCCGCCGTCATCGCAGTGGTGCTGGGCATCAACCTTCTGGTGAATACCTTCTGGCTCACCCTTATCCTGGGCAAAGGCTACATGGCAATGCTGCCGGCCAGATTCATCAAGGAGCTCCTTTGCGTGCCAATCGACACCGCACTGATTCTCGTGCTGAGCAAAGCAACCCGGCGAATTTTCCAACCGGCAGTCTAAAAGTTATTTATCCAATTATTTCGTACATCCCTTCCGAGTCCTGTTTCTTGCAGGACTCGGTTAGTTTTTTGACCTGTACCGTCAACTCGCTGGTTCCGAAGGTTACCGTGATGATGTCGTCCACCTTCACTTCCACCCCCGGCTTGGCCACTTTTCCGTTCACCTGAACGCGGCCCTGCTCGCAGGCTTCCTTCGCTACCGTTCTTCTTTTTATGATTCTAGAAATTTTCAAAAACTTGTCCAGTCGCATTTTTTCTCCTTTTCTTTTTCCGGTAAAAAAAGATTCGTTCGGCTCAGTCTACCGATCCAGGCTGCTCAAAATCTTTTTCCGGGCGTTATTGGTTTCCGCCATCACCTTTTCCAGGTCGATGGTGGTATATTCGCCATCCTGATAAAGCACCTTTCCATCCACCATGGTGAGTAGCACATCTTTGCCGGATGCGGAGTACACCAGGTTGTTCAGCATGCTGTGCACCGGCTGCATGTTCGGCACATTCGCATCCACCACGATCAGGTCCGCCTTAAAGCCTTCCTGAATCAGACCGCAGTCCTCCCGGCCCTGAGACAGGGCTCCGGCTCTGGTGGCCGCATACAACACATCTTCCGGCCGGACGATGGTATCCGCGCCGCCTTTTATTTTTTCCAGAAGGGCGAAAAGCTTCATCTCTTCGAAGAAGTCCAAATTGTTGTTGCTGGCGACGCTGTCCGTACCGATGGCAAGCGGCACCCCTGCCTTTAGGAGCTTTGGCGTGTCGCAAATTCCGCTGCCCAGCTTCAGATTACTGGTGGCATTCACCGCAACCGTGGCTTTTCCCTCTGCCAGAATCTGCCGATCCTCGTCGTTCAGCCACACGCAGTGGGCCGCCGTCACCGGGGAATCGAAGAATCCCATGTCCGACAGATATTTTACCGGGGTGCGTCCGCCGCGGCGCTCCATGCACTCCCGCGTCTCCTTCTCCGTTTCCGATACGTGCACCTGAATCGGAACGCCGAATTCCCGGGCAACATCCGCCACCGCCCGAACGGTCTGCTCATCATTCGTGTACTCCGCATGGAGGCAGGCATCGGTATGAATCCGGCCGCCTTCAAATCCATCGTACATGAGAATCAGGTCCTTCATGTTTTTAAAAGAAGGATTGTCTTCCGGCGCCGCTCCGGTGAAATTCGTTACGGAATGGCAGATATTGCTCTTCATTCCGCTCTCCGAAATGCTGCGAATCATATCATCGCAGAACATGTACATATCCGAGGTGGAAACGATGCCGTAGCGGATGGATTCTGCCATGGTCAGGAGGGTGCTCCAATACACGCCCTTGCGGTACAGCTTCGCTTCGAAAGGGAAAATCCGGTTGTTCAGCCACTCGTCCAACGGAAGGTTCTCTCCATATCCCCGCATCAAACACATGGGCGAATGGCCGTGGGCGTTGTAGAATCCCGGTAAAAGCACTTTTCCCGTTCCGTCATAGACCGGACCGGCTTCCCGGGTGATTTCTTCCGAAGGTTTTTCGGAACCGATATAGACAATCCGGTCGCCTTTGGTTACAACGGTCATGTCCGACCGATACTGAAATGACGAATCGATTAATCCAATTTTTTCAAAAATCATCTGAGTTCCTCCTTTTATTCTTCCGGTTCTTTTTTCTGCAGAATCCGAAGAAGAGTTAACACCTGCTTTAACACGTCGTCCGTACCCACGAACAGGCTCAGCGACGGTACTTTTCCGCTCTGAATCGTCAGTTTTTTCCCCAGCGCCTGGGTGGCCATGACAAGTCCGTAAGCCGTCATGCGATTCGTTTCGTAGAATGTGATCTGAACCCGATTTCCCAGCTGTTTCAGGATTTCAATGCCCAGGTGTTCCGATGCGCTTCGGATTTCCGCAATCCGAATCAAATTCACCATAACTTCCGGCATATCTCCGTACCGATCCATCATTTCTTCCATTACATCATCCGCATCTTCTTCCGTCTCAATCTGAGCGATTTTCTTATATGCCTGAAGTTTGAGAGTTTCGTCCCCGATATATTGCTTCGGAATCCGTGCCGGCACGTTGAATTCCAAGGTGCTTTCCGAACGGCTTTCGGTCACATCCTCTCCTTTCAGGCGGCTGACCGCCCGCTCGATTTCCTTGCAGTACAGCTCGTATCCGATGCCTTCAATGTGTCCGTGCTGCGCTTCTCCCAGCACGTTTCCGGCGCCGCGAAGTTCCAGATCCCGCATGGCCAGCTTAAAGCCCGCACCGAATTCCGTGAATTCCCGAATGGCCGCCAACCGTTTTCGAGCAATTTCCGTAAGAACCTTCTCCGGCTTATATGTCAGATACGCATACGCCAGGGTATTGGATCGGCCTACGCGGCCTCGGAGCTGGTACAGCTGGGACAGCCCCATTCGGTCTGCGTCCAGGATGATGATGGTGTTGGCATTTGGAATATCGATTCCCGTTTCGATAATCGTGGTGGATACCAGCACATCCGTACGGTGCTCCACGAAATCCACCATCACGTTCTCCAGGCTCCGCTCGTCCAGCCGTCCGTGACCGACGCCGACCCGTGCCTGAGGCACCAGTTCCTGAATGGTCTCCGCTACCTTTCGAATGCCTTTAATCCGATTGTAGATGACGAATACCTGACCGTTTCGATTCAATTCCCGTTCGATGACTTCCTGAATCAGGGTTTCATCCTCCGGCGTCACGTAAGTCTGCACCGGCAGGCGATCCTGCGGCGGTTCCTCGATGGTGCTGATATTCTTAATTCCGGTTAAGGACATGTTCAGTGTCCGCGGAATCGGCGTGGCCGACAGGGTCAGCACGTCGATGTTCTTCCGCAGCATCTTGATTTTTTCCTTGTGCTTCACGCCGAAGCGCTGCTCTTCATCGATGACCAGCAATCCCAAATCCTTGTACTTCACATCATCGGACAGTACCCGATGGGTTCCGATGACCAAATCCAAGGTTCCTTTTTTCAGCTTTTCGATAATCTTCGTCTGTTCCGCATCCGACCGGAAGCGGGAGAGCATTTCGATTTCAAAAGGGAATTTCTCAAAGCGTGCCTTCAGGGTATGGTAATGCTGATCCGCCAACAAAGTGGTAGGCGCCAGCAGAACCGCCTGACGGCCTTCGGAAATGCACTTGAAAATCGCCCGAGCCGCCACTTCCGTCTTTCCGTATCCCACATCACCGCAGAGCAAGCGGTCCATCGGCAGCGGTTTCTCCATATCTTCCTTGATTTCCGCGATGGCCTGCAACTGGTCTTCCGTTTCCGTGTACGGGAAATCATCCTCGAATTCCTGCTGCCACACCGTATCTTTGGAGAAGGCATATCCGCCGGCCGCTTCCCGCTCCGCATATAGTTTTACCAGGTCCTCCGCGATTTCCATGACGGATTTTCGAACCCGATCCCGGGTACGCCGCCACTCTCCGCCGGAAAGTTTCGACAGGCGCGGTGCATTTCCTTCATTTCCGATATATCGCTGAATGATATCCAGCTGCTCCGTGGGAATGTACAGCACATCCGATCCGGCGTAATGAATTTTCAGATAATCTTTGGCTTCTCCGTCCGTTTCCAGCGTCTTGATTCCTTCGAATCGGCCGATTCCGTGAACCTCGTGCACCACGTAATCGCCCTTCTGAAGATCCGAAAAGTCGATGGATGGGGATTTCTTTTTCTTTCGGCGAAGGGCTTTCTTCTGTCCCGGAAAAATATCATTTTCCGAAATATAGCATAACCGTTCTTCCTCCAGGATCAATCCGGCGCTCAGGTTTCCGGTATCGTATAAAAGATTTCCGTGAACGCCCCCTTCGTCCAGGTATTCCCGCAGCCGGGTGCCTCGTTCTTCCGTGGAGGACACCAGATGCACTTCATACCCCTTCTTCAGGTATCCTTTGACAGAGGATGCCAGCATCTGCAGCTGTCCGTTAAACGGTGCCACCGGACGGCTTTCAATATTTTGAATCTCGTCCAGCCGGTCCACGCCCTCGACTCGTTCCGGAAAAGGAGTGGTAATCCGAATGTTCTCGCATTCTCGGTACATCCGAAGGAAGGAATCCTTGTCCTGATATTCCGGGATGGCCTCTCCGATTCGGGCCGGGTCGTACACCAACACAAGCCCGTTATCCATATAGTTCCACATCCGGGTTTCCGGCACATCAAAATAGGAAATGTATTCCGAGAAAATCGGCAGGTTGGTGCGGTTCCGGAACATCTCCCGGATGCGGCCCAGCTCCTCTTCGTACCGTTCGATTCGGCCGTCTTTCAGATTTTCTTTTTCCCGCTGCTCCTTCAGCTCGTCGATCCGCTTCCGGTATTCCGCTTCAATCCGCTCTAAGGCTTTCTCCACCGCTTCCGGTTCCGGCATGAATTCCACCGCCGGAACGATTTGAAATTGGGAAACGGACTCCACGGACCGCTGAGAAACGGGGTCGAAGGTTCGCAGGGAATCGATTTCCGTATCGAAGAATTCGATTCGCACCGGGTTCTCCATGGAAGGAGAATACACATCGATGATATCGCCTCGTCCGCTGAATTCTCCGGGTGCGGAGGTAACGCTGTTGTATTCGTATCCGGCTTGTACCAGAAAGTTCTTCAGCTCATCCGGATCCACCTCATCGCCCAACCGGATCATTCGCCGATACTTCAGAAAATGCGCTTTCTCATCCACCGGCGGCAGCAATGCGGAAATCGGCACGATAGCCACGTCGTGGGAAGTTCCCGCCAAAGACTCCATGCCACGGATTCGCCGCACCAATTCATCCTTGTCTCGGGCTTCGTAGAGAAAATGAAAATCTTCTTTTTCCGGAAGGGTCTGAACCGAAATATCGGGTACAAAAAAAGAAATATCTTCCCTGAGCCTGTCCGCAACAAGGCCGGAAGATACCACGATTAATGTTGAGTTGTAATTCTTTATTTCTTTGGAAGCGAGGTAAGCGACACGGCTGCCGCTTACCCCTGTGAAGTTAATGATCATCCTTTTTTTCGCTCTTTCTTGTATTATGGATGTTCATCGCATTTTCAATTCCAATGCGAATAATATCCGCTGCCGCAGATGCCGCTGCCTCTGCCGCTTCGTTCAGAATCTGCTGTTCATCCTTCCCCACTTTTCCAATGACAAATTGGATGGTGGAACCGTCACTGCTGCCGATTCCCACCCGAACTCGGGGAAATTTCCGAGATCCCAGTTCCTGAACCACGGACTTCATTCCATTATGTGTTCCGGGGCCGCCGCTCTTACGAACACGGATCGACCCGATGGGCAAATCAAAATCATCGTATATTACGATTAAATTTTCTTCCGGGATCTTATAGAAATTCATAATCTCCCGAACCGACTGCCCGCTGAGGTTCATATAGGTCTGAGGCTTCAGCAAAATCACCTTTTCGGTTCCGATGCGTCCCTCTCCGATTAAGCCTTTGAATTTGGCCCGATTCACATCGATTCCGAATTCCGATGCCATGGCATCGATGGCCTTGAACCCCATATTGTGTCTTGTGTTCTCGTACTTTGAGCCCGGATTGCCTAGTCCTGCAATGATATACATGGATTAGTTAAACATTGCACTGACAGAACCGTGCGTATATACTCTGGAAATCGTTTCAGCGAAAATCGGTGCAGCAGAGAGAATGGTCATCTTGTCAATTCTCTTCTCTTCCGGAATCGGCAATGTGTTCAGAATTACCAGTTCCTTAATTGCACTCTTTTCCAATCTCTCAATCGCCGGACCGGACAGCACGCCGTGGGTCGCACATGCGTATACTTCTTTTGCGCCCATATCCTTGATGGCATTTGCCGCATTGGTGATAGTTCCTGCGGTATCAATCATATCATCGAGAATGATGCAGTTCTTGCCCTTGATATCTCCGATGATGTTCATGATTTCGCTCTTGTTCGGCTCCGGTCTTCTCTTGTCCACGATAGCAATCGGGCAGTTCATGCGCTCTGCCATGTTTCTTGCTCTCGGCACGCTTCCGTGGTCCGGAGATACGACAACAACATCTTCCATTTCCTTCTTGATGAAATACTCTGTCAGAGTCGGAAGTCCGATCATGTGATCTACCGGAATGTCGAAATATCCCTGAATCTGGTTTGCGTGAAGATCCATGGTGATGACCCGATCTATACCGGCTGCTACCAGCAGATCTGCCACCAGCTTTGCCGTAATCGGATCTCTGGCCTTTGCTTTTCTGTCCTGACGAGCATAACCGTAATACGGAATTACCGCATTGATACTGCCGGCAGACGCTCTCTTCATGGCATCTACCATAATCAGGAGTTCCATCAGATTGTCGTTTACCGGATTTCCGGTGGACTGAATGATGAATACATCCTTGTCACGGACGGACTCCCAAATGCTGACCGAAATCTCACCGTCGCTGAACTTGCTAACGGTTGCCTTTCCCAGCTCTACGCCCATCAGATCTGCAATTTCCTTTGCCAACTCCGGATGCGAGTTGCATGCGAAAAGTTTCATGTTGGAAAAAGCCTTTGTTTCCATGTGTATATACCCCCTAAGCATATATTAGAAATAAAAAATTAAGTAACGATTGTCTTACTGGTCCTTCTTGAGAATCTTTCTCTTGGATACCCAGCCTTCTTTGTTCTCCGCACGAACACGTCCAATACAGAGCGCATCGGACGGCACGTCTTCCGTTATGGTGGTTGCCGCTGCCACATAGACACCGTCGCCCACGTTTACCGGTGCCACCAGGTTCGAGTTGCAGCCGATAAAGCTGTCA
Source organism: Mogibacterium sp. (assembly GCA_016775335.1). Taxonomy (GTDB): domain Bacteria; phylum Bacillota; class Clostridia; order Peptostreptococcales; family Anaerovoracaceae; genus Mogibacterium_A. The sequence goes on from JAEUGJ010000009.1 coordinate 8,286, forward strand.
TCTCCCACCGTGGAGCGATATTTCTTCGCGCCGTCGTAGTTCACGAATACCACGCCGCAGCCCAGATTTACATTCTTTCCGATATCCGCATCTCCGATATAGGTCAGATGAGAGGACTTGCTTCCGTCGCCGAAAGTGGAATTCTTCACTTCCACGAAGTCGCCCACCTTACATTCGTTGCCGATTACGCTACCCGGACGGATATAGGCAAAAGGTCCCACCGTGGTGTTCTCCCCCACTTTACTGTCCAGAATGTACGAAGTCTGAACCTTCGTACCGGCACCGATTTCCGCATTCTCCAGGTAAGAAGACTGTCCGATAAATGCCTCCCGATGGATTACGGTATTTCCCTTCAGGGTAACATTGCAGGCAATAAAAGCACCTTCCTCAATTACCACGGAATCGTCGATATATGCGTTATAAATATCCTGAAAAACAACTCCGTCTTCTTCCATACGTTTCCGGTTTGCCTGAATTCGCTCGCTTTCCCGGGAACGGTATTCTTCAAAATCCATCTATTCTCCTTTACTCTCCTCGGTGCGCAGCATCTGTCCGATCTTATAGACATCCCCCGCACCCATCGTGATAATGATATCATCTTTTCCGGCATTTTTGCCAACATATTCTGCAATGCCTTCAAAATCGCCCATGTATCGAATATTCTTGTCCGGATGTTTCTCCTGCATGGCCTCTTCCAGCTTCTGAGAAGATACGTTGTACACATCCTTCTCTCGTGCAGCGTAGATATCCGTAATAATCAGATGATCCACCATTCCAAAGGAATCCACGAAATCATCGAACAGCGCTTTTGTTCGGGTGTATGTGTGAGGCTGGAAGATGCACCACAGATTATTGTGGCGAATGTTCTTTGCCGCACTCAATGTCGCCTTGATTTCCGTCGGGTGGTGCGCATAATCGTCGATTATTTTTGCACCGGCTTCCGTATATCCCGTAAAATCAAAACGGCGATGGGTTCCCCGGTAAGAAAGCAGGGTGTCCGTAATGACCTCCGTATCCACGCCCAGGTAATGAGCGGTCGCAAAAGCGGCCATGGAGTTCAGCACGTTGTGCTCGCCCGGCACGCTGAGATGCACGTGACACAGCAACTCGCCCTTGTAATGCAGGTCGTATTCCGGAAATCCGTTATCATCGAACTGAATGTTCACCGCACAGTAATCACTGCTTTCCGTATATCCGTAGGTGATTCGGTTTTCCATGCCCTGGAGCACGTCCCGAACAAACGGATTTCCGTCAAAGGCAATTACCACGCCGTCCTTCGGAATCTGCTCCACGAACTGGCGGAAGGACTTCTTGATATTATTGATATTCTTGAAATAATCCAGATGGTCGGAATCGATGTTCAGCAGTACGCCGATGCGAGGACGCAGGTGCAGGAAGCTGTCCATGTACTCACAGGCCTCTGTGACAAAATATTCGTTCTCCCCGATTTCCACGTTTCCGTTAATCTCATCCAGATTTCCGCCAACCAGAATTGTCGGCTTGTACTTCGCATTCCGCAGAATCAAGGAAGTCATGGATGTTACCGTGGTCTTTCCGTGGGTTCCGCAAATCGCCACGCTGTTCTTGTAATGCTCCATAATCATTCCCAGAACCTCTGCACGGCTGAAACACGGAATGCCCAGTTCTTTCGCCCGAACCATCTCCGGCTTCTCTGCCGAAACCGCTGCGGAATATACGACGGCATCCACACCGTCCACATTGTCGGCACGATGCTCATACACCACGCGAATGCCCACGCTCTCCAAATGGCGGGTCACATCGGTTTCGTTTAAATCCGTTCCGGACACGATATGTCCGTTATTCTGTAGAATCTCGGCAACCGCAGAAAGTCCGATTCCGCCGATCCCGAGACAATGTATTCTTTTGTAATTTGAAATGCTCTCCAATCAACACACCTCCTGATGAATCATACAGAATTATTATAGAGTATTTTTCACCGTAATACAAGAATATGAGTCCTCATAATCCGCTCATTTTTTCAATTGTCATTTTAAAACAACTTTTAAAAAAGTAAACTGAGAAATATAACACTCTGATTAGAATTGCATTGATTTTTTTGTTCTGTCGTTATATAATATTGTTGGAAAACGTGTAGGAACAATCCATATTAGGAAGGCTATTGATGAAAATTACAGACGTACGCATACGAAAGATTACCGATGATGAGAAGATGAGAGCCGTCGTTTCCATTACGATTGACAACGAATTCGTGGTTCATGACATCAAGATCATCAACGGAAGCAATGGCGAATTTATTGCCATGCCCAATAAACGGTTAGGAAATGGCGATTTCCGCGACATTGCACATCCCCTCACCGCAAAGACCCGGGAGAAAATTTGTGATGCAATTTTTAAAGAGTATCACCGGGTGCTGGAAGAGCAGGAATCGGATCAGCAATTTGAAGAAACCCTTCTGCAGGAAGAGGAAAAATAATTTCATACCGGAAACAGTTTAAGGACGGGTATTTCAGCTTTTAAAGCAAGCTGAAATACCCGTCCTTTGTTATTCCATTATTGTATTTCTTTGCAGTGTATCTTCCGGTGTCTAGATTCCCCGAACCACAATCCCGCTCTCCAGCGCCATCACCGCAAGCTGTGTTCGGGTGGTGCAGCCGGTCTTCTGAAACATGCTTTTTACATGTTTCTTGATGGTATGCACCGACAGGTTTAATCGCTCCGCGATCATTTCATCCGTATCTCCGCTAATCAGTTCCCGAAGGACATCTAATTCCCTTTCAGTGAACTCCGAACTGGTAGCCAGTCCCATATTGGAAGTCGGGCTTTGATCCGGGTAGATGGATTCCCCCTTCATGGTTCGATCCATAATATCCAGCAATTTGTTCTCAAAAGGATCCTTGTACCAGAAGCTGTCCACCCCGCCTTCCCGAGCACGCTCTATGAAACTGCATTCCGGAAGGCTGGTGATGATAATAATCCGAATCTGCGGAAACAGCTTCTTAATCTTAATGGCCGCATCCAGTCCGCTGGCATGGAGGGCGGTGCACACATCCATCAATATCAAATCAATGGCTTCCGTCATGCAATAGACTTCCGCAACAGAGGCACTTTCCACCGATACCGCCAGGTGATAGGACTCATCGGAAGTCACCATAATTTCCAGAAGGCGCCTCGCCATCGGATCGTCTTCTACAATCATCACGTTATACATAATCGCGTCCTCCTTTTGGCATGATAATCTCAATTTGGAAGTACTCTCCGGAAGAGGCGGTCATTATCCCCCCCAGTTCTTCCACCTTCTTTCGAAGTCCCGAAAGGCCGCCGCCTTCCACAACGGTACCGGACCTCCTCTTCGTCTCATCCTTCACTTCATTATAGAAAAGCATCCGGTAATTCATGGGTTCATCTTCAATGAGAACCCACAGTTCCCGGGCCTCCGCATGGCGGACCGCATTGGTCAGCATCTGTATTCCACTGGCCGCAACCAGCTCCCGTACCGACGGTGCTTCCGGTATCGTTCCATCCAGATGAACCGCAACCCCTACCTTTCGGGCCGCCTCCAGAAAGTATTTCATCCCGTCCTCCGATTCCACCACGTCTTCGTCATGCTGGAGCATCCTCACCGTTCGCCGCCAATTCTCTCGAATCGCTTCTCTCCGGGCTTCATCTCCTTTATCGTAGAACAGGTACTTGGTTGCCATCAGATTCTGTCCAATCGTGTCATGGATTCTCATCTTCGTGTCCAGCCATTCTTTTGCCGTCGCCAGGGATTCCACCGACTTTCCGTATTCCTGAAGCCGCCGATTGATTTCCTCCAATTTTCGGTTCTCATTCCGACGCTTCTCCAGCAGCAATTCCAGTTCCGTGGTGTCGATTGCGACAATCTGCAGAATCTCCTCCCCATCGGTTTTCAGCAGCTCCTTTTGAAAGCTCCAGGTACGACCGTCCGGAAATCGCAGTAATGGAATTCCGTCTCGCTCCGTTCGGCATATGCCTTCCCGGTTTCCCGCCTGAACCTGAGTGAAGAATTCATTGGCATTCTTCACCGGCTGATCCGCAATCCGATAGCTCAGCTCATCCATCCGGGCATTCACCAAATAGGGATGACCATCCAGTCGGCTGAAGCACAGACCAATCGGGAACTTATTGGTACTCTCCTGAATGGAGAACCGGCTGATTTCCTGATTCTTCGATTGGGAGGTATATAAGTCGATTTTCATATTCATAAAAATCGCCAGCACAATCGGCATCAACACCCACGCCATGGGAAAATCGACCTCCGCACCGCCGGTAAAGAGCAGTAGGAACCAGGAATCCGCGGCGAAGAGCATCAGCGCAATCAACAAATCCCGAAGCATCCGCTTTCCGCGCACCATCAATGCACCGATTACAACGAAAAGGCTCATCGCCCAGTTCAAAAACATGAAGATTAAATCCACCGACTGAACGATTCTGCCAAAACCGCCAAAACCACTCATTTTACCGTGCCTCCTGTTCCTACTTCCACTCGAATCCGAATATCCCGTTCCTGAATCTGGATATCGCAAGGCAAGCCGAATTCTTCCATAAAAACAGTTTTCGCATCCCCCAGCACGTCCGGCGTTCCATCAATATTAAACGCCACATACCCGATGTTATCTTGAATCGCCACAGTGATGATAAATGCCCGAATGGTCTTCCAAACCTGCTCCAACAGCCATTCCGCCGCATCGTATAACCGCACCGCATTCTCTTTATCGATATATCCGCCACCTCGGCAAATCATATTTCCCGGCACCCGGCACAATTTCAAATTCTCCATGGATTCCTGCAGGGACAGCTCCAGCTCTCGAACCGGAATTCGTCCCGATTCCTCCCCCAGAAGAATCAAATTGCTTCTCCGCTTAATATAGGTTCCCAGCACGCAGATTTGCATCCACCCGTCAATGGAATCCGCATCCATCTGTTCCAGCAGAGTTTCCAACTGGTTGAGTTTTGGGTGAATTTCGCTCCGAATGGAATCGTACAGACGAATCTGTTCGTTAATTCGCGCTTTTTCTTCCTGCAGATTCACCTCGCTTTGCAGCAGCCGATTCTTTTCTCGCAGTTGTTCCCGAAGGCTCTGCAATTCCTGAATCGTTTTCCGAACATCCGAAATATTCTCGTTCCAGAATACGTAACCGCCTCGAATCTCCGTCCCCGCCAAACGGAATTTTTCAAAATTGATGGGACGAATCAACGCCTGCAGCAGCGTTTTTTTGTTGAACACCCGAGCGCCTTCAGACCTGTAGATGATATTTAGCTGCGAATCCGTAATCTTGGCCCCCACCGTAGAATATCGGAACAGCTTGGCATGGTTGGTGTTGGACGGGATGATGGAGAGTGCAATGCAGAGCTCCCAGGTCGCCAGAATCATCACCGTCAATGCGGCCGTCATATCCCCCGCAAACCAGAGGACCAACCGCACCTTCCGAACATAGAGGATGGAATATCCAATCATCACCAAAATCGGCAGGAATACAATGCTGTTTCGCCATCTCAGCAAGCTTCTGTGCCTCCTCAGAAACAGAATCACAAAAAACAGCACTACTTCCGCCAGAATCCAACCGACCACGCCGTAATATGCCGGTCCGTACAGGTAATCCGCCAACGGGTTTTCCACTCCCGGCGGAAAGATAAACACCTCCTGGTGAAAGGAATTGGTCAGCACCGTAAGTATTGCAATTGTCGAGGGGATGTACAAGAGGCGATACCCCCACGGGACCCGGTAATCCTCTCGCTTTCCCAGGCAGCAGGCAACGAAAACCGCCATCTGAGGAATAAGCACCATCGGGATATAGAATCCATACCAACAGATGCAGCTGCCGTTCATGCTGTGGACATAATTGTATTTGCAGGTCCGCAGTCCGAACCAGAACAGAAGCAGGAATCCGGTCATCATCAGATAGTTCCGGACCTGGCTCTGGCGAATTCGAAATCGAATGGACAGAATCCACATGTAAATCAGCGAAAGGTATATTCCGGTACGAAGCAGCGACAGGGCATTCCACGCCCAATCGCTGAGATCCTCTGCCTTGGTCAGGTAACGGCAAACCATGGCAACCGCAATCATGGCCGCCGCAACTCCGAATTTCAGAATTCCGTGCCGATACTCCGACCTCATACCGAACTCCTTTCCGTCACCCCTGTCACCGGATTCTATCAGTCATACACGTATACCAGGGTTCCCGCATCGATGTATCCAAACAGCTGCTTTGCCTTTGCCGGCGGCATATTGACGCAGCCGTGAGATCCGCCGCTCTGATAAATGCTGCCCCCGAAGCTGCTTCGCCACGGTGCATCGTGCAGTCCGATGCCGCCGTTGAACGGCATCCAGTAGCTTACCTTGGAAGCGTAATCCGTTCCGTCCCCGTTGGATCCCTTCAGCGTTACATTGCGCTCCTTATACGCCAGCTGAAAAATTCCCCGTGGGGTCGCATGGCTCGGTCCGCCCGTTACCACCGACGTCTTCAGCTTCACCTTTCCGTTCTGAACGTAATACACCGTCTGGCTGGAGATGCTCACCTCCACCCGGGTGCTCAAGTCCTGATCGGACGCCTTCAGATACAGGGTTCCCTTCTTCTTGGACTTTGCTGCCTTCAGAATGGACTCCGCCGTTTTCTTCCGATCCACGCTGCTCTTGATTCCGTAGTTGATTAGGGTCTTCGCCCCTTCTTCCGTTTCCACCGTGTACACGTCCTGGGAGTAATTCTTCGCCAGTTCCTTCGCCACCTTCTGAGCGCCATTTTCGCTGTATTCCGGGCCATCCTCCGTGTAGAGAATCACCTTCGACAGCTGTTTCGGCGTCACCTTCACCGTATCGCCGGAATCCGCCCGCATGGTCAATCCATCGGCCAGATAGTATTTCGCAAACTTCAGCTCTTTCTGAAGATCGTCGAACTTCACCTTCGGCGTTGCGATGTAGTCTTTGCTCTTAAATGTAAAAACAGTTTCGTTCGGCGACTGTTCCCGGCCCTCCGCCACATCCTTCGTCAAGGCTTCCACATCCAGCGTATCGCCCTGAACTTCCCGTACAATCCGCATGGTCTTGTAGTCGATATAGGCATCCTTCGTTTCTACGGTTCCCTTGTGATCCGGAATGGCTTTCCGAATCCGCTTCGCCGTTTCCTTCTCTCCGCCGATCACCTTCAGGGGCACGGAATAATTCGCTCCGCCGCCGATGTAATTTCTCGGATCCACTACGGACAGCGCCCGGCGGTTCTTCAGTGTATCCTTAATTTCGTATTTGAATTGAGTTTTTACGGTTACCGCATCCCGGTCATCTTCCTTCAATTCAATTTGATTCGCTTCCCGATTGATTTTTTCCTCCGCTTCCCGGACGGTCAATCCGCCAACGGATACCCCGTCCACCTTTGCGTTGCTCGGAAATTCTTTTACCGTTGAAATTCGGTATGCGGCAAAGCCTCCGATTACCAGAACGATTGCCAGAATCCCTCCGGCAATCTTCTGCTTTCGCCGGTTCTTTTTTTCGTCCTTCTTTAAATTCTCTTCTTCTTTTCTCTCTGTTCGCATCGCATTTACCTATCTACACACATTATTGATCGTTACTACAGTTCAAACGTATTCACATGGACATCTTCCGGCTCCTCCGGAGTCTCCCGGGTCTTAATCTCGCCGGAACGGATGGCCAGGTACAGCTCCGCATCCGATGCGTACTTGTACGGATTCGCATAGAAAATTCCCACAATACCCAGGGTGCACGCCGACAGCAGCATCCAGCCGATAAAGGAGAGGTCGTAGATGAACGAATTCAGTTTGTGTCCCTCCATCATTTGCTTGGAATAATCTAACACTTCCTTCGGCCCCAGCTCCGGCTTTTCGCTGAGAATATATGGAACCATTCGGTATTGGTAGGACATGATTACGCCCGGAATAATGAAGAGGAACACTCCCAGCATCACGAACACATTCCGAAGCAGAATGGTGCCCACATTGTTTGCGTAATTGTGATTAAAGCCGTAACCCATTTCCGAAACCGATGCCGACTGAAGCTGATTCAGCAGAAAGAACCGACTGCATCCCACTTCCAACGCGCCGAACACCAGGATCCCGATAGCCAGACCTACCGCGGCAGCGCCGAGAAACTTCGGCGTAGTGATGAATTCCAAAAATACGGCCGGATCCGTGTAATTCTCCTCGACCTGTTGGGTAATCCGCTGCTCGTTGCCGCTGAGCCCGCCGCTTACCAACGAAAAAATCATCGCCACCACGACGCAATTCCAATAATTTCTTTTGAATCCGGCTTTTCCTTTTGCCTTTACTTCAACGCGATTCCACATGTATTCTTTCCATCCTTCCTTATTTCATAATTATTGAAGATTCTCCGGGTTCAGGCATTTCAAATCCTCCGGTAGGAAGATTCCGTCCTTTCGGATCAGTTCTCCGTCGAACCAAATCTCGCCGCCGCCGTAATCCTCTCGCTGAATCAGCACCAGATCCCAATGAACCGCCGATTCATTTCCGTTGGGTGCATCCTCGTAGCACATTCCCGGCGTCAGGTGGATGCTTCCGCATATTTTTTCGTCAAACAGGGTTTCCTTCATGGGATGCAGCACGTAAGGGTTGACTCCGATGGCAAATTCACCGAAGTACCGCGCGCCCGCATCCGTATCCAAGATTCGGTTAATCCGCTCCTCATTGTTGCAAGTGGCCCGGACAATCTTGCCGTCCTCGATTTCAAAACGGATATTTTCAAAGGTAAAGCCCTGTTCCTCCGACGGCGTATTGTAGGTAATCACGCCGTTCATGGAATCCTTCACCGGTGCGGTATACACCTCGCCATCCGGAATGTTGCATTCCCCGGCACACTTCACCGACGGAATATCTTTAATGGAGAAGGTCACATCCGTTCCCGGTGCCACGATTCTCACTTGATCCGTCTCATCCATCCGCTTCTTCAGCGCATCCATGGCGTGATTCATTTTGGAATAATCCAGGGTGCACACGTCATAGTAGAATTCCTCAAAAGCCTCCTGGCTCCGGTTCATGCGCTGCGCCATCGCCGGTGTCGGGTATCTCAGAATCACCCACTTGGTGTGGTCCACTCGCTCGTTCAGACTCGGCGCCGTGTACTTTTCGTACAGGTGGTATTTCTCCGCCGGCACATCGCTGAACTCCGACGCATTGGCCGCCGCCCGAATCCCAATGTAGGCATCCATTTGCTTCATCAGGTACAAATCCGCATCGTCCTGCAGTTTCACCTGCTCCTCGCTGCATCCCATCAGGAATTCACGAGTGACGATCGGATGGTCGCACTTCACAAAAGGAACTCCCGCTGCAGCGTAGACTTCCCGTACAATTCTTTTTACCAGAGGAACGCACTCCTCTCCGGTGTAATCGATTAATACTTTTTCTCCCGGCTGAATCCGGACGGAATAATTCACAAGCATCTGCGCCAGTTTGATATCCCTTGGATCGTTCATTTCCGGTCACCTCCCAGTTTTCTCTATATACGTAAATTACCTTGTATTATACCATATCTCATATTCCTTTTTATCAACTTGTATTAAATTATTATTCACTTCAAGTTCACATTGCGGAACGCAAAAATTACAAAAAGTAAAACAGACTGCAGGGGAGCAGTCTGTTTCGTAAAAAGGGTATTGGGACTAGAGATTAAAGAGATTATTAAGGATAACCTCTACAGTCATTATACCAATCCTTTTGCAAAAATCAAGCAGTTTTGCAAATAATTTTCAACAATCTTCTGCGTGCCGTTCGTTTACACGTTAAACAGGAAGTGGATGACGTCGCCGTCCTGCACCACGTAATCCTTTCCCTCGGAGCGGATCAGGCCCTTTTCTCTGGCCTTTCCCAGGTTGCCGCCGCATTCCACCAGCTGGTCGTAAGTAATGGTTTCCGCGCGGATAAATCCCTTCTCGAAATCCGTGTGAATCTTTCCGGCTGCCTGCGGTGCTTTGGTGCCTCTCTTGATGGTCCACGCACGAACTTCCGGTTCGCCTGCCGTCAGGTAGGAGATGAGATCCAGCAAGGAGTAAGAGGCTTTAATTAGCTTGTCCAGACCGGACTCTTCAATGCCCAGATCTTCCAGGAACGCGTCTCGTTCCTCATCCTCCAGCTCTGCCATCTCGGCCTCGATTTCCGCACAGATCTGTACGCAGCGAGCGCCTTCTGCCGCCGCCAGCTCCGAAACCTGCTTCACGTACGGATTGTCCGTATCCGCCACTTCATCCTCGGACACGTTGGCCACGTAGATAATCGGCTTCGAGGTCAGCAAATCGATTTCGTCCAGCACCTCGTGATCGTCTTCGTCCATTTCCATGGCACGGATGTTCTTTCCGCTTTCCAGCCATTCCTTGGCCCGCTCCAGAATCTCCAGCTTGGATCCCAGTTTCTTGTCTGCCTTCATGTTCTTCTGCGTCCGGGCGATGGCTCTCTCCAGAACCTCCAGGTCCGCAAAAATCAGCTCTGTATTGATGGTATCAATATCCTCCAGCGGGTCGATATGACCGTTTACGTGAACGATATTGTCATTCTCAAAGCAGCGAACCACGTGTACGATTGCCGCAACCTCTCGGATATGACCCAGGAACTTGTTTCCCAATCCTTCTCCTTTGGACGCACCCTTCACCAGACCCGCAATGTCGCAGAATTCAATGGTGGTGTAGATGGTCTTCTTCGAATTGTAAATGTCGTGCAGCACCTGCAGTCTCTTATCCGGAACCGTTACCACGCCCACATTCGGCTCGATGGTACAGAACGGATAGTTGGCCGCTTCCGCACCGGCCTTCGTAATCGCATTGAACAGCGTACTTTTACCCACGTTTGGGAGACCCACAATACCTAATTTCATATTTCACCTCAAAATCTTTATTCGCACATATCCCGGAATCACTTCTCATCCCGGCAACTACTTATTGTAACATCATATAGGCTTAATTTCAATTTTCTTCTCGCCGTTTCAGGCAGATATAGAGAATGATGCTTCCCACAAAAACAAATGCGCTGAGCACCATGGCCTGCCGAAAAGGCCCGATCATCAGGCTGTCCGTCCGAAGGGATTCCACAAAAAAACGTTCCGCCGAATACAGGATTCCGTACAGGCACATGATCTGACCGGAAAATCGCCGATGCCGGTTGTCCATATAGAGGAGAAACAGGCACAGAAGTCCGCACCAAACGGATTCATACAAGAACGTAGGGTGCACGTGCTGCCCGTTCACCACAATCGCCCAAGGCAGGTCGGTGGTCCGGCCGTATGCCTCGCTGTTGAAGAAATTCCCCCAGCGGCCGATGCACTGCGCCAATGCCACGCCCGGGAAAATCAAATCTGCCATGGAGAGGAACGGAATGTTCTTTTTCCGGCAGACCGCCCAGGCGGTCACCAATCCGAAAATCAGTCCGCCGTGAATCGCCAGTCCCCCCTCGCGAATGTTAAACGCCTCCATGGGATTGTATCGATACAGGGTATTCCACGAAAAAATCACATAGTAAACCCGTGCGCCGATGATTCCGATAGGCAGGGTCCACAGCACCAGATCCAGCACATCGTCCGGCCGGATCCCCCGCTTCGGCGCCCGTTTGTACGCCAGCAGCGTCGCCAGCATGGCGCCGGTCGCAATCAGGATTCCATACCACCGTATCTCCATCGTGCCGATGGTAAAAGCAATTGGTCCGGGTGATTCCATACGCTTCCATCCTTTCTTTTTCATTCGTTTCTCTACATGTTATATTACGATTTCCGGTCTTGCATTTCCATATGGATTCTGTAAAAAATCGCAAAAAACAAAAGAAGCGATTTCTCGCTTCTTTTGTAGTGGAGGCGACACCCAGATTCGAACTGGGGATGAGGGTTTTGCAGACCCGAGCCTTACCACTTGGCTATGTCGCCGAATTGGCTAGGGTAGCAGGATTCGAACCTGCGCATGATGGAATCAGAATCCATTGCCTTACCACTTGGCTATACCCCAACAACATAATATTAATTTTTCATAGCCTCTATATGGGGTGGGTAGTGGGATTCGAACCCACGCATACAGGAGCCACAACCCTGGGTCTTAACCGCTTGACGATACCCACCATATTTTGGCGACCGGGAACGGGCTCGAACCGTCGACCTCCAGCGTGACAGGCTGGCATTCTAACCAACTGAACTACCCGGCCATAAAAGTGGTGGACGCTATAGGGCTCGAACCTATGACCCTCTGCTTGTAAGGCAGATGCTCTCCCAGCTGAGCTAAGCGTCCACATTAGTGGTGGCGGCGAGTGGACTCGAACCACTGACCTTTCGGGTATGAACCGAACGCTATAGCCAGCTAAGCTACGCCGCCATCTTCGTTGCTCTGTGAATTTCTTTCTCACTCACGTCGCCATATTATAATAGCAAAGTATCGGGCTCATGTCAACAACTTTTTCAAACTTTTTTATTTTCAAAATTTTGACCTGTCCGCCCGCTGCAGATGTGTTATAATTCTCTGCAGAAAGCAACTCTGACATTATAGCACTTCATCCACCGGAAAGGAAGGGGTATTTTGAAAAAATTTTGCAGAAAATATAAAATGCCGGAACTGAGCGGTTCCCTGTACCGGCGGTACTACGGTTCTCTCAAGCCCTGCATCTTCGATATCGAAACCACCGGTTTCGCCAACGGACGGAACACAAGCCGCGTCATCATGTCGGCGCTGCTCATTCCTTCGGGAGAAAATCAAATATCCGTAACTCAGTTTCTGGCGGAAGAGCCCTATGAAGAAGACCGGGTTCTCCGGGCCACTCTGGATTTTCTGAACGAACAGAAAGCGGACTTCCTGGTCACCTACAACGGTGCGTCCTTCGATATTCCTTTTATGAACCGACGACTGGAGGCCCTTCATTTTCCTTTTACCCTGAAGATGTACAACCTGGACCTGTACTCCTGGATTCGGCGGAACACCGGGCTTCCGGGACAGCTGTCCGCCCTCTCCCAGAAATCCGTGGAGAATTTTTTTCACATCGGAACCGACCGAATGGATGCCATCTCTGGGAAGGAAAGCGTCCGGCTCTATTACGAATACGTCACAAGCCACAGCGGGATGCTGGAGAAGGTTCTTCTCACCCACAACCGGGAGGACGTGGTACAGCTCTACCGAATTCTGCGGCGCCTGTTTTCCGACGAAGGACAATCGCTCCTGCTTCACGGGAATTTTCATCAGGCCCAGGCCAACTACGGATTTCCGCTCCTGCCGGATGCCGGTCTATCCCTGCGGCCGAAGATTTCCGGAAACAAACTGCAGCTGTCCGGCCTTCAGCACTGCTCCGTGGAGAAGATGGCGGCGATGAATCCGGACGTGAACACCCGGGTGTATTACCGGGAGGAGGAACTGCCGTTTCCCCTGAACGCATCGATTTTCCCGGATGCGGACAATCCTCTTCAAGGGGAATTCCGGGCGCGCACCGCCGACTTCCGAATTACCCTGCCACTGGAATCCTATGACAACGCCCTGTATGCGGATGTGTCCGCAGTGGAACTCCAATCACCGCATCGGGAGGTTTTGGAACAGATGAGCGAATACGTGAACGGCTATCTGATCCTCAAAGAGGGGGACGACATCTCCTACTCCGCCCTCAACATGCTGGCCCAGCTCACCGCCGAAGACATCGAAAAACGCATCCGTACGTTCTAGTCCCGTACGGATGCGTTTTTTGTTTCCATGTTATTCTAATTGTTGTCCACCTCGTGGATGTCGGAGAATCCTTTTCCCAGACCCCAGACGCTGCTCAGCTTTGTCACCGTCACAAAGGCGTTCTCATCGTGCTCCGCCAGAAAACTCTTAATCTGCAGGCTTTCCCGCGGAGAGCAGATAATCTGCACCGACCGCCGTTCCGTTTTCGTATATTCTCCGGTGGAGGTATAGGTGGTCACGCCCCGGTGCATCTCATTCATCACGAAATCCACCAACAGCTGCGGATCCTTCGTAATCACCGCCACGGATACCTGTACGCCCGAAATTCCCAGGAGTATCGATTCCGTGATTTTACTGGTGATAAAAACAGTGACCAACGCGTAGAAGGCCACGTTCCGGTCGAAGACGAAGGCGGACATCACGATAATCGAGCCGTCCAGAAAAAGAATAATTTGTCCAATCGGAACGTGTTTCATCAGCCGGAATTTGATAACCCGGGCGATGGAATCCGTGCCGCCGGAAGAAAACCCGTCGATGTAACCGATGCCCGTAGCCATCCCGTACAACACGCCCACCAATACGGACGCCAGGAATGGATCCTTGTGGGACAGCAGACTGAAATCCACCTGTTCCATGCCGTACATCATTACCGGATAGGCGATGGACAGGGCGATAATTTTCTGCACGTCCTTCCATCCCAAGGTGAAATATACCAACGCTACCACCAACATACCGAAGCAGTAGTACACCAGCGAATAGTTCCACGGCACAAAATGAGTGATGATTCGCACGATACCCGGCAGCCCGCCGGAGGTCAGTCCGTTGGGGATCATCACGAAAATCTGGGCGGCGGAACCGGCAAAAGCGGAACACAGCACCACAATCGCAGAACGCAAAAACTTCTTTCCCTTATCGTTTTTCTTTTCGTCCATCATAGAAATATTCCTTTCCGAACACGTCTACCAGAATTATTGCATAATTCCCATTTGATTGGAATTGGAATTGACTCGGTGTTTCACTGATAAGGTGTCGTCCCCGGAAGGTGCCGTCGTAATCCGGGTCCACCATCACGTGGTCGATGTATTGCTCCGGCGCCTCGATGCCGATTTTCATGGCCAAATCTCGATCCTTCAGCGGAATGTGACCGTAATCGATTTCCGGTCGGAACTGATTGACCTTGCACGTATACATGTTTTTGCCATTTTCCAAAGGAACAGAATCCTCCACCTCTACGGAGAACCAACCGCATTTGTTGCCGGTCCGCTGGCGGTAGTAGTCGTACGTTCCCTCTCGGGATTCCAGTCTCTTTCGAGTGGTGGAGATCGCCAAAGGCTCCGTATCGCAGCCCACCCAGTGGCGGTTCAGCGCCTCTGCCGTTTCCGGAAGGGTTCCGGAGCCGCAGAAGAAATCCGCACAGTAGTCTCCTTCTTCCGTAGTAGCTTCGATAATCCGCCGCAGTAGCTCCGTCGGCTTCTGGGTGGCATACCCGTTTCGCTCCGCCGAGGTTCGCCCCACCATATCGATGGACCACACGTCCTTCATGTTCACCATGGTGTACCAGCCGTACTCATCCTTGTACTCCTTCACGCCTTTGAAACGGTACGGCTTCAGCCCCCGGTTGTAGGATTTTTCCTTCGGCACGTTCAGGTGGTAATAGGCGGTCTTGCTGTACACCAGAATGGTATCGTGCTTCCGGGAAAAATGCCGCTTTCCGCTGCCGCCGGATTTGTACTGCCAGATAATCTCGTTCTGGAAATTCTTCGCCCCGAACACCTCATCCATAATCAATTTCATGTAGTGGGCGGAGTGCCAATCCAGGTGCACCCAGATCAGCCCGTCCTCTGCCAGCAGCTTCCGCATGAGGATCAATCGCGCGGTCATATTCTCCACGTAGCATTCCAGGCTTCGCTCAAAAGTATCGTCGTACGCCAAATGCTTGATTTTGTGATTCTTCCCGGTTCGGTCCTTCAGATCGATGGTGGCGTTGAATTTGCTTTTGGTAAAAAAAGGAGGATCGATGTAGATCAGACGAAACCGACCCTCATAGCCATTTTCCAAAAGGCCCTGCATATAGGCCAAATTATCCCCCAGAACCAAGGCGTTCCGGCTCTCTTCATCGGGGATGGGGTTGTGCTGCGCCACCCGGTCGAAGACGGCATCCGCCTTCTCCCCCGCCAGCATCTTTCCCTGTTCCAGCCCATTCTGTAAATCCGCTAATATACTCATATTCTAATATCTATCCTTACTCTTTAGTTCTGTAGATATTATAAAACACCGGACTTACCTTGTCTATATATCAACTTTTTCAATTTCCTACACTTCGATGTAGCTTCCCAAATACCGGAAGTCCTTGCACACCCCCTCCAGATGGTTCATCAGTCGGATGAACTGCTCCGTGTATACGGATTCCTCGAAGTCGAAATAGAAGCGGAAATCGAAGTCGCTTCCCGGAATCGGTCTGGATTCCAGCTTGGTGATGTTGATTCCGCAGGCATTGATGGCGGAAAGCACTTTGTACAAGGAACCCGGTGTGTGATCCGTGGTGCACATGAAGCTGGTCTTGTTCGCCCCCGGATAGATTTCCAGGGGTTTGGTGATGCAGATAAAACGAGTATAGTTGTTGTCGCTGTCCTGCACCGCCCGTTCCAGGCTTTCCAGGGAGTAGTACGCACCGTTGATTTCCGCACCCAGCGCCGCCGCATCCCTTCGGCCGGACTCCGCCAGGTATTTCGCTGCCGCCGCCGTATTTTCGCACACCGTAATCTTCGCTTCCGGGAATTCCCTCCGCAGGTATTCATCGCATTGCGACAGGGCCTGCTCCTGAGAAATGATTTCCTTAATATCCGCCTTCTGCACTCCCTTGTTCACCAGGAGGCTGTGCTCAATCTTAATCTTGATGCTCTTCACGATGTGAAAATCATAGGTCCGCATCAAATCGTAGACACGGTTCACCGAACCGGCCGTGCTGTTCTCCACCGGAAGCACTCCGTACCGGCAAAGACCCTCATCGATAGCCGCGAAAACCCCTTTGAAGTTCTTGGTATAGACGATTTTCGGCATTTTAAAGAATCGCTCGCAGGCATCTTGGGAGTAGGCCCCCTGCACGCCCTGGCACGCCACTACCGCCATCTCCGGAAAAATCGGCGATGTATCCTTTAGGGCCTGCCGAATTTCTTTTACCACCCGAGACTCCGTGTGCGTCACCTGTCTTTGGTGATCCGCGCTCATCTCCATCAGCAAGCTGAACAGCATCCGGTTGTAATACGCCATATCGTTGGCCGAATCCTCGGTAATCTTCTCCATCAGCGCCCGTTCCCGCAGCGGATCCACAATGCCCAGGTCGTTGGCCTGCTTGTATTTCGCAATGCCCTCCGCCACGCGCATCCGTTCATCCACCTTCTCAATCAGGGTCCGGTCGATTTCGTCGATTTTCTTTCTGTACTCTTCCAAATTAGTCATCTCTCTATCTCCTCTCAAGGTTATTCCCCATTTCATTCTCTTCCAATACGGTAAAAAAAGTCGGATAGGATTTGTTTACCGCCGAGCCGCCGGTCAAAATCACTTTATCGGTTGTAATCAGTGAGGCGATGGCCGCCATCATGACGATTCGGTGATCGTTGTATCCGTCCGCCTTTCCGCCGGAAAGAACGTCCCTTCCGGTAATCACCAATCCATCCGGCCGCTCTTCCACCCGGCCGCCCAGTGCATTCAGCACTTCCGTGATGGACATCAGCCGGTCGCTCTCCTTCAGGCGAAGCCGCTCCGCATGGCGAATCTCCGTCGTTCCCTTTGCTGCCGACGCCACCAAAGCCAGCGCCGGCACCATGTCCGGAATCTGGGATGCGTCGATGGCAATTCCGTGCAGGGATGTTCTCGACGGATAAGCGGTAACTGTATCCTCTTGAACTTCTATTTTTGCGCCGAACTGTCGGAGCAGTTTCACTATTTCTCGGTCCCCTTGGGCCGAATCCGGATTCAGACCGGTCACCCGGACCGCTTCCTCCCCCAGCACACCGGCGGTGAGCCAGAAGGCCGCATTGGACCAGTCTCCTTCTACCTTGCAGATTCCCGGGGTTCGGTACTTCTGATTTCCCGGAATCCGGTATACCAGTTCCTCTCCCATTCGTTCTGTAATTATTTCAATGCCGAATTTCTGCAATACCTGAAGGGTCAGATTTACATATCCCATGGACTGACGTTCCCCGGTCACCCGAATGATGCTGTCTCCCGCCAGCAGCGGCAGCGCCATCATCAATCCGGTGATGTATTGAGAGGACACGTTTCCCGGGATGCGGAACGCCCCCGATTGCAGCTGCCCCCTTACATGAAATGGATTCGCACCCAAAGCGGAAAGGGTAACACCCTTTTTCTCCAGTTCTTCCGTCAGCGGCGAAAGAGGCCGCCGGGAAAGCCGTCCCTCGGGGTAGAATTTCGCGTCCATCCCAAGCGCCGCCACCAGGGGGATCAGAAAGCGGAATGTGGACCCGCTCTCGCCGCAGTGCAGCTGCGCTTCTTCTGCCGCATCGCCGTTTCCTTCCGACATCGCCCTTTCCTTTCGCACTCGACGGATTTCTGCCAGGCAATTTTCGGTGGCTTCGATATCCAGGGAGCGTTCCGAAAGGATTACGTCGCAGGGCTCCTCGCAGAGGGCGGCGGCAATCAGCATTCGGTGTGCTGCGGATTTGGACGATAAGATTTCTATTCTCTTCATAGCAGATCTCTCACCTCCCGGATGTGGAATTCCCGGATGGAACACCTTCCGATCTCTTCCGGAATCACCATTCGAATGGTATCCCCTTGCCGCTTCTTGTCGGAGCAGAGGAGCCCATAGATCTCCTCCCGGTTCTCCGGCAGGGTCAGATCGAAATCGTATTTTCGAAGCAGCTGTTCCAGCGCATCCAACGTCTCCCGGCTGCACCAGCCCTGCTCTGCCGAGATTCGGGTTATCCAATACATTCCCTTGGCCACCGCATCTCCGTGGCTCAGCCGGTACCCCTCCGCCTGTTCCATGGCGTGTCCCATGGTGTGGCCGAAATTCAGTTTGTGCCGGAGACCTCGGTCGAATTCGTCCGCCTCCACGTATTCTTTTTTTATGGCCACGCAAGCCTCAATCACTTCATCGAGAGCATCCCGAACCTCCGCCGGATTCTCCAGCTTTTCGAACAGCTTTCGATCGTGAATCATTCCGTATTTGATGACTTCCGCCATCCCCTCCCGGTAAACCTCCGGCGGCAAAGTGTTCAGCAAGCGGCTGTCCTGCAAAACCAGTTTCGGCTGATGAAACGCTCCCGCCAGGTTCTTCCCGGAAGGAAGGTCGATGGCGGTCTTTCCGCCCACGGAAGAATCCACTGCCGCCAGCAAGGTGGTCGGCACCTGATACACATTGATTCCCCGCATGTAGGTCGCCGCCGCGAAACCGGCCAGATCGCCCACCATGCCGCCGCCCAGCGCCACGATGCCGTCGCTCCGGGTGAAGGGAACCTCTGCCAGATACTCCAGAATCCGGAGATAATTCGTTCCGTTCTTCGAGGCTTCTCCCGGCGGAAGAATGTATTCCCACACACCGTAGCCGGCCTTTTCCAGGCTCTCCCTGCAGAGATCCATGTACAGCGGAGCCACGTTTCGGTCGGAGATGATGCATATTTTTCCCCCTCGCTGAATTTCCGCGAGGGCGGTTCCTATTTTCCGCAACTCCATGTTAATTCTCCATTCCCACCGCAGCACGCACCCTGCGGATTTTCTCCATCACTCCATCGAACTGATCCGGCGTGAGGGACTGAGGGCCGTCACTTAAGGCATGGGCCGGGTCGTTGTGCACTTCGATCATGATGCCGTCCGCACCGCAGGCCGCTGCCGCCGAGGCCATGGAATCCACGAAGGATGCCTTGCCCGTAGCATGGCTGGGATCCACCACCACCGGAAGGTGGGTCAGCTCGTGCAACGCCGGAACGGCGGAAATATCCAAGGTGTTCCGGGTGTACGGTTCAAATGTTCGGATTCCTCGCTCGCACAGGATGACGTTCTCGTTGCCGCCCGCCATGATGTATTCCGCACTCATCAATAGTTCTTTCAGGGTGTTGGCCAATCCCCGCTTCAGGAGAATCGGCTTCCGGGTCTTCCCCAGTGCTTTGAGCAGTTCGAAATTCTGCATGTTCCGGGCTCCCACCTGAATCACATCCACATCCTCGAACAGCGGGAGGTGGTTCTCATTCATGATTTCCGTAACGATGGGAAGACCGGTGGCTTTCTTGGCCTTCACCAGCAGTTCGATGCCGTCGGCCTTCATTCCCTGAAACGCATAGGGAGAAGTCCGGGGTTTGAAGGCACCGCCCCGCAGCATGGTGGCACCGGCGGCCTTCACCCGCTTGGCAATTCCAATAATCTGCTCTTCGGATTCCACGGAGCAAGGTCCGGCGATCACGGAAAAATATCCTCCGCCGATTTTCGCCCCGTTCACATCCACAATGGTATCCTTTGGATGAAACAGGCGGTTGGCTTTCTTGTACGGTGCGGAAATTTTTCGCACATTCTGCACCATGTCCAGCATCTCCACCATGCTCACGTCCACCACGGACGTGTCTCCGATCAGCCGCAGCAATTCATGGTCGTCCTCTTCCGATACGTCGACCTCCTCTCCCCTTCCGGATAGCCAGCGCATCAATTGATCTTTCTGTTCTTCCTCTGTGTGAGGTTTCAGTGTGATAATCATTCATACCCTCCGTAACTAAAAAAAGCCTGCAGCAAGCTGCAGGCCATCATTCCAATTCAGAAAAAGAAACCACCTCTACCTGAATATGCCGCAGCAAAAGACGTCTTTCTTGAAAAAGAAAAATCCAAAAAAGAAGAAAAATACTGCTGCAAAAAACAGATTGCTCATGGTTTCCTATCTCCTTTCCCCAGTAATTGTGAACGTGAGTATAATAATACCATCGCCTGCCGCATTTGTCCAGTATTTTCCCTAAATTCCTCAAGAAACTTTGTTATTTGAGACAAATTACTTTTTTTCGTTCCGCTTTGCCAAGATTTCTTTCAGCTCCTCCACCGAGAATTTGTAGGTAGAATTGCAGAAGTGGCACTTCACTTCGATGTCCTCGCCATCCTGAATCATCTGATCCAGTTCCCCGGTCTGAATGGTGGCCAGCGCGCCCGCCACCTTTTCCTTGGTGCATCCGCAGTGGAAACGAACCGGCATCGTCTCGAAAATTTCCGGATTCAGCTCTCCTAGCAGCGCCTGAATCATATCCTCCGGCGTCATTCCCGCCTCCATCATCTCACTGACGGATTTGCTGTTCTGCAGCGCCTTCTCGATGGCCTCGATGGTCTCCTCTTCCACGTCCGGCATCATCTGAATGATAAAACCGCCGGCGTGGCGAACCGTCGAATCCGTATTGATCATTACGCCTAGACCTACCGCGGACGGCGTCTGCTCCGAAGTGGTAAAGTAGTAGGCGAAATCATCGCCAATCTCACCGGTCTGAAGTTCTACCTGACCGTTGTACGGCTCCTTCAGCCCCAGATCCATGCTTACGGTCATGGTGCCGGCACCCACGGCAGCGCCCACATCCAGTTTTCCCGCGTACTTCAGCGGAATGTCCACGCACGGATTTGCCGGAAACCCCTTTACGTTTCCGTGGCTGTCTACGGTGACGGTCATCTGGCCGATGGGACCGTCTCCTTTTATGGTCACCGTCAGCTTATCATCCTCCCCCTTCATCATGGACCCCATCATCGCCGTTGCGCCCATCAGCCGGCCCATGGCCGCGGTCACCACCGGAAAGGTGTGATGCTTCTCTCGGGCGGTCGCCGTCATCTCCGTGGAATCGATGGCAAAGGCCCGCACCGTTTCGTTTGCCGCAGTTGCGCGTACTATATAATCTGACATTTTCGTCCTCCTGTATTCTTTTAAATCCTTCCCCGTCCTCACAATAGAATCATGGAACAGGGGTTCATTGTGTGCTATAATACATTAGATATTGTACCATACATCTGAAATAAAGGAGTTAAAAATATTATGAATCTATGCATCGATTCCCGCAAGGTACAGGAAGGCGATATGTTTTTCTGCATCGACGGTTCTGCTCTGGACGGACACGATTTCGCAGAACAGGCGGTTGATAACGGGGCAAAAGTAATTATCTATGAACACGATATGCCGATGAAAGATCGGGAAGGTGTGATTTACATCAAGGTTCCCAGCACGCTGGATGCGCTGAACGAGGCGGCGGCTTCTCTGAACGGATGGCCCAGCAAGCACCTCACCATGTTCGGTGTCACCGGAACCAACGGCAAATCTTCCATTTCTTATCTGATCAGCAAGATTTACACCAAATACAAGGGTGAGTGCGGATATCTGGGCACCATCGGCGGCCAGATGGAAGGAAAGAAATACGATGTTCCCCTGACCACACCGGACATCATCCCGCTGCAGCGGACGCTGGAGGAGATGCGCCGGGACGGAGCCGAGGCGGCAGCCATTGAGGTCAGCTCCCACGGTCTTATCCAGAAGCGCGTAGGTGCGGTGGATTTCGATTATGCCATCTTCACCAACCTCACCCGGGAACACCTGGATTATTTCAAGGATATGGAGAACTACTTTCAGGCCAAATCCCTGTTCTTCCGGAATTTGAAGCCGACCGCCGTAGCGATGGTAAACATCGACGATCCGTACGGAAAGCGGATTGAAGAGCTGTGCACCGGCAAATTCATGTCCTACGCCATTGAACAGCCGGCGGATTACATGGCAAAAGATATCGTCTACAGTCCGGAGGGCATGTCCTTCACGCTGGTTCACGAAGGCAAGGAATATCCGGTAACCACCAACCTGCAGGTGACCTACAACCTGTACAACCTGCTGGCCGTTGCCGGCACCCTGGATCAGGCCGGTCTGAACCTGGAGGATGTAATCAAGGAATTTGAGTACATCCCATCCATTCCGGGAAGAATGGACGAAATCCGTTTCGGTCAGGACTACCGGGTCATCGTGGACTACGCCCACACCGACGACAGCTACAACAAACTGCTGCACTACGTGCGCCACGACCTGCCGGGCATCCGCCGAATCATCACCGTATCCGGTGCGCCGGGAAAAAGAGATGCGGGCAACCGGGAGATTTTCGGACACTACTTCAGCCAATACTGCGACTATTCCATCCTGACGGAAGAGGATTGCCGCGATGAATCTCCAAAAAAGGTGGCGGATGAAATCGCCGCCGGCATGAAGGAGGGATACCCTCACGAATACATCGAGAACCGGGCGGAAGCCATCCAGGCGGCCGTAGACATGGCGCAGCCGGGAGACATCGTCCTGGTTCTGGGCAAAGGTGCGGAGAACTATCTGGACGGCACCACCGGAAAGCGCTACTGGGAAGGGGACGATGTGAGTGCCCGGAAGGCAGTGAAGAACCGCATGGAGCGAGAGAAATAAGGTACGCAGAAAAGGAGATGAGCTGTGGGCTCATCTCCTTTTTTGGTTACGCGGCAGCAACTTGGTGCTTTTCGCCGGTGTACACCTCTGCTATGGGCGTTTCCCCAAATTATCAAACAAAAGCAAATGAATATACAATTATTCCTGCAATTAATGAAATCAACAGTGTTATACTCACTAAGAGTTTTGCAGGCATTAGTTTGCTACTCCATATATACTGTATAAGTATTGAAGCTAGCATACCAACTATCCAGGATAGAATAAATACAATAATCCCTGACTTATTTGTAGCATATGCAATTGCAAAAGAACATAACGCCATCACTACTACCGAGGTTATTATCTTATTTTTTTTCATTTATGCCTCCTCTATCGCTTGTAATATGACACTCCCTTTATTTATAGTAAAGCACTTCGAAATCCGACGTTGCTCTTTACGGTATAGAATACTGTATTCCCGGATTTATTGCAAGAGAAGCCACACCTTCCGGACCTCCAAGGAGAATTTGAAGTTGCTTTTATTCTTCACCAACACCATTTGACAAAGAACCTAAAATCATGCATCGAAAAACATCCTCCCTACCGATTTCCCGGCAAGGAGGATGCATTCAAGTTTCCGATATTCTATTTGAAGTCGTGAACCATCTCATTGCCACAGTGCGGCGATACTAGTTCAGAACCTCACACTCGTCAAAGTTGACACCAATCATCTCTTCCAGCTCTGCGCTGACACTTACAACGAAGTCGATTCCGTAATCCTTGGAAATCACTTTGATCTTCTCGATAAATTCAGGAAGTACTTCCAGAGAAATATCTGCATGCTTCATAATTCCATCCAGATAGAATTTCTCAATATCGCTGTTGGAACTGATAATTCCGAAAATAAAACCGATGTACTCGCTTACATTTGTGATGTGAACGAAGTCCTCCATGCAGATAACACGAATGCGGTGATCCAAATCGTAGATCAGGCGGGAATTCTTATTGATGAATACAACGCTTCCCTTACACTCTTCCGCATCTTTATTCGCGAAATCAATCATGTTCTTTGTTTTTCCACTCCCTTTGTGTCCTACTAACAGTTTAACCATGGCAGTGTCCTCCTTAAATTTATTTTTGATGATTGAGTCATATGACAAATATGTCTTATGTTGCGTTAATTATACAACATCTTGTGTAGCGGTTCAATAACTCAAATTATTTTTCCGCTGCTTTTTCTGCATCCAGCTGCTTTACCACTTCGTCGATACGGTGAGCCACCTTGATGAAGTCTTCTTCCTTGAATCCACGGGTCGTCATCGGTGCGGTACCTACACGAACACCACTGGTCTGCATCGGGGAACGCTTTTCGTTCGGAACGCAGTTCTTGTTCAGGGTGATGCCCACTTCGTCCAGTGCGTTCTGCAGATCCTTTCCGGAGAATTCGTGATCCGACAGATCCAGCAGGAATACGTGGTTATCGGTTCCGCCGGTTACCACATTGTAACCCATCTTGATGAATTCCTCTGCAAACGCCTTGCAGTTCACAACAACCTGATGTGCGTATTCTTTGAACTCCGGACGCAGTGCTTCTTCTGCGCAAACGGCTTTTCCGGCAATGATGTGCTCCAGCGGACCGCCCTGTGCATAAGGGAATACAGCGCTGTCTACCTTCTTTGCCAGCTCTTCTCTGCAGAAAATCATTCCGCCGCGAGGTCCTCTCAGGGTCTTGTGAGTGGTGGTGGTGATGATGTCCGCATAACCGAATGGGCTGATGTGCTCACCACCGGCAACCAGACCGGCAATGTGTGCCATATCTACCATGAAGTATGCATCAACGCTCTTTGCGATTTCTGCAAATGCCGGGAAATCAATCGTTCTGGAATAAGCGCTGGCACCGGTGAGGATCAGCTTCGGGTGCAGCTCATTTGCCTTCTTCTTCAGGTCTTCCATATCGATGAATCCGTTTTCGTCTACGTTGTAGAAATGTACATCGTACAGCTTGCCGCTGAAGTTTACTGCGGATCCGTGAGTCAGGTGACCGCCGTTGTCCAGGTTCAAGGAAAGAATGGTGTCTCCCGGTTCCAGAACAGCCTTGTACGCTGCAAAGTTTGCCTGAGATCCACTGTGCGGCTGTACGTTTACGTGGTAGTCGGTATCGAATACCTTTCTCCACATGTCGCAGCAGTACTCTTCCAGTTCATCTACGTAACGGGTTCCGCCGTAGTATCTGCCCTTGTTTCCGGAATGTCTTTCAATCGGCTTTGCCGGATAACCTTCCGCATACTTCCAGGAGAGGCAGCTTCCGCATGCAGCCATTACCGCTTCGGAGCAGTAGTTCTCAGAAGCAATCAGCTCTACGTTGTTCTTCTGACGATTGTACTCCTTCTCAATCAGGTCTGCGACTCTCGGGGAGGTCTTGCGGATTTCCGCAATGTTCTCCTGATTATAAGTGCTCGAATCGTTTCCGTTTCTGTCAAACATTTTTTACCATCCTTTCGTTTGATACAGTATTCTCATATCTCCAATTAAATATATCGATCCGATGAACAGTACAACATCATAGCAACCATTAACCGCTGTTGTGTATGCTTCCCTCTCATCAGGAATCGCAATGCAATGGAACCCCTTCTCTGTCAGCTTCTCCGTGAGCACATCGCATGAAAGTGCTCGTTCGCTGTGAGGCTCCGTAATGACGAAATCCGCATGAGCCGGTGCTTTTCCCAGCTCTTCTGCCATTTCATCGTATTCCTTGTCCTTGAAACATCCAAAGACAATCAAAACCTTTTTATCTTCGATTTCTTCCCCGTAGTACTGCTTCAATGCAGCGATTCCGGCCCGGATTCCGTCCGGGTTATGTCCCCCGTCGATGATGACCGCCGGGTTTTCCTTTTGAAGAAATTCAAATCTTCCCATGATTCGGGCTTTCTGCAGTCCGGCCCGAATATGCTCCTCGGAGACGGACACCTTTCCTTCTTCGCATGCTTTCAGCAAAGCCATCATCGCCGTAACCGCATTTCGTACCTGATGGTCGCCCTGCATGGACAGGTGCAAATCCCGATATTCTTTCTCTCCGATGGTCACATCGAACAGCATCTCCGGCCGGCGCGAAACAATCTTGTACTCCGAATCGGAGACATCCAGAAATTCCGACCCTTTCTGCTCCGCCTTCCAGCGGATGAATTCCTGCGTTTCCGGTTCCACACTTTCCGAAATCACAGGAATGCCGGCTTTAATAATTCCGGCCTTGTTCCAGGCAATTTCTCGAAGGGTGTCTCCCAGAATGCCCGTATGATCCCGTCCCACCTGCGTAATAATGGTGGAGACAGGATGCTCAATGGTATTGGTGGAATCGATGACGCCGCCCAGACCCACTTCGGAAATCATGTAGTCCACACCGTTATCCGCAAAGAACAGGTAGGCAATCGCCGTCAGAATTTCGAACTCGGACAGGTATCCATATCCTTCCTGATTCAGCCATTCATTGTAGTTCAGCACCGCCTCTCCGTATCGGGTAAAGGCCTCATCGGAAATCAAGTGGTTGTTAATCATAAATCGCTCGTTGTACACCATAACGTGCGGCGAAGTATGAACGCCCACCGTATATCCGGCTTCCTGCAAGACGGAAGAAAGGTACGTGGCCACGGATCCCTTTCCGTTGGTCCCGGCCACGTGAAAAATATTCAATTTCTCTTCCGGATTTCCCAGAAGGCTGAGAAGTCTTCTCATCCGATCCAATCCCATCGGACCTTTTCGCGCAGTGCTGTCGTGAATAGCATCAATAACCTTTTGACTATTCGTTGTCACTTTTCGCTCCCATAGATTCCAAACGGGCAACTACGGTTGCCAGCATTTCCTTATATTTTTCCTGTTTTTCCTTCTCCTGGTTTACGACCGCTTCCGGTGCCTTCTCCACGAAGCCCTTGTTGGACAGTTTCTTCTCCACGCGGGTTACTTCGCCTTCCAGGCGCTTCTTCTCTTTCTGAAGTCTTTCCAGCTCAGCTTCGAAGTCCACCAGGTCTTCCAGCGGAATCAGGATTTCCGCACCGTCGATGACCGCGGACATTACATCCTTCGGCGCATCCCCGTCGGTGCCTTCCACAGTGATTTCCACCACGTTGGCAATCTTGCGGATGATATCTCCGGTGCCTTCGATGGTATCGCCCAGAGAATCCGTCCGAACAATCATGTTCAGCTTCCGGCTCGGTGCCGCATCCGCTTCTACTCGGATGTTACGAACCGCTTTAATAGCTGCGATTGCCGTTTCGATGCGAGCCGTCGCTTCCGGATATTCCAGATTCTCGTCATACTGCGGCCAAGATGCCCGAATCAGCATCGCATCTGCACCGGTTTCCGTTCCTTCTTTTGGCAGGAATCCCCAGATTTCCTCGGTGATGAACGGCATGAACGGATGGAGCAGCTTGATCAGATCCTTCAGCGTCTTCTGCAGGACATATCTCGCCGTCTTCTTATCTTCTTCATCCTCACCGTACAGTCTTCTCTTGACGATTTCGATGTACCAGTCACAGTACTCGTCCCAAATTACTTCATATACCTTCTGTCCGGCCAGACCCAGTTCGAACTTATCCAGAGATTCGGTCACTGCTTTTGCGGCCGCATTCACTCTGGAAATCATCCACTTGTCCTCGTCCTGCAGAACGGCAGTCGATTCATCTGCCATCGGCAAGAAATTGCCGTCCTCATCCTGCAGGTTCATGATGGTGAACCGGGATGCGTTCCACAGCTTGTTGGCGAAGTTCCGGGAGGATTCCAAACGGCTGGTCAGGAACCGGGTATCGTTACCCGGAGAAATTCCGGTGCACAGCATGAATCTCAGTGCATCCGCACCGTACCGGTCGATAACAACCAGCGGATCGATTCCGTTGCCCAGAGATTTACTCATCTTCCGACCCTGTTCATCACGTACCAGACCGTGCAGGAATACGTACTTGAACGGGATTTCATGCATCGCTTCGCATGCGGAGAATACCATTCGAATTACCCAGAAGAACAGGATATCGTATCCGGTTACCATAACGGAAGTCGGATAGAAGTAATCCAGTTCCGGCGTCTTCTCCGGCCAGCCCAGTGTGGAGAACGGCCACAGTGCCGAACTGAACCAGGTATCCAGTACATCCTCATCCTGATGGAAGTGGTGTCCGCCGCACTTCGGACATGTCTCCGGCATGTGATCTGCCACCACCAGGTCCCCGCACTCATCGCAGTAGTACGCCGGAATCCGGTGTCCCCACCACAGCTGACGGGAAATGCACCAGTCGTGAATATCGTTCAGCCAGTTCAGATAAATCTTCTCAAATCTCGCCGGAATGTGCTCCAGTTCTCCGGAGGTTGCCGCCTCGATGGCCGGTTTTGCCAGGTCTTCCATCTTTACGAACCACTGATCCGACAGCATCGGCTCGATGGCGTTGTGGCAGCGGTAGCACTTACCTACCGGAATCACCATATCTTCTGTCTTCACCAGGTATCCGGCCTCTTCCAGCTCCTTCACCCAAGCCTTCCGGCACTCGTACCGGTCCATACCTTCGTATTTTCCGGCCAGCTCGTTCATGGTGGCGTCGTCGTTCATGCAGCTCAGGATTTCAAGATCGTGACGGGCACCTACCTCGAAGTCGTTCGGGTCGTGGGCCGGTGTAATCTTCACCGCACCGGTTCCCTTTTCCGGATCCGGATATTCATCCGCGATAACCGGAATCTCCCGGTTCAAAATCGGCAAGTATACGTTCTTGCCCACCAGATCCTTATATCTCTCATCGCTTGGATGAACCGCAATGGCAATATCGCCGAACATGGTTTCCGGACGAGATGTGGCCACGACAATTCCTTCTCCGCCATCCACAGCCGGGTAGCGGAAATACCAATACTTTCCGTTTTCGTCCTCGTGCTCTACCTCTGCATCCGACAGGGACGTCTTGCAGCTCGGGCACCAGTTAATCAAGCGGTTTCCGCGATAGATCCAGCCTTTGTTGTACAGGTCGATGAAGAATTTCGTTACGGCCTTGTTGCAGCCTTCGTCCATGGTAAAGCGCTCTCTCCGCCAGTCACAGGAGTCTCCCAGCTTCCGGCACTGCTTCGTGATCCGGCTGCCGTACTCCTCTTTCCACGCCCAAGCGTGCTCCAAAAACTCCTCTCGAGTGAACTCGTTCTTGTGCTTGCCGGTATCCTCATAGAGCTTGTTGGCTACTTTTACCTCGGTGGCAATGCTGGCGTGATCGCTGCCCGGAAGCCACAGTGCGCTGTAGCCTTCCATCCGCTTCCAACGGGTCAGCACGTCCTGAAGGGTCTGGTCCAAAGCGTGTCCCATGTGCAGCTGTCCCGTGATATTTGGCGGCGGCATTACGATGGTAAACGGTTTCTTGTCCGGATCCACTTCGGCGTTAAACGCACCGGACTCCTCCCAGGTCTCATAAATACGGTCCTCAAAGTCTTTTGGATCGTATGTTTTCGCAAGATTCTTTTTCATTTAGTTCTCCTATCTCCAATCCGGTAAAAGTAATTTCCGGTATTTCGCCATTTTTCGTACGGTCATCAGAAGACCTGATGCCGAATTCGCTCCATCTGTTCATCCACATCCGACAGGGTCTTCGCACACTGGGTCAGCTGCTTCTGGATGTCCTCCGTCAGAGCGCCTTTATTCTTATACTTCAATTCGTGTTCCAAGCTGGCCCAGGTATCCATAGCAATGCTTCGGAACTGGATTTCCACGGGTACGGTGGTCTTGCTGTTCACCAGGAACACCGGAATCGAAATGACCACGTGAAGGCTTCGATATCCGCTCGGTTTCGGATTCTTGCAATAGTCCTTGATTTTAATCAGATCCACATCCGACTGCTTCAGAAGGAGTTCGGACATGGTATAAATATCTTCCCGATAGTTGCACACCACTCGGATTCCGGCGATGTCGAACACCTCCGCCCGAACCGTGTCCAGGTTGTGAATCGGGTCCTCAATGCCGTAACGCTCCGCCTTGTCCATCAAGCTTTCAAAGGACTTCAGTCGAGACTGCATGTGGTGAATCGGCACGTAGGAATGCTTCATCCGGAAGTCATCTCCCAGTACATCCAGCTTCGTGCTCACCTCGCGAATCGCCGCACTGTACAGCAGGTTGATGTCCATAATCTGCTGCTGCAGCTCCTCGTCTGTCTGGAGGTGCTCCGGCACGCTGGTGGACATATCGTCCGGTTTGTAATATTGGGTAAAGGTCATTGTATTTTACCTTTCCTTTTCTATTTGGTATTTAAATTTTTGATATTCTCTCTCTTTTGAAAATGCTTTGCGGCTTTCACCACGTTTCGCAGCAGCAAAGTGGTGGTCACCGTTCCCACACCGCCCGGCACCGGTGTATATGCCACATTTTCCGACCAATCGCAGGCATCCAGTGCCTTTGCGTTCAGATCTCCGGCCATCTTTCCGTCGGATCCGGTTCCCGCGCCGGCATCCACGATAATCTGTCCTTCGTGGAAGAATTCCGGTCCGTAAGACTCAATCTGTCCCGTTGCCAGAATCACGATATCCGCAGCTTCACACGCTTCCTTCAGGTCTTCCGGCTTCGTACGGGTATGGCACACCGTCACCGTGGCGTTGGCATTCAGCATCATCAGCATCAGCGGCTTTCCGATTCGAACGCTCCGTCCCACAATGGTCACTTTCTTTCCCTTCAGCTCCACATCGTTCTTCTGCAGAATCTCCATGCAGGCCTCTGCGGTGCAGGCGCAAAAATAATCGTCCAACGGTTTCTTCGCATCGAAAAGGTTTGCATAGGATGCGTCTGTGATGGCATCGATATCCTTCTCCGGTGCCAGCAAGCTCTTCATCCGAGCTTCATCCACAAACTTCGGGAAAGGCATCAGCATGATGATTCCGTGGACGGACGGATCTCCGTTCAATTCCGCCAGTCCCGTCTCCAGCTCTTCCTGGGACGCTTCCTCCGTATAGACTCGGTTCACGCATTCAATGCCGTATTTATCGGAGTTCTTCCGGATGGCGTTTTCGTAATACACGTCGCCGGAACGATCTCCCACTCGCAGGGTCGCCACCTTTGGACATACCCCATTTTCTTTTAACTTTGTCACATCACTTCGGAGCTGTTCCGCGATGAGGTCTCTCACCGGCGCTCCACGCAATAATTTGGCCATTCGTTCTACCCTTTCAGTGATTATTCATAAAATAGACAGAACAATTATATCACACAGACTAAAAAAGTCCAATAGCGTCTTTTGCCAAACGGTCCGCCATCTCGTTATATTTTACCCCGGTATGGGCTTCCACCTTGATAAAAACAATTTTCATGTTCTTCCGGGCGTCCGCAACGAACTGCTTGTACTTTCGGGTCAGCGGGAGATTCGCTTTCCACTCGTCGTCCCCCCATTTGCCGATTCCGTTGTAGTCGTGATAGATGTACACCTCATGGATGTTGTGCTCTTGGCAATAGCGGATGGCGTTCACCGCCCCCATCACCTCGCCGGCAACATTTCTCAGCTCCGCCGATGCCGGGTCGTCGTATCCGTGTTTCAGGGTAATTTCTTCTCCTTTGTACAGAATCACCACGCCGCAGCCGAACCTTTTGGTGCGCACATCGAAGCTTCCGTCCACGTAGATTTCCGCCGCCGTTTCCGGAATGGTCTGCACGTCCTGCTTCTTTCCCAGGTATTCCTCTGCCGCTTCCCAGGTGGTAAAACTCTTGTACTCCGCGCCGGGATATCCGGTCACCAGCCGCTGACATTCCTTCCAGGTCTGAAAAAATCCGGTTTCCCGGCCGGCCCGAACGGCATATACCTTCTTTCCGGTCATCTTTTTTGCCTCGGTGTTCTCCACTGCCTTGCTGCCGTGACGGCTTTCCAGATTCTTTAGAAAGCTCTTCCGGTGAATCGGCGTAATGCCCTGCGCCCGAATTCCGTCGTAATGGGCGGCAGTCCCGTACCCCTTGTTGCTTTCGAACGCATATCCGGGATACTTTTCTCCCATTTCCACCATGTACGCATCTCGTGTGACCTTTGCCACGATGGATGCCGCCGCAATGGATACGGAACTGGCATCTCCGTGAACGATTCCCTCCTGAGGAACCGAAATGCCCGGCAGTTCCAGGGCATCGATCAGCAGATGCTGAATCTCCGCCCCCGGAATCTTCCGGCCCAGCTTCTCATTGGCATCGTGAAAGGCCCGCGCCATCGCACACTTGGTGGCCTCCAGTATGTTCATCTCATCGATTTCCTCCGGTGACGCGATGCCGATGCCGATGGCCAGCGCCCGGTCCTGAATCTCTTGGTTCATGGCCAGCCGCCGCTTCTCTGTCAGCTTCTTGGAATCGTCCACCCCCGGCACGTGAAAATCTTCCGGAAGCACCACGCAGGCGGTGACCACCGGGCCGGCCAACGGACCGCGGCCCACCTCATCGATCCCCGCAATGTACTGAATTCCCTGTTCGTGCAGTTCCTTTTCCTGACGGATCATTTCCTGAAAACGCTGTTCCATCTTTTCCAGCCGTTCCTGCTTAGTCATTCTCCGGTTCTCCTTCCGACGGCACCGTCTCCAGCGTAATGCGTCCCAGCTTTCCGCTCCGGAATTCGTCGATTACCGTCCGGCCGGTGCGCTCGTAGTCAATTCTCTTTCCCGGCATCAAGAATCCCCGCTTAAAGGCGATGGCTTCCATGTTGTCCAAGGTTTCTTCCTGTATTTCATCCAGCTTATAGCGATTCTGCAATGATTCCGGATATCGCTTCTCCAGCACCTTAATCAGCTCGAATGCCAGGTCCTGGGTGTCCAGAATTTCATCCCGAATGCTTCCGCAGAAGGCCAGATACAGGCCCACCCGCTGATCCTCGAACTTCGGCCACAGAATGCCCGGTGTATCCAGCAGCTGCATCCCGTTCTTCAGGGTCACCCACTGCTTTCCCCTGGTCACGCCCGCCTTGTCACCGGTCTTCGCGCTCTTCTTTCCGATCAGCCGGTTGATGAGGGAGGATTTTCCCACGTTCGGCACGCCCACCACCATCATTCGGATGGAGCGGTTCATCTGCCGCTGCCGGTTCTTCTCTCGCTGCACGTCGTCCAAGATGTTGAACAGGCGATTGATATTCTCTCCGGAGCGAGCGTCAATGGCCAGGGTTTTATCCCCCTTCCGGCTAAAATAACGCTGCCACTTCTCGGTCTCTTCCGAATCTGCCAGATCGGATTTGCCCAGAAGTACGATCCTTCTTTTATCCCCCACCAGTTCGTCAATAATCGGGTTCCGGCTGGAAATCGGAATCCGGCTGTCCAGCAGCTCGATGACCAGGTCCACCGCTTTGAGGTTCTCCTGAATCATCTCCCGGGTCTTCTTCATATGCCCCGGATACCAGTTAATATTCTGAATCATCCATTTCCTCCTTCATCGTCGTCGCAATGGAAAATATCGGATAAAAAAAGCATACCTTCGGCAATGCCAAGGTATGCTTTTTAATTTTCAGCAAATCATTCTTATTTTGCAGACTTGATTCTTGCAGCCTTACCGGTTCTTTCACGCATGTAGTTCAGCTTTGCTCTTCTAACTCTTCCGCGCTTCAGTACCTCAATCTTTGCTACCTTCGGCGAATGCATTGGGAAAGTCTTCTCTACACCAATACCCTGAGCCAGTCTTCTTACTGTGAATGTTTCAGAAATTCCGCCGCTCTGCTTCTTCAGGACATATCCTTCGAATACCTGAATTCTTTCTCTCTGACCCTCAACGATCTTAACGTGAACTCTTACGGTATCACCAACGTTGAATTCCGGAATATCGTTCTTCTTGTATTCCTTTGTGATCGAATCAATTACGTTCATTGTTATTCCTCCTTCCTTTCCAAGACGCTCGTGGTTTCTCTCTATAATCAAATGTCGTTCCCGGCTTCTTTAAGCCATGCTGTCAACTACCAGAGGACCGCCCGTAATAACTATCAAATTTTATCACAACGAGTGACTGATTTCAACACTTTTTTCAAAAAATATTATTTTTATGCCCTCGGATGGGTCCGCTGGTACACGTCCCGAATCCGCACGTTCAGCACTGCCAGATAGGCAATGCCCACGGACATATCTTCAAAGCCCATCAGCTCCTGAAGGGTCTTCAAATCGCCTCCGTTCTGAAGGATGTGTACCGCAAAGCTGTTTCGGAGAATCTGCGGCGTCATCCGCTCCTCGATATCCATCTCTTTACCGTATTCCTTCAGAATCTTCCAGATTCCCTGACGGGTCAGCGCCTGGCCTCGGAAGTTGATGAAGATGTAGTCGTCCTCTTCCCGCAGCTCGCCTTTAATCTCCTCATAGGCCTCGTCCATATATTTCTTCATCGCGGCATGGGCGTAAGATCCAATCGGCACGATTCGGCTCTCTCCGTCGTTGTCCTTCAGCGTGACGAAATTCATCCGCAGGTTCATGTCCGAGAATCGAAGGCGCACCAGCTCCGTCACCCGAGCGCCCGTTCCGTACATGAACTCCAGCAGCGCCTTGTCCCGGATTCCCTTGGCAGAATCATCCGGTAGGGACAGCATTTGATTCACCTCTTCCACCGTCAGAAACTCAATCTGGCGCTTATCGTTTTTCGCCGATTTAATCTTCTGAAAGGGGTTGGTTTCCCGCTCCCCTTCATCGATTTTGTAATCGTAGAATGCCCGCAGAGAAGAAATTTTTCGGTTAATCGTCGCCTTGGACTTACTTTCATTATTCAGTTCCAATATGTAAGCGGCTGCATCACTTTCCTTGCAGTCGTTCAAACTCTTTCCGCCGCGGCCCTCCAGGAAGACCTCGAAGGCTTTCAAATCCCGGCGATAGGCAACGAGAGTGTTTTCCGCCTTGTTTTTCGTATTCTTTAGATATTCAATGAAGGCATCCATCTTCGTCTCCTGTGTCTTCTATATTTCTCCTGCGGTTCGGGCAAAAAGAACCCCCACAATGGTCTTGGCGTCCTGAATCTTACCCTTCATAATCAGTTCCACCAGTTCGTCCGCCGTGTATTCATAAAGGTCCAGGTCTTCCGTATCGTCGAAATGGGTTTCCCCCGGTGTCAAATCCTTGCAAAGGTAAATGTACAAAAGCTCCGTGGTATATCCACAGCTCGGGCTGATGGTGGTCAGGTGCCGAATGCTCCCGGCCCGGTAGCCCGTTTCTTCCTGCAATTCCCGAAGCGCCGTGTCCATGGGATCCTCATCGCCGTCAATCTTTCCCGCCGGAAGCTCCAGCACTTCCCGTTCCAACGCCTTTCGGAACTGCCGCACCATGAGAATCTTGCCGTCTTCTTTTACCGCCAGAATCACCGCGCCCCCGTTGTGCTCCAGGATGTCCCGATAGGAGGTCTTTCCGCCCACTACCGTCACCTTATCTTTGCGAATTCGAAAAATCGGACCGTCGTATACCACTTCCGATTGCAATGTTTTTTCCGGAAAAGCCATAAAACACTCCCTATATATATTAATCTCTTTACAAATAAGTTTTATCGTTTATTTGTATATTCTATCACTTTTTTATTCCGGAATAAAGTCGTTCCGGAATAAAGCGTAAAACAAAAAAGTGGCGGCATTGCTGCCGCCGATACCCAGATGCACTCGCATCTTAAAATAATAGAAGTGAAAACAATAGAGACGTTACGTCATTTGCCAGTAATTTCCGTATCGCCCTATCTGACAGTCCCATCATACCATAAAAAAAATTCCCCTTCAGTACACATTTTACGGAATCAACCGAAGGTTTTCCGCCAGCATATAGATAAAACGCTGTTTCCATTTCTTCCAGGTATTTTCGTGGGCAGAGCAGGGATACCCGGTTCGCCGGGTCCGGATGTTCTCGATGATTCCCTCCCGGTAAATTTCCGGAATCTCCATCAAGGCCCGATGAATGCAGTCCAGCTTGAACATGGCTTCTGCCGCCACCGGACTTTCCTGCATCGCCGTATTCCCGTAGGTGAGCACATCCTCTGCCAGCATCTCCCGACGGAATTCCGTTCCGGCAATCTCTTGAAGCCGATCCATATCTTTTACCACCCACAGACATTGATAATACACTTCGCTGGGAAGGACCCGCTTCCGGTCCTTCTGAATCTGATATTCCTTCATACCAAAACACCATCCTTTCGGCTCCATTGTATCGCCAAAGGATGGTGCTGTACATTCACTTGGAAAAGAAAGGACTGAAACCCTCAAAAAAAGTACTTTTCCCCGTGATTCTTAAACTTATTCCTCCGAAGTTCGCTCTTCTTCCGCTTCCTCCAGCAGTGCCGCTTTCAGATTGGCTTCCGATTCCGCCAGCTCCTGAATGATGTTATTGATTTCGATCAGCCGCTCCGGACTGATGTTCTTCCCGGTTTCCACCGCCGCGGTGTTCAGCAGATCTCCGATGGAGCTGCTGAGTCCGGAGATCTTATTCCGCAGGGCATTGATTTCATCCGCATCCAGCTGGAATGCGGATACCGGTCCCATATGGGTTCCTTCCGGCCGATGCCCAGGAACCAGTTCAAACTCGCTGTTCTGCTGTATCACAATCGGATGGATATCCAGATTTTCTCCCAGGTAAGCGGCGAAATCCTCCTTGGCTTCCTTCTCCCCGTGTACCAGGAACACCATCGGATGGGTCACGAAGGATCCCACCCAATGCGCCAATCCGTCCCGATCCGCATGGCCGGAAAAGCCTTCCAGATTCACGATTTCCGCATTGACCTGAATCTCCTCCCCAAAGAGGTTCACCGATTCCGCACCTTCCACCAACTTCCGGCCCAGGGTGCCTTCCGCCTGATATCCCACGAAGACGATGGAGCACTTCGGATTCCACAGGTTGTGCTTCAGGTGATGGCGAATTCGGCCGGCTTCGCACATGCCGCTGGCGGAAATGATGATCTTCGGCTTCCGGTCGCTGTTCAGCGCCTGGGATTCCTCCGTGGACCGGGTAAAATGAAGATTCTTGAACTCCAGCGGATGATCGCCCTTATCCATAAACGCCTTGAAGTCGTCGTCGAACACCGCCGTGTTCTTCTTAAAGACCTCTGTCGCCGCATTGGCCATCGGGCTGTCGATGTACACCGGAACGTTCTTCAGCTTTCCGTACGTCTCCGGATTCTCATCGTAAAGCATGTTCAGCTGGTAGATCATCTCCTGGGTTCTTCCCACGGCGAAGGACGGAATGACCACCGTGCCGCCCCGTTCCACCGTTCGGAGAATGACCTTCACCAGTTTCTCGATGCTCATGGCATTTTCCGGATGGAGACGGTTTCCGTAGGTGCTCTCCATGATGACGTAATCCGCATGGCGAATGATGGTAGGATCCCGGAGAATCGGCCGGTGATCCACCCCAAGATCTCCGGAGAAAACAATTTTCGTCTCCGAATCGCCTTCCTGCACCCAGAACTCCGTTTCCGCCGACCCCAGAATGTGGCCCGCATCGTTGAAGCAGACGTGGATGCCCTCGCTCACCTCAATGAGCTGATCGTACAGGACCGGATGAATATAACGAAGGGATTCCTCTGCATCCTCCACCGTATACAGCGGCTGAACCAGCGGCTGTCCCTTTCGTTCCGCCTTTTTGTTGGCCCATTCCGCTTCCTTCTCGTGGATGTATCCGCTGTCCCGCAGCATAATCGGAAGAAGATCCGCCGTTGCCTTGGTGCAGTAGATGTTTCCGCGGAAACCTCTTTTTACCAGAAGTGGAATCCGCCCGCAGTGATCGATGTGTGCGTGGCTCAGCACCAGACAATCAATTTCAGACGGCTCAAAAGGAAACTCCCGGTAGTTCAGGCGATCCTGGGATTTGCCGCCCTGGAACTGCCCGCAGTCTAGCAATACATTCGCTTTGTCCGTAATCAGAAGGTGACAGGAACCTGTAACGCCTTCGGTTGCTCCGCAAAATCTGATTTTCATTTCTCCGCCTCCTTGCAAGGTAATCCGGAAGTATTATTTAATTTCCTTCGTTCTGAAGATAGCTGATGTACGGCAGATTTCGATACTTCTGATCGTAATCCAGGCCGTAACCGATGACAAAGAGATCTTCCACCTGGAAACCGATGTAATCCGCATGGAAATCGGCAGTTCTCCGAGACGGCTTGTCCAGCATGGTGCACACCTTCAGGGATTTCGGATGGCGTTCGTTCAGCTTCTCCAGCAGGTATTTGAGGGTGGTTCCCGTGTCCACGATATCCTCCACCACCAGTACGTTCTTGTTGTACAGGTTCAGCTCCGTGTCCATGGAAATCTTTACCACGCCGGAGGTGGTGGTACTGGAACCGTAGCTGCTGGCCTTTACGAAGTCGATGACGGTATCCAGATCCAGGCACTTCATGAGATCGCACATCCACGGAACGGAACCCTTCAACGTGCCGATAACCACCAGCTCTTCGCCCTTGAATTCATTGCTGATTTCCTCGCCCAGCTCTTCCGCTCTCTTCCGGATTTCCGCCTCCGTGAAGAGAATTTTTCCGATTACATGATTATTCGTGCTCATCTTCCGAACCCTCCTTGTTTAAAATCGACTCAATGACATTCAGCAGCTCCTCCTGTCCGGTACGCTTCAGCGCCGACACCGGAATCACCACATCTTCTTTTTTCATATCCAGCTTCTGACGAATCTGCCGGATGGCTTTCTGTTGCTGGTTCTTGGAAATCTTGTCCGCCTTCGTGGCCACCACCACGCCGTCCAGCCCATAGTACCGAAGGTAATCGTACATCTGCACGTCCTGTGCCGACGGCTCGTGGCGAATATCCACCAGCTGCACCACCTTCAGCAGGCCCGGTCTCTTGCTGAGATACGCCTCCATCATGGCGCCCCACTTCTCCGTCTCGGAGCGGGACAGCTTGGCATATCCGTACCCCGGCAGGTCCACAATCCGGAAGTCGTCGTTCACCAAATAGAAGTTGATGGTGCGCGTTTTTCCCGGGCTTCCGCTGACCCTGGCCAGGGCCTTCCGGCCGGTGAGAAGATTCAGCAGGGAGGATTTCCCCACGTTGGATCGGCCCGCAAAGGCAATTTCATAGCGGTTCGCTTCCGGATACTGTGCCGGTTTTACCGCAACCGCTTCCAATTCTGATTTTGTGATTCTCATCCTAGTTCTCTTTCTCGCTTTCCTCCGAAATCAGCACCTCTCGGAACGCATCCTCTGCTTTCTCCAGCAAAACGAATTCCAATCGGCTGCGCACGGATTTCGGAATTTCTTCGATGTCCGCCGCGTTGTCCTTCGGCAGAAGAATCTTGCGGATTCCCTGCTGATAAGCGGCCAGCACCTTTTCCTTGATTCCGCCCACCGGAAGGATGTTGCCCTGCAGGGTAATCTCTCCCGTCATGGCGATGTCCCGCCGCGCCTTCTTTCCGGACAGCAGGGAGAACAGCGCCGTGCACATGGTGACACCGGCCGACGGACCGTCCTTCGGGGTGGCACCCTCCGGAATGTGAATCTGAATATCGTTCTCCTTAAAAACAGACGCGTCCAGACCGTACTTTTCCGACAGGGACTTGATGTATCCCATGGCGGTCTGCGCCGATTCCTTCATCACGTCGCCCATCTGTCCCGTGAGAATCAGATGGCCGCTTCCCGGCATCCGCACGCTTTCAATCTGCAGAGTCACACCGCCCACTGCCGTCCAGGCCATGCCGGTGGTGACGCCGATTCCCGGTTCCAGATTCATCAAATCCTCCCGGAAAATTTTCGGTCCCAGATAATTCTCCAGATTCCTCTTATTCACAGTATACTTGTTTTTCTTTTCCGTTACAATTCGCTTTGCAACTTTTCTGCATACAGATGCAATCTGCCGTTCCAGATTCCGCACGCCGGACTCCCGGGTGTAGTACTGGATGATTTCCCGTATTGCGGATTCCGAGAAGGTGAGCTGGTTCTTTCGAATCGCATAGGACTTCAGAACCTTCGGAACCAGGTAATCTTCCGCAATCCGAACCTTCTCCTCTTCGATACAACTGGAAAGTTCAATCACTTCCATCCGATCCAGAAGCGGTCTCGGAATGGTCTGCGTAGTGTTGGCCGTGGTGATGAACATCACATTGGACAGATCGAACGGGATTTCCAGATAGTGATCCGTGAAATCCTTGTTCTGTTCCGGATCCAGCACTTCCAGCAGTGCGGATGCCGGGTCCCCCCGGAAATCATTTCCCAGCTTGTCCACCTCATCCAGCAGGAACAGCGGATTGTTGGTTCCCACCTCATTGATGCTGTTGATGATTCGTCCCGGAATGGCACCTACATAGGTGCGGCGGTGTCCCCGAATTTCCGCTTCGTCCCGAACACCCCCCAGGGACATCCGAACGAATTCCCGGTTGGTTGCTCTGGCGATGGAGCGGGCGATGGACGTCTTTCCCACGCCCGGCGGCCCTACCAGGCAGAGAATCGGACCCTGAATGGATTTGGTCAGGTGCATCACAGCCAAATGCTCCAGGATTCGTTCCTTTACCTTCTCCAGGCCGTAGTGATCCTCGTTCAGAATCTTTTCCGCCCGCTTGATATTGATATTGGTCTTGCTGGCCTCGTGCCACGGAAGTTCCAGAATCGTCTCGATGTAGGTCCGACTCACGTTGGCATCCGGACTCATGGCCGGCATCTTGGCAAAACGCTGGATTTCCTTTCGGATTTTCGCGTCCGTCTTTTCTTCCAGCTGCAGTTCATCCAGCTTCTTCAGCCACTGGGTGGCATCATCGTCCTCTCCGGTCTCCCGTCCCAGCTCATCCTGCATCACCTTAATCTGCTCCCGAAGGTAATACTCCTGTTGGCTTCGGTCCATATTCTTCATGACTTTGGTCTGAATCTTCTGAGACAGCATCGCGATTCTCGTCTCGCCGTTCAGAAGTTCAATCAGCTGTTCCAGCCGGCCGGGAATGTAGTCGATTTCCAACAGTGCCTGTTTTTCGTCAAAGGAAACATCCAGTTCCTCAGCGATAATGTTGGTGAGCGCCGCCGAATCCTCTACGTCTTCCACCATGTCACGGGCTTCCGCCGCACTGCCGGGATGAAGGACTTTGGCGTACTGAACGAAGGCTTCTTTGACCGCTCGAACGTACGCTTCCAATTCCTCCTCATCATCTGCCGGCAAATCCTCCGCCTGCACGTAATCGCAGAACAGGGCACCGTTCTCCTCGTAAATTTTCTCCAATCGAATCCGCTGACCGCACTCCGCCAGCACCCGGATGTAATCCTTTCGGCGAACAATCTGCTTAATTCGAATCAGCACACCGGTAAGGTAGCAATCCTCACCGGACGGATCGTTCACTTCCGGGTTTCGCTGGGCGGACACCGCTACCAGCCGTTCCCGGTTCATTGCAATTTCAATGGATTTCAGGGACTTATCCCGACCCACATCAAATCCTACCAGCGTATCCGGGAAAAAAGTCTTTCCCCGAAGTGCAATGTAAGGAATGTGCGTTCTACTTTCTCTCTCCATCTGCGCCTCCCTTTATCTATACAGAACAGGCGGCAAGAAATAACCCTGCCGCCTGATGTTTTCTTATTTCGCACCGTCTTCAGCGCTATTTTGTCTCTAGTATCGGTTCTGCACCGTTCTCCACGGTTTCCTTCGTGATAATGCATTTGGTCACATCATCCCGAGATGGCAATTCGAACATGATGTCCGTCATCATCTTCTCGAAGATTCCCCGCAGACCTCTGGCTCCCGTATGCAGCTCAATGGCCTTGTTGGCAATGGCATTCACCGCATCATCCTCAATTTCCAGCTCCACGCCGTCCATCCGGAACAGCTCTTGATACTGGCGAATCAAGGAATTCTTCGGTTCCCGCATGATTCGAACCAACGCCTCTTCCGTCAGTTCCCGAAGGGATACGATCATCGGAAGACGACCGATCAGTTCCGGAATCAGTCCGAAACGGAGCAAGTCTTCCGGCTCCACCTTCAGCAGAATTTCGTGATCCTCCGTCAGGTCCACCCGATCCTCATCGGAATTGAAACCGATGACCTTGTTGCCCAGCCGGCGTTTGATGATGGTGGACAATCCGGTAAAAGCACCTCCGCAGATGAACAGCACATCCTTCGTATCAAAATGGATGAACTCCTGCAGCGGATGCTTCCGGCCGCCCTGCGGCGGAACGTTGGCAACGGTTCCTTCGATAATTTTCAACAATGCCTGCTGAACGCCTTCTCCGCTTACGTCACGGGTAATGGACATGTTCTCGGATTTCCGGGCAATCTTGTCGATTTCATCCACATAGATGATACCCTTCTGCGCCCGTTCCAGGTCG
Source organism: Mogibacterium sp. (assembly GCA_016775335.1). Lineage (GTDB taxonomy): Bacteria > Bacillota > Clostridia > Peptostreptococcales > Anaerovoracaceae > Mogibacterium_A. The sequence continues at coordinate 50,530 of JAEUGJ010000009.1, forward strand.
CCGTCTGCCGCCTGGTACAGTCTCAGCAGAATGTTCTCCACGTCTTCGCCCACATATCCGGCTTCCGTCAATGCGGTGGCATCCACGATGGCAAACGGAACATCCAGAATCTTTGCCAGGGTCTGAGCCAGAAGGGTTTTACCGCTTCCTGTCGGTCCCAGCATCAGAATGTTGCTCTTCTGGATTTCCACGCTGTCCTTCTCATGGCCGGCATTCTCCTCCAAATGGCGGATTCTTTTGTAGTGGTTGTACACCGCAACCGCCAGATTCTTCTTCGCCTCATCCTGTTCGATGACGTAGTCACCCAGGAAATCCGCAATTTCCTTTGGCTTCGGAAGCTCCTCCATGTGCTTCGGTTCCACGAACTCCTTCTCATCCAGAAGGGATTCGCACAGCTCGATGCACTCGTTGCAGATTGCTACATCCGGTCCCACGATAATTTTCTTGACTTGCGAGCTGGTCTTCCCGCAAAAGGAGCAGACCAGCTCATGGTTTTCGTTCTTTTTACTCACAGATTCTCCTCTATTACTTCTTCAATACCCGATCGATCAGTCCGTATTCCACCGCTTCATCTGCGTACATGAAATTATCTCTGTCGGTATCCCGCTCGATAATGGAAAGATCTTTTCCCGTATTTTCAGCAAGAATGTGGTTCAAACGTTCCTTGGTTTTCATCATCCAATCGGCCTGAATCTTAATATCGGAAGCTTGGCCCTGTGCGCCACCCAGCGGCTGATGAATCATAATCTCCGCGTTGGGCAGAGCATATCGTTTCCCTTTGGTTCCCGCCGAAAGCAGCACGGCACCCATGCTGGCAGCCAGGCCCACACAGATGGTGGAAATATCCGGTTTTACGTAATTCATGGTATCCAGAATCGCCAAGCCGGCCGTCACCATTCCGCCCGGAGAGTTGATGTAGATATTAATATCCTTTTCCGGGTCCTCCGCTTCCAGGAACAAGAGCTGTGCCACCACAATGCTGGCCAGGTGCTCGTCCACCTGCTGGTCGATGAAAATGATTCGATCCTTCAGCAGTCTGGAATAAATATCGTAACTGCGCTCGCCGTTTCCGGTCTGTTCAACAACTACTGGAATTGTGTTCATAGATTATTCTTCTTCCTTTGCCTTAGCAGCAACAAAATTTGCCTTCTCGAACATCATGTCGATGGCCTTCTTCATCTTAACATCCTCTTCGAAGTAGTGCAGGTCGTTTCCGATCATCTTCTTCACATCTTCTACGGACTGTCCGTACTGAGCAGCGAAATCTGCCATTTCCTTATCGATATCCTCTTCGGTTGCCTCGATGTTCTCCTGACGGATTACGGCCTTCAGCAGGATTCTGGATGCAACTCTCTTCTCTGCGTCCATACGAGCCTGGTCTCTCATTGCAGCCATATCCATTCCGGTGAACTTCTGATACTGTTCCAGAGACAGACCCTGGTATGCCAGCTGCTGCTGCATTCCCTGAATCATGGTGTCGATTTCGGATTCTACCATGGATGCCGGAGTGTCTACGCTGTTCACGTCGATCAGCTTCTGAACCATGCTGTCCTTCATGATGCTGTCCGCTCTCTCCTCATCCTCTTTCTGCATTCTCTCACGGATGGAGTTCTTGTACTCTTCCAGAGTCTCGAACTCGCTGACATCGCTTGCCAGCTCATCGTTGATTTCCGGCAGAACTTCTCTCTTGATCTCGTTGATCTTGCATTCGAAGAGCGCTTCCTTTCCTGCCAGATCCTCTGCCTGATAACCTTCCGGGAAAGTAACGTGAACGTCTACTTCCTCACCGGCTTCTTTGCCAACCAGCTGGTCCTCAAATCCCGGGATGAACTGTCCGGAACCCAGCTTCAGGTCGAAGTTCTCTGCCTTGCCGCCGTCGAAGTGAACGCCGTCTACGGAACCGTCAAAGTCCAGAACAACGGTATCTCCTTCTTCGGTCTTTCGGTCGGTTACGGTCTCCATGCTGGAATGAGCCTTCTGAACTCTCTCCAGTTCTCTCTGAATATCCTCATCGGTTACTTCGTGCTCGATCTTCTCAACTTCCAGACCGAAGTAATCCTTCGCTTCTACTTCCGGAAAGCAAGCAACGGTTGCGGTGATTTCAACATCTTCGCCCTTCTTCAGCTCGCCCAGGTTCAGTCTCGGCTGATCGATAACTTCCAGGTCCAGCTCGTTCAGTGCTGCCGGATAACCGCTCTGCAGCAGGTCGTTCAGTGCTTCATCATAGAAGATATCTTCGCCATAGGTGTTCTCAATCATCTTTCTCGGAGCCTTTCCCTTACGGAAGCCCTTGATTTCGAAGCGATCCTTGTTGTTCTTATAAGCATTCACTACAGCATTTTCGAACTCTTCACCGGTAAAAACCATAGTAAACTTTGCATCATTGCCTTCTTTTGCGATAAAAGTAGTTTTCATTAATATTCCTCCTGAAAAACGAACTTAATTTGTTTTATTTTTCCGGCTCGTCGTCCGGTAAAAATCCTCTTTGCAGTTTCGAGATGTCTTCCGGCTTCAGAGAATACTTCTCTGCCAGAGATTCTGCAATGTCCCGGAAATCTTCCGAGTTTCCGTAGTACCATTCCAGCTCCATCTCCAATACGTCCTTGTCGCCGTGCAATCCGTGAATCACGCCCTCGTCGAAGGAAAGCGCGCTGATGGAATTGCCGGTGTCCACCTTGATCAGCTTCCGGGTGAAATCCATTTCCACCTTCTTGTGAAGCTCCTTATGACCGGCTGCCTTCAGCAGCACGTCATACGCATCACTGGACTCAAATGCTTCAATATTCGGATGCTCTGCGAAACGCTCATCCGTTATGACTAGATTAAATTCTTCTCTGGAATGACGTCCATTCTCCACGTGATTATCCCACTTAATCGTTGCTGTAATCCGATCGTTCTCATATCGAATCCGATACGCAATTCCGGATTGTCTCAAATCCATGTCGTCCGTATCAAAATACACGGCATGCATCCGAATCTTCTCCAGGGAATCCCGGTCTACATATTCATCCAGCATGGGATCGTCGATAATCTCCTGAATCAAAGATTCATCATCCAGACGATACTTGTATTCTGTTTCCATATTATCTCCCACTGGCCGCATTGCGGCAAAATATCAACAATATCAAGTAATTTTACATAAAAAAGCCATTATTGTCAATGGATAGGGCTCAATCTTGCACGCATCCATTCCGTAAAATGACTTTTTTGGGGAAAATCCCCCTTATTCTTCCATTTTTTTCAGTTTAATTCTGGAATTCTTTCCCTCTGTCAGCCGATCCGTCATCCGAATAAAATTATCCGACAGGTCGCTGGCATAGAACCGGTCTTCCGCGGTCCGCTGCTCGGCAAACTGATTCCGATCCGCCAGCACCTCCTCCACCTCATCGATGACCGCTTCGGAAGAGCTGATCAGATTCATGCGGGGATAGATTCGCTTCAGATTGTCCGCAATCATCGGATAGTGGGTGCATCCCAGAATCAGATGATTGAATCCGTTTTCCCGCACGAAATCGTCCATGTAGTAGCGGATGGTCAAATCCATAATTTCGTTGTCGATGATGCCTTCTTCAATCAGGGGCACGAACGCCGGACAAGCCAGACTGCTGGTCCGAATAGAAGGATCCAGGTTGTGCAGCAGCCGCGCATAGACATCACTCTGGATGGTGGCTTTGGTGGCGATGATTCCCACGTTCGGGCAATGGCTCTTCACCACCTTCCGAACCGTCGGTTCGATGACGCCGATAATCGGCAGCTCCGGATGCTGCTGCCGCAAGTCATCCAGCGCCAGAGACGTCACGGTGTTGCAAGCGATCACTACCATCTTCACGTCCTTGCTCACCAGATAGTCCACAATCTGGGAAGCGAACTTTCGAATTGTTTCCGGGGACTTGGATCCGTAAGGGGTTCTCGCCGTGTCCCCATAATATATCACTCGTTCTTTCGGCAGCCGGCTCTGCAGTGCAGATACACTGGTAAGGCCGCCCAGTCCGGAGTCAAAAAAACCAATCGGTCTGTTATCCATTTATTTCTTGTTTTCCTCCGATAAAAGTAAAAAGCGATATTCCGCAGAATATCGCTTTTCTTGGTGCGGATGGTGGGACTCGAACCCACATGATTTGTGGTCACACGGACCTGAACCGTGCGCGTCTGCCAATTCCGCCACATCCGCAGATTTATTTTTCTGAGTTGTTTCTTTCGCAACTCACAATAGCTATTATACACACTCTAGGGTGGTTTGTAAACCCCTTTTTTAAAAAAAGTTTTTGCGCCGTTTCGAAACGGCGCAAAAGCCTTATTTCACTACTGCATCATCAGGCGATCGAATTCCTCCACCGCTGCGCCGAACTCCTCTTCGCTCTCGATTTCAACCAAGTCGAACGTGTCGTCACCGTTGTCCTTATATCCGTAAATATATACATCATCGGTGCCATCATCCGGCTCCAGTGCAATGTATTCCTTTCCGTTCAGATCGAATACACCTGTAATGAAGCATTCCACTACTGTACCGTCATCAAATTCCAGTGTGATGAAATCCTCTTCAGTTTCTTCTTCCAGCAGCTCTTTGTTCTGATCTTCCGCCATTTCGCTACTCTCCTTACCTTCAACATAAATGTAATTTCCCAATCCACTCCCCTTCCGGAGAGATAAATCGTAATTCAAAATATACCATGAATATCTTTAAATAGCAAGTTATTGATGAAAGAATTCCAAAACACTTTCCGCCGCCTGAGAATTCATCCCTTCCGTTTCCATCAATTCCTCGTAGGAAGCCTTCCGAATCGCTTCGATGCTGCGAAATTTTTCCATCAGCGCCTTCCGCCGCTTCGGTCCGATTTTCGGAATTTCCTCCAGCACGGAGTGGGTCATCTTCTTCCCGCGCGTGCCCCGGTGGAAGGTAATGGCGAAGCGGTGCACTTCTTCCTGAATGTTTCCCGCGTAGCTGAACAACAGGGGTTCCGCCTTCAGATCGATTTCACTTCCGTCGGTGAACACCACGGCTCGGGTTCGATGGGCATCGTCTTTCGCCAGGCCCACCACCGGAATCGTCAGCCGGAACGCGTCCATCACTGTTTTTACCGCGTGCACCTGTCCCAGCCCGCCGTCGATGAACATGATATCCGGATATCGGCTGAAACCCGGGTCGCCTTCCCGCGCCCGCTTCAGCCGCCGGTACATCACTTCCTGCAGACTGCCGTAGTCGTCGCCCTCGGCGGTCCGAATCCGAAACTTCCGGTAATCGTTCCGCACCGGTCGGCTGCCCTCGTACACCACCATGGCGCCCACCGTATCCAGGCCGTTCATGTTAGAGATATCGTAGGCTTCCACCCGGTACTCTTCTTCATCATCCTCCTCCAGCAACCGAGGAATCGACCCGTCGATTTCCGCCGCCCGGCGAATCAGTTCCGAAATCTTCTGCCTCAGGTTTCTCTTTCGCTCCTCATCCCGGTCGGCTCTCTCGTCCAAGGAACGGGCCAGCTCCACCGAGTCCGCCAGGGTCATATCCAGGATGGCCTTTTTCTCCCCCCGTTCCGGTATGTACAGGCGGGTTTTGTGGGGCACATCCGTCCCCGCTTTCGCATTCATCTCATCGATGTGGTTCAGCAGGTCCGAAATCAGTTTCTCTTCTTCCGGGTGCACCGGCACGATGACCTCTTTTGGAATTCGCGAGGTGGACAGGTAGTACTGCTTTAGAAAAGCGCTGAGCAGCTCCTCCCGGGTAGCTTCCGTCTCATCGTTCATATAGATGATTTCCCGTCCGATCATCTTGCCTTCCCGCACCCGGTACTGCGCCACAATCTGATTGCGGTGGGTCCGAATCGGAATCAGGATATCGATATCGTGTTCGCGCACCATGGTGGCCCGCTGCTTCTCGCTGAGGGACCGCAGCGCCCGAATGTAGTCCCGGTATTTCGCCGCCTCCTCATACTTCAGGGCATCCGATGCTTCCATCATCTTTCCTTCCAGCTTCCGGATGACGCCCGCATCTTTTCCGCCCAAAATGCCCAGAATATCCCGAATCATCTCCATGTATTCCTCCCGGTCCGCTTTTCCCACGCAAATGCCTTTGCACTTTCCGATAAAAAAATTCAGGCAGGGCCGGGTGTTTTCCGGGAAGTGCAGGGTACTGCATTTCTTCAGGGGGTACATCTCATCAATCATTTTCAGAATTCGCCACACAGCGGTGCTGTCGGAATAGGGCCCAAAATACCGATTCTCATCCCGCTTGACCTCCCGAGTGCGGATTACCCGGGGGAACTCTTCGCTCATGGTCACTTCGATGTAGGGATAGGTCTTATCATCCTTCAGGAGGATGTTGTACTTCGGCATGTATTTCTTGATTAGGTTGCATTCCAGAATCAGCGCTTCCATCTCCGTGCCGCAGGTGATATAGTCGAATTCCGCAATGTTGGACACCATGGACCGAACCTTCGGACTGTGCTGAGAAGAATTCCGAAAGTATTGCCGAACCCGGTTTCGCAGGTTTATAGCTTTTCCCACATAGATTACCGTCCCCAGGCGATCCTTGTGCATATAGACGCCCGGACAGGTGGGGAGTTTTTTCAATTCTTCGTTGATGTCAAACATCTCTTTTCCCTCCTGCACACTCCCTCGGTTCTCTACCGATAGGTCCAGTTTCTTCTTTTCCGATCCTCTTCAATTTCGTATTCTCGCAGGGCAATCTCCCGGATTTTCTGCTTCCGCCGGCGCTCCGCCAGCAACCGTTTCCGTCTCCGAATTCGCCGAATGCGAAGCACGAAGTACAGCAAGCACAGCAGCACCGCGGCAATCAAAATCGTCAGCCCATTGGACACGTACAGATAGGACGGAAACCATCCGGTTTTCACCTCTTCTTTTACCACCAGATCCACGGTGCCGGTCAGTTCGTCCGCAACGTAGACCTGAAGTTCTCCGGCCTTCGTTCCGGCTTTTACCGGCGCTTCCAACTTGTCGTATATAATGGTCTGGGTGCGAATCAAGCTGTCGCTTCCTTCCTTCGGGACGTAGGCGTACGCCTTGCTTTTCGTATATACCGGAACCCGGGTGCTTGCGCCGTGGTGAATTTTGATTTTACCCACCTTGGCTCCGGCCTTCCGAACCGTATGGCGAGCCACCTTCCCGTAGCCGTAATCCAGAAGCTGTTTCTGCTGCGCATCCTTTTCCTTAGCGGCAGTCCCGAAAATCACGGAAATCAGCTTCATGCCGTCCTGCTCCGCGTATGAAAAAGAATTCGCCGAATGTTTCGAGGGGCCGCTCTCCACCGTTTTGGCCGCCACCAAACCGGAGTACCGGAAGGTGTCGGAATGACGCAGGGTTTTCGGTGCGGTCTTGCCCACGGCCGTTGTGGTGCAGGCCTCCGTCGTAAGGTATTTCTCAATCAGGGAATACTTAAACGCCGCCTGAACCAGATATCCCATATCCTCCGTGGTGGTATACTGAAGGGTGTCGTATTTGCCGGTCACCGTGGTGTAGTGGGTGTTCTCCAGCTCCAACTCCTGCGCTTTGGTATTCATCGCTTCCACGAACGCCGGCACGTTCTCGGCAGAGTACACCGCCAGAGCCACGGCCGCCTCGTCGGAATCCGCCACCAGCATGGCCGCCAGAAGGTCGTGGACGGTAATCTGATCGCCCTTCTTGAAGAGCTTCCCCTTCGACGCCACGTCCCGGGTGACGGTAATCCGGTTCCGAAGCTCCGCCCGGTCGTGCATCCGATCCAGCACCACCATGGCCGCCATGATTTTGGTAAAACCGCCCGGCGACAGCTTTCGGTCCGTGTGCAGCCGGTACACCGTCTGCCCCGTAGATGCAGACACCACAAAAGCAGAATCCGCCCCGATCTCCGGCTTAGATTCCGCAAACGCTTCATCTAAAAAGAGGGTGGTCACCCCCATCAGCACCATCAGTGCCGACAAAATGACCACCATCACGCTCTTTCCGATATTATTCGATTTTTGAGTCCGGGTGTTTGCCCTATTTGTTCTCATCTTCGAATTCTTTCATGTATGCAATCAGTGCATCCACGCCTTCTTCCGGCATCGCATTATAGATGCTGGCTCTCATGCCACCGGTTGTTCTGTGTCCGGCCAGGTTGAGCATACCACGCTCTCTTGCGCCGGCGATGAACTTCTTGTCCAGTTCCGGATTTCCGGTTACGAAGGTAACGTTCATCAGGGAACGGTCTTCCTTTGCAACGGTCGGTGTGAACATTTCGCTGTGATCCAGGTAATCATACAGCTTGCCGGCCTTGCGAACGTCTCTCTCATGCATTTCCTTAACACCGCCGATGCGCTTCAGATACTTGAATACTTCGCCGGCCATGTAGATTGGATAGCAAGGAGGGGTGTTGTACATGGAACCCTTCTTTGCATGAGTTGCATAGTCCAGGTAAATCGGAGTGTTCTCCGGTGCGTGTCCTACCAAATCCTTCCGAACGATAACGATTGTTACACCTGCCGGAGCAACGTTCTTCTGTGCGCCTGCATAAATCAGACCGAACTTGGTAACGTCGATTTCTTCGGACAGAATGCAGGAAGACATATCTGCTACCAGCAGGTGATCTCCTACATCCGGAACTTCGTTGCAGTGTGTTCCGTAAATGGTGTTGTTGTAGCATACGTATACGTAGTCTACATCCTCACGGATATCTTCCTTGTTGAACTTCGGAATATAAGAGAAGTTCTTGTCTGCAGAACTTGCCAGTGCGCGAATATCACCGAACTTCTGAGCTTCTTCATATGCTTTCTTCGCCCAGTTACCGGTAATGAGATAGTCTGCCTTCTTGGAATTGGTCAGCAGGTTGATCGGAACCATGGAGAACTGCAGTGTACCGCCTCCCTGCAGGAACAGTACATAGTAGTCATCCGGAATGTTCATCAGATCTCTCAGATTCTGCTCCGCATCATCGATGATCTTCTGGAATTCCGCAGATCTGTGGCTCATCTCCATTACGGATTCGCCGGTTCCTTCATAATCCAACATCTCAGCAGCTGCCTTCTTCAGGACTTCTTCCGGAAGAGTAGACGGACCTGCAGAGAAATTAATTGCACGATAGCCCATTGGTATTACCTCCATTTGATTAAATATAGATTCATGTATAAGAATTATACCTCTTTCACAATTGAAAGTAAAGTTCAATAATGATATACTAGCATGTAATGAGAGAGTTTTCTCATTAAATATCATAGAACACAATAATGGTTGTATCACAGGAGGTAACACAATGGCGAAGTACTCAATTGGTACTCTGAACAACATCTCTAAGGTAGGTCTGGATCGTCTTACCGACCAGTACGCACTCACCGAAGACATCAACGAAGCAAACGGAATTGTAGTCCGCAGCTACAAGATGCACGAAATGGATTTCTCCGACAATCTGCTGGCAATCGGTCGTGCCGGCGCCGGCGTTAACAACATTCCGCTGGATCGCTGCGCAGATGAAGGCATCGTTGTATTCAACACACCGGGTGCAAATGCCAACGCAGTTAAAGAGCTGGTAATCGCCGGCCTGATCATGGGTTCCAGAAACATGTACGAAGGAATCAGCTGGGCAAACACCCTGGAAGGTGATGTTTCCGGCCAGGTTGAGAAGGGCAAAAAGCAGTTCGCCGGAACCGAAATCGAAGGCAAGACCCTGGGCATCATCGGTCTGGGCGCCATCGGCGCAAAGGTTGCCAACGCAGCACACGCACTGGGCATGAACATTGTCGGCAACTCCGTAGTCGTTCACCCATTCCTGACCGCACCATGCGAAATGTATGATGACGTTGCAGAAATGGTAAAAGTATGTGACTACGTTTCCATCCACGTTCCGTCCCTGCCGGCAACAAAGGGAATGATCAACAAGGATCTGATTGCCAACATGAAGGACGGTGCTATCGTTCTGAACTACGCAAGACCGGACCTGGTTGTAGAAGAAGACATCATTGCCGCTCTGGAATCCGGCAAGCTGAGAAAGTACATGACCGACCTGGCAGACGAGAACCTGATTAACAAGCCGGGCATCGTATCCACTCCGCACCTGGGCGCATCCACCAAGGAAGCAGAAGACAACTGCGCATCTATGGCTGTAGATGAACTGATGGATTACATCGAAAACGGCAACATCAGAAACTCCGTAAACTTCCCGCCGGTATCCCTGGATGCAGAAGCCGGAACCACTCGCGTTGGTATCCTGTACAAGGGTGAAGTTGACGTAACCGCACTGCTGAACGACGCAGTTGGCGCAGACAAGGTCGTTAAGGTTGAAATCGGTAAGAGCCGCACCGAATACGGATACGCTCTGGCACTGGTTAAGGAAGACGCTTGCAAGGACTGCCTGGCAGGCATCAAGGCAGATGGCGTAATCAAGGTTCGCGTTCTGTAATTAATCGCTTTAATAATTTGAGTCAAGGAAAAGGCTGTTCCGAATTTGCGGAGCAGCCTTTTTTCGTAGACGGGTGGCTCGGTTCGCGCTCGACTCCCCGCAAACCCTTTGTTTTCGGTTTCCAAGCGCGAACCTTAGGCCGGGAAATCCAATATAGGAAGACCGGCAGGCCGCTCGGTTCGCGCTCAATTCCCCGCAACCCCTTTGTTTTCGGTTTCCGGGCGCGAACTTCAGGCCAGGAAATCCAATAAAGGAAGACCGGCGGGCTGCTCGGTTCGCGCTCGATTCCCCGTAAACCCTTTGTTTTCGGTTTCCGGGCGCGAACTTCAGGCCGGGAAATCAAAATAAAGGAAGACCGGCGGGCCGCTCGGTTCGCGCTCGACTCCCCGCTAACCCAA
>JAEUGJ010000009.1:61390-114830 GCA_016775335.1 Mogibacterium sp.
CTCGACTCCCCGCTAACCCAATGAATTCGGTTTCCAAGCGCGAACCTCAGGCCGGGAAATCCAATAAAGGAAGACCGTCAGGCGGCTCGGTTCGCGTACGACTCCCCGGAAACCCTTTGAATTCCGTTTTGATGCGCAAACCGAGCGCCGGGCACTTTGAGAATTTCATCCCGGCGGCCGCCGCCCGGCCGGCGCCGGGATAATAAAAAATCTCCCTCAGTTTCTTCACAAATGCTTGTGAAGAAACCCCTTTTTGACAAAAAGGGGGAACTCGCCGCGGCAAGGGCATGCCACGGCGAGTTCCCATTTTTTCGTCAGGATTTATCAACAAAACTATCGTTCGGAATTTTTCTCCTGATTTGCCAGAAGATCGCGAATTTCCCGGAGAAGCACCACGTCTTCGGCCGGTGCCGGCGGCGCCGCCGGTTCTTCTTCCTTCTTCTTCGCCAGCTTGTTAAAGCTTCGAATCACGCAGAAGATAACGAAAGAAATCAGCAGGAAGTTGATGACCGCCTGGATGAAGGCCCCGTATCCGATGGTGGCCTCCCCCACTTTAACCGACAATCCGGTGAAATCCAAACCGCCCACTAGGACGCCGATCAGCGGCGTGATGATGTTATCCACCAAGGCGGTGACGATGGCGGTAAAAGCGCCGCCGATGACAACACCTACGGCCATATCCAGCACATTTCCGCGAGAAATAAACTCCTTAAACTCCGAAACAAACTTTTTCATTAGCGACTCCTTTTCCGAGACTCCTTTCTTCCCGGGATTCTCTACACAATCAGTTCAATTGCACTCTGAAGGGTGTGAATCTCCACATGATCTGCGCCCTTCTCATATTCCCCGTCCAGCGTCCAGTGGGTCCCCGGCTGAATGTCCACCTCGATGTCTCGCGCACTGAAAAATTGAATGTTCGGCGCGTCCAGTGAACCGTCCAGCAGCGCCCGCACCATCTCGTTCAATTCAATCAGCGACGTCGGCGATTCAATCAGAAGCACCTCCATCATTCCGTCATTCATATCCACATCGAAGGTGTCCAGTTTCAACAGACCGCCCACCGAAGTAGAGTTACAAATTGCCCCGAATATATAATCTCCCTCATGGATCTCTTCATTTGGCGTCCCATGATCCGTAACGATTTTTGCGTGGATTTTCTTGATGTTCACGATATCCCGAATGCCCTGAAGCACGTAAGCCGTATGACCCATGATATTCTTCAGGTTCTGGGGAACGCTGTACGAAGTACTGGTGAACGCCCCAAAAGAAGCCACGTAAGAAAAGTATCTTCCGTTAAAAGAACCCACATCGAAGGTCTGAGGTTTTCCGGTGAGAACCACTTCTGCCGCGTCCATGATGCTCTTCGGCAAACCCACGCTGGATGCGAAGTCATTGGTACTTCCCGATGGAATGTATCCGATTCGCACCGGGGTTTCCGCCGTAATCACTCCGTCAATCACTTCATTCAAGGTACCGTCTCCGCCGGAAACTACGATGGTCTCCACCTCCGACGCATACTGAATGGCAAACTCTCTCGCATCCCCGCTTGCCTGGGTCATCAGCACCGAAGTATAAAAACCGGCATCAGAATACATCTGCAGCATTCCCGCTAAATACCGGAATGCCTGCATGGTTCCGGATTTCGGATTCATAATAAACAGAATCCGATCCCGCTTCTTCTCTAAATCACTCATCTAAGAATCCTCTGTCTCTTCTTTCAATATTTTGTTTCATCTCCGTGTAAAGCTCATCCGCTTTCGCATCGATGATCTGTTTTCTTCGAATCTCCTGCTGTTTCTTTTCGATTTCCTTTTCGAAACCGTCCACATACCGTTTGCTCATTTTCACCGCAACGGAATCCAGCTCCGGATACAATAAATCATCCGGCCGCACGAAAAAGTTCTCATAGCTCTGACCGGAACCTTTGAGCTGCGCCTTCAGATATCCTCTCATCTTCGTCAGCGTCAGCCGATTCCGTTTCATCACGTCGTCCCAGGCTTTGTTGAACATCATACCAATGCAGAGCACCCAGGAAATCAGATAAAACCACAGCATCAGCGCCACGATGTTGGCGAAGGTTCCGTACAGGATGTTGTAGTGGGCAATCTTATCGCTGTAGACCGAATATGCCGCCGTCACAATCATGATGCCGATCCAGGCAAACAGCGCGCCGGGAAGCAGACAGCGAATCGGAACTTTAATTCGCGGAAGCAAATAATAATTCATGAGAATCATCAGGAAGAAAAGTCCCGCCGCAATTGGCAAACGCAATGCCACCAAATATTCGGCAAACCGGCTGTGGCGGAAGAGCGTTTGAATAATATTCTCACCGTATACGTAGATTACCAACGAAAAGGCGATGGCCGCAATCGAAATAATCGCCGTCGGAATCGCTTTCATTCGCTCCGTCCAGAATTCAAACCGGTAGGTACCGTTGGTCAGCACATGACTCTCCAGCCGCCCCAGCGAAAACTCCAGGCTGGATGCAGACCAGAGGGCGACAATCACCATGACCGTATTGGTGAACTGCACCGACGTGGCACTGAACAAATCCATCACCAGGCTGTTCACATTGGAGCTCACATGGGTCTCCAGCCACACCTTAATGAAATCCAGCGATACGTCGAACAGACCCAGCACCTGGGACAACACGATCAGCGTCGGCATACTCGCCATGAAAAAGAAGTACGCAATCTGCGCCGCAAATCCGGTGTAATACGGGTCATCGAACTGCCGCCATACATGGAATGTGATATTCAAAAGATTCTTTTTGGTTAATCTCTCTTTAACATGAACATTTTTCACGAATCATATCCTCAAGTTTCTCCAGCGCTCGAGCTCGATGGCTAATCCGGTTCTTTTCTTCCGGCGCCATTTCCGCAAAAGAACGATTCTCGCCTTCCGGAAGGAACAGCGGATCGTACCCGAATCCCTCCGTTCCGTGAAGCTCCGTCAGAATCTTTCCTCTGCATTCACCACGAGCCACCAGCTTTCTCCCATCCGGGAAGAGCATGGTGATAACGGACACAAAAGCGGCTCCCCGTTCTTCCTCCGGAACGCCTTCCAGCTCCTTCAGAAGCTTTCGATTGTTGTCCTCGAAAGTGCAGTTCTCCCCTGCAAAACGGGCAGAATAAACTCCGGGAGCACCCTCCAGTGCATCCACTTCCAATCCGCTGTCATCCGCAATGGTGATGGTATGGGCCTCATCCAGGATTGCCTGTGCCTTGAGAAGAGAGTTTTCTTCGAAAGTCGTTCCGGTCTCTTCCACCTCAAACTCCGGAATTCCCGCATCGTCCCGGGAAATGGTTTCCATGCCGAACTTCTCCAGGATTGCCTGAATCTCTTTCAATTTTCCTTTGTTTCTGGATGCCAGAATTACTTTTTCCATAATCTTCCCTCCTATTACGATGCCTGAACTATTCCTCCAGTCCCAGCTCCTGCTCGGCCACCTTCAGCATAATCGCGCATTCGATTCTTTTACGGTGGAGTTCACACCCCAGTTCATATACTTTATCGATATCCCCGTTGGAATGATAGTTGTTGGCCGAACATCCGCCGGCGCAGTACCGCTTCGCAAAGCAGTCCCGACATTTATCCCGGGTATATACGTTATTTCCCTTCAGGAACATTTCCACGATTTCCGGATGGGTAACCCCTTCGTACACGTTGCCCATGAGCATTTCATCGTTGCCCACGAACTGGTGACACGGATACAGGTCTCCCGTCGGCGTTACCGCCTGGTATTCCGTTCCCACGCCGCAGCCGGCCACTCTCTTGTAGATGCACGGACCGCCGGTGAGGTCGATGGTGTAATGGTAGAAGTTGAAGCCTTCGCCCTTCTTTTTCCGCTCCAGCATGCCTTCTGCCAGCTCTTCGTACTGCTCGCAGAGGAACGGCACGTCCTCTTCGTGAAGCGCATAGTCCACATCCGGTGCGCTGACAACCGGCTCGATACTGGTTTCCTTGAAGCCCATGTCCGCCATATGCAGCACGTCCTTCGCAAAATCCTTGTTGTAAGCGGTGTAGGTTCCCCGCATATAGTAATTCTGCTGGTTCCGGGCATCCGCCAGGCGCTTGAACTTCTCGATAATTTTATCATAAGTTCCTTCCCCGGATTGTGTATGTCTCATGAAATCATGGACTTCCTTCCGGCCGTCCAGGCTCAGAACCACGTTTCCCATCTCCTTGTTGCAGAAATCGATGACTTCATCATCGATCCGCAATCCGTTTGTGGTGAGGGTAAAATTAAATTTCTTGTCGTATTTCTTTTCCAGCTCGCGGCCGTACGCCACCAGCTCTTTACATACATCCCAGTTCAGCAGCGGCTCTCCGCCAAAAAAATCCACTTCCAGATTCTTCCGGCTTCCGGATTGCTCCACCAGATAATCCAGCGCCTGCTTTCCCACTTCCAGCGGCATGATTCCGGCCTTTCCGCTGTAATCGCCCTTTCCGGCAAAGCAGTAGCGGCAATCCATGTTGCAGCCGTGGGCCACGTGAAGGCAAATGGCCTTCAGCACCGATTGCTTTCTCTTAATCTTTGACGCCGCCTCTTCGAAAATGTCCTCGGAGAAGAGGGTTCCTTCCTTCTGAAGCTCTTTCAGGTCATCCATCACATCCCGAATGTCCTGCTCCGTCAGATTTTCCGAAGCGTACTTCGGCAGGATTTCCTTGCAGATTTCATCAAAATCCGCATTTTCGTACATGCCGATGATGTCGTACGCCACGTCGTCCACCGAATGAACGGATCCGCTGTTGGCATCGATTACAATGTTGTATCCACCTAATTTGTACTGATGTACCATGTTTCTAATTCACTCCAATTCTATGAGTCCGCAAATAGACGAAAGCGACCTGTCAGGAGACAGACCGCCTAAATGTCAGCAAAAAGCGCTGCGAACCGCAGCGCTTCACAATTAATTTTCCTTGCACTGTTCGCAATGCTGATTTGCTACGCTGCAAGAAGTCTTGCTTGCAGACTGGCAAGAAGTCTGGCACTCGCCACAACCACCGGTAACAGATGATTTCTCTAAGTTTCTTGTGGAAATTGTCTTGATTCTTTTCATTGTTTTTTCCTCCTATAGTTTCATTTCAGAATAACAAAACATCGACGTTTTGTCAAATTTTTTTCATTCCGTCAGGTCCTCCTGAGCGGGATTACTGTCATCTTTTCGAATTTGGTAATGGAATACCGCCTCCGTCTTCATATTTCGGTTCACCACGCGAATCCGGTCAATGACATCACCGGTTCCGGCGTTCACCGGTATTTCCATCGTCTCGCCGGTGGAAATATCGGTGATTTCCTCATCTCCGTTCTCCGGCGGAAGATCCCACTCCCGGGTTTCCGGATTGTAGGATCGATGAAGGAACCGCACTCGACCCCGGGTTACGTGAATCCGGTAGATAACGTCGCCCTCCACGCTCGGCAGCAGGCATTCGCTCTGCTTCAGGCTGAGCGCACCGCGAAGATTCACCGTGCTCTCCACATTCCGGTAGATCATTCCCCGATACTCTTCCTTCATATTTCGAGCCCGTTCCTGCACCACCAGCACGTTGCATCCGGCGTGTCGGATAATATAGGAAGCGGTCATGCCGATGGTATTGCTGTGGTTCACCTTTGTAGATTTCATGATGACGATCATGCCGGCACCGGTTTCCTGAGCGCACTCCACGATTCGCTGCCCCGGCTTTCCGATGGCGGTTTTTCGAATGACGGAATACCGCTCCAGATTTTTCGCGATGATTTCCAGCTGGGAATCCAACTCTTCCTGAATCTGCCGAATGGCTTCCTTATCCGTAATCATCATCAAATTCTCATGCACCATCATCAGCACGATTTCGAAGGCCTTCGGGGAGAAGGTGGTCTTAATGTGCTCCAGTGCAATCAGGCTCTTTGGCGATCCATCGATTGGAACAAGAATCCTGTTCATGTTCTGCCTCCTAGTTCTTCCTATTTCACAAACCCGTTCAGCGAGGTGATGAGCTCCTGCAGAATCATATACCACAACAGGTACTCATTGTCCAAGCTGCAGATTACATCGTTTTCGATTAATCCGGTGGATTCGAAACGAATCCGCGGCGAGGATGCCAGCACCGCTTTCCGCTCTCCGTTCAGGGTCAGAATATAGTTCATTCCGATATTGCCCCGGCGCACCGCCCGGAAGGAGTCCAGGCGAAACTGACCGTCGGGGCCATCTAAATAGAACACATCGTTATCCGCCGACTTATCGTAATATACGGTACCGTATTTTTCCCCGGAAATTCGCACTTCAAATCCATCGGCCCGCTTCTTCTTGTCCCCCGTCACCGTTGCCACTTCGTTCCCGTCCATATCGTAGATGATGATGGACAGCGGCTCGAACACCACGGAAGTTCGGGCATAACAGTTCTCGTCCATATCCCGAACGGTGGTATCCGTACTGTTGTAGTGATACAGCGTGTACATGTCCAGGGATTCCGGCATTTCACCGGTTCCGGCCATCTGAGATTTCAGCAGTTCTGCCAAGTCTTCCAGCAGCACCGCAGTCATCACTTTATCTCCGGCAAAAGCAGAATACCGCTTCGGCGTCACTGCCAGGTTCTCCGTATCCAGGAGCTGATCGAACCGCCACTGCTCCGATTCCGGGGCAGCCAGGTGGTCCGTATCGGTTCCGGATACCAAATGGATTTCCTTTTCGTCGGCGGTAATCAGAATGTAATCCTTGAACAGGGCCGGTCCGAAAACAATGCATTTTTCGCTATTTTCTTTTTTTGACCCCATCCAGCAGGTCCCCAGAGGGGTTTCCAAAGATGCCAAACGCTTGCAGATTTCTTCCAAGGTCCAGCCGGCCGTGTTCTCCACCTTCTTATCATACAGATTTCGACGGTTGAAGTCTCCGCCTCCGATATTCATGTGGATGGCCAGTGCCGCCAGAATGGCAATGCCGCTGTAGGTCCACTTTCCTACTGAGAAAAACAGGATGGCCAGCAGGATTACCAGCGCCGTAAATATTCTGAAAAGTCTGTCTTTATTCATTCTAACTCCGATATCTTACTTTTCTTCTTCTTCTGCATGAGCTTGCTTCAGCAGCTCCTCTTTCTTGCTCATGATGTGACTGTACTCTCTCAGTGCCACCATAGCATTCACTGCCTGCTCCATGGTGGAGAAAGCCGGAATTCCGTGATCTCTCAGCTTCATAATCGCTTCACGGCACTCGTTTCCGCCCTGGCACTCCATGATGAACGGTTTGCCCAAGGACTTGTACTGCTTGTGAATTTCGATGACCGTATCCGTAATCGCTTCCACATCGGTAACGGCGGTCGGGCATACGGAAATCACGATTCCGTCTACATTCTCGTCCCGATATGCGGTACGCAGCGCGCCGCCGTACATCTCAGATGTTGCGGTACCGCTGATGTCTACCGGATTCAGCGGAGAGCCGAAGGACGGCATATATTTCCGGATGGCGCTGCGCAGGTTCTGAGAGATTTCTTTCAGTTCCTTCAGCGGCATGCCCAGACGTTCAAAATGATCGCACGCCAGCAGTCCGGCTCCGCCGCCGTTGGTAATCATGACCACGTTGTCTCCGCGAAGCGGCGGGCACATTCCCAGAGCCAGGGAAGTATCCAGGAATTCCTGCCAGGTTTCTTCTCTCATTACGCCGGATTCCAGGAACAGCTGGTCGTATTCCGCATTGTTATGTCCGGTATTGTCGGAAGCGGTGTGGGCAAATGCTGCTTTTACACCGATCTTCGATGAGCCCACCTTGATAACGGTGATTGGCTTCTCGCACTCCAGGCACGCCTTCTTGAATGCTTCCGGGCTGTCCAGCGCTTCGATGTATACGGCGATGCACTTGGTGTGCTCTTCCTGCTCTGCATATTTGATGACTTCACTGAAGTCTACGTCTGCCTTGTTGCCCAGGCCGACGAACATGCTGATGCCGAAGTGATCCAGCTGGGAAGAACCCAGCGCCGCCAGAAGGTTGGAACCGGACTGAGAAATCAGGGCAACCGGTCCCTTATTCGGCAGATACGGTACGAAACCGCAGTTATAGTTGTGATACGGCGTTCCGATACCTACCAGGTTCGGTCCGATTAGAGGCAATTCATTCTCTCTGCAGTATTCGGTAATCTCGTTCTGCAGATTTTTATTTCCGATTTCTCCGAATCCGGAGGAAGAAACTACGGCGATTTTCACCTTCTTCTCCACGCACTGTTCCAGAGCTTCGAACACGCCCGTTGCCGGAAGGGAAACGAATGCCAAATCCACTTCATCCGGAACATCCAGAATGGATTTGTATGCCGGCAGGCCGGCAACCTCGCTTGCCTTTACGTTAATCGGGTAAATAATTCCTTCATACCCGCATCGGCGCAGGCCCTGAATGACCTTAAAGCCTACTTTTTTCTCGTTCCGGCTCGCTCCGATTACCGCTACGGACTTTGGTTTGAAAGCGTAATTGAGTCGATCAATTACATATTGTCTTGCCTCTTTGATTTCCATTTCCTATATCTCCTTTCAGAAACAAGTAACAATAATGTATTAAAGAGATGCCATATAAGTCATGGTGCGAATCAGCTGACTCACATAGCTCATCTCATTGTCATACCAGGAAACCACTCTAACCTCATAGATATTCGTACCGCACCGCTGCGCCAGCGTCTGGGTCGCATCGAACAGAGAACCATAACTCATGCCGATGACATCGGTGGATACAATTTCATCCTCATTATAGCCAAAAGATTCATTTTGTTCTGCCTTCATGGCCGCATTGATTCCTTCCACCGTCACGCTGTCCGTCGGGTCTTTCAACGTTGCGTCCAGAATGGTGATGGATCCGGTTGCCACCGGAACACGCTGTGCCGAACCGATTAATTTTCCGGCCAGCTCCGGAATCACGTTTCCGATGGCCTGCGCCGCACCGGTTGTCGTCGGTACGATGTTGATTGCCGCCGCACGGGATCTCCGGAATTTGTCCCCTTTGTCCGGTGCATCCAGGATTTTCTGATTGCCGGTGTACGCGTGAATCGTGGTCATGAAACCGGTTCTCACCTCGCGGTAATCGTTCAATGCTTTTGCCATCGGCGCCAGGCAGTTGGTGGTGCAGGATGCACCGGAAACGATTCGGTCCTCCGCCGTCAGGGTTTCATGATTGACCCCGTAGACAATGGTCTTCATATCATTTCCCGCAGGGGCAGAAATCAGCACCTTCCCTGCGCCGGCATCCAGATGCACCTGAGCTTTTGCCTTCGATGTGTAGAAGCCGGTGCACTCCAGCACCAAATCGATATCCAGTTCCTTCCACGGAAGGTTCGACGCATCCGGCTCCTTGTAAATTGTGATTTCTTTTCCGTCCACAACCAGGCTGTTCTCCGTGCTGTCCACCTGATGTCCCAAATACGCCCCCTGTACACTATCGTATTTGAGCAGGTACGCCAGCATCGACGGAGATGCCAGATCGTTAATCGCTACAACTTCAAAGTTCTCCAGTTCCATAGCTTTACGGAAAGCCAGCCGGCCGATTCGGCCAAATCCATTAATTGCTAATCGAATCATAGTGTCACCCCTTTTTAATGTAAACTATCCAAGCAATATGAATCAAAATATTAAATTGTCTTATTCAAACGGGAAGGTAATGTCAATTCCGAATTCGTCCCGAACTTCGATGAATTCCTTCTGAACCGCTTCGCTCATCGGAACGCCCTTGTCCGCACGGTATTCCTTCATGATCCATTCCTTCTCGCCCGCCGTATAGATGCGGTCTTCGCCCGGTGCCTTCTGAGAATTTCTCAGTGCCCGGAGGATATCTCCGCAGATCTTCTCAAAGGCTTCCCGACCCATGAATGCTTCCGGATCGATTACCACGAAGAAGTGCCCCAGGTGATATGGCTTCAATCCGCCGTTTTCATCATAGCAGGTCAGGCTCTTCAGGAAATTACCCTGTGCCAGCGCCGCCGACAGGATTTCAATGGCTGCCGCGTAGCTGTAGCCCTTGTATCCGGCCATCTCCTCGCCGATGCCGCCCAAAGGTGCCAGTGCCGCATCTCCGGTGGTCAGTGCCTTCAGAATGTAAGAAGTATCGGTCAGTGCGGAACCGTCTCTTCCGATAACCATGCCCGCCGGTGTATCCTTGCCGATGTGCTCATAGTATTCCAGCTTGCCTCTCTGAGTGATGGATGTTGCCGCATCGATTAGGAACGGATACTTCTCATCGCTCGGAAGACCGATGGTCAGCGGGTTGGTGCCCATCATGTTCTCCACTCCGAACGTCGGTGCGATGGACGGACGCGCATTGGTACCGGTGATACCGATCATGCCCTGATCCGTCGCCATGGAGGCCCAATATCCGGCGATTCCGTAGTGAGAAGAATTGCGGACAGCCACGCAAGCGGTTCCGTATTTTTTCGCCTTCTCGATGGCCATATCCATGGCCTGCTTGCTGGCAACCATTCCCATTCCGTCATTGGCATCCAGCACCGCGGTGGTCGGAGATTCTCTCAGAATATCGATCTTCGTCACCGGATTCAGAATTCCCTTCTTAATGCGGTCCACGTAAATCGGCTTGAACCGATTCACCCCGTGGCTCTCAATTCCCCGGCGATCGCTCTCCATCAGGACATCGGCACAGATCTTCGCATCCTCTTCCGGCACGCCCAGCTTCATGAAAGCCTGCGTCATGAAAGATCCTGCCATTTCCCAAGACATATACGGTCTTGTTTCAGTTATCATATGTTCCTCCTTTACTCTCTCGTCCATCCCGGATAATCCCCCCGGTCCGTGACTATTTGATATCCAATATATTTCATCCGATTCTCCAGGCAGGCGTGGCATTCCGCCGCCTCCTCCCCGGTACAGATCTTTCCGTCGTACAGAAGGTACTTTCCCCGCACCTCCTTCGGCGAAAGGCTCGGCATGATGACATTCGCTCCGGCTTCCACGCCCATCTCGCGGCCCCGCGGGTCAATGGTTCCCAGCGCTGTGGTAGCGGGTAAAAGCACGTTCGGAAACATCAGACGGAGTATGCTCAAGCAGTACAAGGTCATCTCCAGGGTTCCGTCCGGCCGATCCCGGAACGGCGTATCCTGATGATGGATGAACGGCCCGATGCCGATCATGTGCGGCTTCAGCTCCGCCAGATACAGAAAATCCTGTGCCAGATGTTCCACCGTCTGTCCCGGTGCGCCCACCATGAATCCGGCCCCCACCTGAAACCCGATATCCTTCAGGTCCCGAAGGCACCGCATCCGGTTGGCCAGCGTCAGTTCTTTTGGATGGAGCTTCTCGTACAGCGCCTCCGATGCCGTCTCATGACGGAGAAGATACCGCTCCGCCCCGGCCCGGTAGAACGCTTCGTAGCTTTCCCGGCTCCGCTCCCCCACCGAAAGGGTGACGGCACAGTCCGGAAACTCCGTCCGAATGCTCTTCACGATATCGCAAATCGCCTCATCGCTGAATCCCATGTCCTCGCCGCTCTGAAGCACGAACGTCCGGAAGCCGAAACCGTATCCGGTTCTGCAGCAATCCAGAATCTCTTCCTTCGTCAGGCGATACCGATCCGCCTTGGCATTGCTTCGGCGAATCCCGCAATACAAGCAATCGTTCCGACAGTAATTTGAGAATTCAATCAATCCTCGCACGTAAATTCGATTGCCGAACACCTTCTGCGCTTCCTCCTGTGCCAGCTTCCTCATGAACTCCGTATCCTCCGGATTCCGCTGTTCCAGAAGTTTCACATATTCCGGCGCCGTCAAAATATGATTTTCGTGCAAATTTTCTATCAATGGCTGTAATTTTCCCATATTTCTACCTCTACCGCTCTATTTTATCATACATGCATTCCTTCTCCAATACGTGGTATGAAAAATTGAACATTCGAGACAAATCATTTATATTTTTTATGAAATATCACAACAGGTCCGGACGCTTCCGCAATCCGAACCTGTTTTTTTACAATGTATGAATAAGATATTCCGTAAAAACACTATACGATTTCGCCGGCATTGGCACGCGCCTGTTCTTCCGGTGTCATCTTTGCAACGGTGATTCCGAAGAATGCCATTACGAAGCATACAATCGGCATCATGTAGTTGAACACTGCCCATGGCAGGTACTGTGCGGTGGTTACGCCCAGTGTGGTAGCAATGAACATTCCGCAGGTGTTCCACGGAACGAGACAGGATGTAACCGTTCCGGCAGATTCCAGTGCGTTGGACAATGTCTTCGGGTGCAGGCCTTCCTTGCGGTATGCCGGTGCAAACATTCTGCCCGGAACCAGGATGGAGATGTACTGTTCCGGCATCACGATATTGGACAGGAAACAGGTGAGTTCCGTTACGCCCACCAGAGCTGCTGCGCTGTGGATTTTCTTGATGATTGCTTCGATTACTACGGCCAGCTGTCCGGTGCCTTCCATGATTCCGCCGAACATCATGGCGATGACGGTCATCAGAATGGAAGAAGCCATGTTCATCAGACCTCCGGTGGTCAGCAGGCTGTTCAGCGCATCCACTTCCGTCTTGCAGAAGAAGCCGTTTCTGGCAACGCCCAGAATATCACCGAAAGTAACGCCGGTGTGCAGGTATTCCAGAGAGTCACTGAAAATCTTCAGATTTCCCTGGAAAATCGGTGCCATCACCGCTGCGGAAAGCAGTCCCAAAGTGATTCCCGGAATGGCAGGAATCTTCAATGCGATGGCCAGAATTACTACCAGCGGTGGAAGCAGCAATATCGGATTGATATTGAAATTGTTTTTAAGACCTTCCATCAGAAGCTGTGCCTGGGAGGTATCTGCGGAACCGCCGGAAGCAAATTTGAATCCCACAACCCCGAAGAACACCAGTGCAATCGCATAGGTGAACAGAGTGGATCGGAGCATGAACTTCACGTGGGTGAACACGTCCGTTCCGGCCATAGCCGGTGCCAGATTGGTGGTATCGGACAGCGGGGACATCTTATCGCCGAAATACGCTCCGGCCAGAATCGCGCCGGCGGTCGGTCCGATTGGCATTCCCAGGCCGTGGCCGATTCCCATCAGTGCCAGGCCCATGGTTCCCATGGTTCCCCAAGAAGTACCCGTTGCCAAGGAAGTGATGGAACAGATCAGCACCGCCGCAATCAGGAAGATGGACGGACGGAGCAATGTCAGTCCATAATAAATCATGGTCGGAATGGTTCCGGAAAGCAGCCACACGCCAATCATCATTCCCACGATTGCCAGAATCAGAATGGACTGCATGGCTTTGGAAATTCCATCCACCATCATATGTTCGATTTCACTCCAGCTGAATCCCAAGGAGAGGGATACAATCGCCGCAATAATTACTCCAATAAACATCGGAATATGGGGATCTACGCCAAATTTCACGATGCCCACAGACATCACAATAACGAGTCCCAAGAATGAGATAATCGCATGAAAGAGTTTCACAGGTTTCTTTTCTCGTTCAGCAGTAAATATATTCATATAATTGTTCCTCCGTTCTACGGATTGTCAGTCAGTCTTTTTTCAAACTGCCAACATGTGCTAAAACTTATATTGCTATTATTATAACACACTGTCTCTGTATAATATACAGATTTATTTGTAAATTTTGTGAGATTTTCTATTGCGTTTTTCTTCAAGAAAACATATAATAAGTTGAGAGTTTAATAAGCTAGTACTCTGGGGTAAGCAAAAGGATGAGGACCTATGAAGACAATAGCAGACAACATTAAGGCATTAAGGAAAAACTATTCCTTAACACAGGGACAGCTCGGGGAAATTGCTGGTGTAACGGATAAGGCAGTCTCAACCTGGGAAAATGGTGTAGCCGTTCCACGGATGGCTGTAGCAAGAAGGATTTCGGAACATTTCGGCATCAGTCTTTCTGAGATTTTGGAAGAAAGCGATGAAGCAGCAAAGTACGACGTTGATCCGAAGGCACTGGCCCTTGCAAAGACAATTGAGCAGAACCCGTCACTCAAGCAAGCGCTGCACGCATTGCAGAAACGTCCGGAGACCATTCCGGTGGTTCAGAAGATTGGCATGCTCACTTCTGACGAAATCGTAATGCTGAATCAGCTTCTCAGCCGGTTCTACAGCGTACGGACAAAGAAGTAAGCCTTTTGGTGGTAGGATTATGAAATAAAAAAAGCAGCTCGTTTTTACGAGTTGCTTTTTTGCTTTTTGCATTTCCGAGCCGGCACACAGCTCCTATTCCGCCAGTTCCCGGATATGGGCCCTGGTCTCCCGCTTGTAGGCTTCCACCCCCGGCTGGTCGAAGGGGCACACCCCTGCCAGCAGCGCGGACACCGCACACTGCACTTCAAAGAAATACATCAGCATTCCCACGTGGTACGTATCCTGGCTCGGCATGGAAATCTCGATGACCGGGATTCCCGCCTTCACGTGGGCATCGAAGACGCCCCGCTCCGCGCATTTGTTAATCTGATTCAGGGTTTTGCCCACCAGATAATCCAGCGCCGTCTCCGGAATCGGGTAATCCGTAGCCGCACCGGTTCCCTCATCGGAGAGGGTGAACAGCGTCTCGAAGAAGCAAGGGTGACCCTGTTGCAGGAACTGACCCATGGAATGGAGGTCCCGGCTGAATATTAACGTGTAGGGAAGAATGCCTCTTCCCTCTTTGCCTTCGCTTTCTCCGAAGAGCTGTTTCAGCCACTCCCCGAAGAAATTGAAATAGGGATCGAAGGACTCGAAGACCTCCACGTTCCGCCCCCGAGCATACAGCTCCTGCCGGGCGATGGCATAGTCCAAAGCATCTCCCTCAAAAGCCTCGGCCTTCGCCAGCGCCTTCGCGCCGTTCAGGAATTCCCGGATGGAAATCCCCGCCACCGCGATTGGCAACAGCCCTACCGGCGAGAAGACGGAATACCGTCCGCCGATGTTTTTCTCCAGACTGAAGCAGGCAAGGCCTTCCGATTCCGCCTTGTTCCGGAGATAGTTGGACTCCTCCCCGGTAATCACATAGGTGCGGGAAGCGGCTTCCGCCCCGTACCGTTCCTTCATCCATTTTTCAAATATGCTGTACGCGGTCAGGGTTTCCATGGTGGTGCCGGATTTGGATATCACGCAAAGGGACACATCCCGGTCCCCCACCCGCCGCATGATTTCCATCACGTAGCGAGCGCTGAAATTGTATCCTGCAAAAATCACTTCCATGCCGGAATCCGGAGACTGCAGCAGATCGATCACTGCTTTTGCCCCCATAAAGGATCCGCCAGCCCCCAGAACCAGAAAAACCTCGCTGTTTCCGCGAATACCCGCCGCCGCCTCTTCCAGGCTGGCGATGGTCTCCTCGCTGCACCGAACCGGATAATCCACCCAACCGGTGTAATCCATCTCCCCGGACCACAGTGCCCGAAGTTTTTCTGCTGCCGCATCTCTTCTTTTTTCAATTGCTTCTTCGTCGACTCCCGAACAATTCAGGTTCACGCGAATATCCATCCATTTTTCCTTTCCGGTTAATTCTCTCGTTTCAGCATTTCCATTATGCCGTCTTCAATGCATTGGAGATTGGCCTCCGCCTTCTCCATGGAATCCCCCTGTGCCATCACATAGATTTTAATTTTCGGTTCCGTTCCGGACGGCCGAACCGCCAGATTGCAGCGGTCCGCCAGCTCGTAGAAGAGCACGTTGGACGGTTCCATTCCGGTGGACACCCGTTCGCCGGTGGCCCGGTCCAGAATTTCCTGTTTTTCGTAATCCCGAATCCGAAGAACCGGCAGTCCGATTTCCGCCGGGATATCCGCACGGATTCGATCCATCCGAGCTCGCATCTTCTCGCCGGCATCGAACCCCTCGTACTGAACGGAAGTGGTGTGTTCCCGATAGAATCCGTATTTTTCGTAGAGCGCCTGCAGCGCCTGCACCAGATTCATCTTCCGGTTCCGGTAGTAGCAAGCCATCTCCGCCACCAGCATGGAAGCCACCACCGCATCCTTATCCCGGGCATAGGTGCCCGCCAGGAAGCCGATGCTCTCCTCGAATCCGAAGATAAAATTATATTCGCCGGTCTCCTGAAACTCCTTGATTTTCTCCCCGATGAATTTAAATCCGGTAAAGACCTCGTGGATGGAGACCCCGTTCATTTCGCAAATTCGGTTCGCCATCGGCGTGGTGACGATGCTTTTCACCGCCGCCGCGTTCTCCGGCAGAATCCCTTTGGCTTTGCGCACCGAAATCAGGTAATCCAGCAGAAGCACGCCGATCTGGTTTCCGGTGAGGGCCTGATACTCCTCGCCGTTCCGAACCACCACGCCACAGCGGTCCGCATCCGGATCCGTTCCGATGATCAGCTCCGAATCCTTCTCCTTCGCCAACTCGATGGCCATTTTGAAGCCCTCCACGTTTTCCGGGTTCGGCGACGCCACGGTAGGGAAGTTTCCGTCCACCACCATCTGCTCCGGCACCGGAATGATGTGCTTCATTCCGATTCGGCGCAAAACCTCCGGCACCAGCCGATATCCGGCCCCGTGGAACGGGGTAAAAACAATCTCAAAATCATCCGGCGCCGCGGCCACGAACTCCCGGCCCACGGACTGAGCCAGCACCGCGCTCATGTATTTTTCGTCCATCTCCGCACCGATGATGGTGAGCAGTCCTCCGGAGGCCGCTTCTTCTAAGTCGATGCGCTGAATATCCTCAAAGATATCGATGCGCGCCATCTCCCGGGACACCTTCTCGGCATGTTCCGGCGGCATCTGAGCCCCATCCGCCCAGTACGCCTTGTAACCGTTGAATTCTTTGGTATTATGGCTGGCGGTAATGTTGATGCCGGCGATGGAACCGGTCTCCCGGATAGCAAAGGACAGTTCCGGAGTCGGTCTCAGATCCTCGAAAAGATTCACGTGAATGCCGTTGGCCATCAGCACGGAGGCTGCTTCGCAGGCGAATGCTCGGGAATTGTTCCGGCAATCGTGAGCGATGGTGACGCCGTCTCCGATGCTCTCGCCGCAGTTCCGAATGATGTTGGCAAAGGCCTGGGTGGTATGGCGCACCGTGTACACGTTCATACCGTTCAAGCCGGCTTGCATCACGCCGCGAAGTCCCGCCGTGCCGAACTCCAGCATGGAGGTGAACCGGCTCTCAATCTCCTCCGGATTCCCCTGGATTTCCCGCAATTCTTTTTTTGTATCCTCATCCACCGCGTCGCTTTCCAGCCAGCGGTGATAATTGTCCAGATAATTCATTCGTTCCAGATCTCCTTACTCTGCCTGATCCGGGCAGTTCTAATAGTTCACAACAGTGGCAGTCAGGGCTTTTGCCGTCGCCACGATCAGGGCGCAGGAAGGTTTGCTCCCGCCCCGGGGATTCGTCAGGCTCCCGGGATTCAGCAGGTGAATGCCCGCTACGGTCTCGTTCACCGGCACGTGGGTGTGGCCAAAACAAACACACCGGCAGTCGTACTCTTCCGCCAGATAGCACAAGTTCTGAAGGTGCCACTTGACGTTCTCCGTATGCCCATGAGTCACGGCGATTCGGCCGGCGGGGGTTTCCAATACCTGTACCTCCCGCGCCGTCTGCCCATCGCAATTTCCATGGACAGCGGTCACGGGCAGGCCCAGCCGCTCTCCCAGTTTCAAGGCGTCCGTGTAATGGTCCCCGCAGTGAATCAGGGCATCGACAGTCATCCCTTCACTCAGCCGCCGGTACATCTCCTCCGCCCGGTCAATTGCACCGTGCGTATCGCTTACAACTAAAATATTCATCAATCCGTCCCATCCTTCGGAAACTCCGCCGCGCTAGATTCGGTGCGTCTCCAGATATTCTTCAAAATCCATTTCTTTTCCGTCCAGCGCTACGTACTTCAGGGTGTCATCCAAGGCGTATTGCAACTTCAAGGAAAAGAATTCCTCCCGCTCGCACAGGAGGCTCAGGAAAATCCGGTCGCCGGTCCACAGCTCCAGTTTTCCGATTTCGTCCATGGGAACCCATTCCAGCACCCCTTCGTCGCAGGAAATTCCCTCACCGTCAAAAGCCGTCGCGGTGAACAGATGCATGTATTCCGTCACTTCATCGCCGTAGCAGAAGGTTACCAGCCCCCGGAATCGGTACTCCCGCAAGGTGTACCCCGTTTCCTCCCGGGTCTCCCGGAGAATACATTCCTCCGGACTCTCTCCTTTTTCGAAATGGCCTCCCACGCCGATCCACTTGTCGTGGTTGATATCGTTCTTCTTCGTCACCCGATGCAGCATCAGGTAGGATTCCCGTCCCCGGACCTCCTGCTGAATGTAGCACAGGGTGCTCATGGCCGTCTTCATGGGTTACTCCTCCGCCTCCTCCGACTCTTCAATCACGTCGAAGAGGTTGTTCATCCGCTGTTTGGACAATTCGTTTCCCACAAAAAGAATCACGTCGTTCTCCTGAATTCGTTCGTACGGTCCCGGGGAAATCACGTAATCCGTGCTTCTCTTAATGGCCACGATGGTGGCGCCGGTCTGCTGCCAGATATTCAGCTCGCCGATGGATTTGCCCAGATACGCGCAGTGCTCATCGATGCGGATATCGTACGGTACGAAGGAAGCGGTGGAATGGCTTCGCTTCGTCTGTCCCACCAGGGTTTTCAGCAGCTTGGACAGATGGTCCAGCTCCTCCTGCTGCCGGTTCACGCATTCCGATATCTCCCGGCGAATCTCCTGCATAGATACGGTATTCTGATACCGCTCCACGAAGAGGTGGGCCTTCTCCCGGGAAGCCACGTAGGTTCCGCTTCCCTGGCGAATGGTCACGATGCCCAGGTCCACCAGAATGTTCACCGCTTTTCGCGCCGTCTCCGGAGAGACGTTGTAGTTGCTGGCCAGGGTGGACCGAGCGCTGATTTTCTCTCCGATGGTGTACCAGCCGTCCGCGATTTTCTGCGCCAGCTCCACAGCAATCTGCTGGTATCTGGATTCATATATGTATTTTCGTTTCTTTCCGTTTGCGTCCACTTTGTTGTTCTTCACATCCATTACGGTCACCTCGTTTCTTCATTCCGACTAGCGGATATCCGGATATTCTTCAAACAGCTTTACCGGGTCTTCTCCCGCCCGGTAACGTTTCCGCAGGTTCGCCATATGCTTCATCACCATGAGTTTGCGGATGGTGCTCCCCCGGTAGCGCCGGTCGGACACCAGCAAGGTGTTCTCCGTCATGGCCGTGGCAACGCCCATCTCCTGCAGCGTCAGGGCGAACTGATAATCTTCCATAATCGGGATCTCCGGGAACATGCCCGCTTCATAGAACACTTCCCGCTTGATAAAGAGCCCCTGATCGCCGAAAATAATGCCTTTCGCCGCCCGCCGGTTGGAAATCACCTTGTTGGTCCACATGAAGAAGTTCCGGCTGCGGAAACGGATTCCGAAGCAGCCCGCGTCCACTTTCTCCATCACCGAAAGGATCTCTTCCACCGGATGTTCCGGCAGCTCCGCATCGATGTGCAGGAAGAACAGAATGTCTCCGTTGGCCGCCTCCGCACCGGTGTTCATCTGCGTTCCCCGGCCCTTCGGACTCTCCAGGAAACGAATCCTTCTACCGCTCTCGGCTTCCGCCTCTCGGAGCACCGCCCGGGTTCCGTCACTGCTGCCGCCGTCCACGAAGATGATCTCGCACCGGCCCTCCAGCCGCTCCAGATTCTTCACAAAAGGCTGCACCAGCGCCACCTCGTTGTACACGGGAACGATGACGGAAATGACATGGTGTTTTTTCAAGTACTCCCCGGAATGGCCTTTCGCACTTTCCCGGAACAGGAGCAGATCCTCGATGGTATCGATATCCCACTTTTCCTCCAGAAGGCCGTAACTCTTCCAGCTTGGAATCATCTCCAGCGTATCCTGAAGCACTTCCGAATGGCTGTACTCGCCCAGGGAAAAAAGAGGCTTCATCATGCGCTCTTCTCCGGCCCGGGCCCCGATCAGCCAATATCCGCCGTCTTCCGTGGGTCCCAGCACGTAATCCTTCTCCCGAAGAATGGTGAAGGCGCGGTTGAAATCCACTTTATCCGCATACGGGACATCCGTTCCGATGAGGATGCACCGCTCATATCCCACGGACATGGCCCGGCTCAGCGCATGGTACATTCGCTCCCCCAGACCGTCCCCTTCCTGTTCGAAGAACTGCGCCCCCGGGAACAGCTCCCGGAACGCCCCTTCGTTGGGTCCGCCGCCGGTATACGCCACGAACACGTCCGCGATGGTATCCGTTAGGGCCTCCGAAAGGTCCTGCAAGAATGCCATGTGCAGTCCGGCACACTCCTCCGGCTTCAAATAGGGCATCAATCTCGTTTTGGTTCTTCCCGCTTCCGGGATTCTGGTAAAAACAACTACTGCCTGATTCATACTAATCCGATTATCCTATTTCCTATCTGCTGTTCTTATCTCAAAAAGATATAAAAAGTCATAATGTTTCATATTATTTTATCATAAACATTGCTTAATTTATATCGATTATTTGTTTTCTCGGTGACCGGCAAATTCATTTTTTGTATTTGCCACAGAATCGGCATGCTGTCGGGTGCTATTATACCACAGTTTGCATTATTATTAATAGCACAATTTAATATTTTTTGTCAAAAACCGTTCCATTTATGCTATAATGAATATACTTTGCGTGATATTTAAAATATCCTTTGTGATATTCTGAATATCATTTCTACTTTTTTATGCAACACAAAGAACAGGAAAAAGACTATGAAAACATCACTCGTAATTATGGCGGCGGGCATCGGTTCCCGGTTCGGGGGCGGCATTAAACAGCTGGAACCGGTAGATACCAACGGCCACATCATTATGGATTACTCCATCCACGATGCCGTCGAAGCCGGCTTTAACAAAATTATTTTTATCATCCGAAAGGATATCGAAGCGGATTTCCGAGAAGTTATCGGGAACCGAATCGAAGCCATCTGCCGAAAAAACGGCGTGGAAGTGCACTATGCATTCCAGGACATCCGCGATATCCCGGGCGAGCTGCCGGAGGGCCGCACCAAACCCTGGGGCACCGGACAGGCGGTGCTGGCGGCCAAAAATCTGATCCGGGAACCCTTCATCGTGATCAACGCCGATGACTACTACGGCAAGGAGGGATTCCGTCAGATTCACGAAGCCCTCACCTCGGAGAACGGGGAGCACTGCATGGCGGGCTTCGTGCTGAAGAATACCCTGTCGGACAACGGGGGTGTCACCCGTGGCATCTGTCACATGAAGGATCGTTATCTCACCCGAATCAAGGAAACCAAGAACATCCGAAAAACCCCGAAGGGGGCGGAAGCCGACGGCATCGCCATCGACACCAACTCTTTGGTCTCCATGAACATGTGGGGATTCCGGCCGGAGTACCTGCAGCAGCTGGAGCAGGGCTTCCGGGACTTCTTCCGCAAGGAAGTTCCCCAGAACCCGCTGAAGTCCGAGTTTCTGATTCCCATCCACATCGGCGATCTGCTGGAGGCGGACGGAATTTCCGTCAAGGTGCTCCCCACCGATGACACGTGGTACGGCATGACCTACAAGGAAGACGTGCCGGAAGTCCGGAAGAGCTTCGCCAAGCTGATCCAAGGCGGAATCTATACAGAAGAATTGTTCGACGATCTGGCGTAAAATATTTTTATGATTGGTATATGAAAGGAATCGCTATGAAAAAATTATCCATGGACAAGCTCGTCTCCACCGTTCAGGCCCGGCGGGAGGCTTTGGGGCTGACGAAGAAGGACCTGGCGGAGAAGTGCGGCATGAACCGAACCATGATCAGCCATATGGAGAACCACAACTATGTGCCTTCCATCAAGCAGCTGCAGGATCTGGCGGAAGCGTTGGAGTTCGACCCGACGGATGTTTTTGCGGAGGAGCACGCGGCTCATGTAAAAGCAGACCGGAAGTACAACATTGCCGTTGCGGGCACGGGTTACGTGGGGCTCAGCGTGGCCACCCTTCTGGCGCAGCACAATCACGTTACCTGCGTGGACATTCTGGAGGAGCGGGTGGACAAAATCAACCGCCGGGAGTCCACCATTCAGGACGATTACATCGAGGATTATCTGGCCCACAAGGACCTGGACATCACGGCCACCCTGGACGGGGAGGAGGCGTACCGAAACGCGGAGTACGTCATCATCGCCACCCCCACCAACTACGACAGCAAGAAGAATTTCTTCGACTGCTCCGCCGTGGAAGCGGTCATCCAGTTGGTGCAGAAGGTGAACCCGGATGCCATGATGATCATCAAATCCACCATTCCGGTGGGATTCACCGCCTCCGTTCGGGAGAAGTACCACACCAAAAACATCATTTTCAGTCCGGAGTTCCTGCGGGAGTCCAAGGCGCTGTACGACAACCTGTACCCTTCCCGCATCATCGTTTCCTGCGATGAAGACAGCAAGGAAAAGGCGCAGACCTTCGCCACCCTCCTGCAGCAGGGCGCCATTAAGGAGAACATCGACACCCTGTTCATGGGTTTTACGGAGGCAGAGGCGGTAAAACTCTTCGCCAACACCTACCTGGCCCTGCGGGTTTCCTACTTCAATGAGCTGGACACCTACGCGGAGATGAAGGGTCTGAACACCCGGGAGATTATCAAAGGCGTGTGCCTCGACCCTCGAATCGGCGACCACTACAACAACCCATCCTTCGGCTACGGTGGCTACTGCCTGCCAAAGGACACCAAGCAGCTGCTGGCCAACTACGCGGACGTGCCTCAGGAGATGATGACGGCCATCGTGGAATCCAACCGCACCCGGAAGGATTTCATCGCGGACCAGGTGCTGGAGATGGCGGGCGCATACGGTGCGAACAGCGAATACGATGCGGAGCACGATGCGGAGAAGAATGTCACCATCGGTGTATACCGACTCACTATGAAAAGTAACTCGGATAATTTCCGACAGTCTTCTATTCAGGGGGTTATGAAGCGGATTAAGGCCAAGGGCGCCAACGTTATTATCTATGAGCCAACTTTGGAAGACGGCAGCACCTTCTACGGAAGCAAGGTGGTGAACAATCTGAAACGGTTCAAGAACAAGTCCCACGCCATCATCGCCAACCGGTACGATGAATGCCTGGATGATGTCGTTGAGAAGGTATATACCCGAGATATTTTCAAGAGAGACTAAGGGGGGGGCGAACATGCAGAATATCGATCTTACCGGAAAAACAATTCTCGTGACCGGTTCCGCCGGTTTTATCGGTTCGAACCTGGTGCTGGAGCTGCTGAAGTCCGAGTCGAAGGCCACCATCATCGGGCTGGATAATGTAAACGATTATTACGATGTAAGCATTAAGGAGTGGCGGCTTTCGGAAATTGAAAAAGCCGCTGCCGAGAGCAGCTGTTCCTATCATTTTATCAAGGGAGATTTGGCGGACCGCGCTGTAATCGACCGCCTCTTTGCGGATTACAAACCGACGGTCGTTGTAAACCTTGCAGCGCAGGCGGGCGTAAGATATTCCATCACCAATCCGGATGCATACATTCAGAGTAACCTGATTGGTTTCTATAATATTCTGGAAGCCTGCCGACACGCCGAACCGGCGGTGGAACATCTGGTATACGCCTCCTCTTCTTCGGTATACGGCTCCAACAAAAAAGTACCGTACAGCACCGAGGACAAGGTGGACAACCCGGTTTCCCTCTACGCGGCTACAAAGAAGAGCAACGAATTGCTGGCCCATGCCTACAGCAAGCTGTATAATATTCCGTCTACCGGTCTCCGGTTCTTCACCGTATACGGACCGGCCGGACGACCGGACATGGCGTATTTTGGTTTTACCAATAAGCTGCGGAAGGGCGAAACCATTCAGATTTTCAATTACGGAAACTGCAAGCGGGACTTCACTTTCGTGGACGATATCGTGGAAGGCGTGAAGCGTGTGATGAAAGGCGCGCCGGAGAAAGCGGTCGGTGAGGACGAGCTCCCGATTCCGCCGTATGCGGTATACAACATCGGAAACAGCAACCCGGAAAATCTGCTGGACTTCGTGACCATCCTTCAGGAAGAGCTGATCCGCGCAGAGGTCCTTCCGGCAGATTATGATTTCGAGGCTCACAAAAAGCTGGTGCCGATGCAGCCGGGAGATGTTCCGGTGACCTATGCGGACACCGGCGCGCTGGAGCGGGACTACGGCTTCAAGCCGAACACCGGCCTGAGAGACGGGCTGCGGAAGTTCGCGGAGTGGTATAAAGAATTCTATAAGGTATAAAATAGTAAAACTTTGGTGTTGGTGATGGAAATGAATCTCATCATCAGCACCATTTTTTAAGAATAATTCTATTCCAATTATCTCTATATCGTGTGTGGAATCTCATGTGCCTAGAACTTCGAGGTGAGTTCACGCTTTTGGTCCGAAAATGAGATTTAGCGTGAACGATTTTTGCCAAATTTTCAGGATTCTAATTTTTATTCACGCTAAAAAGCCTATTTTCCTTCAAAAAGCGTGAACAATCCTCAGAGCTTACGTCTCTATACAGAGCATCATCCGAGTAAGACGAGAAGAAGCAGAAAATCGTTCACGCTGATTTACAAAATCTAAAAGATTAGCGTGAACTTGCCCTGAAATTCTAGGCATATTGAACTATCATTTTAATGTCTTCTCTAATTCCTGAACGCTTTTGCTTTTCACCAACACTATTTGACAAAGAGTCCGGAGCTTTCTTCAGCTTCTTCCACTTCACATTTGCTTTCGTATTATTCACTCGCTTTACGCTTGTGATAGACACCTTTGACGGTACCTTTGCCTTGGATGCTGCCGAGACAGTCATCGGCGCAGCTGATGTGAGCATCATAACAGCTACTGCAGATGCAATAATCTTATTTTTTACTTTCATACTAACCTCATTCACACTTTTATTTGGTATTATGTGTTTCTAATCACACTTTTATTAAAAGGCATGGATGTCCCCCTCAGCCTTCTTCCAACCATCCGTCTTCCCATCAGCGCCTGTAGATCTCGATTCCTTCGTGCTTTCAGCCTTCGCATTGTCTGCCTCCCCGTTATCCGTCTTGCCACCGTCGGGGTTCTGTGCATCGGAACTCGATGACTGGCCGGATTCATCCGGCTGACTTGGCTGCTCTGGTGTGTTCGGTTTCTCTGGTGCATTCGGGTCTTTCTCGAAGGTGACGTCGATGCGGTGAGTGTTTTTGACGTTCCGGATAGTGTAGGACTTGGCGGTTTTGCTTATTTTTACAGTCTTACCGTCAACCTTACAGGTGCTGATACGGTAACCGTCGTCCGGGGTAATGTGGAAGGTGCCGCTTCCGCCCCACTTGATGTTCCGCGTCTCATCGATGGTGCCGTGGTCGCCGGCGGTGGTGGTAACCTTGAAGAAATCGATGTACTTCAGGCCTTTGACCCGGATAATCATAGCAATGCGAGGGTCCTTGCTGTAAGGATCCCGGGACTGGGTGGTCATCTTCCAAGGTCATTGTAAAGTCTACATTATCCGTCGCAGGTAGCAGAAACTCCTTAAACGCTGCCTTGCTGTATACAGATATAATGACGCTCATATCCTCCACCCCGAAACACCTTTTTATAAATCAGCTACACTAGAAAATTCTATTTCCTCTTCGTTTTAATCAGCTTTTTCCCAGACCATCCAGAATAATATGTTTTACCCTGCACAACGCGAACAACACGAACAGTTACATAGTAAGAATGTTTCTTTTTCAGTTTCGTTATTGTCTTGCTAGATGTATTTCTTGAAGCTTTGATTGTTTTTCCTTTCGTCCAACCGAAACGAGAATACGATGCTGGGCTTGCGTATCTAATCTGGTAGTACGAAGCTTCATTTTTCTTTTTCCAGGTTACCTTTGCACTTGTCTTTTTTGCTTTTACTTTCGTGATTTTTGTTTTGTCGATTGCGTATTTTGTTGTAAAAATATATTCATTTCCATCTCCGTACCATTCCCAAACAGAGATGTAATACTTTTTTCCACACTTCACATCTATTGTTCCCTTGCATCTCGGAGATTTAATACCAGCTCCCATTTTCTCTGAAAACAGTTCTTGGAATTCATCATTATAAACGTCAAAATTCGCCTCATGCCCACTAGGATTAGGAACCTGTATATCCAAGCAAATCTTGCCTGACTCTGGTGCAGTAAATACAAACCAGTCATATTCATCATGCCCTTTTCCCTTGTATATTTTCCCTTTTACTTTATCACCAATATTAAATGTATTTGCCTTACCCATGCTATCATTCGGCTCATGTTCCGACACCGTCTTTGCAGATACTGTTACTGTACTAAGCAACATAAATGTACTGATAATAATCATTAACGATATTAATTTGCTTCTTCTCATCATTGTAACTTTCCTTTCTTACTTACTCTCCATCTTCCTCCAACGCATCGTTACCCGTAGCACCACCTACACCTACAGACTTCGATTCGCTTGCACTGTCTGCCTCGCCATTGTCTTTCTCACCGTTATCCGTCTTGTCACTGTCTGGGTTCTGTGCATCGGAACTCGATGGCCGGCCGGATTCATCCGGCTGACTCGGCTGCTCTGGTGTGTCCGGTTTCTCTGGTGCATTCGGATCCTTCTCGAAGGTGACGTCGATGCGGTGAGTGGCTTTGACGTTCCGGATGGTGTAGGACTTGGCGGTTTTGCTTATTTTTACAATCTTACCGTCCACCTTGAAGGTGCTGATACGGTAACCGTCGTCCGGGGTAATGTGGAAGGTGCCGCTTCCGCCCCACTTGATGTTCCGCGTCTCATCGATGGTGCCGTGGTCGCCGGCGGTGGTGGTAACCTTGAAGAAATCGATGTACTTCAGGCCTTTGACCCGGATAATCATAGCAATGCGAGGGTCCTTACTGTAAGGATCCCGGGACTGGGTGGTCATCTTGGTGAGGTCCAGCCGAGTGTCCTTGCCCCCCATGGTGGCGATGTGGCTTACCATGTAGAAAATCATCTTGCCATTCTCGTCGGTTCCGGCATAGATCTGGATGTGGTGACCGGAGCCGGTTTTCCGGACAACGGAAACCATGTCACCCTTCTTGAGGGATTTAGTGCCGGTTCGCTGTACCAGCTGCGAGGCCGGAATCCCCTTCTTGGCGATCATGATTCGTTGAATCTTCTTGCTTTTCTTAATCTGCTTGGCGTTCTGCCCCTTAATCTTCTGGCCTTTGACCCAGAATCGCTGCCCTGTCGGGATGACTTTGTAACGCTGCAGGCACCAGGACACGTAATCCGCACAGTGGAGACGAGTCCTCTTTCCATATCGGGAGCGCTTGAATCGCTTGTCAAAATAAGATGTGGGGCATCCCTTACCGGAATAAACCGCCTTCTCTTGGGTGACCTTCACGCAAATGCTCCGACACTGTTGCAGCCACTCGTTCACGTTCATGCTCCGGGTGGCCGCATAGGTATCCTGCATGCCCAGCTGCAGGGCGAAGGCCAGCGTCCCGCAGGTGATCATCAAGGTTGTGATGAATCTGTTCTTTCTCATGTATGTTCTTTCTTTATAAAAATAGGTTGGTGCCGTTCAGGTATGCCGATTTTATTTAGTTTTTGGCCATTTGTATTTCCAATCTATAGCATTGTAAGTTTTGCCTTTTACACGTTTATAGGCATCTACATATACACAGTATTTCGTATGACGCTTTAGTTTTTTTATCGTTATAGAATTCTTCTTATTCCCTTTTATCGTATACGTCTTAACTTTTAGAACTCCATAATCCTTGCCCAATTGACAAACCTTCACTTTGTAGCCGGACATTCCCTTTTGCTTTTTCCATTTGATTTTCATGCTCTTTTTCCCGACTTTCAACTTTGTTATCTTGGTCGGTCCCGGATTAATTATTATCTTGCCTGTTGTAACAACCGTGCCGGTCTTATCACCTTTGAACTTTGCAGTTATCTTGGTAGTACCAGTCCCAATCTTCTTGTTGTTGCTGTATTTATATGTGACGTTATAATCCTCTTTTGGCCATAAAATATCTGTGCACTCACACCCATATGAATCTTTATATCGAAGATCCAGCTGATATCCCGGCTTTTTCGATTTTCCGTTATATGAATAATATCTTGTGCTCTCAACTCTTAAATCCGCACGACTCACCTTGAAGGGAGTTACAGTGAATGGAATTGTAACGCTACCTGAAAACGGAGCTTTTTCCGCCGTTATAAGCAATGTATGCTTTCCTGGTTCCGGATAAATCTCATCATTCAGCCCAATAGAATTCTCTCCACAAATCTCAAAAGTTATATCCTCTCCAATCTCCGGCTCTACGCCTTTCGGTGCGGTATATTTCAAATGCTTGTAAATATTCTTTTCCCGTGCTATCTCATCATGCTTCCCGTAGTACTTCTTCGCCTTATCCTTCATCACACCATACTCAAATGTGGTCTTGTCCAGATGGAAGTTCCACTTGGTGATGTCGTAGGCATCACTGCTCTGTGCAGCCTCTTTTGTCTCGGTTGTTGCTGCCTTAGCGCTCTCTGTTTTTACCGCAGACTGAGTCTGGCTCTTCGGCTGCTCGGCTACTTTCGCATCATCTGCGAAAACTCCGATTCCGCAGCCGGTGATGGCCAGCACGGCGGTTAGCAATATGCTTGCAATTCGTTTCATTGGTTTTACCTCCTTGTATACCAATTGATTTAACAAAAAAATGTAGACAACACCGATGGATCATTTTACTTTTCGGTATTGTCTACACCCTCCCCCATGTATGCTCGACTTGAGATATATGCAACTATAGTATTGTGTTCACCTTCGGGATTTTCCGAAGAATGTATGTGATGATGAATGCGACCATGAAGAATACCAGCGCCATTCCGATGAAAATCAGGAAATTGTACCGGTACGGGTTGAAACCGAACCACTTCATAGACGCGGTGACGAATATCATGTGAATCAGGTAGATGCCGAAGGAACAGTCGTTGAGCGTGTTCACCCGGGAACGTTCTTTGACATCGATATTCATCAGAAGGTTATAGATTCCAGCAGTCTGCAGAACCACCGGAATGGATCCGTATCCGAATAGAATCTGGAATGTTTCGTCCGACATTTGCCCCGGCACTGCGCTGCAGTAGGTGGATAACATGATGATTATCACGCTTGGAATCAGGAACAGCATCCAGGATTCCACTTTGCCCAGGGACTTCTTCCGGAACATATGCCCCAGGAATAAGTACGCCGGGTAAATCATGGTGGTCGGAATGTAGAATCCCGGTTCCAGTCCGAAGCTTCGGCTCAATGGCAGCAGGGACACGAACAACACGATGCTTCCGATTAATCCCCACATCTGTCGATCCGTGGCGTGATCCGCCACCATCTTGTAGAAAGGCATCATGAGGTAGAGGCCAATCATCAGATAGAGGTACCACATGTGGGCCCAGCTCTGTCCGGTGAACAGCCGATACAGCCAGTCGGTGAGCAAGGTTTTCCGGAAACCGGTGGCATAGTCCAGAATCTGGAACAGAAGTGTGAATACCAACAGCGATATCACCATTCGCCGAGTGTATTTGAAGATTTTTTCCCCGGTCAGGTTCTTGTTCTCGTCCAGGAGCAGTGCGCCTGTAATCATCAGAAAACAAGGCACCGCCCACATAAGCATGTTCTCTGCGGTCTGGGTTACCAGCTTCTCCGTTCCGGTGATGAGTCCGTCGTAATACGCGTTGCTGGCGAACAGGGTGTGCAGCACCACAATGGCAAAGCAGGCGAAAATCCGAATGTACGGAAATTGTTTGATATATGTTTTCTGCATAAGTTCGTCCTTCCCCTTTGCTCTCTAGTAGAGATCCTTGGCGCTTCCACCGACGCAGCCGGCAGAGTTGGAGTGTCTCGACGAACCGGATTTCTTGGAAGACCTTCCGGAACTTCCGGAGCTGCCGGAACTGCTGGAGCTGGATGCAGCGGCTGCTGCAGCAGATTCTTCCGATTCGTACTGACTATCCGTCTTGATATCCCCCAGCTTGCTTTTACCCTCTTTCAGAAGCTTCCGGATTGTCTTCTCGTCCGTTTCCTTCCGAATCTTCTTCGTGTACTCGCTGATAATCTTCTCTACCTGCTTCTTCTCTTCGCTTCGGTAATTGGACTTATTGATGCAGCTGTTCAAGGATTTGATTGCCTTGTTCTGCGCCTCCGCAGTCTTGATTTCTGCCGCTGTCTTCACCTTATCGATGTCCGACTTCATGTTCTTGGCGATGATGTTCACCGCTTCTTTGCTCTTAGCCTCGTCAATCTGCTCTTTGCCGTCTTTGACCAGCGCCTTGATTTCTTTCTGCTCCTTCTCCCGGTAGTCCGAGTAATTCACGTCAGAAATCTTCTCGATGGCAGCATCCTTTGCTTTCATCAAGGTGTACTGCTTATAGGCGAAAATCCCACCTACCACGACCACCAGTGCCGTTACCACAGAAACGATTGCGATTACATATTTTCTTTTCACTGAATTCCCCTTTCGCATTGCGCAACAATAGAGGTGTCCAAGGGCACCTCTATTCCATCTGTTATTCAATTAGTTCATCTTGTGATAATTCGTATATCTCCAGGTTCCCCGTTTGCCGTACCAAATCTTCCATCCATTGCCTCCGGTTTCGTTCCGGAAATTCGGATCGTAGACATAGTACTTCTTACCATGCTTAATCACAGTCCAGGAATGAGGTGCCCGGTGTGCCACCTTGCCCCGTACCTGATGCACGTTGTATCCCAGAAGCTTTGCCTGAATGTAGAAAGTGGCTGCCATTACGTAGCAATTGCCCTTTCCTTTCTTGAATCCGCGAAGAGCATATTTCTCTGAAGAGCTCTGTCTCCACCATCTATCATAGTACTTGAGCTTGTAAGAATTCTTGTACGCCTGACGAAGAGACCAATGGGTTTTGTTCAGCTTGCGGATTCCCAGCGCATATGCCTCGTGAAGCTCTCCGCTCTTTGGAATCTTCAGATAACCAATCTTGGTATTTTTCGCCATAGCACCTGTCTTTGGGTAAAAATAATATCCATGCAGCTTCTTATTCCGAGTCAATGCCTGCCACTTGGTTGCCAGAACGCCATGTCCCTTGGAATAATAGGTCTTACCGTTGTAGTTGAAGAATCCTTTGCCCTTGAGTGTGCCGCTACCGGTGTTGAAGAAGTACAGCTTCTTGCTGATTTTCTTGACGCCGGTTGCCATCTTGCCGCCGCTGTAGAAATAGCGGTTGTACTTGTCCGGGCACTTCACCCAGCCGGTCTTGGTGATAGCACTGCCGTCTTTGTTGAAGTAATACAGGCTTCCGGATACTTTCTGGACACCGGTCGTCATCACATTTCCGCTAAAGTAGTACTTCTTGCCGCTGATGGTCTGAATACCGTTCACTAGCACGCCATCGGTTCCGGCGTACATCTTGCTGCTTCCGGATGGAATCCATCCCATCTGCAGAACACCTGTCTCACTGAAAAAATAATTCTTTCCTTCAATCGACTGCTTTCCGGTAACACACTTGTCATCCACGTAGTAGTATTTGCTGTCGTTCTCGGTCACCCAACCATTCTTCACTTCCGGCTTCGCATCATTTGAATTCGTTGTTCTCTCTGTTGCTGCCTGCGTTCCGGCTTCATTCGCCGCCTCTGCGGTGGTATCTGCAAAGGCGCTCATCGGAATCATTGCTGCCGCTACAATCAAACTCAGTAGTAGAACTTTCAAGTTCTTTCTCATGAAATTTCCCCTTCCGTCTATTCTTCCAATCTTATTTTTCATCGTCAATTTCTATTATACCCCCCCCCACCGATATTTTTCAAGTATTTTGGATAGATTATGTTGATTCTGTATTAGAGCTGTAGTTGAATGTGAAACGCCCCGAG
The DNA here is from genome assembly GCA_016775335.1 of Mogibacterium sp. Lineage (GTDB taxonomy): Bacteria > Bacillota > Clostridia > Peptostreptococcales > Anaerovoracaceae > Mogibacterium_A. The sequence goes on from JAEUGJ010000009.1 coordinate 93,115, forward strand.
AATTCGTCCAATGACGGATTCCGGGGCTTTTGGGTGGTTGCAGTTTTGTAGACAGTCGCACATTATTTTTATATGATTTAATGTGCGGTCGTCACTTCGTGATTGACAACCGCACATCATTTTTCTATATTATAATGTGTAGTTGTCAAAGTGAGGTGAGAAGTATGAATGCCAAAGATAAAATCGAAGAACTGCTGGAAGCGTCGGAGGGCGGCACGATTACCGCAGCACAAGTGACGAAAGCCGGACTGCATCGCAGCATTTTACAAGAACTTGTTAAGAACGGGGAAATCTACCGCTTCGGGCGCGGTCTATATATGCGGAGCAGTGCATGGGAGGATGATTTCTACCTCCTGCAGCGCAAGTATGGGCGCGGGATTTACTCGCACGATACCGCCCTGTATCTGCTAGGCTATTCAAATCGTACCCCGGCGAAATATACGATGACCTTTCCCAAGGGCTACAATGCATCGTCATTAAAGCAGGAGAACTTAACCATTAAGCGTGTTGTGCCGGAAAACTACGACTTCGGCACAATTGAAATTGAATCCCCCTCCGGCAATCCAATTCGTGTTTACGATTTAGAGCGAACACTGTGCGACATTCTGCGTGGCAGCGGCAGCGATGTCCAGGTTGTCGGAGAAGCGATGAAACGCTATGCAGCGTCCAAAGATAAGAACATTCATAAATTGATGAAGTGCGCAGACCAGCTTCGCGTAAAACCCAAGGTACTGCGCTACATGGAGGTTTTGCTATGATTACAAAAAATCCGATGCAGCTAAAAGCTTTCATTAAGAACAAAGCGGCCGAGAAGCACATCTCGGCACAGCTCGTCATGCAGAACTATATGCACTGCACGGTACGGAGTGCGATAAAGCAACGTTGCGTCATGCCTTAGAACGGACAACGCAGAAACGCGGCAGTAGAATGGTTCTGTCAGACTACCCGGAGATTATGAAAGAGATTCGCGAAAGCGATACGCTACGCAAGCGATGGGAGAAATACAGTCACGAATATGAGTACGCAAAGGATATTTCTTTTGATGATACTTGTAATACTATTCAAACGATTATGGATACAATAGTACACGCCTAGTGACAATGTGAATTGCAATGAAACCGCCATTTGACCTAAATTTAGATTAGCATATACAACCTCCTTAGAATGAATTCATTCTAAGGCACGGCAATGATGATTTCCACCTCCGGAATACTGATTTCCAGTAAACCGGAATGGCGATTTCCTCAGTCCGGACAGGTGATGTATTATACGCTGGAATATTCACTTAACCAAATTCTCATCACCGTTCCCCAGCAGGAACTCGGTAAAGGTCATTGAATCAATCGTTCCATAGATGCGCTTCTTCACACTTTTATTATGAATTTTGTGTTGGTAATCACACTTTTATTATATTTAATGGGTTGAAAAATGCAGTACAAATCACAAAAGTATCCATATGTCAATGTGAGAAGTCTGTGGAGCCCGCTATACTTCTGTAAGAAGAAATGCCATGTAGAGCGAGAGGGTAACCAACTTAAACAACTTTTTCAAGGGAGTTTTTGGAAAAATCGCAACTTTTTCAAGGGAGTTTTCATTAAAAAAGAAAATCCGAAAAGACAAGAGGCGAAGAAAACCTGTAATTTTTAAAAAATGTAAATTATATCATGTGCGGTGCTGCCACACATGATACCGTACATGATGCCGTACTCGGTACCCCATCTCTGGAATACCGGTACCCGACGCTCCGGAATGGCGGTTTCATTGCTGAGGAATATTCAGGTTATTCGGGAATCCAGGATGATAGGGGTACTTGTACAGGCGTAACCGGTAAACCACCCGTGCCTACCCTGAATCCTTGAAAAACCGTAAAATACCATATACGGGTTTTCAAGGATTTTTAGTATGGGAGGAAATGTATGAACGAAATGGTCAAAATTCAGCATCAGCAATGGGCACGGGACTTAGACGATCAGAGGCGAAGCGGATTAACGCAGCGTGAGTGGTGTCGGATTCATGGAATCAGTATTCACACCTTTGAATATCGATGTAGGATTGTTCGGCAAACGATGGAAAATCTGCTGTCGGAAAAGCAACCTTCCGTTCAGTTTGCAGAATTGGATGTTCAGCCGAGCGTTCCAGAAACATCCGGTATTCGGATTCAGGCTTCGGGAATTTCTGTAGAATTCTTTCCAGATGCAGATTGCAATCAGATCAAAACCGTGATGGAGGTACTTTGCCATGCTGCAAAGTAGTCGTTTTAAGAGAATCTACATTGCCTGTGGATACACGGATTTAAGATATGGAATTGATGGACTGGCGGCAACCGTTCGAGAGCGATTCAACCTGAATCCTTTTGAGACAGACATACTGTTCCTTTTCTGTGGAAGACGAAATGACCGAATCAAAGCTTTAGTCTGGGAGGGGGATGGATTTCTGTTACTGTACAAAAGGCTGGAAGATGGAAAATTCAACCTGCTAAGAGAAGTCAAGGAATTTTTCTCTTAGCAGGTTCCTAATTTTAGGTATAACAAAACTACTGACTACGTCAGTCACAGTTTCCATATTGAATACGTTTTTTATGCGTAAACCTCCAATACTCGAGCGTAGTATATCCTTAAGAATTTATTTAGGGCTGCTATCTTAGCTGCTTTCTTTGCTTTTCCTTCAGATTCTTTCTTTAGCATAAAATCATATACTGCTGGATCATCTTCTGATATTCCGTTTGCTTTTACGCATCGCATAACCTCATACCCGATTTTTCGCAATGTTGAAGATCCTCGTTTAGTTATGTGTCTGTTTGTTCCAATTAACTTCCCGGACTCATATGGAGGGGGATCTATACCAGCATATGCTACTAGAGACTTGCTGCTATGGTATTTACGAACATCTCCGATTTCAGCCATTAACTTAACAGCGAGTACATCTCCAACACCACTCATAGCTCTGACAACAGGATATTCAGGGAGTGTCTTTGCTAATTCCTTCATGCGTGTTAAAATAGCAAACAAAGCACTGTTAATTTCGCGTAGTGCTTTTGTAGCTTCTAACAACAACATTTTGGTCGATGGTGCGTTAGAAGGAACAGTTGGGATACCTTCCTTCGCGAGTCTGTAGATTTGAACTGCTTTTGTCTCGCTGAACTGGTATCCCTTTTTCTTTGTCCATTTCTGATACCTCTCTACAAACTTCGACTCGCTGAATTTAATGATGTTGTCGTAATGCCAATATTCTTCAACAAAATCACATAGCTTATCCTTACCTGAATACTCGCTCCAGCCGCTAAAGCAGCTCTTAAGTCCTGGCATAGTGTAATCAAGAAGATGTGTAAGATTAAGAAGCTGTTCAATTCTTGATTCCATATAGAATCTGTACTGTCTTCCCAGAAGCCTTAGTTCTGCATATACATCCTCTTGAGGAGTGAATTCACGCAAATTAATCCATTTATCAACTCCATAGTTTGCAATAACCATGGAATCTCTCTTGTCTGTTTTGACCTTTCGAATATCCTGAGAACGATATACTTTCATTTCATAAGGATTGATTATCGATACAAATAAGCCCTGTTCCCTTAGAAATGTTGCTACTGGTAGATGATATATTCCGGTTGCCTCCATAACAACGCGTGCATCATCATCCAATCGCACGATCATACGTGCAAGCTCTGATAGGTCGGATTCTGTATGTGCAATTTCAAATGGACCAAATACAATTTCACCTAAATGGCGCATACCACACACAGTACTTTTCTCTTTAGAAACATCGATACCAACACTAAGCATAAGTATTTCCTCCTAAATAATATTAAGCAATTGTTCCACCTGCACTTATTGCCAATCATTTTTGCTCGTTACACGGATGCTTGATCCAACCTGCTTAATCGACGGTTTCCAATAAGGAGATGGTTGACGGTTTGTATTACGGATGCGAAATCCAAAAAGGCCCACGCCAGACCAATTACTCTCCTTATAGTAAAAAAATAAGTGCAAGTTTCCAAGTATCTGGTTGATACTCTTTACTTACACTTTTATGGTACAAAAATGGCCCCGGAAGACGGAGGATTTGGAGGAAATTAGCGAAGAGCAATTCCGGTGGCTGCTTACCGGGCTAGATGTAAATCCCGGCATTCGCAAAGTGGTTCCGCCGAACTGGGTGCTATAGACATCTTCTATTTTTGCACTTAAATACATTGCATAGAATGATAGATAAAAAAGGCCGAAAGGCTTTTTTTGCTTTGGCAAAATTGGTATAATTAATCCATGGAAAAGTACACGAAAGAACAACTGAATGCAATGGACAAAGAAGCGCTGGTTCAGATGCTATACAATACTCAGCAGACGTTATACAATACTCAACAGCTGCTGGAAACATTGGTGAAACAGAATCAGGAACTCACGGAAACGATCGCACTGATGAATCAGCGACAATTCGGAAGGAAAAGTGAGAAGAATTTGGTCACGAAAGATCAGATTACCATTTTCGACATGGGCGTCAATGAAGCGGAAGTTACCGCCTCTGGTCAAATTCCCATGGAACCACCGATGGAAACGGTAGTTGTCCAGGAACATAAGAGAGCCAAGAAGAAAGGAAAGCGTGAGGAGGATTTATCTCGTTATCCGGTGACTATCGTTCGGCACGATTTGAATGATGCAGAACTTCGGGAGAAATTTCCGGAAGGATGCACCACGCTCCCCGATGAAGTGTATAAGAAGCTGGAAGTACAGCCGGCAACCTTCATTGTGAAAGAACACCACATTACGGTGTACAAAGGAAAAGATGGTAGCATTGTCAAGGGAACACATCCGAAGGAAATGCTTTCGAACAGCATCGCTTCGCCATCACTTGTAGCCTTCATTATGAATGCCAAATACACCAATGCCGTACCGTTATACCGGCAGGAGCAGGAACTGGAAAGAAACGACATCCGAATCTCCCGGCAGAATATGGCTCACTGGGTTATCACCGCTGCGGAAAGATATCTGTCGCTTCTATGGGATAGATTGAAGAAGGAAATTACCTCCTGTTCTGTTGTTCATGCGGATGAAACGCCGGTATCTGTGGTCAAGGATGGACGGGAGGGAATGCACAAAAGCTACATGTGGGTGTATCGAAATGGCGGCCTTCAGGATGAGCATCCGGTAGTCCTCTATGACTTCCAACTAACCAGAAAAAAGGAGGCCCCTGGGAAATTCCTGGATGCTTTTACCGGAACACTGGTGACGGATGGATACCAGGTATACCATTCGCTGGAGAAGGACGCTGAAACCCAGTTCAAAGTGGCCGGATGCTGGGCTCATGCCCGGCGAAAATTCGCCGATCCCGTGAAAGCCATGGGGATGGAGAAGGCGAAGAACACGGTGGCCTATGAAGCTTTAGGACTAATCCAGCACATCTACCAGCGGGACAACGAACTGAAGGATTTGAAGTCCGGTGAGAGAAAACGAAAACGAAAAAGCCTAATTCGGCCGCTTGTGGATGATTTTTTCCGATGGATTCGAGAGGTGCAACCGCAGGTCAGCCGCACCTCGGAAACGGGAAAGGCACTAACCTACTGCTTGAACCAGGAAAAATATCTTCGGGTATTCCTGAAGAATCCGGAAATACCGATGGACAACAATGCGGCGGAGCGAGCTATTCGGCCGTTCTGCGTTGGAAAGAAAAACTGGAAATTAATCGACACTATCCACGGCGCTGAAGCCAGTGCCATCATCTACAGCATTGTGGAGACCTGCAAACTCAACAATCTGAATATCTTCTACTACATCTCGCATCTGCTGACCGAGATTCCGAAACATATGGACGATACGAATCTGGATTTTCTGGAAGACCTGCTTCCATGGTCGGAGAAGCTTCCGGAAGAATGCAAAAAGCGGATTGCCGAGATGAAATAGCCTTGCCAGCAGCGATGCTGGCCTGATTGAAATGCTGAAAACAAAGAACGAGGAATTCTCGCAAGAGGTTCCTCGTTTTCGTTTGCTTCTGTTTGTAAAGGCACGGGTGGTTTACCGGTTACAAGAATTCTATAAGGTATAAAAATAGTGAAACGCCCCGAGGGTTCGTCCGATGACGGATTCCAGGGCGTTTTGCGTGGGTGCGGCAGCGATGTCCAGGTTGTCGGAGAAGCGATGAAACGCTATGCAGCGTCCAAAGATAAGAACATTCATAAATTGATGAAGTGCGCAGACCAGCTTCGCGTAAAACCCAAGGTACTGCGCTACATGGAGGTTTTGCTATGATTACAAAAAATCCGATGCAGCTAAAAGCTTTCATTACGCAAGCGACGGGAGAAATACAGTCCTCTTTTCATCCGTCTTGTCAAAGTGAACCTCTCCGGATCCATTCAGTTTCACGGTAATCGGTGCCGTATTCGGCTCCGTATCCGAATGCTGCGCTTGAGTCTTCCCTTCCGTGCTTGGCATGGATTCACTATCCACAACAAAGGATGTCACCGGCTGGAATACCATGGCGGTGAGCATGAAAAAGCGCGGGCGTCAATTGGACGCCCCTCTATCTTTTTTCTCCTGTCACTGCAGATAAATATAAGATTCAGATTATTACATGCACACATCACATATATCCGAATCGAAGTCGCCTCTTTCATAAAAATAGGTAATCATATCTACAAAACGTGGCAAGCATCCATCTTTTTCCTGCATAAACGCTTCGAATACATACTCCTTTCCCATACACTTTGCCATATCAGAGCATGTTTTGTACTGTGCCCGGCGCTCTCGAACAAGTTCATATTCATTCAAATTCAGATGTTTAATTGTGCTTTCTCCCATGGATGTTCGCCCTTCAATCCGGCCATTTGGAAGAAACCGAAAATGTTCCTCGCACTCTTCCTGAAGTGGTGATACGAAATTCAAGTCATACGAATTTCCTTTAGCTGTTCCGCAAGTTTTTGATGTACACGATACCAGAAGATTGTTGTAGTTCATGGATTCCTTTGGAAATAAATCCTTCGGCTTAATGTGCTCGTTGTGGGAATCATCCATACTAATTACTCTGCAGCAATAACAGCATATCTTTTTCTGCTGCAAAAGCATGTGCTCACGCAATTGTCTTCGTATTTGCTTACCATCTTCTGTTTTTTCCAGATCATCATAATTGTACTTCGAATGTCTGCGTACATATTCAGTCCAAAATTCCGGCGGAGGATCTTTAATGATTCTTTTCATAAATCAATTTCTCCCTTTTCAAATACCCTTCTAGTTCAATTACTATAGGATTATTAATTCCCACAATTTCTCGTATCTCTCTAATAAGTTCCTCTCCATCATCAAAGCGATTATCATCAATTAACTTGAATGTCTTGTTTACCAATGCACTGAATTTCGGATTTGATGAGGCTGTATCCATATATTCTTCCAGAATATAATTTGAATCGAATCCATCCATTCTTTTAACCGAAGTAATTATGTTTTTATTTTCTTTCTCCGATACCATGAAGAGGTTATACCGATTCGAAACTTCTCCTAGAACCTGTGGTGAATGTGTAGTCACCAAAAACTGAATATTCGGAAAAGTCTCACTTAAAATCGGCAAAACTTTTCTTTGCCACGATGGGTGCATATGAAGTTCAATTTCATCAATTAAAACAATGCCTTCCCCTTCTAGTGGGTTTTCCAAATTTTGGTTTGCGAGAGCGAGGCGACGAGCCAAATCCCCCATCAATGCCAAGGTGCATTTTTCACCATCCGATAACTGTTCTACGCTATATTCTATGCCGTTTTTAGTTGCAACCAGTCGAAGCGGATTCCGTTTAACCTGAAGATTTCCAAATTCCGGAAGCATCGCCTGCACTGCTTCCCTTACACATTGCAGAGGGACATCTGTATATGAAAAATCTTGCTTTTCACGAATAATCTCTGCCTCGTAATCTTCCTGATTTCGAAACCATTCAAAGAATGTTCTATAATCCAGTTCGTTCTCGTTCGCCCTCTCTAATGCAGTCCATTTTGAAAATTGATGTTTGTTTCGGATTCGAAGTGGAATATCCAGTACCGAACGGTTTGTACCATAATTTACAAAAATCGGGATATTCTTATCTTCATCTTCATAAGCAACCATGAAATGGTTTATAAATGCATCATATAGCTTCTTATGTGCCGAAACCGCTGCGCCTTTACCGGGGCGGGCTTTCGTATATTCTTTTTTTAGTATGAATGTTTCTCCGGCGAATTCAAATACACCGGAAATTTCTAGTTTTGATGTTCCGAAATGAACAAGTTTATTCTCCAATGACTTGAAGGCTGTTCCTTGGGCTGGATTAAGACGGTATAGCCAATTCCAGCACAAATAGTTGACAGCTTCCAAAATGGATGTTTTGCCTGTTCCATTCACACCAAATATTATTGTTGTTTTTCCATTTATATCAAGATTGCAACTTTCAAATCCTTTAAAATTATTAAGGTTCAAATTCATCAACCGCACAATGGTACCTCCACATTTCAAGCATTCATTCTTTAACGACACGCTTTCTGTTATCCGTAAAGACCATCGTCGCTACATCACTTTTTAACCCATGTTTTACGGAACAAGCATCACTCAACAACTTTGCTATAAATATTATTATACCGCAAAAGATGATTTTTTTTAAGCACGCAATAACTAGATTCTCATTTCTTATTTGGGGTATAATCAACATCTTTTCATATGCACCATATAACCTGGATTCCTGAATAGTCAGGCTAGCCTTCAGGAATCCAGGTTTCATCACCTCTAATTCTGCGTAAAACAAAACCCCAGGCAAAGCACCTGAGGTATGTAGAAGTGAAAGGTTTCCATTCTTTCATATTTCTTTCTTATTGAACTCGAACGCGTTGCCTAAGTTCTATTTTATTAAAATTAGAATCCGTTATCTTTGCCACTATCGTAGCAGTTCCTCTATTGTATGCCTTAAACTCCATTTGGGGATTTGGAAAAGTCGGATTGAGTTCCCAGCTATCGGAACTCAAATTACCCCAATCATTTATACTTGTTTGGTAAACAATATCAGAATCTTCTTCTTCAAATTTGAATTCCACTTCATATACGGCTTTAACTGGCTTAGTTTTTAATGTTACTTGATATTTTTTCCCACCTCCATCTAATACGATTTCTGAATCAGGCTTACTCTCTCCATTAATTAACATTGTTGCATCCCTCACAACACCTATATTGGGATTAGTGACACGAACAAATATATCGTCACTACATCTCGTGTCTACTGTTGTTGCAATAATCTTTGCAGTACCGACAGCAAGAGCTTTGTAATTTCCTTTATTGTCTACCGAAACAACAGACGGATTAGTACTTTTCCATTTTACTTTTTCTGTCGCAAAAGAAGGTGTAAAAGTGAGTTTATATTTTCCGCAATCTCCCGGACTAAGAGAACGATTCCCTTCCAAACTGATATGATCTAACGCCGGAACATCTTCTTTCTTCTGCCAATATGCATCTACTAAAATCCAATTTTCCAGGCCATCCTCAACAAAATCATATGGTGTTCTCCATCTATAATGTGCCGCACACTTAAACCCTTTGTCACTAATACGTAACGGCTCCATCGTTTTTTTATCCGTACTCTCATTGCCGCATAAACAACACACCCAATATCCTTCACTAAAAATATTATCGGTATCTCCTATATAGGTTGGTCTCGTGTAATACCATTCATGTTTATGTTTTTTCGCTCCACATTTTACGCAAGTATAGTATTCCGGCTTTATAAACCACTGATGCGTGTGGTATCCTCCACAACAATCATACATATCATCCCAATCCCAGTCAGTAATATCTCTGGAACAACCATTACATGCATATCCGCTCTTTATCTTTTCAGATTTCTGCACCCATTTATGAACATGCGGTGCATCCTTCGAAGCTGTCTTGACTGATTTGGAACACCATGCGCTCTTCTTCTTTCCGTTCAGAGACCGAACTGCCAGCGTATACTTGGTGCCTCTCTTCGGAGCTTTGTAGGAATACTTGGTTGACTTGGTCTTTCCTTTCAGCGTCTTGTACTTAACGAGGGTCTGGTATCTGTATACTTTGTACTTGCCCTTCTTTGCTTTAACAACCTTGTATTTGCCTTTCTTGGTGTATGCCTTCTTGTTCTTTTTGGTCTTTTTTACCTTCTTGACATACTTCCAGCCCTTTGGGTAGGTCTTCAGTGCGACCTGGTACTGCTTTGCATTCTTGGCCTTCTTCCATTTCACCGTAATGGTGGAACTCTCTACCGTCATGGATGTGATTGCCGGCTTCGACGGCTTCTTTGCCTTTGATGCTGCGTATGTATTCACTGAGTTCATTGGCATGAATGTGAATGCTACGGCAAAGGCAACCATCAGGGTGATGGCTTTATTTCTTACATTTCTTTTTGCCATTTTTCCTTCCTTATCTTTTAATTTAATATCTTATTCTGCATCAGAATCCTTCCCTGTCGCAGTAGATGCCTCGGGGTTTTCACTTCCGGTCTCGTTTCTGCCCTCTGTGTTGTTTCCCGAAACAGTCTTGCGTCCCTTACTTTCCTCGCTTTCAGTCATGCTGCCTGCTTCGGCGTTCTTTGCAGCTTCGGCGGCTCCGTCACTTCCGTTCCGATTATTTTTATTCGTGGAATCCGGGGTCTCTTGTTCCGGCGGCTTCGTATAACCCGGGATCTTTTCGAATGTGACTTCGAGCTTCTGCGATTTCTTTATGTTCCGGATTGTGTAGGATGCTGCCGTTTTGCTTATTTTTACGCTCTTTCCGTTCAGCTTCACGGTCCCAATCCGGTATCCGCTGTCCGGAGTGATTTCTACGGCAGTACTTCCGCCCCATTTCACGTTTCTTGTCTTCCCGACGGTGCCATGTCCCCCGGCGGATGTTGTCACTTTGAAGTAATCGGTGTAATTAAGTCCCTTTATTCTCAGAATCATGGCAATCCGTGGATCCTTGCTGTACGGATCTCTGGAGGTATTGGTCATCTTTGAGAGTACCAGTGGGGTGCCCTTTCCGTTTGTTGTTGTTATTCTGCTGACCATGTAGAAAATCATTTTGCCATTCTGTTTTCCTGCATAAATCTGTATATGATTGCCGGATCCAGATTTCCTTACCACTGATACGAGATCGCCTTTTTTCAGAGATTTTGTTCCCGTTCTCTTAACAAGGACGGATGCCGGAACACCCTTTTTTGCAATCATAATTCGCTGTATTTTCTTGTTTTTCGTGATGAACTTCGCTCCTTTACCGTTGACGCCTTTTACTTTCTGCCCCCGTACCCAGAACCTTTGCCCAGCCGGTATAATCTTGTATCGCTGGAGACACCAGGAAGCATAATCTGCACAATGAAGTCTGGTCTTGCCATGATACCGACTTCGGGTGAACTTCTTATCGAAGTAAGCGGTTGGGCAGCCTTTGCTGGAGTAAACTGCTTTTTCCTTTGAAATCTTTGTGCAGATGCTTTTGCATTGATACAGCCACTCGTTTACATTCATACTTCTGCTGGCCGCATATGTGCTTTCTGTAGATATAACCATGGCTGCCAGAGTGAGCAGAATACTGATGGATATGATTGCTAGGAAATCAGCTCGCTTATTTCTGCTGCTATGTTCTTCTAATAATCTGTGGATGCTCTCAATAATACTACTGTTACTCATTATTTTGTAAATTCCTTCACCGACACAAGCTCGCTTAAACTGCGAATCGGATGCCGGATATGTTGAATTTCGTATAATCGTATAATGCATCTTCTGTATCTAATTTAAGTATATGAGCGTTTTTAGGTATTATCAATAAACCGGAAGTTTAACTTTTTTATCTTCATAATCATACTTTGGCATGTTACCTAATTTTATTTAATTTAGTGTATGCTCAACAATTTACATTAAAAAAAACAGCTTTGAATCGAGCCCGATTTTGTCTCTTGAAAAACCAAAAGCAAAAAATCGCATAAAAAAGCTTGCTAAGCTTTTCTACATTCATCGCTATGATTGACAGTACAATTGAGCTCCTGGTTGTGGACTCAAGTTTCGTTGTGATTAACCCGAGGCCAAACGATCTTTTTGCAAGACTGAAAGCTCTTTCAACTTCGATTCTGTCAACGGAATCAATATACTCAAGCTTCTTGTCAACAGACGAGTCCCTTTTTGGCCTGCCAAGTGTAGGCCCTGAAAGACGTATGTCGTGCAACTTGCAATAGTTTATATTCTTTCGGTTCCGGTAAATTTTATCCACAAGAACACGCTCAGGATAATGACCATTGCGTTCATAATACTGTTCAATCGCGCCTATGAACACTTCACTTTCGTTGTATGGATTGAATGAAAGTTTTTCAACTCTCGCAAAGCCATTGTCTATGCTGAGATCAAGTTTAGCTCCGAATTCTGTTGGATTTTTTGCTTTGCCTTTTACAATGGGTCTGATGTATGGTTGGCTGATGCTAACAATCCTATCAGGTACTTTGTGCGTATGGTTGCAGTACATGTAATCTTGCTGCTCGTATACTTTCCGGATGACTGCAAGCCGCTCAAGTTGTTTTGAATTAAGTTCCATGCCTTGTTCTAGAAACTCGTCGATATACCTGAGATCTCTGCGAACGTATTGGAGTTGCTTTTTAATCGCTTTTCTGATTCTTTTGCCGGTACGCTTTTTGCATTTAGCAAGATTAAGATAATCGCCTCGGACTATTTCCCGATACATTCTAGGTTTCTTGACATTATATGAGAAGCACATCTCATCGATTATGCGCTCCAAATTTTCTCTAGACTGATTTAACAAATTGATGTCTTGCGGAAACTCAATGTTCTGTGGCACACATGTGGCATCGAGAATCAGTGTTCCTGAATTGCTTTCCGATGAATTCTCTTCATCGTCGGCTGAAGGCATTCCACTCGAATCATCGTCGTCATCCGAAGTATTGTATTCGAGAATCATTTCGTTGATGTCACCAAGCATCTCAGGTGTTAACCTTTTGCGGAACTCTACCAGCAACGACGGAACAAAAGGCGGCTCCATCTGATATCCCGGAAGTCCAATGAAGTACTGAAAGTACGGATTTTCAGTGATCTGTTCCAAAAGTTCTCGGTCGGAGCATCCGATATGCTTCTGCAGAAGCAATGATCCGAATGCCATCCTCAGTGGCTTGGCCGGTACTCCACGTTTGCTTGGAAATAGCTTGGCATAGCGTTCCTCAATCGCATCCCACGGGATGGTCTCAGCTTTTCTTACCCAGCGATTCTCCGGGTTCAGCTGCAGACCCAGAGGCTGATTGAAATTCGAAAATGCTAATTGTTTATTACGATTTTTCTTGTACATGGCTCTTTCTCTAGAAACAAGGTGCACGGGTTTTTGCCGTCCTTAACATATTATCTTGCACCTCTATTATACTACAGAAAGGCCTGAAATTCAGTAATTTCAACGGATTGAGCCGAATGTTTTAACTCAATTGAGTGCGTGAGCACTCACTAATTTAAGAATAATCACTGCTATTCCGTATAATGTATGATGACCGGATGCCGGACTAGCAATAAAAAGGTCAACCGGCCGAGCTCCGAATGGCCCGGCCCGTTGACATACGGTAAATCCTATAATACAGTGTGCGTAATCTGCTCAGTCACGATAAGTGCGCTTCCACAAGAATCCTATTTACAGACTTTTGGGGGCACCCCCGTTAATTAGTCACTTCCATAAACTGCCGATAAGTAAGAATGTTTTCTTCACCGACCAATGTTACCAAAAATGTTCTGAATGATGAATCTATTGGCACAGTAACAAAGATGAACAACCGCTTTTTGGGTCTTGAACAACAAACATAGAAAAGATTCCGATTTCGTTCATACGATGCTTCTTTGCCGTTAGGAATATAAGCATGACCTGTTATCATTGGTGCATAGGTTTCAAATTGGTACTGGTTCCATCCCTTGCTGATAACAAAAACAACATTGTCATATTCTTCGCCCTTTACGCCATGTTCTGTTGAAAATTGTGCGTCTGGATATAGAAAATCCCTAACGGCAATAAATTGTGCATAATCCAGCTGTAAAAACTGTTGAATTGTAGCCTCTGATGTATACATTGTTTCTGGAGCATCCTTATAAAGCCGATACCATTCATCCACTTTAGGCGGAATGGGTATCAGTTGACTATCAATGATTGTCTTCAAAACATCAATAGCTTTTTGTGTTCGAACTTCTGTTAGTTGGTCATACAACATTTTCCATTTGGTTTTTTCGGATTTTTTTGTAATTGGATACCGCTTGATTCCAAGCGTGTCAAAAAGCAACTGGGTGTTCGAAGTATCAAGCGCATGATATATCGGTTCTATCGTATCAACAAAGAAAGAAAGAAAAGGATCTTCCTTGTTGCGCAATCCGTCATCCAGTATATCCAGAAGTTGCTCGTAGCCTTGTTGGGAAGCAAGAACTTTGTGCGTAATCATCAGAACTTTAAGATCCTCGTCAGCGGGTGTATTCTGTTTAATTTTTGCTCTGATAGCGTTCAGTCTTTTCCTCAACTCGACCGCAGGCAATTCATTTTTGAAATTGCGTTCTGTGCGACGAACTCCCGAATAATCATCACACGTAATCACTAAAACTTCACCGTCAAATCCATCAATGGCTGATTTTTGCGGCAACTCAGGTCGGATATCATTTAAAAGTTGAACAATCTTTGGCGCAGATCGGAAATTCGATCCCTTCTTTATTACCTCGATTTTTTCGTGTTCAATTTCTCCACAGGCTTTGTTTGACTGATAGATGGTTTGCCAGGCATCGCCGAAAAATCCGAACTGAGGTCCAACACCTTTTGCTATAAAAAACTCAATGAAGCGATTAATAATCGGCTTATAGGAGTCCTGGTATTCATCAATCAGTATCAAAGGGTATTTATCCGCAAATACCCGGCGAAATTTAGTGTTATCAAGAAGCAGGCAGAAGAGCTTTAGAACGTCGTCATGATAAAGGTACTGAATACCATTTTCCTTGTAGCGATGTCCCAAAGTATATGCAACTTCGGTGACTTGATTAAGAGCTTCTTCGTCTGGCAAATAATCAGGATTTGTTGTGACGACATCGATCAAAAGGCTTTGATATTGTTTGATGGCATTCCATGCAAAAGAGTGGATTGTGGAAGGAATAATAAATGAATCTTTTGCAAGCCGTTCTGCAATGACATCTACCGCTGCATTTGTATAGGTGATGCAGACTACATTCTGTTTTTTTCGGCTGTAATCAGACCATTTATGTTCCTGTATCCACTCAATAGCTCGATTCAAAGAGTAAGTCTTGCCAGAACCCGCACCAGCTTCAACACGGAAACTGTGCCCCGATTTAAGTGTTTCGATAATCTGTGCATCAACCTTATCAGCTTCTGCTTTTGCAAGATCGTAATTTTCACCAATATACTCTCTACCCATGAACTGGCACCTCCTTACTCAAGAACTCTTTGGTCATCTAACCATTTTAATCCGGATTTTATGTAATCAGGAACTCGATAATCGGAGTATTGGTAAATCAAATCGAGCGCAAAATCTGTTTTACTCTTACCCGTAAATTCAAGCTTCTTCTCGTTGATTCTATCACTTAAATTGTAGTACTTTCGATTGACATTGCGGATGGCTTCTTCCAAAGAATGCCCACATAATCCATTTTCAGTAGTTTGGAATTCGATATGGCATTTCCCCCTGGTTTTGTCATCCGCCGTCATCGAAATGATTTCTGAAAGGACGATTTTTGAGGTGTCATTATCCGGAAGCCCCTTGTTTCGAACCCACCATTTTATTGTTTCATTAGATGTTGTTTCGCCTTCGCTAACCACTACCGACTTTTTTACAATCTTTTCGCCTCTTCCTTTTCGATCTGCTACAGGATCTAAGTCCGTGAGGCTCAGGCATGGTACTCCTAAAAACTCAATAAACGGAATGAATTTATAGGCATAGGCTCCACCGATTTCAATTAAGGTATAATACTGCGCAGATAAAGGATATTTACAGTCACCAAACACTCCAGACTTTTCGCATTTCTCAATCATGTCGGGCAACAGCAACCGTTCGGAGGCTCCCTCAACAAGAATGGCTTTATCCGCAAAGAACAAATCGCATTTGGTCAGGGTTAAATACTTCCGGATAAAATCTACATTATTAGGATTAGCCTGAGCAAAGGTGTTCAAGTTTTTGTAAATTACACCGTCATTAGACTTTTGAGCATACCGAACTTTTGCAAACTCCATAGTATTTGCTATATGAGCGGAATGTGAGGTCAGAAAAGTCTGGATTTGGACAGTAGATAGTTTGCCAAGAAACTTTTCCAAATACGATGCGAAAGCAGTCTGCATTTGTGGATGCATATGTGATTCTGGCTCCTCAATAAAGAGTAGCGGAATACATGCAACACCACGTTTCTCAATATCTTTGGCAAATGCAGCAAGAAGGAACTCCATTTTGATCAGATTTTTATAACCAAGGCCATTGTGAGAACTCGGCAAACTTTCGTTTGCGGTGCCGGATATATAAGATAGCTTGGTCTGATTCTTGATCTGATCGTCGATGCTGAGCTGTGTTATAACTCCGAGCTTTAATTCCTCTATGTTAGGATAACCAAAACCAATTGAATTGTTTACAACAGAACTTAGAATTTCATCACTCTGTTTTTGAACATCTTTATTGGCTTGTTCCACTATTGAGCGTAATCGTTTTATTTCTGCGGCAACATTTGGGTCCAGTTCTGTTTCGCTCGTATCAAAGAAGCCAGAGATTAACAATCCGAGAGAACTATTATGTGTGTCATCTTCGCCAAGAACTCGTTCTGCAGGAATTGCATGGAATGGGAACAGATTAAATAATTCCTTTTGGCTTTTTACCTGTTTATCTTCTGGATTTTTGGGATTGATAGCATATACGGTTAATCCAAACAATTTGCCGAAATTATCAGCAAGCACCTTATTGGCATCTTCGTTCGGCGAATAGGCATCATCTTTATAATAGCTACTTTCCAAGAGCGACCACAGGGATTTTTCGTCGGTTTTTAGGCGATACTCTGCACGAATTAGAGCAGTTGTTGTGTCCACATCGACATCAATGATAAATGGCGACAAAGCTCCCAAGTTATCATCCGAATCATCCAACGAATAGTCCACCAGAAACTCTATGGAGATAACTTCAATTTGCTTACAAAGGTCTTCATAAGCGAGCTTTTTCTCCATAAACAGAGCAATTTTTGTATAGAAATCTTCTCGCCTTAATAGTGGATAGTCATCGAAAGATACGGCTTCTCCATCCAGTACCTTCCCAATGCACGAAAAGCAGGATGTTTTGGCTGTGTTGTTTCTGCCCACAATTAAGGTTGTCCTGGAATCAACTTCTAATTCGGCATCAATAAGCAATCTGTAGTTTTTTATTTTTATTTTTGATAATTGCATATATGCCTCCGTTCTTTATCTGTAGTAAGGGGTTTTAATCGTATGCTGCTGCATGAGCAGTATTATCTTTTGAATCTAGATACGCCAAATGCGGTTTTTACTTCCTGAGCATTAGATTTTTGGTATACTGTTCCATTGTGACGAGGAGTCAGGACGATACCGAGTGTCTGCCCATCACCGCCGGAATAAGGCACAAATTCGCCATAGAACTTTCCGATGAAATCTTTACTGGAATTGTGATACTTTATGTTGTCGAAAACATTCTTCTTTAGGTGCTTTCAAACGGCGTTTTATGGCATCGTAAATCAGTTGTCCGTCCGTGCTTGTTTCGTCTCCGAGCAAATCATCAGGTTTGAAGAACTAATCATCCAATGCAAGAAGAATGCCGGAAACACCGATTGCAAAATTTTTATAGCAGCTACTATTTTGCGCAATGTGTTTTGCGTAGAAGTACGCCCCGTTTACAGCATAGTCAGCAATACCTTTCTGATTGATAGATAAAATCTCAGTATCGGTCAGCTTCTGGTGTTTGTCCAAATCGGCTTTGTCTTCAATAACGATGACAAAATCTTTCACAACCGCAACATACTCATGGTGCCGGCAGTACCAGTACCACGCTTCGATGCGCTCTGTAAAGTACCGTTGATTTCTTTGACGTCGCTGCCTTGAGCATCGTATTTTATTTTGGAGTCGTTGAGCTGACGAGCAACCCACAAATCAGTTTTTATTTCTTTTTAGCCATTTGGTTTTCTCCCTTTCTATAATTATACAAGGACAGATTTATTGAATCATCTGTATTAGGCGTGAATATTATATCTTCTTATACTTTGTTTTTCTGCCTCTTCCGACCTGATAGATCAAGCCGTCTGTAAGCATGCGTTTTAGAATACGACTGGCCGTTGTTTGGCTAACATCCAACAGTTGATCCACATCACTACGTACTACATAACCATTTTGGGCAATCAGATTCAGAATTTTTTCTTCATTGGATTTGCGTTCATTAGACACGGTGTCCATTGTCTTAACGGCATTTCTATTGGGAAGTGTGATTTTGAAAGCATTGTTTGTTACTTCAATTATAGGCTCTACCCCTGTGCCTGCGTATGCTTTCATGATTTTGGGCATACCGGTTCCGTAAGCTTCAATCAGCTGTAAGCGATAGAAGATAGCTGCTAATTTCGGATTTCTGCAAACGGAGAGTCCAAGCATAATGTCATCCAAAGTGATTCCGGCAGGCAGACCGCCCACGGATACAAATTCGATTCGATCATCATAGATACTGACAAGAGTGCTGGCACTAAAAGAATAATCTCTATGCACTAGAGAATTCATCAATGTTTCTCTCAGAGCGTCCTCAGGGTAATCTCTGGTATCAGTTCGGTATAGACCCTCAAATGTGGCCTTGGTTTGATTGTGCAGATTGAGATAGGCATACAAATCCTCCATCTGCTGAAACAGCGAACCGGTAAACTCACGTCTATCTTGAAATACGCTCTGATTAACCCCGGCAAAGGTTGCAGCCTTGATGGTATTCGGACATTGGTCGGACAGAAGCAACGCTACATTGGAGTAAATGCCATCCGATGAAACCATTCCCAAAGTCTGCATCTTAGTAGCATCATAGGGAACCTTCCTCTTGGCAAACTGTGCTTCAGCTGCCTGAAATGTCAAATTCTGCTCCAAAGAGCGCATGGTTTCAAAGCTGTCGCCATCGGTTTCTTTAATCATTTTTCGGATGGCGGTATCGGAGGCGGGATCTGTAGATGTACCATTGCGGACATACACACCGCTGGGCTTTAATCCCTTGCTGCCAAGATAATAGGGACGGTCTGTACCCTCCTGAACGGTCACAGCGATAATTTGTTTATCTTCTATCACCTGTGTCTCGTAGTGGACAAACATCGTAATATCAGGTTTGATGGAATCCCGAACCATGTTATTTATTTGCAGGGTAACACGGTCGGCACTATCCACACCAATCACCGTACCATTGTCCTCAACACCAATGTAAAGAGTGCCGCCCTTTGTGTTAGCAAAGGCAATCACCTCTTTGCAAAGGTCTGCAACAACCGAAGACTTGAGTTCGATAGTTTCGCTCTCCATAAATGTCATAAGGCACCTTGTATGATGTTTATGGAAGTGAAAACACCATGTTTCCTTTCTTTTTAATATCGTGGTTTAATACATTCAGATACTGTGGACTTTTGATAAGACCTTGTAGCTTTGACTACTCGAAGGAGTGTATTGCCGCTACCTTTATCTGAATTGTTTATAGCTGGATGTTTCCGTAAGTTTATGCTTATGAGTACTTATTTCCATCAAGTCTACGATGATAATCGCTGGCGGATATCACGGTATCAGACTTTAGAAAGGGAGGTATAACCTCATGATTTATGTCGGCATTGATATTGCCAAACTCAACCATTTTGCCTCAGCCATATCTTCTGATGGCGAAATACTCATTGAGCCGTTTAAGTTCTGTAACGACAGTGATGGCTTCCATTTGCTGCTCTCTAAACTCGAGTCATTCGATAAGAACAGCCTCATCATTGGTCTTGAATCCACGGCACACTACGGCGACAACCTTGTTCGATACCTTGTTGCTGAGAATTACAAAGTGTGTGTTCTTAATCCCATCAAGACTTCGGTTATGCGTAAAAACAATGTTCGCAAGACGAAGACTGATAAAGTCGACACTTACATAATATGCAAAACTCTTAAGATGCAGGATTCCCTTAGATTTGTATCATACTATGATCTGGATCTCATGGACCTTAAATCACTCGGACGCTTTCGTCAAAAGACCATCAAGCAGCGTTCTCGTTTGAAAATCCAGCTGACTGCTTATGTTGACGAGGTCTTTCCTGAGCTGCAGTATTTCTTCAAATCAGGTCTGCATCAGAAATCTGTCTATGCGCTTCTCAAAGAAGCTCCAACACCGGAAGCAATTGCTTCTATGCATATGACTCATCTGGCTCATCTCCTCAAGGTTACCTCCCACGGTCACTTTGGTAAAGAGAAAGCTCAGCAGCTAAGAGTTCTCGCACAGAAGTCTGTCGGTGCTAGCGACAGTGCTTTATCTATTCAGATAACTCATTCCATTGCACAAATTGAGTTATTGAATGATCAATTAGATAAAGTAGAAACTGAGATGACTGAAATCATGAAATACAATGATTCTGTCATCATGACCATTCCGGGTATCGGTTACATCAATGGCGGAATGATACTTGGTGAAATCGGTGATATTCACCGTTTTTCCAGTCCCAACAAGCTACTTGCATATGCTGGTTTAGACCCTTCAGTTTATCAGTCCGGTAACTTCCAGGCTAAGAAAACCAGGATGTCTAAACGTGGATCCAAGGTCCTCAGATATGCACTTGTTAACGCAGCACATAATGCTGTAAAAAACAACGCTACATTCAAGGCATACTATGATGCAAAAATGGCTGAAGGCCGGACTCATTACAATGCCCTTGGACACTGTGCCGGCAAACTCGTCAGAGTCATTTGGAAGATGCTCACTGACGATGTTGAGTTTAACCTCGATTAAGAGGTTATCCTGTTATTATCGATAGGCTTTGAGAATGCACCCATAAGGGAGCTTTATTAAAGTTACCCTTTTTGCCACCGATAAGGGAAATCAAATTTTCGCTTATTTTATACTTGACTTTTCATAGCTGGTCTCCTGTAGTTTTATAATCACAATTATAGTCACAATAGTCGTTCTTGTCAACTCGTATTCGTGTGGTGATTAGAAAAAACAAGAAAAGGTACTAACCTATATTGAGTGGAAGCGTACCCTCGATGATATAGCGATAAAACTGTTTCCACTTTCTTTTTCCCTTGCTGTGCGTCATACTGCCTTTACCACGCTGACCGATTGGACTGTTCATGTGCTTGGAGCGTTTTAACACTTCAAGCAGATTTGCAAACTGCTCCATGGTAGTGCATCATAGTCAATGCTGAGATTGGCAAAAAACAGGCGTGTCCTCTTTTCTTTGGCACTGCCCTTGTAGTCCCCTGAACCTCATTGTATGAATATCAACTAGAAAGTGAGCCACGTGCTCGTTTGATTTTGAGCCACTTGTGCTCATTTCAAAATGATAAAATAAATATGTACATTTAGTGGAAAATAAAAATGTACAATCAAGGTAAGCATGCTATTATATTCATGAGAAGAAGCTGAGCAGCTGGTATGATGACTGGTTGTCCAGCTTCTTTCTTGTATACGAGTTAATATGGCTCATCATAAGACCAATATCTGACTGAGTCAGATATTCGAAGCGAACGGAAGGTTGCTTTTCCGACAGCAGATTTTCCATCGTTTGCCGAACAATCCT
>JAEUGJ010000010.1:0-12886 GCA_016775335.1 Mogibacterium sp.
CACTTGTCAACAACTTTTTCAAACTTTTTTCGAAAGGTTCGTTGTAAAAGCAATTCCACGGAACGGAACGCAAAATGCCGAAGTATATACCTCGGCATCTCGCTTGATTTGCATATTCTCGGTTCCCTGAGAACTGTGCTATTTTACTTTTACCTTCTTAACGGATGACCACTTGCCGCTGTAGTTCTTGCCGCTGACTTTCTTAACGGCGCATACCTTTATATAGTATGTCTTCTTGGATTTCAGCTTGCTGATGGTCTTCTTTACCGTCTTGCCGGATTTCACGGTTACGGTCTTCGCATTCTTGAACTTCTTGCTGGTGCTGTAGGTCACTTTGTAGGAGGTGGCGCCGCTGACCTTCTTATAGGTAGCGGTCACTTTCTTCTTGCCGGCCTTCAGCTTGAGACCTTTCACCTGACCCGGCTTCTTTACCGTGGTCGGAGCAGGTTTTACATTCGTTTCATCGTCTTTCTTATTCGATGAACCATTCAGTTTTTCTTCGGCCTTCTTGAGCTCTTCCTGGGTCTTCTTCAAAGAATTCTGGAGTTCCTCTATCTTCTTGTTCAGTTCTTCCAATTCCTTATTCGCCTTGGTGCACTCTTTTTCCTTATCGGATAACTTCGTCTTGAGCTGATCTCTTTCTTTTTCTGCCTGTGTTAACTTCTCGTTCAGTGCAGTGTTATCCCCACTGCTTGCCTTCAAATCTGCTTCTAGTTTTTCACACTCCTTGGTCTTTACATCCAAGGCATCCTGCAACTTCTTCTCTGCTTTCTGGCTGGCATCCAACTTCTTCTGAAGTTCTGTCTGTGTATTCTGTGCCGTAGTCAGCTGGTTCTGAAAATCACTCTTTTCTTTCTTTACCTGTTCTAACTGTTCCTTCAGCGTCTTGTTGCTGCTCTCGCTTTCAGTGAGCTTTTCCTCCTTATCTTTCAGTTCAGTATCCTTCTGCGCCAGTTGGTTTTTAAGGTCATCAATTTCGTCCTGTGCTTTCTTCAATTCTTCTTGAGCCTTCTTCATTTCTGCTTCTGTCTTGGCATTCTTGACGATTAATTCAGCCTTTTCGATTTTTGGATATACTTCCTCTAATGATTCTCTAACACTGTATAAGTTAGTTAAAATTTCATTTTCAGCACTATCAAGATTTTCAAATTCCGAGTAAAAAGCTTCTTCCAGCCCTTTATTCTCTAACTCATCACGAACCGCTTGTACTTCTTCCTCCAAACCTTCAGCTTTGTTGGTATACTCATTTATTGTGTTTTGTAGTTCTTCCTCGATATACTGAATCTTGCCTTTCGCCTCTGTCAATGATTTTTCTGCTACATCCGGATTTTCAATATTCTTATTAATCAACTCAGAAATTATTGATTGACATCTATACAATTCACGTGCATAAGAAGCTGCTTTTTTGTCTGCTTCGTTTTTTGTTTCTTCTATCTTTTCCTGCAGCGTTTGAATTTTTTCCTTCATACCTCTATATTCTAAGCTTTCATTTACACTCCAGGTTCCATCTTCATTTTTTTCAAGTTCATATCCATCCGCAACACAAATGCCAAGCGGTTGACGATCCAAAGTTCCTCCTTTAAGTTTAATCTTTCCACCACCCGGAATCAAATCGCCCTTGAAATTACCGTTTGTAATCATGAGTCCGAAATAACCATCATCTGAATTCAAATCCGAGATTTCGATAGCACCGTCAATTGTTCCCGTTATGTTAATCGTTCCTCCTGTAAACGGCGATGCCTTCACATAGATTGCATGATTTCCACCTGATGCCTGGATATTGCTAGCGCCACCTATCTTGATATTATCCTCGTCGTAGGCATTGCTTTCTGCCTTATTCCATACCACATATTTGCACTTAGCATTTGCAGATGCATCAACAGTACAATCTTCAAAGTCAATCATTCCGCAGTTCTTAATTCCCTTCTCCACCTCTGTGGAGATTTTTACTTTTCCATTCTTAAAACTGATGTAACCTTGGCCATCTGTTCCAGTATAAAAAGCCACGTTTTCCGAATCTTCATCATTCTCCACATCTTCCGTGGAAACGCTTTCAGTAATATCGTATGTATGTCCTTTCAAATCAATCCTTACTTCAGTATTTTTGTTAATACACCCTTTTCCGCTAAAATCTTTATTTAAAGATATTTCAAGTGGTGCTGGACAACCGTCTGAATTTTCTTCTGCACTCCAAATTGGATATGCTGCATCAATGGCTTCCTGCAGCGTGTCGTAATTTCCAACCACCTCATGATTGTAATCTTTCAGCGTCCACGGTGCATCAGAATTCTCCGTACCGTTATTCTCACCAGTTTCTCCTGCGAATACCATTGCTGGCATAAATGTCATCGTCATCACGACGGACAGAATGCCTGCCAACCATTTTCTTTTGGATTTCATAGAATCCTCCTTCCATCCATTTCCTTTCTCTCTGTTCCGGCGAATCTTCTCCCGCCGAATGGCCTACAAATTAATTCTAACCCCTCTATATTACTTCTGTCATTTGATTCGCAGTTTAATTTTCCCACAAAAAAAAGAAGCGGGGCATCCGGAGATGTCCGCTTCGATTTGCGTTTGCTTTTTTTCAGTTGTGGGCTCTTTCCTACCAGATGCCCATCACGTGCTGCATCAGCAGGCTCATGGCGGTGATGCCGGCCCAGCACACAGCACCCAGAGCGATTGGCTTGCCGCCGGATTTTACCAGCTCCACCAGGTTGCTGTTCAGGCCGATGGCGGCCATGGCCATGGTGATGAAGAATTTGCTCAGCTCCTTCAGCGGTGCAAAGACATCTGCGGAGACGCCCGCCATGCCCGCGATGGTGGTAATCACCGAAGCGATTACGAAATACAGAAGGAACATCGGAAATGCCCGCTTCAAGCTGAAATTGTTTTTACCGGAGCCGGAGGATTTGCGGGCGCGGTGGATGGCCAGACCCAGAGTGATTGGGATGATCGCCAGGGTTCGGGTGAGTTTTACCGTTACGGCCTTGTTCAGGGTTTCGGCGCCCAGGTTCCACATGCTGTCCCAAGTCGCGGCAGCCGCAGTAACCGAGGAGGTGTCGTTGATTGCCGTTCCCGCGAAAATACCGAAGGCCTCGCCGCTGTGGGTGTCGAAGCCGATGGCGGCGCCCAGCATCGGGAAGAAGATGGCCGCCAGCACGTTGAAAAAGAAGATGACGGAAATCGCCTGCGCCACCTCTTTGTCGTCGGCATCGATGACCGGTGCCGTTGCGGCGATGGCCGATCCGCCGCAGATGGAGGAACCCACGCCCACCAGGGTGGAAATGTTTCCCGGAATGCGCATTGCTTTGTGGAGCACCCATGCCAGAATCAGCGAGGTGGCGATGGTGCTGATGATAATCGGAAGGGACTGTCCGCCGGTGCGGAGAACCACGCCCAGGTCCATGCCGAAGCCCAGCAGCACTACCGCCGTCTGGAGGATGTACTTGGAAGTGAATTTAATCCCCTTCTTCGCTTTTCCCTGATCCTTCCAGAACAGGGCGATGATCATGCCCAGCAGAATTGCGATTACCGCGCTTCCCACCACCGGAAACTGTTTTCCGATGAACCATGCCGGCAGCGCCAGCAGGAAGCAGACCGCAAAGCCCGGGGCTTTCTCTTTAATCGTGTTGTTCATTTTACTCTCCTTCATTCGTCCTATGCCGCCGGTTTCTCAAGGCGACTTTTCTATTATAAGCCGAACCGGAGGTCTTGTAAAATCATATTTTGCGAATGGTCCCCGCCACTACCGAAGTCGCCGTCTTTGATGTATAATGTTCATCGTGTCCGAAAGATTATAAAAACGCATATAGATAGAAGGAAGAATCTCATGAAACAATTCTGGTCCAAAACATCCACGCTGGTCATCACGGCCATTTTCTGCTGCACCCTGTGGGGCAGCGCCTATCCGTGCATCAAGGTCGGCTACCGCCTGTTCTCCATCGCCTCCGGTGACGTTCCCGGCCAGCTGTTTTTCGCCGGCTGCCGTTTTGCGCTAGCAGGAATCCTGGTGATTCTGGCGGGCAGTCTGCTGCAGAAGAAACTGCTTTTGCCGGAGAAATCCGATTGGAAGCCCATCACTGCGCTAGCCCTATTCCAGACGATTCTGCAATATATCTTCTTTTATATGGGCCTGGCCCGCGCCTCGGCGGTGCGTTCCTCCATCATCAACGGCACCGGCGCCTTCGTGGCGATTCTGCTGGCGGTGTACATGTTCCGGCTGGAGAAAATGACGATAAAAAAATTCATCGGCTGCTTCCTGGGGTTTTCCGGGGTGCTCCTGGTGGAAACTGTCGGTCAGACGGTGGATTTCGGCTTCGCATGGAACGGGGAAGGCTTCATCCTCCTTTCCGTGTTCGCCTCCTCCATGGCGTCGGTTTTGATTAAAATCTTCTCCCGGGATCACAACCCGGTGCTTCTTTCCGGCTGGCAGTTTTTCACCGGCGGACTGGCCATGGCCGTTGTGGCCTTCTTTTTCGGCGGCCGAATGACGGTGGGAGCCCCAACCTCTCTTCTGCTGCTCCTTTACATGGCCTTCATCTCCTCCGCCGCCTACACACTGTGGGGCGTCCTGCTGAAATACCACCCGGTGAGCCACGTGACGGTGTTCAATTTCGTCACCCCGGTGGCCGGGGTGCTTCTTTCTTCCGTCATCCTGTCGGAACACGGCGCACTGAACGGATCCGTCCTCATCGCTTTGGTGTTGGTGTGCGGCGGAATTCTGGTGGTCTCTCGGGAATAATTCATTGCGCAAAATATTGCCCTCGATTCCCCCTCGGTGGTATAATCTATGCGATGTTACTGCTCATAAGGGGACGGGCGAAACATCTATGGTTACAAGAAAATGTTTTTGTCAGAGGATTTACAGGGGGTATTTGAGATGACACAACGAAAAGCGGAGGCGCTGATTGCGCTTGGACTCACTTTACGGGGAACGTCGCTGCTGTTCAGCAAGCTGGCCATGCAAACCATCGGGCCGTTCACGCTGTGCGGCATTCGTTTCCTGATTTCATTTGCGGTGGTGGCGCTGATCTTTCACAAGCAGCTTCGCAGCTTTACCAAAAAGGAAGTATTCCACAGCGCAATTGTGGGTTTCTTCTATTTCTGCTGCATGGCGTTCGAGCTGCTGGGACTTCGGACGACACCGTCCTCCACAACTGCTTTTATTGAAAATACATCGGTGGTCATCGTACCGCTGCTGGCGGCAATCGTATACCGCCGGCTACCGAAACGCATGGATATCCTGTGTGCGCTGATCGCCCTCGCCGGCATCGCGCTCATGACCTTGAAGGGCAGCAGGCTGGCATTTACGCCGGGAGAACTGCTGGTCTTCGGCGGTGCGGTGAGCTACGCGATTACCGTCGTGGTCATGGACATGGTTACGGTGGATGACAACCCGCTGAACATCGGAGTTTTCCATCTGTTCTTCATCGGATTCTTCAGCTTGCTGGCGGCGTTTATCTTCGAGGATTTCACCATCCCGACATCCGCGCCGGAGTGGGGTGCGATTCTGTACCTGGCACTGGTGTGCGGCGCCATCGGTTTCACGATTCAGCCGGTGGGGCAGAAATACACCACGCCGGAGCGGGCCAGCCTGTACGTGGCGACCAATCCGCTGGCGGCGGTTGTTCTGGGCGTGATTTTCCTGGGCGAGCGGTTCACCTTTCTGGGAATCATCGGCTGCGGATTAATTCTGCTGAGCATTTTCCTGCCGGCTGCGCTTGAGAACGGACTGGCGAAGAAGAAGGCGTAGGGAATTTGATACAACGCTAAAACCCTGCAACGGTCTGATATGTGTCCAGGATTCCGGGTACATATCAGACCGCCGCAGGGTTTTTCATTTGCGCAGGATTTCCAGTGAGCCCTTCTCAATGCAGATGCTCTTCACGAACTTGCGGGTCTTCCCGTCCTTCGGGAAGTGCACTTCCAGGAAGTCCCCTTCGCTGGAACGGATGACGCCCACGCCGAAATTCCGGCTCCGAACCTCGGCACCCGGAACGAATTCCGCCGCCTTCTCCCGGAGCGCCCGAGAATCCATCCGACGTACATCCTTTTGTTTGCCGCTGCGGTCCGGCATTTTCCCGAAACATTCCCGCAGGAATGGGGACGAGCAGTCTCCGTAGTCCGGAAGGATCAGTTCCTCCCGAGCCCGGGTGATTGCCACGTAGAAGATGCGCCGCTCCTCCTCCCGATTGTTTTCTGAGGAAGGGAGCACATCCCGAACGGCGTCCACAAGAATCACCCGGTCGTACTCCATTCCCTTGCTGCCGTGAATCGTGCTGAGAATCACTTTGGCATCCGATGTCTCCGGACTCTCGGTCTCGCCGGCGGAAATCACCTGCTCCAGTTCCCACAGCTTCTGTAGGAACTCCGCAATGGTGTCTGCGGGTTCCGCCAGCGCTTCCATCACGAATAGCTTCTCGCTCTTCTCGTTTCGGTACCGAATGCCGGTGCGAATCATTTCCAACGCCTCTTTCGCATTGTTGCAAAGGCGCATATCCTTCAGGTTATCCCGAAGAATCTGCAGGTCCTCCCGCTTCTGTCGGCCCATCAGCGGGGATTCCGTCAGCGCCGCCAGGATGGGATCCTCCCGGCGAAAGTCCATCCGCCGCACCGCATCGCCCACTGCGTTTTTCGGAATCCGGTAATTCAACTTATAGTAAATCCGCCAGAACAGCTCGCTGTCCGCCGGGTGCATGACGAATCCCAGGATATCCTTCACATCCCGCACCACCCGGCTGCTGAAGAACAGGGTGTCCAGCCCCCGGTTTCGAAATGAAATTCCGGCATTTCTCAGGTGATAGATCAGAGGGATGGCGCTGTCGTTGTTCCGGTAGAGCACCGCCGTTTCCCGCTCCGGGTCTTCCCGAATCCAGTCGATAATCTGCCGGTACTGATCGGACCGCTGTGCCACCGGTTCCACTCGAACTCGGCCGGAGGACTCCGCCGCGGGCTTCATGTTTTTATCGTAACGCTTTCGGTTGTGCCGGATGAAACGGTCCGCCAGGGCCACGATGTCCTTTCCGGACCGGTAGTTGGTCTCCAGCCGATGCACTTTGCCCCCGGGATAGTGGCGCGGAAAGTCCAGCAGGGCCTCCGGGTACGCCGCCCGAAAACCGTAGATGCTCTGGTCTTCATCCCCCACCATGAACAGATTTCCCCCCTCCTGCGTGAGAATCTGCAGAATCCGGTGCTGCAGCCACGAGGTGTCCTGCGCCTCGTCCACCATCACATAGGGATATTTCCGCCGGTAATGGTTCCGCACCCCCGGCACCTTCTCCAGGAATTTGCAGGCATACACCAACTGGTCGTCATAGTCCATGGCGTTCTGCGCCTTCATGCTGCGAACGTAGGCGTCATACAAGGGCTTCGCCGGGTAATCCCCGATTCGAAGCTTCTTAATCTCCCCCTCCGAAAGCTGCATGTTCTTGATGTAGGTAATCTTCTGCGCAAACTCCCGGATGTCACTCTCCCCGGGAAAAGAATCCCCCGCCACGCTCACGAGAATCCGGCGCAAAAGCAGCCCGGTATCCGTCAAATCTTCCGGCTTCTGCCGTCCTGTTTTGTCCGCATAAAAGCAAACTACACGGTAGCAGAAGCTGTTGATGGTCATAAAATCCACCCGATTGCTTCCGTACTGCCGCCGGAACCGCTCTTTCATTTCCTCCGCCGCATTGTTGGTAAAAGTAATTACCAGCACGGAGGTGTCCGGCACGCCGGAACGAAGCAGGTTCTCCAGGCGGGCCAGCAGCGTGGTGGTTTTCCCGCTTCCGGGCACAGCAAGAAGCAGCGAGCTTCCGCTGCAATCCGCTGCGGCCGCTCGCTGCTGTTCGTCTAAATTTGTATTTCCGGTGAATGAGGAATGATTCATACCTCTCCGTCTCCCTGTTAATTTTTTACAATCTTTCCGTACAGGAGCTTCGATTCCAAGTCAATCTCCTCTGCGTGCTCGTCCAAAGTCTCGCCGGTGATTTTCTTGTAATCCGCCTCACTGGTCGCCCCTCGGTCTTTCATCAACTGTTGCTTCGCCGCTTTCATCTCCTCGGAAGAAACGTAAATCTTCTTTTTTCTGGAAATGGAATGAAGAATCAGCTTCTCCTTCACATTCTCCTTTGCCAGCTTCTCCACCTGCGCCTGGAATTCCGATTCCGTCAAATCCGACTCCTTCAGGTATTCCTTATACGTCAATCCGTATTCCCGAATCCGCTTGTGGTACTGACTGGTGATGTACTTCTCTTCCCGCTTCAGCTGCGCTTCCGGATACTTGCTCACCTCTGCGGATTTCACCAATTTCTTCCATTCCTTCGCCGTCAGGGTATCTTCCTCCGGCATGTCGAAGGATACGTACCGATCCAGCAGCAGAATATTGTATCCGTTGTAGCGGTTCAGCGTCGCGCTCAAAAGAAATAGAAGGAATACCAGAAACACCAGCATTCCTACTATAATTTTCTTCTTCTTGGAAAGCCGGCGAAAACGGGAATGTTCTCGCCATTTCTCGTGTGCGGATGAAAGGTGGTCACGAAGGCTAGTTCTTTCCGGAACTTGTTGTGACATCGTTGCTTACCTCCTTATCAATCAGTCGCACCTTGTTCGTCTTCTCTTTGCTTACACCGGAAAGCTCGGTGTCGTTCTGAACGGCCTTATCGATAATATCGGTCTTCTTGTTGTTCTTCGGAGTCGCCGTCGCAATGACCTTGTTTTCTTTTACCGTAGAGACCTTCACCTGACTCTGTTCGCCATCCAGGAAAACTTCCGTCCGGTTGGTGTCCACGTGCTTCCATTCCTCGCTGGTGGAATCTCTGTAGAATACTCGGTAATTACCTGCGTTGCTCTCCGCTGCGGTGAACTTAACCCTGGTCTTTCCGTTGACCTCCGAAGTCACCACATCCGTTACCTCGTTGGATTTCTCTTCCTTCTCGATGGTCTTGCTGCCGATCCGGAACGGAACGCATTCCGTATATCCGCGATACTTGCCCTTGCCCTTTACGATGACATAGCCTGTACCCTTCCGGATGTTTTTTGCGTACACCAGAGTGTAGTCCTGATTTTCCGTGAGCTTCGTCACGCCATCCTGAACGGTCACCTCCGGCTCCACCGGATTGCCGGTATACGCCAGCTGCTCGTAATCCATGGTGGCTTCCATCTTCTTGTTGCCGTTGGTGTTTTTATTTTTTGGAATGTACATATAGTTGGAGTCCACTCTGCCCCGAATTCCGGAGATGCGGTCGATGCTGCTGTACTGCCAGTAGGTGTAATCTTCCGAGGAAGTGTTGTTCACATTGTACTGCGCAATCCACAGCTCGTGACCGTCATTCACCAGCTTTGCCACATCCACGCCGGACGTCTTGGACGTCAAGCTCTGGGACACGTACAGGCAAGTGGTGTATCCGTGATCCCTGCAGTAGTTGAGGAACGCATCGGCAATCAAGGTCAGCTGCTTCCGGGCGTTGGCGGAACCGCCTTCCGCAACCCAGCCTGCATATGCCGCATCCAGTCTGCCGTTGGAGAACTCCATATCCATTACAATCGGAAGCTCCAGCTTTCTGCCCTCTGCATACTTGCACACTTCCTTCGCCTCGATTACCGCTTCTTCCGTGGTGGTCGCCTGGGAGTACCAATACACGCCCCGGGCCACTCCGGCCTTTGCCGCTTCGTCCATATTCTTTTCATAGGTGCGATCCTTAATCATTTCAAAGGAATTCTGTCCGGTGGCTCCGGCACGAACAAATGCATAATCCGCTCCGGCACGCTTCACCTTCTCCCAGTCGATATTTCCCTGCCATACGGAAACGTCGATTCCATAGAAAGCGCGGTTGGATGACACCTTGCCCGGCTGGCGCACGGTGTCCTTCGTTGGGAGGGCATATGTCGGAAGAGTCGAAAAGACCATGATCAGCATTACGACCACAGCAACAGCAATTCTTCCCGCTTTCATTGTTCCGATAAATCCTCTCAACATCCACTGCCTTTCTATCCTACAAGTGACTTCCTAAAAAATGACCACACTATTATAGCATACATGAGTCGCTTTTTATGATGAAAATATGATTGAACCGGCAATTTCCTTTTCAAACTTTTTATATTGCTTTAAGCTTTCATTAAGTTTTTTTCAGTATATTGGTACTATCAAATGAAACACGACAATGAAGGAGGATTCCCCATGAATTATAATTTCAACGAATCCAACACCGACTTCATTCTGATTAATCCGAATGAACAGAATCGGGACGACCATAAAAACAACCGACCGCCTCGGCAGAAACGGCCGAAGGAACATGCTTTTAGGAAACGGACCATCGCCACGGTGCTGAGTTGCGTACTCATCGGCGGGGCCTCCGGCTTTGGGGGTGCCATGATTGCCGAGCGCACCGGCGCTGCCACCCTTCTGGAAGGGAACGGCGGGGACCGCGCAGTGAGCGTGAAAAACGTGGATACCTCCAAGAAGATGACGGCGGCGCAGGTCTACGCCAAGAATGTGGATGCGACGGTGGGAATCTCCACCAAATCCACCACCCGCAACATGTTCGGTTACTCCACGGAGTCCGCGGCTTCCGGTTCCGGCTTCATCGTTTCCTCCAACGGATACATCGTAACCAACTACCACGTAATCGAAGGGGCGGATTCCATCACGGTTTCCACCAACAACGGAAAGAGCTACGAGGCGACGGTACGGGGATACAACGAGAGTTACGACGTGGCGGTGCTGAAAATCAACGCCACCGGACTTCAGGCAGTGACCCTGGGCAAATCCTCCGATGCCAACGTGGGCGATGAAGTGGTGACCATCGGCAATCCGCTGGGCGAGCTCACCTTCTCCCTGACCTCCGGCGCCATCAGCGCCCTGAACCGGGAAGTGACCTTCTCCCAGAACAACACCATGAAGCTGATTCAGACCGATGCGGCCATCAACTCCGGCAACTCCGGCGGCCCATTGTTCAACCTGTACGGAGAGGTCATCGGCATCACCAATGCCAAATATTCCTCCGGCAGTTCCTCCTCGGAGGCGTCCATCGACAACATCGGGTTCGCCATTCCGATTGACGAGGTGGATTCTACCATAAAGAAAATCATCAAGAGCGGAACCAAAAACAGTTCCGATTCGTCAAACAGTTCCGGCTCTTCCGGCCGCTCCGATTCCTCATCGGGTTCCGGAAGCAGCGGACAATCTCAGGATTCCTCCGGAAGCCATCACGGCAGCGTTCCGGAACAGGATGACAGCTGGGGAGATTCCATCGAGGATTTCTTCTCCACATTCTAGCTTTCCATCCGGGGGTGCACAGGTTGCAACTCCCGTGGATATATATATTTTCCTTTCTTTGACGAGGCCGGCATGCAAATGCCGGTTTCGTTTTTTGTGGGTCTTCACTTTTTGCCAATTTCTTAAGATTTCCGAAAGCTTTTCTTAATTTTCACCCGCCTTTCTTGATATCCTCCCGGCAATAGTGTAAGGTTATATCAATTCAAGTTGAACCTGAACGGGATACCGTTTCTAATAACGAAAGGAGTAATATATGAAGAAGAGAATAATATCTGTGATGCTGCTGAGCGCACTGGTACTGCTGTGTGCCTGCGCTTCTACCTCCTCCAAACCGGAGGTGACCCCATCGAAAACGGTGGATCAGTTCCTCAAAGGAATTCAGGATGAAGATCAGGATGCCATCAAAAAGGTGTACGAGGAGAGCACTTTCGACTTGGGCGCCGAGGCTTGGGACGACGACGATGACGAGGAAGGCATGGACACCGCAATGAACAAGGTGCTCACCAATGACTTCTACCCGAGACTGATCGACTTCGAATACAAAATCGGTGAGGAAGAGATTAACGGCGACGAAGCCACGGTAAAAGTAGATATCACTACCTACAAGATGGGCGACGCGTTCGTGGCCGGCTTCAAAGATTTCTTTGCCGGAGCTATGGATCTGTACAATTCCAAGGCTTCCGACGAGCAGGTCAGCAAGGTGATGAGCGAGAAATTGCACAAGCAGATTTCCGCACTGAAGAAAAAGGAGTACAAGAAGACCGCAACCTTCCATCTGACAAAGGAAAAAGGCGTGTGGGTTGTGGAAGACATGGACGACGACGAGAACGAAGCCGCTCTGAACATCCTGTCCGGCGGAATGCTGGATGCGGAGAACTCCATCGACCGCATGACCGATGACTAATCTATATTTCCAATAAAATACGAACCCCCGGCAACAGGCCCTTGCATGATTGCAAGCCCTGCCGCCGGGGGTTTTCGATTGTCTTTTATCTTTTCCTGCAGGACCGCTCCTTGCTGTAGTCCACCAAGGTATCGCTGCCCCGGCCGCTTCGGACGGTGGAAACGCTTTTTACCACATACCGCCCCTTTGCGATCTTCCGATTGCGGGTCAGGTTCAAGGTTCTGCCATTTGCCCGCCCGGTCCACCTGGCCACGGTGGTCCAGTGACCTTTCGAGGATTTCAGCAGGTACACCGTGGTGTACAGCGTGGTCTTCTTTGCAGCACTCTGATTCACCCGAACCCGAACATGTGCCCGGTCCTCCCGAATCCGAAGGCGGGTATCCACCGAAATGGAGCCTTTTTTTGCCGCATAGACCTTATCCGTATGAGTTTTTTTATGTTCCGGCCGGACGTCCCGGCTGCCGGCGAAAACCGGCGCGGACATTGCGGTCATCAGTACAACAACCAGCGTGAATATCAGCAGGTTCCGCTTTCTCATTGCTGCATCCCTTTCTCTTTGCTAAGTCACACACATACTTGCCTTATTCTACCATGAAGGCACGGGCTTTCAAATAAATTTTTCTTATAAAAGGATTATTCACTCACCGAATGGGTTTCCGTGTGCGCGAACTTTACCGCCTCCGAGGTCGTCTTTTCCTCTTTTTCCGGACCGCGGTTCGCGCACG
>JAEUGJ010000010.1:12986-150543 GCA_016775335.1 Mogibacterium sp.
GAAACCGAATTCATTGGCTTTGCGGGCAGGCGAGCGCGAACTTTACCGCCTCCGGGGTCGTCTTTTCCTCTTTTTTCGGACCGGGGTTCGCGCACGGAAACCGAATTCATTGGCTTTGCGGGCAGGCGAGCGCGAACTTTACCGCCTCCGGTGTCGTCTTTTCCACTTCTTCCGGACCGGGGTTCGCGCACGGAAACCGAATTCATTGGCTTTGCAGGCAGGCGAGCGCGAACCTTGCCGCCTCCGGAGCGGGTTTGCTCTAAGAAAAGGGCGAAGCGGCCGCATGGAATTTGCGGTTGCTTCGCCTTTGCTTCTTAATTATCCGGTAAGTCTTACCTTCTCTTAATGATCCGGCAGGTCTTACTTATCGGATTTGCTTGCCTTCTTTACCTCGTCGGTCTTAAAGATGATCTTGCTCTCTCCGCTCTGACCGTCCTGCTTTCCGCCGATAAAGGAACCGTCGGAAGCGGCATCCAGAGTTGCCTTTACCCGGTTCAGGTTCACCGTGCTCTTAATATCCGAATCCTTCATGGTGGATACCAGCTTCTGGATTCCGGTCTTGTTGAATGTTGCCATTCCGCTTGCCAGGGTATCCGCACCGTCAGACAGATCTTCCGCACCTTCCGTCAGCTGACCCATGTAGGTCACCAGCTTTCCGGCTCCGGCATCTACCTGAACCGCGCCGTTTGCCAGCTTTGTGGTGCCGGCATCCAGCTTATTTGCACCGGCATCCAACTTATTCACGCCGGTTACCAGGCTGGTCTTATCCTTGGTATCAACCTTGATTCCCGCCTGCAGGCTCTGGAGTCCCAGAAGTGCGCCCGGATGGAATTTCCCGTCCTTATCGGTATAACCGTTCACGCCGGCATCCAGCTGTGCGGCACCGTCATTCAGTCCGGCTACGGCCTTCGACAGGCTCGGAACCTTCGTTCCGTCTGCCTTTGTAACTCCTACATTGACTGCGGTATCCAGCGCCTGAGTTCCGGCCTTCAGCTCATCCGCACCGTCCTGCAGCTTTTTCAATTCTTCATCGGAGGAAGATGTAATGCTCTTGTACATGCCCTTTGCCGTCTGGTTGGCTGCGGCAATCTTCTGCTTGTCGGTATTTACCGAAGAAACCGTATCGCTTACGTTTGTCTCGTATGTTCCCAGCTTTTCCTTCGCATTCTTCAATGCGTTGATGGTGTCTTCATCTCCGGAAGCCTCTGCCGCTTTGATGGCTGTTTCCAGAGCGCTGTCCACATCGGCAGAGGATGGTGCGTTCACCTTCTCGGTGTTCACGCCGTCCAGATTGTCGCTGATGGATTTTGCGGTCTGCGCCAGCTTGGAGTTCTGTGCCGCAATCGTTTCGCCCATCTGCTTGAGTCCGGCATCCACTTTCGCGGCGCCGGCACTCAGCTTCTTGGCTCTGCCGTTATCGCCGGCCAGTCCGTTCGCACCGTTCACGCTGGAATTCAGTGCCTCCGTTCCTTCTTTCAGCTGAGTGGTCCCGGCAGACAGATCCTGGGCACCGGTTACCAGCTTATCCGCACCGTCGGACAAGTCCTTCACGCCGGCCTTCAGGTCTCCGGTTCCCTGCTTCAGGTCTCCGGTTCCGTCCTTCAAATCCTTGGATCCGTTTTTCATGCTCTCGGTGCCGTCCTTCAGGGTTTCGGTTCCTTCCTCAATCTGAGAGGAACTGTCCGCCAGCTTATTGGCACCCTTCGCCAGCTTGGAACTTCCGTTCACCAGCTTCTTGGAAGCATCGGACAGCTTGTCCAGTGCGCTTTCCAGCTCGTCCACCTGGTCTGTGGCATCGTCCAGTTTCGTAGTATCTACATCATTCATAAAACCGGAATCCGCTACGGTGTAGGTTCCGTCGATTTCAAAATTCGTGGTCTTTGCGCTGATGGTTACGTGGTCCGGAATGTCCAGCTCATCAATCTGCAGATTGTCGCTCATTCCCGGAAGCGCAATGCCCACAACGGCGGTACTGTTTCCGTCATTGACCGCCTTACCATTGTTTACGGTGACGTTGGTGAAGTTGTCGTTGCTCAGCACCACCGCACTGATGATTGCGTACGGACGAGTCAGGCTGTAGCCGTTTTCTTTTACGCTGTCGTTGATGTCGTAATCGAAACGGATTTTTACATTGCCCTTCTTGCCGGCGATTTCGTCGGCAGAAACCTTCGTGCCGTTCAGATAGTAGCTGACCTTCACGTTTACCGGAAGCTCCCCGTCGTAGTCTCCGCTGTAGTGGATGTCCTTGCCCTTTGCGGCCCACACCAGCTTGTTGCCGTCCCTGCTCATCTTCTCGTCGCCGGAAGTGTTCTTGATGTTCTTCAGGTTGGAATAATCGCTGAGGTTGTTGGACTTATCCTCATTCTTCAGCCACTCGCTTACCGAAACATCTTTCGTATTGCCATCGGCATCCATTACCGCATACACGGTCTCGGATTTGTCGCCGGTCTGTGCGGTTTTCAGCATCTCCGGGAAGTTCTCATTGATGGACTTCTCCGTGTCTGCATTGACTTCATTCATCTGCGGCACATAAAACAACGCTGTGCTGCATGCCAGAACGCCCGCAAGAATCGGGGCGCCGATTCTTTTGATTTTGTTGTTACGCTTTTTCATTGTTCAGTCCTTTCATGCCCCTTGTAGTTTTACAAATGATACGATCGAATGCCATAAGCATGGATGGCAGCAGGAAGATTACCGTAATCATACTGATAATCGCACCTCTGGCCATCAGCGAACACATGGTGCTGATCAAATATACATTGGAATACTTCGATACACCGAAGGTGGATGCGAAGAAGCCCAGCGCACTGGTCATAATCGACGGCATCGATGTTCGCACGGCGATATCAATGGACTCTCGCTTGCTCAGTCCGCCCATTCGCTCGGTCTTATACCGGGTGGACATCAGTATCGCATAATCCACCGTGGACCCCAGCTGAATGGTGGTGACGCATACCGGAACCAGGAACGGAAGCTCCACACCGGTGAACCCACAGATTCCCATGTTGATGTATATGGCTAACTCGATTACCAGAATCAGTATAAACGGTAGGGAAATCGAACGCAATACGAAGAAGATAATCAGGAACACCAGTCCGATGGAAATCCAGTTAACGACCTGGAAGTCCTTGGACGTCAGCTGAATCAAATCCTTCGTGGACGGCGCCTCGCCGATAACCGATCCGTTCTTGTCATACTTGTGAACAATACTGTTTACCTGTGTTACCTGGCGATTTACCTCATCGGTAGAAATTCGATACTTCGAGTTCACCAGTATCATCTGGTGCTTGTCGGACCGCATGGAGCTGTTCAGCTCATCCGGAAGCATATTCCGAGGAATTGCCGAACCCATCATTCCGTCCACGCCCAGGACGCTCTTCACGCCCTTCACGTCTTTGATTTCCTCACTCATTGCTCTTCCGTCCTTCGCAGACAGACTGGAGTCCGCAATGATAATATATGAAGTGTTGATTCCGAAATCCTTCGACAGCTTTTTATTTGCAGTATAGAACGGAACCATCTCCTTATCAATGTCCTTGCCGTCTCCCACCACCATCTTCGTCAAATCGTAAGATGTATTCGTGTGGGCATATCCATACAGCGCCGGAATTAACAGAATCGCAAAGCACAGAATGTAAATTCCGTACCGAGATGTGAGCTTGTGAGACAATCTGTCGGTACTCGGGATTAAGGTCTTG
The DNA here is from genome assembly GCA_016775335.1 of Mogibacterium sp. Taxonomy (GTDB): domain Bacteria; phylum Bacillota; class Clostridia; order Peptostreptococcales; family Anaerovoracaceae; genus Mogibacterium_A. The sequence goes on from JAEUGJ010000010.1 coordinate 16,685, forward strand.
TGACGAGTCTTCTGCAATGTTCTTGTAAAGAACAGAATCAGCACCGGCAGCACCGTAACGCTGCACACTACACCAAAGACAACGCCCTTCGCCATAACCAATCCCAGGTCCATGCCCATCTTATATGTCATAAAGCACAGTGCCAGGAAGCCGGCGATGGTCGTAACGGAACTTCCGGTTACAGAAACTAGCGTTGCATTGATGGCCTCTGCCATAGCCGGTTTCGGCTCCATTCCGTCGTCCAGCTTCTCCATGTAGCTGTGCCACAGGAAAATGGAGTAGTCCATGGTCACGCCCAGCTGCAACACCGCCGCGATGGCCTTCGTAATGTAGGAAATCTCTCCGAACATGATATTGGATCCCATGTTGTACAGAATCGCCATCCCGATGCTCAGCAGGAACAAGAACGGAGCCACATAGGAATCCAGCAGGAGCATCATCACCAGCAGGGACAGCGCTACCGCCACCGCCACATACTTGATTTCTTCCGTCTCTGCAATGTTCTTCAGATCCAGAACCATGGAAGTCATTCCGGCAACATACGTATCCTTGCTGCTCATCTTCCGAATCTGATCCACCGCATTCAACGTATGCTCATCTGATATTCCCGTGTCGTAGAACGTTACCAGCATCGTTGCATTCTTGTTGTTGATGTTGTCCTGCACCACCTTCGGGTACATGGACATCGGAACGGACGGATTCACCACGTCCTGCAGATTCACGATGGATTCCACATGATCCACCTTCTCAATGTCCTTCTTCAGCTTCGTCACATCATCCGTCTTCATATTCTCCAGAACGAGAATGGAAAAGCCACCCTTGTGGAACTCATCCATCAAAAGGTCTTGACCCTTTACACTCTCCATATCGTCCGGGAGGTATGACAACATATCGTAATTAACATGAGTCTTCGCCATTCCAATTGCCGACGGAATCAGCAGAACCAATGCCATTACGAGGATTGCGTGTCTCAGCTTCACAACTGCCTTGCCGAATTTCATCTCTCGCATCCCCCTGTAAAAATAGTTTCGTTTGTCTAAAGTGACCGATGGTCATTTCATCTGCCAGTATACTAGCACAGGAATGACCATTAGTCAATATTTGCGAGAATTTTTTTACAAAAACTCTTTGTTTAATTTTCGAAACACTTCATATATAATGGTTTCGCTTGTTTGACCGTTGGTCATTTTATCCTTGACGAATCCTTCTGTTAATGGTATATTATAGAAAAATCGGTGACATTAGCCGAACGGATCTTTTTTTTACCAAGGGTGTAGTTATGACAAAAGTGGATTTGAAGAAAAATAAAAAACGACAGGACATCCTGGACGCGGCCTATGAGCTTTTCACCACGAAGGGCTTCTCCAGCACGACGATTATGAACATCGCGCTGAAAGCCGGGGTGGGGAAGGGTACGTTCTACCTCTATTTCGACAGCAAGGAAGCGGTGCGGGATGAGCTGATTGTGATTAAAGCGTCCCGAATTCTCACCAAGGCGGTCAATGCGATGGAGGACAGCCTGGGTGACAATCGGAAAGTGGGCGTGGCGGACCGTTTTATCTTCGTGGCGGATTATATTCTGAATTATCTGTCCAAGGATTTGACGCTGCTGCGGTTCGTGTCCAAGAATCTCAGCTGGGGTCTGTTCCTGAACAGCCGCATTGAGGAGAAGAATTCCGATGTGATCAACTTCAAGGATTTCATTTCTCTGCTGATTGAGCGGGACCACGTGCACCTGAAGAATCCGGATATTCTGATCTATACGCTGATTGAGATGGTGAACTCCACCTGCTACAGCGTCCTAATCAACGAGGATCCGGTCAGCTTCGAAGAGTACAAACCGTACCTGTACCACTGCATCCGGCTGCTGATTGATGATGCCAGAGAGAATTAAGTGTTGGCACGCTAAGATACATGTGATATAATACGACTCGTTCTGCCGGTTTCCGGCGGAAACGAACCGGCAGATTCCATGGGGATGGCTGTGAAACGTCCCGGACACAACGTGGGGTCTGCCGCCCAACCCGAATATGAATAATTTGCGATATAGTGAAAGAGGAGCATTTGCCGGTACAGACGCTCCTCTTTTTGATTCTTCACTTTTTATTTCATCGCCTGTTCGATTAAATCGTTCAGCGCTTTTTTCTGTTCACCGGATGTGATGCTGCCCACGATCGGCTTTCCCACGACTTTTCCCTTTGAATCGATCACATAGGTGGTGGGGAAGGAGTACAGCCCGGAAGTCAATTTCCCGGCGGCACTGTCGGACTTGAACCAGATGTTTTTATAGGAGATGCCCTTTTTCTCCAGAAGCTTCTTCGCCTCGGCGATGGCTTTCTTGTCCCCATCCAGGGTGTACGCATTCACTCCTACAACCTCGCCGCCTTTTTTCATCAGCTTCTTGTTCAGGGCCTCCAGGTCCTTCAGTTCGCCCACGCAAGGCTTGCAGGTGGTGAACCAGAAATTGACCACCGTCACTTTGTTGCCGGAGAACAGCTTCTTGCTGTTTACTTTTTTGCCGTCCAGATCCTTTCCATCAAAGGAAGGGAATTCATCCATGTTTCCGGAGTCTGCCGGCACGCAGGCGCTTCCGTCCTTGCTCGCCGCAGATCCGTTCGCCTTGGCTTTCTCCGCCACTTCCGGATATTTTTCTTCCAACATGGTCAGCTTCTCTTCAATCTTCTTAATCTCCTCGGCATCGCTTTTCAGCGTCTTCAGCTCGTCTTCCGTGAACTTGTCCTTCGCGGATTCAATGGTGTCCAGCAGGAACTCGCCGTAATTCTTTCCGTCCTCCTGCAGGGTCATTCCCTTATCCGCTTCCATAAAGACTTTTTCCCACAGCTTCTTGTTCTTCGCAAAAATCTGATTCTCCTGTTCCATCAGCTCCTGATACATGGTAACCGCCTCGTCCAAGTTGCCGGGCTCCTTTCCGCCGCTCTTCCCGCTGCACGCCGCCAGGGACAGCATCAGCACCGCTGCCACCGCCAGCATCATCATTTTTTTCATTTTCGTCTTCATCTTTCTGTCTCCTTTTTCATTTCTTTTCCGTCACTTCCGAAGCCGCACACATAGGCCAGGGCATCAACAGGGCATACGGTGACGCACTTTCCGCACCGAATGCACTCTCCGTGATTCGGCGCCCGGGTGATGTCCACATCCATTTTGCACACATCGGCGCACCTTCCGCAGGAAACGCATTTCCCCCGGTCCACTTCAACGCCAAGCAGGGACACCTTGTTCATCAGCCCGTAGAAGGCCCCCAGCGGGCACACCCATTTGCAGAAAGGCCGGTAGAAAATTACGCTCAGAACCCCCACCGTCACAAGAACCATCAGCTTTCGGGTAAAAAGAATTCCCAAAGCCCCACGGATTCCGGCATCCACTGCCGCAAGGGGGAGGGCGCCTTCCAGCACGCCTTGCGGACAGATGTACTTGCAAAAATAGGGATCGCCCATTCCTACATCGTTGGTCACCAGCGCAGGAAGCAGAATCACCGTCCCAATCAGCACCGCATATTTCACATAGGTCAGGGGCTTCAGCTTCTTGGTGGAAATCTTCCTGCCGGGAATCTTGTGCAGCAGATCCTGGACCCAGCCGAATGGGCACAGGAATCCGCAGACAAATCGGCCCAAAAGTACGCCCACCAGAATCAGGAATCCGGTGATGTAGTAGGAAAAACCGAATTTCGAAGATCCCGCTACAGCTTGGAATGCCCCGATGGGGCAGGCTCCGGAAGCCGCCGGACAGGAATAGCAGTTCAATCCGGGAACGCAGACGGCTTTTCCGCTGCCTTGATAGATTCCACCTTTGAAGAAGTTGGAAAGGTGGATGTTCGAAAGGAGGGTGGCGCCCACCTGAATCCATCCGCGCATGCGGCCGGTAATTTTCGAGAGGTTGTTTTTATTTTTACCCAATTCCCACACACTCCAGACATAATCGTATGGCTTTGCCCAGCACCAATTCCGCCTCGCCCCGCATCGCGCCGAAGCACATCATGACGGTGCCCGCGGCGATCAGCATTTTTCTTCTTCTGCTCATAGCTCCTCCTTTTCTTTACGCCTTCACTATAACAAGCCGGATATAAAATCTTCGTTAAGAAAGGAAAGTTAACGGAAATTTTATGCCGGTAGGGTATAATGTAGACAATCGGATGAATGTTTGAAAAAGGGAGATTGGTTATGCGTATTCTGGTGGTTGAGGATGAGAAAATTCTGTGCGACACGATTGTTCGCAGCTTGAACCGGTTGGCGTACAGCGTGGATTTCTGTTATGACGGGGGGAGTGCTATGGAGCTTCTGGCCGTGGAAAATTACGATTTGGTGGTGCTGGATCTGAACCTTCCGGATGCGGACGGCATGACGGTGCTGAAGACCCTTCGGAAAAACGACGACCACACGAAGGTGCTGATTTTATCGGCGCGGTGCGATGTTGCGGATAAGGTGGCCGGCCTGGATGGGGGAGCGGACGACTACCTGACGAAGCCGTTCCATCTGGAGGAGCTTGCGGCGCGGATTCGGAACCTAACGCTGAGGCACTACACGCAAAACGATGTGATCCTGACCTGCGGCGAGCTTTCCTTTGATACGAAGGCGCGACGGGCGGCGGTGGGGGAGGAAATTCTGTCACTGACGCGAAAAGAAACGGGCATTCTGGAATATCTGATGCTCCACCCGGGGCGGCCGGTGAGTCAGGAGGAGTTGATGGAGCACGTGTGGGATAACAGCGTGGATCGTTTCAGCAATTCCATTCGGGTGCATATTTCCGCGCTGCGAAAAAAGCTCCGCCGGGCGCTGGGATACGATCCGATTCACAATCGCATTGGAGAAGGGTATGTAATGGAGGACCGAAAATGAAGAAAGTATCTTTGCAATGGCGCATCACGCTGATGACGGCGATTCTCCTTTGCGTGACCTGTGTGGTGATGAATTGCCTGATTATCTATTCCGGAAAGCATTATATGGATCTGATCGGAAACGGGATTACCGCCTATACGGACAGCGCTGCAAGCAGTGAACCGGGGTCCGGTGCGGATGCCCCGGGGGAATCTTTTAATCCCGAAAATGCCGATTTGAATCATGAACTTACAATCATTATTGACAGCGCGCAGGAGTCCTTTGGAATCACGGGCTGGTGCATTACGGCCATCCTGACGCTGCTGGGCGGCGTGCTGGCATATTTTGTCACCGGCCATGCACTGAAACCGCTGCGTACCTTTACCTCTCAGATTGAAATGGTGCAGCCGAATAATCTGTCGGATATGAAAATCAGCGAGGATGTACTTCCGGAGTTTCAATCCTTCAGCAAGTCCTTCAACAGCATGATTCGTCGATTGGATGAAGGGTTCTCGGCCCAGCGGCAGTTTACGGGAAACGCGGCTCACGAACTGAGAACGCCCCTTGCACTGATGCAGGCACAAATGGAACTCTTTACCCAAGAGCATCCCGTGCTGCGGCCGGAGACGAAGGACTTTCTGAAACTGCTGCAGGAGCAGACGGAACGTATGTCCCAGATGACGAAAACCCTTCTGGAAATGAGCGAACTTCGTTCGGTTCCCTGTGAGGATGAGATTGAGTTGGCACCGATGATTGAAGAAATCTATACCGACCTTGCACCGGTGGCCGAGGAAAAAGGGGTATTATTGAAATGCGAGGGGAATGCCCGGATGATCGGAAGCGACACCTTAATCTACCGGATGCTTTTCAACCTCACGGAAAACGCCATCCGGTACAATCGTTCCGATGGCGCCGTTACCATTTCCATCTGCAAGGATGAAAAGTTCATTCAAATTCGCGTGTCAGATACGGGCTTCGGAATTCCGGAGCAGTACCGGGAAAGCATCTTCCATCCCTTCTTCCGCGTGGACAAGTCCCGGAGCCGGGAACACGGCGGCGTCGGACTGGGGCTTTCTCTGGTCTGGGAAATCGCGGCGCTTCACGGCGGCGCGGTAAGGGTGGAGGAAAGCTTGGAGGCCGGCACCGTGGTTCTGGTGACGCTGCGAGGCTGAATCCTTCCGTCATAGCTCCCGCTGATTTGATTTCGGCACATCACTAAAATTAGGAGGAACTATAAAACATTTCAATTTAAAGCGAAATCTTTACACTTTCTTAACATAACTTAGTTAGAATCATGTTACAGATCTGTAAAAGATACTTCTAATGAACTTTATGAAAGGAAAATTTCTATGAAACATAAAAAAACTATATATCTACTTTTATTAACAATTTTCATCTTGTCACTTCCGATATGCACTTATGCCGACGATTCTGTCATCATTTCGAAAGATGATTTCTCTACTGATACTGAATTTCAAAATGCCATTGATAATGCATTCGAGAACTGCGAGAATTTTACAATTGTTTTAGATGATGCTACAATTAGCCCGGTGCTCAACATGTCTTCTTCTCCACTATCAGCAGACGCTGTTCTATACAATGTTAAAAATGTACAGAATAAAGCTAATTCTTTCGGAAAAGACTACTTAAATGTATCTGGCGATCCTGGAATTACCATTGGATTATCTCACGCAAAAACTCAATCCTACGCATTACAATTTGGTGCAACATTTGGATGCGATAAAAGCTTTATTGCAAATGCAACATGTGGTTCCTCCAAGGGCTCTACATTAACCTATTCCGGTACATGGAAAGTTCCTTCGAAAGCGAATGGAAAGCAAGTAAAACGCGGCTACCTTCATATGCGTCCAGAATACAAAGTAAAATCTTATACGGTATATCATAAAAATTATGGAACAAACAAGTGGATTAAAGACGGCTCTTCGATAACAAAAAAAGCCTACGGTGTAAATATTAGAAAAACATTCACTTACAAATAGCACTTTGGAGGGGTATTATGATTTCAAAAGAACAATTTTCCTGCGGTAATACAATTTTAACACCTCAGAGTTACGAAATAACAACTGAGTGCGGCACTGCTGTATTGACACCAAACGAAACAATGATTCTCCAAAAACTATTTGAACAGAATCATTGTGTTGTTTCCCGTACCTCTTTACTCTCATTGATTGATTTACGTGGTTCGAATGATACAGACCGATCTGTAGACGTTCATATTTCTTCATTACGAAAGAAACTGCGTTCTATTCACTCTAATCTTCGTATCCAGTCTAAAAGAGGTGTCGGATACTACATTCAGGAGAAGTCGAATACCCCGTTTCCGTTAAGCTTGTTTTCTGACAAAGCAAATAGCGAAAGAAAGGAGAATTCCTCTATGAAAGTTTCTTACATTTCTCTAATTTTTCTCGCCTGCACTTGCCTTTGCTGGGTAGGTTATACTGCATCACCACTTGATTTAGATATGTCCTTTGAACCCATGTATGGCTACGCTTACATCGTCCGCAACTTGTATATCATGTTCGTGATTTTCCTAGGTGTCTACCTTATGAAGATTTACCTGGATCACAAAGACAAATAACTTACACTGAGCGTCAATTCAAAATTGGCGCTCAGTGATTTATTCAACAATTCAATGAACAGAGATTTGCGTTATAACATATCCTATCCTTGCACCAGCGTGCCTCCGCAGCTGGAACCGGCGCCGGCGGTACAACCGTAGCAGTGCGCCCCGAACCGAATCTTTCGCTGAAGCGAATTTATTTTTCCCGCAGCCAGATCATAGACGGTCAAATCCCGGCCTTCGTTCCGGCACGGCATTTCCATTACCTGATTGAAATCGCAGTCGTAGATTCTTCCGTCATAACCCACGCTGATCTGATTCCGGCACATCATTTTTTCGCAGGCCTCCGGGTTGAATGCATCCAGCAGCATATCCATGTACTGTTGGTAGATTCCATTCTCCAGGAGGTGACACCCGTATCGTCCAATCGGGTTGTTGGTCACCGCATACAGCCGGTTGAATTCCACTCCGTATTTTCGAAGCTCCTTTCGGTACAAATTCTCCAGCTCGTCCTGATCCGGCGGCAGAACATCCCGCTGCGGGTTGAATACCAGATTCAGCTCCGGTTTCTGTTCACCCGCCGTCTCAATTTCCGCTTCCATGCCGTATCCCACAGCATTCAGCTCCCGAAGCACCTCGATGCTCTGACGGAACACGCCGTCGCCTCGCTGACTGTCTGCCTCCGATTCGCTGAAATTCGGAAGGCTGGCAATCACAGTTACCCCCAGCTCCCAATATTTCCGAATCAAATCCCGATACGCCGGCGCCTTCAGAATCACCAGGTTGGTTCGAACCATCACCCGAAATCCCAGCCGCGTCGCCTCTTCGATGAACCACCGGAAGTCCGGCGCCATCTCCGGTGCTCCGCCGGTGATATCAATCGTCCGGAATCCGTACCGAACCCCCGCATCCAGCACCGCCTGCAGCGTCTCCCGAGAAATCACTTCCTTCCGATCCGGGCCGGCACCCACGTGGCAGTGCTCGCAGGACAGATTGCACTTCTTTCCCACATTCACCTGAATCGTGGACAGCTCCGGCCGCGTCTCCAGATACTCCGACTTCGGAACCATATCCTCAAAATACATAATCCGCGCCATGGCATCTTCCAGATCCTGTGGTGACGCCGGTTTTCCTTCCGGATACGCTTCTTCCCGGTACGCCGGTAAAACCACGAATCCGCCCAGAAGCGCGTTTCCGATGGTGCAAGCCGGACCGTTCAGAATACGATTGCGGTAAGAAACCTCTGCCGGAGAGTTGTGTTTCCACAGCCGGTCAAACCATTCCACATAGGCTGCCTGATCATAGCGAACAGGAACCGCTTCGATGTAAAGTCCCTTGTATTCCGTCCGATAGATGGCATCCTCCTCCGGCGTCGCCGCAATTCGGGTGAGCACGCCAAACGGCTGGCCCTCAAAGGTAGGAAGCCCCGCCGCGCCGTTATTGATCACCACGCCGCCCCGGAGTTTTCCGGCCACCGCCGCACAGGTGTGGGTGGTAGCGAAGATATCGATTCCGTTTTCTTCCATGAAGTCGGACAGCTCTCCCTGGCGGAGCACATCCTCCAGCTGCTCGATGGCGCAGTCCCAGCCTCCCAGCAGTTTCTCATCCCCGTGGGTGATTCCGATTTTGCAATCCCCCACCCGGGCGACCATGTGCGCCGGCCGGTCCTTTAGCTTCGCAATCAATTCCGGATGCTTCCCGATTTCTTCCTTCATCATATGGTGAATTCGGTTGGAGCGGCTCACGCTGGCATCATCGGTACAATCCGGATAGGCGCAGCCGCAGCCCACGCCGATATCCTCCGTTCTTCGAACCTCCGCTTCCACATTTCCAACCATTGGAATGTATTTCTCCGCACCGGCTTCCACCCGGGCGAATTCCTCTGCCGTCCGGTCGAACCAGTGCATGTCGCCGTTGAACACCATGCCCACCCGGCCGCCTTCGCCCAGGCGTTCCTGTTCTTTTACGAACATCGCCTGTACCGCATCCATCGCAAAAGGATTTCCGTACAGTCCACCCACCACCAGCAGGGTGTCGAATGTGTGCTCCGGGGCAGGGGCAGCGGCCCATACCGCCGGGTCCAGACGGTAATCCACCGGACAGGCTCTTCCCGCATCTTTGAAATTATGTCTCGCGTAACTTGGAGTTGTGCAGCTTGCCATTTTGATCCTTCTTTCTTTTCTCTACTTCAAAATTTCCTGACGGAGGTGCTCCAGATCTGCCTCATCCGGATGGGACAGAGCCCGGTCGAAATTGTCAATCATCTGATCCAGATTCGGCGCCGCATCCGGCTGCTCTTTCATCTTCACATATCGATCCCGAACCGCCTGCTGCATCTTTCCCTGGCACATGAACTCGCCCGCCAAGGTATTACTCTCATCCATCGATGCCTTTACGTTGTTCAGCACCCGCTGAAAATACGCATCCTCCACGCCGAAGCCGGCTGTTCCGAATAAAAATACGTTTTTGTTTCTCAGATTTTTCAGGACATTTAAGGCTGCCTCGTCCGCATTGCCCTTGTCCGTCCAAAAGCCCAGGTATACCGTCTTCACCTCCGGAATCTCCGCAACCGATCCGGCTTCGCCGAAGAATGCGCAGTCCTCTTCCGGCAGCGCCGCCCGAATCGCATCCGCCAAAATCCGGGTATTTCCGGTCTTGCTGCTGAACAAAATCGCATATTTTTCCATCTGTCTGTCCTCCTGTATTAGAATGATTTTATCGCTATCATAATTGACCTACAAAATATACCTACCTGCACCCGCCGGCACAGATAGGTATATTCTAATATCTATTGCTGTTTTTTTCAATTAGTTTGCCGACTCGATGCCTTCCGGATCGATGTCTTCCCATCCGGCTGCACTGCGCTCTGCATCCAGAGCCGCAATTTCCTCATCGGTTCTGCCTTTCCACGCCGGACGACCTTCGGTCTTCTCCGCCATGGAAGCCACGACGCCGCACACCGCGTAGGAACCCCAGCACAGTACGGCACCCCAGAAGTTCACACCCAGGAAGTTGGCGTAGGCTCCGTTTCCGATATTCATAAATGCCAGGCTGTCCGGGCTTACGGTATCCACGATTCCCAGAATCATGCCGATCCAAAAGGAGAGGTGGAAGCCGATTTTGGTCGGCTTAATCGGACCTGCGCCGTGAAGCAGGAAAATCGGACCCAGACCCATAATCATGGTTCCGGAAATGGTGGTTGCCGCCAAAATATCGGTTCCCATAATCATCGGCAGGTTACCCACAACTGCGAAGAATGCCATGAATCCGATACCGATCCAGCGAGCCTTTTCATGCGGGTCTTTTCCCAGAATGGCCGGAAGATCCCGTGCGGTCAGCTTCGCCAGGGAACTGAAGGTGGAGTCCAGAGTGGAACCGCCGCACATTACCATCATGATGGCCATCAGGAAGAAGGCCGCAATGCCCATGCCCTGTGCCACCGCCTGTGCCGCATCCGTCACATTTTCCAGACCGGAAAGCATAGCGTCCACACCGATCAGGGAGAACAGGGTAATCGCCAGAAATCCCAGAAGACCCGCAACGGTGAAGCACTTCAGCATCTTCTTTTCCTCACAGATGAATCCCCGGTCGGTGAGTACCGCATCATGGAATCCGTAGGACAGGCACTGCAGCAGTGCGCCCAGAACGAAGTCCACGCCGGCATCCATTTTCCAGGATCCGCTGGTCAGGTACGCGCTCATCGGGTGTGCCGGCAGAATCCAGAAAAGGGTGAATACCAGCAGTACCACGAACAGTCCTGCCTGGAGCACGTCGGTAATCAGGGAAGAACGCAGTCCGCCCCAGCAGCTGTAGCCCAGTGTGATTGCGGTAAAAAGAAGTGCGGCGATGACGAAGGGTTTGCTGCCCGACTCACCGTAGTATCCGCCGATGACCGAGGTGTTGGACCATACCTCGTTGAACAGACGAACCAGAATCGCTGCGCTGAAACAGAATGCTGCTGCCACACCGTAGTTGCTTGTGAGGAAGTCGGTCATGGATTTTGCGGCGAAACGACGGCGAAGTCTGTAGATGGCAAATCCGGTGAGGGGAATGCAGAGCCAGTACACCGCGTAGCCGATGCCGCCCACGATGCCGTAGCTGTATCCCATATTGGCGCAGTTATATACGGATTTTGCGAAAATCCAAGCGATAAATACCGAAGAGGTGACCATCAGGGAAGATGCTGCGCGTCCCTTCTTGTCGGTTCCTTTGAAAAAGCCGCCGATTGTAACGGCCTTCGGGGAGATGGCGAACATGATGATGCCGTATACCACCAGGAATCCCCAGAAAAACAGTCCTGTACCGTTGTGCATGATGTTTTGTCCTTTCCTTTTTACTGTATAGAAATTAATAAAAAAGCCCATAAAAAACGCTGTTAGAATTCACTAACAGCGAAAATCGATTTATTTTAACAAATCGAGGGAGTGCGTTCAACCGGTTTTTTATTGAAAATTCTTATATTGAATCTGCACATTTCCTCATATTTCTATATTGTCACTAGGCGTTCTTCAAAATCTCTCCGGTCAGGGCATTTGCCTCTTCCACGATGGAGGCGATTTCCCGGTTCCATTCCTCGGCCTGCTTGCGGTCGGTGAGGGCAGGGGTGTTGGCTACCACATTCATCTTCGCCGCCTGGATGCAGGCATTCAGATTCAGGGCCGCCACGTAGAGATCGCTCACCAGCTGCTTATTGGATTTGCCGATTATCTCCTGGGTGAGGTGCAGTCCGGCCAATGCGGCCCGGCAGGCGTTCAGCGGAGCCAGTCCCGCTGCCACGGATGCCTCTGCAATCGCCGCCTTCCGAGCCGCTTTCTCTTCTTCCGTGGATTTCGGAAGGGCATAGGCATCGGATACGCCGGTAAAGGCTTCCTTATCTTCATCAATTCCCTGAATCAGCTTCGTGAGCACTTCCTGGGCTTCTTTCAGCGTGCGCTGATTCAGCTCTTCGTACTCTTCATATTTCTTCTTTCCTACGGTGAGATTTGCCACCATCATAATCAGGGCAGCTCCCTGTGCTCCCGTCAGTGCCGCAACCGCACCGCCCCCCGGCGCCGGTGCCGCCGACTTCAGTTCGTTCAGGAAATCGATAATCTTCTGGTTTTCTGTCATTTCTTTTTTCCTTTCTGCTTCCCGCTGCTCGCAACTTGAGCGGACAACCCACAGCAACAGTACTGATACTTTTATTCTATTATAATAAAAAGAACGCCGGAAGGAAACCTCCAGCGTTCTCAATTTACTTCTTCTGCGGATTAGTTGTTCAGATCTGCATCGAAAGGAAGGAGTGCTACCACACGAGCTCTCTTGATAGCAGTGGTAACTGCTCTCTGGTGCATTGCACATGTACCGGTTACTCTTCTCGGGAGAATCTTGCCTCTCTCGGTAGTGAACTTCTTCAGAGTCTCTACATCTTTGTAATCGATCTTCTTATCCTTGTCTGCACAGAACTGGCATACTTTTCTTCTTCTCATGCCGCGCTTTCTGTTGTTATTGTCCATTTCGACTTAATCTCCTTTCCTAAGATATTTCTAGAACGGGATGTCGTCATCTGCTGCCTGGAATGCATCCGGGAAATCATCCTGACCTCCGAAAGCGTCCTGCTGCGGTGCCGGCGCGCTCTGCTGCTGACCGCCCTGGTAGCTGTCGTTGCCACCAAAGCCGGAGTTAGAGTTCGAGCCTCCGCCGTTGTTGTTTCTAGAGCCAAGGAACTCCACGCGATTCGCGATGACGTCAGTGGTGTACACCGTCTGACCGTTCTTGTCTCTGTAACTTCCCGTCTGAATCCGTCCGCTTACCGCTGCCTGACTGCCCTTCTTCAGGTATCTGTCTACGGTCTCGGCCTGCTTTCCGAATACGGTGATTCGAATGAAGTCAGCCTGACGCTCCTGGCCGGCGGACACCGGTCTGTCGATTGCCAGCGTGAAATGCGCTACGGCAGTCTGAGTGTTCGGTGTGTAGCGAAGCTCCGGATCCCTTGTTAATCTTCCAATTAAAATTACACTATTCATGTTTCACCTGTCCTTTCCGAACGCTGTGAACGATACTTATTTCTCGTCCTGGCAAACGATGATATGTCTCATGCAATTATCGGAAATCTTCAGTCTTCTGTCCAGTTCCTTTGGCAGTTCTGCACTTGCCTTGAATGGAATCAGCACGTAGAAACCGTCCTTCTTCTTGTTGATCGGGTAAGCGAGCTTCTTAGCGCCCCACAGATCCGCTTCTCCAGCTTCACCGTCAGCGTTGATGATGCCCTTTACGGTCTCGATCATCTGGTTTCTTGCAGCTTCATCCATAGCCGGATCAAGAATGAACAATAATTCATAATTTCTCATTGTTTTCACCTCCTATGGCCTAATGACATCTTGCGATGTAGGATTCTGGCCTGCTTATTCAGACCATACCCAATTATTATACAGAAAAATAGCCGGATTGCAAGCTTTTATTTCCGAAATTCCTTGAAAATCCGGTGAATTCTTCCGTTTTCTACCCGCAAATCTGCTCCGAATCCAGAATTACGGTAAATGGGCCGTCGTTCAGCAGCTCTACCTTCATTTCCGCGCCGAATTCTCCCTGTTCCACCACGTCCACGCGCTCTTTGCACTTCTCGATGATGTATTCATAGAGGGCATTGGCATGGTCCGGAGATCCCGCTTCGATAAAAGAAGGTCGGTTTCCTTTCTTGCAGTTTGCGTACAGGGTGAACTGTGAGATTAGTAAAAGTTCTCCCCCCACATCTGCCAAGGAAAGATTGGTCTTTCCGTTCTCATCTTCAAATATCCGAAGCTTAATCATCTTATCCAGCATTTTGTCGGCGATTTCTTTCGTGTCCGTATCGGATACTCCGATCAGAACCATGTATCCCTTGCCGATTTTTCCAATGACATTGTTATCCACGGTGACGCTTGCGTGGGTGACTCTCTGTATTACCAGTTTCATTCTCGTAATCCCTTCCTTGCTTTTTTTATGGCGTTATTTTACAATAGATTCTAACCTATTGTATGAACGCCTGCAAGCCCGCGGTGAAGTCGGAAACGCAGGAGGGACGGAGGATATTTTTACGAGATGATGAATCCATTTAAAAGCATCCCGGCGGGACTGGCGATCCTGTCGGAAATAAATCGTTTTAATAAGATGGCGCCGCAGTTCGAGGCCCTTCGGAAGGAAGGAAAGTTAGAGGAGGAGCGGGCGCTGATTCTGGAAGGCACCAGCCGATTCGCGGACACCGTGTCCCGGAAGATTGGAATTACCTTCGATATTCACGGGGAAGAGAACATTCCGGATCACGGACCGATGCTGATTGTGGCCAACCACCAGAGCTATGCGGATATTCTGGCGATGATCTACGTGATTCGGAAGTTTCAGATCGGCTTCATTGCCAAATCGGAGTTCACCGGTTTCAAGCCGCTGGCGAAGGCGATTAACTATACTCGCTCGCTGTTTCTGAAGAGGGGAGATGCCCGGGCGGCCATTCAGACGTTGAATGAGGCGGCGACCCTGATGAAGGAAGGGTTTTCTCTGGTGATTTTCCCGGAGGGGACGCGGAGCCAGTGCAGCGAGATGGGGGAATTCAAGGCGGGCAGCTTCAAGTTCGCGCAGAAGGCGAAGGTGCCGATTCTTCCGATTACCCTGGAGGGGGGCTACCACTTCTGGGAGGAGAAGGGGACGGTTCAGCCGTGCACCGTTCATGTGAAGATTCATCCGCTGGTTCATTTTGAGGAGATGGATCGGAAAACGCAGAACGAAGCCCACGTGGAAATTGAGAAGACCATCCGCGAAGGGCTGAAGGAATTCGTTTAGTATTTTTTTGAATACGGAAGCTTTAGGAAGGGAACCCGAATTACCGGGTTCCTTTTTTTATAGTTTTTTTCTTTTCTGCCTACCAAAGTAATAGAGTTTTTCTATTGGAAAATCTCTCTTCCTGTTTTTACTATAATTATTAATAGGTATATTATGCCTGTTCACAAAATCGTCGGACTCGATCGGGCGCGTTCGACGATTGTAAATTGTTTTTACAGAGATTATAAGAGTAAAGAGGAGGAAAATGTTTATGAATCGAGCAGTTCGCAGCATAAGCGCCTGGCTTCTCGCTTTGGCGATGATCGTCAGCGGATTCAGTGTGTTCGGCTCCTTCGGTCCGGCTTCCGCAAATGCGGCGGTAGACCAAAGCAAACTGGTCATCAAGGTTACCAACCAGTACGATCAGCCGGTAAAGGGTGCTGAATTCACATTTACCATGGGAAATGTAACCAAACCGATTGGAGTAGCGTCGGATGAAAATGGTGTTATCGAAACATCCACACTGGATAAAGATGGATGGATTGATAACATGGATTTGAAACTGGTTTCCGGAAGTCCATATACCATGACTTCCAATATCACCGTTTCTTTCACCGATAATGATGATTTCCAGCCGATTATCGAATACGTCAACGATGAAGATTACACCGGTGAAATTGCCGTAAAGGTCAACGACCCGAATGCGGTAGCTCCAGGAACAGCAACCGCCGACGAGGTGAAGGCATATATGTCCGACTCCGACAGCAGCACCGTTCTGATGGATGCCAGAAGTGTGGACGCGTACAACGGCTGGGCCATCGGAAACGCAAAGAGAGGCGGTCACCTGAAGAATGCGGTAAGCTTCCCGGCAGACGCCATCCGCAACGCCGTAACGCCGAACAAGAAGGAAGGCAAGACCATCGAAGATTACCACAAGCAGATGATGGAAGATGCCGGCATTACCAAGGATTCTAAAATCATCATCTACGATGTGAACGATTCCGATGCGGAATACGTGCACAACTGGCTCAAGGATCAGGGATATTCTGCTGACAACATGAAGGTTTTCAATGGAACCGACCTGATTAACAGCGGCAAAGCCAAGGTTGTGAAGTACAAGAATTACGATATGTACGTTCCGGAAGATGTGGTTAAAAACATCTCCGACAACCTCACCGGGAAGTCTGATGAATACACCAGAAACGCAAAGCAGGTTGTCAACGGTGACGACGTGGTAATCCTGGACGTAAGCTGGGGAGATGAAACCAGCGATCCGAACAACGGTTCCGGTTACGATGCCGGTCACATCCCGGGCGCCGTTCACGTAAACACCGACGAGTACGAAACTCCGAAGGTTTACGTAAAGACCAAACCGGAGCAATACAGAACCGAGTGGAGATTGAACAGCGACAAAGAACTGATTCAGCTGGCACAGAAAAAGGGCATCACCCTGAACTCCTGCGTAATCATCGCCGGTCCGGAACCGATGGCAACCACCAGAATGGCGGTTATCCTGAAGTACCTGGGTGTGGAAAACGTTCACGTAATGAGCAACGCTATGACCGGTTGGAATGCAGCCGGATATTCCATGGAAAAGGGAATCAACACCAATAAGACCACTAACATGGGCATCACCAAGCCGCAGAATCCGGATGTCATCGACACCATTTCCGAGGTAAAGAGCGAGCTGAAGAATTCCAAGTACGCAGTCATCGATACCAGAACCAAAGCGGAGTGGGACGGAAAGGATACCGGATACGGTTATCACGACCTCGCCGGAAGAATCCCTGGAACCATCTATTCCAACTGCGGATACGGCTACAGCAGCAGCGTGTTCCGTTACAGAAATGCGGATAAATCCATGAGATCCGGTGAAGCGATTAAAAAGATGTGGGAAGAAGACGGCATCGACTACCAGAACAAGCACATGGTATTCTTCTGCGGCTCCGGCTGGAGAGCAGCGGAGACCACTTGGGAAGCATGGCTCATGGGCTACGATGCATCTCTGTACAGCGATGGCTGGATTGGCTGGTCCAACGGTGGATACAACTACTACCGCGATGGCAAGACTTTTGCAATGGACAAGAAAACCGGCAAGGAAGTCAATATTTCCGCAATTAAGGCGGCAACGGTTTCCAAGGTAAAAGCAAAAGCCGGAAAGAAGAAGGCGACCGTAACCTACGGAAAGACCACGGGTGTGACCACTTACAAGGTATACTACAAGCTCAAGAAGAAGGGCGCGAAGTATAAGCTGGCAAAGACCACAACCTCCAGAAAGGTCACCATTAAGAAGCTGAAGTCCAAGAAAACCTACTACGTAAAGGTTCGCGCTTACAAGAACATCAACGGCACAAACGTTTACACAAAGTACAGCAAGACCGTAAAGGTTAAGGCAAAATAAGATTTTTAATCACGGGTTCCCGATTATCCGAAGAAGAGGCGTCACTGCGGCGCCTCTTTTGTCTTATAATCACAGTTTTCCATAATTTGTTAAAATCTCTGTGCATAATTATTCATTCGCATCCGCATATCGCTTATATTTCAACCGCTTCAGCACATTCCAACATACTGTTGATAACTGTGGAAAACTTTTCTATTTTGTGTTTTTGACAAGTTTATAAACATATTTATTTGACATACGCCAAATAGATTACTATCATTATGTAAAAAATAGGATATGAGAAACTTTTAGGAGGTGTACCATGCTGAAAGATTATATCAAAGAGAACCGCACCGTACGGGGATTCGACCAAAGCGAAAAAGTTTCCACCGAGGAACTGACGGACATGATTGACTGTGCCCGCCTGGCCTCCTCCGGCATGAACCTGCAACCGCTGAAATATTTTATCGCCAACCGGGATTCCGCCGCAGCCATTCTGCAAAAAGCAACCAAGATGGGCGGACGCCTTCCGGAACGCCACCTGCCGGATGCCGGAAAGGAGCCAGAATCCTACATCGTCATCCTTCAGGATCCGGATATCAGCACCAGCGACACCTTTACCAATATCGACCTGGGCATCGCGGCGCAAAGCATCACTCTGGCGGCGGTGGAGAAGGGATACCGCTGCTGCATGCTGGGAGGCGGCTATGACCCGAAGGAACTTCGGGACGAGCTGGGAATTCCGGAAAAATACATCCTCAAGCTGGTCATCGCCGTCGGCAAATCCGCAGAGGAAATTCACCTGGTGGAAGTCGAGGATGGGGGAGACACCGGCTACTACCGGGATGCCAACGACGTTCATTACGTCCCAAAAAGAAAACTGCAGGACATCATCATCCGTTAGTTTTCCGCAGATTTATAAATCCACAAAAAATGACGCAGAGCCGGACGTTTCCGACTTTGCGCCATTCTTTTTTTATTCATTAATCCAAAAGAGAAATCTGTTCGCCTTCGGATTTCTTTTTTTCTGAAACCTTCGGCTTCTGTGCGTTCTCTTCATCGTCCACAACCTTGGCCAAAGATACGATGTGGCTGTCTTCCTCCACCTTCATAATCTTTACGCCCTGGGTGGTTCTTCCGGACTTGGAGATTTCCTCTGCCCGAATTCGGATGATTACGCCGTTGGAGTTGATCAGCATCACTTCGTTCTCGTCCCGAACCAGCATTCCGCCCACCAGCGTGCCGGTCTTGCTGAACTTGGACTTGTCGTAGGTGGCGATACCCTTGCCACCTCGGGTCTGGAGGCGATACTCATCCAATGATGTTCTCTTACCGAATCCGTTCTCGGACACCACCAGCATCTCCCGGGTTCCGTCGGTATCCAGCTCCATGGAAACGACTTCGTCACCGTAATCCAGGTTGATGGCGCGAACGCCGGCCGCATTTCGGCCCATGCTTCGAACGTCATTTTCGTTGAAGGCAATGGCTTTACCCAGCTTGGTGATGACGTAAATATTCTCGTCGCCGTTGGACTGGCTGACGGAAATCAGCTTGTCGCCGTCCTTCAGGTTGATGGCGATGAGACCGTTCTTCCGAATGCTGTCGAATTCCGACATCGGCGTCTTCTTAATGGTTCCGCTTCGGGTGATCATTACCAGGTAGTTGTCCTGGGAGAATTCCTTCACCGGAATCACCGCGCTGACCTTCTCACCCGAATTCAGGTTCAGGAAGTTGATGACCGGAGTACCCTTTGCGGTTCTGGATGCTTCCGGAACCTCGTATCCCTTCATCTTGTACACCTTACCCATATCGGTGAAGAACAGCAGGTCGTCGTGGGTGGAGGTGATGATCAGATCTTTGACAAAATCCGAATCCCGAGTGGTCAGTCCCAGAATTCCCTTGCCGCCGCGGCGCTGTGCCTTGTAGGTATTCTCCGGAACTCGCTTGATGTAACCCATGTGGGTAAGGGTGATTGCCACATCCTCTTCATCGATCAGGGCCTCTTCATCCAGCTCTCCGTCGCCGTTCACCAGCTTGGTTCTTCTCTTATCTCCGTACTTCTTCTTGATTTCCAGAAGTTCGTCCTTGATTACACCCATCAGCTTCTTCTCATCTGCCAGAAGTTCCTTAAAGTATGCGATTCTCTTCCGCAGCTCCGCCAATTCTTCCTCGATTTTCTCACGTTCCAAACCCTGGAGTCTGGCCAGTCTCATATCAAGAATTGCCTGCGCCTGTGCTTCTGACAAGCTGAACCGAATCATCAGCTTTTCTTTCGCATCGTTATAAGCGGAACGGATCACCTTAATCACTTCGTCGATATTATCCAGCGCGATTACGTAACCCTCTAAAATATGTGCTCTTTCCTCTGCTTTTCTCAGGTCGAACCGGGTTCTCCGCGTTACCACTTCCTTCTGGTGCTTCAGGTATTCGTCCAGAATCTGATACAGGTTCAGAATCTTCGGCTCGCCGTTTACCAGCGCCAGCATAATCATGCTGTAGGAAGTCTGCAGCTGGGTATGCTTGTACAGTCTGTTCAGGATGACATTCGGATTCACGTCCTTCTTCAGGTCGATGACAATCCGCAGATTTCCTCGAGCGGACTCATCCTGAATGTTGGAAATGCCTTCTATCTTCTTGTCCTTTACCAGCGCTGCCATGGACTCAATCAGCCGCGCCTTATTCACCTGGTACGGAATGGAACTTATCACGATTCGGGTACGTCCCCGGCTGCCTTCCTCAATTTCGCACTCCGAGCGCACCAGCACCTTGCCGGTACCGGTACGATAGGCTTCCCTGGCACCTTCTTTTCCGATAATCTGCGCACCGGTCGGGAAGTCCGGCGCCTTGATGATTTTAATCAGGTCGTCCACCGTGCACTCATCGTCGTCAATCATCTTGACGCACGCATCGATGGTCTCGCCCAAATTGTGCGGCGGAATGGATGTAGCCATACCAACCGCGATACCGTTGGATCCGTTGATTAGCAGATTCGGCACACGGGAAGGCAGAACCACCGGTTCCTGTTCCTCGCCGTCGTAGTTATCCGCAAAATCCACGGTTTCCTTTCCGATATCCCGAACCATCTGCAGGGAGAACGGGGACATTCTGGCCTCGGTGTAACGGGAAGCCGCTGCACCGTCGCCGTCCACGGAACCGAAGTTACCGTGACCGTCCACCAGCGGATATCTGGTGGAGAAAACCTGTGCCATCTTAACCATGGCATCGTAGATAGAACTGTCACCGTGAGGGTGATATTTACCCATTACTTCACCGACGATACGGGCGGACTTCTTGTGCGGCTTGTCCGGCGTAATTTCCAAAGCGCTCAGGCCGTAGAGAATTCTTCTATTAACCGGCTTCAAACCGTCTCGAACATCCGGAAGGGCACGTCCTACAATAACACTCATGGCGTAGTCGATATAGGAAGTCTTCATTTCCTCCGACATCTCATGGGTGATTATTTTGCTGTCTTCCAATAAATTCGTTGACATTCAATCTCCTTTATCTATACTTCTTCAATATCTCAAGCTCTTCGCGATTTCCCATAAAAAGAATTTCGCAGTTCACCGGATACCGACTACAAATCCAATGTGGCGTAACGCGCGTTTTCCTCAATGAACTTCTTCCGCGGCGGAACCTTGTCACCCATCAATGTGGTAATCATCTCATCCGCCTTCTCCGCATCGTCCAAAGAAATCCGAATCAGGGTACGATGGTTGTAGTCCATGGTGGTTTCCCACAGCTGGGTGTAGTCCATCTCTCCAAGACCCTTGTATCTCTGGATTTCTACCTTTGTCTTGCTGTCCTTCTCCCGAAGTTCGGCCAAGAGGTCTTCCTGCTCCTTGTCGGAATAGGTGTACCAGGTCTCTTTTCCTCTCTTCACCCGGAACAGCGGCGGCTGTGCGGCATATACATAACCTTCCTCAATCAGCGGTCTCATGAAACGATAGAAGAAGGTGAGGAGCAGCGTCCGAATATGAGCGCCGTCCACATCCGCATCGGTCATGATGATGATTTTGTGGTAGCGCAGTTTCGAAATATCGAAGTTGTCGTCGATTCCACAGCCGAAAGCGGTGATCATATTCCGAATTTCCTGAGAATCCAACGCTCTCGCACGGGTTGCCTTCTCTACGTTCAGAATTTTACCTCTCAGCGGAAGTACCGCCTGGCGCGCTCTGTCTCTTCCTTCCTGGGCACTACCGCCGGCGGAGTCTCCCTCTACCAGGAAAATCTCGCAGATTTCCGGATCTTTCTCGGAACAATCCTTCAGCTTGCCCGGAAGCGATGTGCTCTCCAGTACATTGGTTTTACGCGAGGTCTCTCGAGCCTTTCTTGCCGCTTCTCTGGCGTTGGCCGCGTTGATGCACTTTGTGACGATTTTCTTGGCCTGGGCCGGATGCTCCTCCAGATAGAAGTTGAAGTACTCGTTCATGCTGCTTTCCACGAAACCACGAACTTCACTGTTTCCAAGCTTTGCCTTGGTCTGTCCTTCGAACTGAGGATCCGTCAGCTTCACGCTGACGATTGCGGTAACGCCTTCCCGGCAATCATCGCCAGTGAGGGAATCGTCCTTCTCCTTCAGCTGCTTGGTACGGCGCGCGTAGTCGTTCAGCGTTCTGGTAATCGCCGCCTTCAGTCCCTGGAGGTGGAAACCACCTTCGATGGTGTTGATGTTGTTGGCGTAGGACATTACCGTTTCGTTGTAGTTTCCGGTGTACTGCAGTGCCACTTCCACTTCGTACTCTTTGCCGGTGGCTTCGTCCTTCTTGTGGTTCTCGAAATAGAACACATCTTCGTTGATGACCTTCTTGTTTCGATTCATAAAAGTGACGAATTCCCGAATTCCGCCTTCGTAGCAGAAGCTTTCCTTCTTCTTCCGTCCCTCTCTTTTATCTTCGATGGTAATCCGAAGGCCCTTATTCAGAAATGCCATCTCTCTCATTCTATTCTGCAGGATATCGTAGTCATAGATGGTTTCGTCGAAGATTTCCGGATCCGGCCAGAAGGTGGTCTTGGAACCGGAACCCTCGGCATCTCCCAGAACTTTCAATTCAGTGGATCTCTTTCCCTGGAAATATTCCTGCTCGTACAGCTTTCCGCCTCTTTTTACCTCAACAATCATGTGCGTGGAGAGGGCGTTTACTACCGATGCACCTACACCGTGAAGACCGCCGGACACCTTGTATCCGCCGCCGCCGAACTTACCGCCCGCATGGAGCTGTGTATGAATAACTTCAACCGTCGGTTTATGCTCCGTCGGATGCATATCCACCGGCATTCCACGGCCGTCATCGCACACCGTGATGGAATTATCTTCATTAATGGACAGCTCGATGTGTTTACAGAATCCGGCCAGTGCCTCGTCCACACTGTTATCCACGATTTCGTATACGAGATGATGCAAACCCTGAGATCCGGTACTGCCGATGTACATACCCGGTCTGACACGAACCGCTTCCAGTCCGTGAAGTACCTGAATCTGTTGGCCTGTATAGTCGCTTTTCTTTTTTTCTGCGCTCATTCAAACCTTCCTTTTATGATTAAAACAAACAAAAAATCGGTTATTTACATAACCGATTTATTTTACCATATTCGCGTCTTTTATTCAAGAATACCAAAATCATCGTAAAGCACAATTTCGTCCTGTTTTGGCTTGATTTTAAATCATTTCAAGGTATTTTTAAACACAGTACCACTCTTCACAGAATAAACATTTCCCTTTGGCATTTTCTTCAGAATCCGATTATTCACATCCGTGGTGGTAATGAAGAGCTGCACATCCTCGATTTCCTGAAAAAGAAAGGTCTGTCGTTCTTCATCCAATTCCGACAATACATCGTCCAGGAGGAGCACCGGGTTTTCGCCGATTACATCCCGGGCGATTCCGATTTCCGCCAGCTTCAGTGCCAAAGCGATGGTGCGATGCTGTCCCTGAGATCCGTACTTCTTGGCATCCTTTCCGTTGATCAGAAATTCCATATCGTCCCGCTGCGGACCTAAGCTGCTGTGCCCGCTGTACAGATCTCGGTCCCTCGCCGCCACCAGCGCGTCGTACTGATTCTCTTCCGAAAGGGAACACAGATACCGGATTTCCAGATCTTCTCTTCCGCCGGAAATGCTCTTCTGTATTTCTGCCGCTCTTTCCGAAAGCATGCGAATGAAATTTCTCCGGTACTTCACGATTTCCGTTCCGTACTTCGCCAGCTGCAGGTCGTAGATGTCCAGCATGTTTTCGTCGATTTTTGAATTCTTCAGATTGTCCTTCAGCATGCTGTTCTTCTGGCGCAAGGCTTCGCTGTAGAGGCGAAGGCATTCGTAATAGCGGGGCCGAATCTGGGACAGTTCCTTATTAATAAAGTTTCTCCGCTTCTCCGGACTGTCTTTGATGATGCGAAGGTCTTCCGGCGAAAAAACCATCACCACCAGATTGTTCAGCAGCTCTGCGGTTTTGCGGATGACCTTGCCGTCCTTTTTAATCATCTTTTTGCCGGTACGGTCCAGAATCACGGAAATGCTTTTATCCATATCCTCGCTCACCAGGTCCACCGTCACGCTGGCTCGCGGTCGGTCCAGCATGATCATGTTGGCGGAATTCTGGGTGCGGAAAGAGCGGGCGAAAGCGCAGAGATAGATGCCTTCGATGAGATTGGTTTTTCCCTGAGCATTCTCCCCAATAAAAACATTTCTAGAGCTGTCAAAGGACAGCTCTAGATTTTCGTAATTTCTGAAGTTGTGGAGTTCTACTTTTTTGACTATCATAAATTCTCACTAGTTGATTCGAATCGGCAGTGCCAGGTACAAATAGCGCTCTCCCTGAAGCGGGCGGAAGATGCATGGACTCACATTATCTCTCATGTAGAGAACCACTTCTTCATCATCGATGTTCCGGAGAATGTCGATCATGTAGCGGGAATTGAATCCGATTTTCAGATCCTCTCCCTTCTGGATAATCTCAATCTTCTCGCTCATGTTTCCCTGATTGTCCAGTGCCGAGATTTCAAGGAGATCGTCCTGGATGTCGAACTTAATCATATTATTGTTTTCTTTTTGGGTCAGGATAGATGCACGGTCGATGCTTCGAATCAATTCATCTTTCTGGATTCGAATTTCGGTGGTGCTGTCCACCTTGATGATTCGCTTGTAATCGATGTACCTTCCGTTCATGGTATTCAGCGTAACCTTGGTTCCGTCAAAAGAAAATACCGCTTTCTCGTCTACCAGCTCCATGCGAATGGTTTCATCTCCGTCGTCGGAAATAATTTTTGAAATTTTGTTGAGCTGCTTTGCCGGGATGACCACCTTAAATGCATCGATGGAATCCTCCAGCGGTTCGTTGTAAATTGCCATTCGAAAGGCATCTACCGCAACCATGCGAAAATTGCCGTCGCCGATTTCACAGAGAACGCCGGTGAGAATTCCGTTGATTTCATCGGCGCTGGCAGAGAAAGCGGTTTTCCGAATCAGTTTTCGAACGGATTCCTTGTTCAGCGTGATGCTCTTCTGCGGTTCCTTCATCTGTACTTTCGGAAACTCTGCGGAATCGAAACAGATGACTTCCGACCGGTAGCGTCCGCTCTGAATCGAAAGAACTCTTTTTACGGAATCGTATTCCATCATCACATCTTCTGCCGGAAGTTTTCCGATGATATTTGAAAAGAGTGCGGCCGGTGCCACGAAATCCGCAACGCCGTCGCACTTTGCGGATAATTTGGATTCCACCACCATGAAGGTGTCGGTACCGGTGATAATCATTTCATCTTCTCTTGTTTCAATCAGTACGCCTTCCAGAATTTTTGAAGTGGACCGAGACGGAACTGCCTGGATGGCGTTGTTCAGTGCACGATAAAGTTCGGATTTATTGCAATAGATTTTCATAACGATTCCTTTCGCGAGAGCATTATTATTAATATAAATTAATATAGTTATAGTAGTAGGGGGTGTCGATACTGTGGAAAACTCCCCGGATTCCTAAATGCGTGTGAGTAACGGACTTTTTGGCTGAGGAAAAACCCGTACAAAAACTCTGTTATCCGAATGTGTATAACTTTTCGGTCGCTGTCAAAAATGCTTTTATCGGTGTTCCTTGATTTTTTTCTTCAGGGCATCGATATCCTTCCGGGTCTCTTCGTCGTTTTCATACTGTGCGGTAATCTTGTTCACCGAATGAATGACGGTGGAATGGTGTTTTCCGCCGAAGAGCTCGCCGATTTCCGGCAGGGAAAGCTCGGTGTTCTCCCGACAAAGGTACATGGCCACCTGCCGAGGGTAGGCAATTTCCTTGTTTCTCTTGGTGGAATCCATATCGGAAACCTTGATTTTGTAGTATTTTGCCACGATGGACCGAATGCGTTCCGGTGCGATGCCGCCGTCGGAATCCTTGATGATGTTCCGCAGTGTTCTTTTTGCAAAAGCCACGTCGATGTGTTCATCCAGAAGGTTGGAATAGCCGGTGATATTGTTGAAGGCGCCTTCCAGCTCTCGAATGTTGTCGGTGAATTTCTCCGCAATGAGGCAGCACACTTCGTACAGGTCGTCGTCCCATTCCAGCTGGGCGTTCTCCGCCTTCTTCTTCAGAATGGCGACGCGAGTTTCGAAGTCTGCCGGCGTGATATCTGCAATCAGGTTCCAAGCAAAACGGGTACGCAGCCGCTCTTCCAGGTTTACCAGCTGGTTCGGCGGGCGGTCGCTGGAGATGACAATCTGTTTCTCGTCCTCGTACAGCGCATTGAATGTATGGAAGAATTCTTCCTGAGTTTTATCCTTGTTCTCCAGGAACTGGATGTCATCGATGAGGAGAACGTCGGCTTTTCTATACTTATTTTTGAAAGCACGCATTTTGTTTTCGGAAATCGCCTTGATCAATTCATTGGTGAAGGTTTCCGAGGATACGTACACTACGCGGGATTCCGGATCATTTTTAATAATATGAATACCGATGGCCTGCATCAGATGGGTTTTTCCCAGGCCGGATCCGCCGTATATAAAAAGAGGATTGTATGCTTCCGCCGGGGATTCCGCAACGGCCAGGGCAGCGGCGTGGGCGTATTTATTATTATTGCCCACCACAAAATTGTCGAAGTTCAGCCGCGGATTGAACAGCTTATTGGTATCTTCGAATTTTTGAATTCTTTTCCGGGCAGCCAAAGCCGGCCGGCTCTCTTCCTGATATTCTTCTTCCAACTTTACCAGTACGCGGTAGCTCTGGCCGGTGACGTTTTCAAAACCCTGTTCAATCAGGTGCATATAACGCTTTTTGATCAGATTGACTGCGATATCGTTTTTTGTTGCAAGATAAATAATGTTCACATCTTCATCAATGCGGTAGATGGAGAGGGATGTGAACCAGGTGTTGTAGCTGACCTCAGTGGTATTTGCTTTAATGAATTGCAGGAATTGCTCCCATATCTTGTTAGTATCCAAAATGCTCTTTCTCCTTGTTGATAACATATTTTACATAAAATTTTCCACAATGACAAGTGGTCAGAAACGCCAAAAATCTAAATATTCGGGGGTACAAAAAGAATGTTATACACATGTTGTGGAAAAAATTATGCATAACTTTTTCAAAACACTAAATGTTGTGGTAATAAACATTTTTGACACTTTTTTGAAAGAAAAAGATTCCATTTTTCGATATAATTCAGACTTTCATTGACTTTGAAGGCAGAAATCAGTATAATATTTTGATGTATGTACCCTTGGAATTTAGAAGGTACGGAATTTTATATCAACTTAGAGATATTGTAATATCGGAAGGAGAAAAGGAAGATGAAGAGAACATATCAGCCTAAGAAGAGACAGAGAATGAAGGAACACGGATTCAGAAAGAGAATGGCTACTGCAAACGGCAGAAAGATTCTGAAGAACAGAAGAGCAAGAGGCAGAAAGAAGCTGACTGCTTAATTCCCTTGAATGCTTGAAGCGGTTATTCGAGAACAAAATGAAGTGCAGAAAAGAAATTCTTAGTAATCAGAGAAATTTCAACAATGTCTATCGGAAAGGTTCTTCCAGAGGAGGCCGATACGTAGTCGTTCTGTATAAGAAGAACCGACTGCCGGTTTCTCGGATTGCATTTGTTGCCAGTAAGAAGGTGGGCAACAGCGTATGCAGAAACAGAGCCAGAAGGTTGATGCGAGAATCCATCCGTACGATGGGACTGGCAATCCGGCCGGGATATGACATCATTTTCGTTGCACGAAATTCAATTAACGGAAAGAAGTGTCCGGAAGTACAGCGAACTTTAGTGAAGTCGCTGAAGTCTTGCGGATTAATTGAAGAGAAGTGATTACCGCGATGAAAGCAATCAGCAATTTTATCAAGAAAATTTTAATTTTAATGGTAAGAGGATATCAGCTGTTTATATCTCCGCTGTTCCCGCCGGCATGTCGGTTTACTCCTACCTGCAGTACTTATTTTATACAGGCGCTGGAGAAGTACGGTCCGATTAAAGGAAGCTGGCTGGGAATCAAGAGAATTCTGCGGTGTCATCCGGGAAATCCCGGCGGATACGATCCTCTTCCATAGACAGGGAGAATTATATGGGAGTAATAGCGGTACCTCTTGGATACCTACTTACACTGATTTATAATTTCGTGGGAAATTATGGTATTTCACTGATTATTCTGACTGCAATCGTTAAGTTTGCGCTGTTCCCGCTGTATGTAAAGCAGATTAAATCCACTGCCAACATGCAGGAACTGCAGCCAAAGATGCAGGAGATTCAGCAGAAGTATGCACACGATCAGCAGAAAATGAACGAAGCGATGCAGGAGCTCTACACTAAGGAGAAATTCAATCCGCTGGGTGGATGCCTGCCGATGCTCATTCAGTTTCCGATTATCATGGGTCTGTTTGCACTGCTGAGAAATCCGATGCAGTACCTTAAGAGCGAAGATATGCTGTTCGCTGTACACGAATCTTTTCTTTGGATCAAGGATCTGGCTCAGCCGGACCTTTGGATTCTCCCAATTGCGGCAGCAGTAGCGACATACTTCTCGTTCACCATGACTCAGCAGCTCACCACTGCTGCAGGTGCTGAGAATGCACAGATGAAGTCCATGAACATGATGATGAAGTATGTATTCCCGCTCAGTATCCTGGTCATCGCCAGATCTTACCCGGCAGGTCTTGCAATCTACTGGGCCGGCGGTCAGACCATTCAGATTTTCCTGAACATTCGTATGAATAAGGTTCGGAAGGATCTGAAGGAGAAGGCGGATCACGAAAAGCTCGTTGCCCGTGCGGAAAAAGAATTGAAGAGAAGACTGAATGCAACTTCTAAATTGAAAGGAAATCGTTAGAAAATGAGAGTTTCAGAAAAATGGGGAGGAGATGTTGACGCAGCGGTAGAGCTTGCGCTCAAGGAACTCAAACTCACCATCGATGAAGTCGATGTAGAAGTTCTGGAAGAATCCTCCAAAGGTTTCCTCGGCATAGGTTCCAAACTGGCAAAGGTCAGAGTTACAGCAAGGGAAGAGAAGTCGAATAAGAAGGAGAAGAGTTCCTTTGATGATATCGACAGAATCCTGGCTTCTTTACCTGAAAATCAGAAAGTAGAAGTTCCTGAGGAAATCAGAGAAGATTATGATAAGTTCGAGCAGGAAGAGATGGAAGATGCTCGAGCAAGTGCAAAAGCAAAGAAGAAAGACAGACATAGATCCAGAAACAACCGGGGTAATCGGAGAAAAGAGCACAAGGAACATCGCGCTGAAAGTTCCATGTTTGCCGATCTGAAGAACCTGGAGCCGGCAGAAGGTCATCCGGTGGAAACATTCCTTCGGGATGTAACCGCAGAGATGGGCATCGATCTGGATTTCACCGTGAAGAGCGGAAATGGAATTGTCTATGTAAACATCACCGGTAAGGATACCGGAACCATCATTGGAAAAAGGGGGCAGACCCTGGATGCGATTCAGTATCTTGCCAGCATCGTTGCCAATAAGGAAAGCGATGAATACGTGAGAGTTATTCTGGACGCAGAGAATTACCGTTCCAAGCGGGAGCGTACGCTGATGAATCTGGCAAACAGACTTGCCGGAAAGGTGGAGCGTTCCGGAAGAAGCATTACGCTGGAACCGATGAATCCTTATGAGCGTAAAGTAATCCATTCCACATTGCAGGATCATCCGTATGTGACGACCCGCAGTGAAGGAAAGGAACCGTATCGCCGGGTAATCATCGAGAAAAAGTAAAATGAAGGAATCTCGGTCCATCTCCGGATGACCGAGATTTTTTTTAAAGGAGAGAAAATGGGAGACACAATTGCAGCAATCGCCACGCCGCAAGGTGAAGGCGGAATCGGCATCGTTCGAATCAGCGGAGATGAATCACTGAATATCATGAAAAAAATTCTCCGTCCCTGCCCGGCGGAGGTGAAGCCTCGGTATGCCTATTACGGAAACATCGTCGATCCGAATAGCGAGAATGCAATCGACGAAGCTATTTGTCTGTATATGAAGGCCCCTCATTCTTATACTTGTGAGGATGTGGTGGAAATTCAGGCCCACGGCGGCATCGTCTCCATTCGGTTGATTTTGCGGACGGTGCTGGATTGCGGCGCTCGCATGGCGGAGCCGGGAGAATTCACAAAGCTGGCATTTCTCAACGGCCGGATGGATCTCGCTCAGGCGGAAGCGGTCATCGATGTGATAAAAGCAAAGAGCGAAATGCCTCTGCAGATTGCCGAGCGTCAACTGAAGGGGCGTCTCGGTACGGAGATTTCCGAAATTCGGGAAAGTTTGAGGGACGTGCTGGCTCAGATGGCCGTGAACATTGATTTTCCGGACGAGGATATCGAGCAGGTGGAATCCCAGAGATTCTGTGAAGATTTGAGCAAGGTGAAAGAAAAGGTTCAAAATCTTCTGGATACATGCGATAACGGTCGAATTGCGAAAGAAGGAATTCGCGTGGCCATTGTGGGAAAGCCGAATGTGGGGAAATCTTCCCTGATGAATGCGCTACTGGGAGAAAACAGGGCTATCGTGACGAACATTCCGGGAACTACCCGGGATACCATTGAGGAGAGTGCCACCATTCACGGTCTTCCTCTGGTATTGACGGATACTGCGGGAATCCGAGAAACGGATGATGTGATTGAGCAGATGGGAATTCAGAAATCCCATGAAGAGATGGAAGCGGCGGATCTGGTGGTTTTGGTTCTGGACGGAAGCAGGGCACTGTCTCCGGAGGATGTGGAAATTCTGAAGCAGAATGAAGGACAGCGAGTTCTTGTTGTTTTGAATAAGAACGATCTGGGGGAGGCGGTCTCTCAAGATGAAGTGAAAGATATTCTTCCGGAAGCGGAAATTGTGCAGACATCTCTTCTTCGCTTGAGCGGTGCGGATGCGGTAACTCATCGAATTCAGGAGATGTTCCTGCAAGGCATTCAGAATATGCAGGAACGAAATATCGTTACCAGCGAAAGACATCGGGATGCCTTGAACCGGGGAATGGAATCCATCGCAGATGGGATGAATCTCCTGGAAATGGGGGAATCTATTGAAATCTGTGAGCTTCAAGTTCATAATGCATATGAGGCACTGGGTGAAATCATCGGAGAAACAGCCGGTGATGAGATTTTGGACACGGTGTTCTCCAAATTCTGTCTGGGTAAGTAACAGGAGTTTTAAATGACATCAAAAGAGATTAATAAAGATACCATTCCGGTAATGGGAGAATACGATGTAATCGTGGTAGGTGCCGGACATGCCGGCTGCGAGGCGGGCTTGATTTCCGCGCGTATGGGAATGAACACCTTGCTGCTGTGCATCAACCTGGAATCCGTGGCCATGATGCCGTGCAACCCGTCCATCGGCGGAACGGGAAAAGGTCATTTGGTGTGTGAAATCGATGCTTTGGGCGGCGAGATGGGACTGAACATCGACAAAACCTTCCTGCAGAGCAAGATGCTGAATACTTCCAAAGGACCGGCGGTGCATTCCCTTCGGGCACAGGCGGACAAAACAAAGTATCATCTGGAGATGAAGAAGACCATCGAAAAGGAGCCGAACTTGCATCTGAAGCAGGCGGAGGTCATCGACCTTGTCATTGAGAACGGAAATGTTCAGGGTGTCATCACCCGCACGTTCACGCGTTACAATGCGAAAGCGGTGATTCTCTGCACCGGAACATTTCTGGGCGGAAAAATATTTATCGGCGATTCCGCATTCCAAAGCGGCCCTAACGGCTTGGCTGCTTCCACGGATTTGGCGGAAAAACTCTACGAATACGGATTTCCGATGCGGCGGTTTAAAACCGGCACGCCGGCCAGAATGCTGGGAAAAACTCTGCATTACGATCGCATGAAGGAACAATCGGGAGATGAAGAAATCGTACCGTTTTCTTTTATGAATGAAGGGAAGGATATCGGAACGAATCAAATTTCTTGCTGGCTCTCCTATACAAATGAGGAGACGCACCGGATTATTCTGGATAATCTGGATAAGTCGGCCATGTATTCCGGCAACATCGTTGGGGTGGGGCCGCGGTACTGTCCTTCCATCGAGGATAAGGTGTCTCGTTTCCGGGATCGGGAGCGGCATCAGCTTTTCGTGGAGCCGGAGGGCTTGGATACGGACGAGATGTACATTCAGGGAATGTCGTCCAGCTTGCCGGAGGATATTCAGCGTGAGTTCTACCATTCCATCCCGGGGCTGGAGGACGGTGAAATCGTTCGGCCGGCCTATGCCATTGAGTACGACTGCATCGACCCTCAGAGTTTGAAGCCGTCTTTGGAGAGCAAGGTGGTGAAGAATTTGTTTTGCGCCGGACAGTTTAACGGAAGTTCCGGCTACGAGGAAGCGGCAGCCCAGGGACTGATGGCCGGAATCAATGCGGTTCGGAAGCTTCAGGAGAAGGAGCCGCTGGTGCTGGGCCGGGATCAGGCGTACATCGGTGTGCTGATTGACGATCTGGTGACCAAGGGCACCAACGAGCCGTATCGTATTATGACTTCTCGGGCGGAATACCGTCTGCTGCTGCGTCAGGACAATGCGGACCGGCGGCTTACGGCGCTGGGTTATGAATACGGTTCCGTCAGCGAGGAGCGCTATCAGAAATTCTTGAAAAAGAAGGCGAACGTGGATGCGGAGCTTGCACGCATCGAGAAAAAAACAGTTCCCAATAAGATTCAGAATGAATTTCTTTCCAGACACGGAAGTGCCGAATGCGACCGGGGGCTCTCCTTCGGTGAAATGATGCGGCGTCCGGAAATTCATTATGCCGATACGGCGGAAATTGACGATGAAACCAGACCGGATCTGACTCGAAACGAGCGGTATGAGGTAGAAGTAAGAATTAAGTACGATGGATATATTCAGAAGCAGGTTGCTCAGGTAGAAAAGATGAAGAAGCTGGAAAGTAAGCGATTGGATGATTCCATCGATTACAACAGCATCGGTGGACTGAGACTGGAAGCGCGCCAGAAGCTGACAGAGATTCGTCCGATTAATCTGGGACAGGCCAGCCGTATTTCCGGCGTGTCCCCGGCGGATATTAATGTGCTTCTGGTATATCTGGAGAAAGAGAATAGAAAGAGGTCGACAAATGAGTAAAGCCTATGAGCGGCTGGAGCAGCAGGTAGGGGAAGCAAAAGCGGAGTTGATGATTCACTATATGGATGAGATTTTGCGGATGAATGAGCATATTAACCTTACCGCCGTTCGGGATCCGGAAGAATTCATCGTAAAGCATTTGCTGGATTCTCTGGGATGTGTGGGCTCCCCGGAATGGGAAAAGGCCGATGCGATTGCCGATGTGGGTACCGGTGCCGGATTTCCCGGAGTTCCGTTGGCCATCATGGCGCCGGAGAAAAAAATCTCTCTTATCGATTCCCTTCAGAAAAGACTGCGGGTAATTGACGATATTACCCGATCTCTGGATATTCAGAATACCACGACATTCCATCTTCGTGCTGAAGAGGCGGGACAGAGTAAAGAGCATCGGGAACGATACGACCTGTGCGTATCCCGAGCGGTTGCTTCCATGAATGTTTTGGTAGAGTGGTGCCTGCCCTTGGTGAAAGTAGGGGGGACCTTTGTGGCATACAAGGGGGAAAAGGCAGAAGAGGAAATTAAAGAGGCGGAAAAAGCAATCCGTCTTCTGGGCGGAAAGATTGACCGAATCGAAACGGTGAATCTGGAAGATGAATCTGCGGAGAATCACGCGTTGGTGTATGTAAAGAAAATTAAAAAGACACCGGCGAAGTTCCCGAGAAAATCCGGAACCGCGCGGAAAGAACCGCTGTAGCAAAAGAGGGAGTGTGTTTCACGTGAAACATACTCCCTCCTTGCTTTATGTTTTGGTTTAAATATGACTATACTATTTTAGAAGGATTGTATTTTTCAAATGCAATCCTTCTTGCGGCCATCATGTATTTCTCTTCAATTCCAGATTTAAAAGCGAGGTTTCTGTCGGTTATTTCGAACACTTGAGAAAAAATGTTGGGAGACGACATCAATTCTGTTAGTGACTTACACCATGAATAGGTAGATAAAAGACGGAGTGGTTTCAAAGAGATATGTCTGCCTTCTTTTACCCATAAAGTACGTTTGTACTCCAGTTTAAGCCAGGAAAGAATCTCAATAGCTATAACATTTAAATCTTCGTTGCTTATATTCAGATTAGTGTATCCCAGAAGGGTAATGTCTTGCGTTTTCCTAAATTCTATTAAAGTATCTGAAATGTTCATAATTAACTCCTCCTATAGTTTGCCCAAACATGTACAAGCATATCATTTTCATCTAAGAAATCAACATGTTCGCCCTTTGCAATTTGAAATTTAAGTTCAGCAGAATAAGCTTTCATTTCTCCGGTCCAAGATAAAATAACTTGTTCTTCAATACCTCTAACATAGTCTAATGCATGTGTTCCTTCGTGAACCATATCACTGTAAATGCTAATACTACTATTTCGTAGATATATTTGATTACCTACAGCCATAGCTACTGTGTTTGATGATGCCCCAAGATAACTTTCAAAAAGTTTATCGCCAGGGACATTCACTTTAATAGTTCCATTTTTTATTCCGGTAGCAATCATCGTTGATTCTTCTGTTATGCCGTCAATATAGTTAATCAAGTCATCTTTTGTGTAGTTCTTGTAACCTTCTCCCTTAGACCCTAATTTATAGAAAACTTTCACATCCGAGCCGAATGTTTTTCCAAAGTTTCCATGATATCCTGCACCCATTTATTCAACCTCCTTATGAGAGGTATAAATATCGCTTTCAAACTGTATTAGTCGTATACCTTTCAACGTTGATCTATTGAAAATCTTTTCCGGAGTACGTCCATATGCTACAATAATAGTTGGTTGAAGAGTTTGGATAACTGCATCGAGACCATTGATAAAATTATTCCTGTCTGCTCGATTTTTTAAAGTTCCGTGTGTACCGATGGCAATTATACTGTTTTTACTAATACCATCACATGCACATCCATAAGTCCTTTTATCTCCGTATCTAATGTTTGGAATTACATTTATTCCATTTGTTTGCAAATAATTTCCTATTGCTCGACTTCTAAAAATGTTCCATATTTGCTGAGCATAGGGCATGTCTCGGTAGATACTGAAATCCGGTAATATTACACCATTATATTTTTTTATGATTTTAAGATACCTTGTTGGATTATTCCATATGCGTTCTATTAAATAATCATCTTCGTAAAAATGAATCCATTGGTTGTGATTTGTACACGAAATTGATTTTGAAAAAGGTATTAACTTGTTCGGAATTTCTTTACATGGATGGATACGTGGAAACTCAAAATAACCATTATACGTAGCATTTTCTACAAGAAATGATTTAAATACATCCTTACAGTTTTTTCTAAGACAATTTTTTTTGTTCATTATTAAACTCCTTTATACGATTACCACTTATCAACTCGAAGCTTAAAATGAATTGTTCAGGTTCGAGCTTATACACTCGAGTGGCATCACGTGTAGTTTCTTCTATATGTGGTGCTTTTTTTATCTTATCTTGAAGTATGCACATGGTAATCACCTCCCCTTTATAAGTGATTCGTGCTGCATTGACCTGTAATGAAGACAGCTATAAATATGTATGATTTAATTATACATATCAAAGTTCAATCGCTGTATTTTTATGATACAATAAACATGTGTTCTATTTTAAGTCGGCCAAAATACAGAAGATATTGTGTTTCACGTGAAACACAATATCTTATTTCGTAACTTGTGGCATTGGGAAGAAAAAATACAATATATTGTTTCACGTGAAACAAAGAAAGAAAAAAGCGTGAAGATTCGGTGATATATGGCAATAGCGGGGGCTTAAAACTGGAAATAAAAGTGCTTTTATTATATAATAAACAGATGATTTTAATTACAGAAGGAAGGAAAATGAATGGGAAAATCATACGCAATCTTTAATCAAAAGGGCGGTGTCGGGAAGACAACAACGAACATTAATCTGGGGGCCTGCCTGGCACGCAAAGGAAAGCGTGTGTTACTGGTGGATATCGATCCCCAGGGAAATACAACCAGCGGATTGGGACTGGTGAAAAGAGAACTTCGCGATACGCTTTATGAGGCGCTGACCATGGAAGAGTACGACGTCCACAAGGCGGTGTACCATACCGAAACGAAAAACCTGGATATCATCCCGGCAAGTGTGGACTTGTCCGGTGCGGAGGTGGAACTGATTCAGATTTTCGGCAGAGAAATTTTGCTTCGGAATGTATTGGCGCAAGTGAAAGACGAATACGATTTTATTTTTATTGACTGCCCGCCATCTCTGGGACTGCTCACCGTGAACGCATTGGTGGCAGCGGATGGAGTAATCATTCCGATTCAGTGTGAATTCTACGCTTTGGAGGGCGTAAGTCAGCTGATGAAAACGGTGGAATTGGTTCGCCGGGAGATGAACAGAAATCTTCAGATTACCGGGGTCATCCTCAGCATGTTCGACGGACGGACGAATCTGGGACTGCAGGTGGTGCAGGAGGTAAAAAGATTCTTTGGCAACAAGGTATTCAAGACCGTGATTCCGAAGAATGTTCGTCTGGCGGAGGCTCCGAGTTACGGACTTTCCATTGTGGATTATGACCCTTCGTCGAAGGGGGCCAAGGCATACAAGAAACTGGCCGATGAATTTGTACAGCGAGAAGGGAGATAATGAATGGCATCAAAGAAAAGAGGACTGGGAAGAGGACTGGATGCACTCTTTGCAGATGCAGCACCGGTATTGGAAGAAGAGAATACCGCGGTGATAGATGAAGTGGTTGAGAAGGAAGAAGAAGCGGATTCCGGAGACCGGGTGCATTACATCGATATCGATGATATTAAACCAAACCCAAATCAGCCGAGAAAGAAATTCAACGTAAAGAGACTGGAGGAACTGTCCCAATCCATTCAGGACAATGGCGTAATTCAGCCGCTGGTAGTACAGCGCAAGGGATCCAGCTACGAGCTGGTGGCCGGTGAACGGCGATGGAGAGCTTCCAGACTGGCAGGACTGAAGAAAGTTCCTTGCTTGATTCGGGAGTTCGACGAAAAGCAGAACTTGATTGTAACCATCATCGAGAATATGCAGCGAGAGGATTTGGACCCGATTGAAGAGGCTAACGGACTGCAGCAGATGATTCATAAATTCGGATTTACCCAGGAACAGGTATCCGAATCCCTGGGCAAGAGCCGGGCATATATCGCAAACTCCGTACGTCTTCTGAAGCTTCCGGAAGATGTTCAGAAAAAGGTGAGCGAAGGAAAGATTTCCGCGGCTC
This sequence comes from Mogibacterium sp., assembly GCA_016775335.1. GTDB lineage: Bacteria > Bacillota > Clostridia > Peptostreptococcales > Anaerovoracaceae > Mogibacterium_A. The sequence continues at coordinate 53,996 of JAEUGJ010000010.1, forward strand.
ACGGAAGAACGCTTCTGTCGTTGGAGGATTCGAGAAAACAGCGGATGCTGGCGGAGCGAATTGAAAAGGAAGAACTTTCGGTGCGTACGGTGGAGGAAATCGTAAAGAAACTGAAAGAGGGCGGAAAGAAGGAACCGAAGAAGCCGGAAAAGACGAAGTCTTCTGAAATAATTACGGTAGAAAACGACCTGAGAGACTTAATCGGTACAAAGGTCTCCATCGTTCAGGGTAAGAAAAAGGGAAAAATCGAACTGGAATATTACAGCGTCGATGAATTGAACCGACTGATCGATCTTTTGAGAACGGTTGGGAAATAGTTTAAAGAAGAATTAAGGATAGAACAATAGACTGCGAGAATAATATGGAACAGATACAAGGAACAGAAAATTCAAGCGCAAACGAGTACTTGGCGGATATCCCACTCCCCGCTTGCATACTGGCACCGGATGGATGTATCAAAGCAGCAAATGCACTGATGAAGGATGTATTTGCTTATGAAGGCATTGCGGAGCAGAATTTCTTTGCTCTGACCGGTGTAAAGAGAAAAGCATTGGTGGCCGCTGCTCGGGATGAAGAAGCCGACGAGATTGAAATTGAACGAAATTCTCAGTCCTTTGTCCTTCGGACGAACAACGACCCAAAGGACGATGAAGATATTTACGTGTACTTCATCAATGTGACGGAAAGGGATACCCTGCGGGAAGAGAGAAAGCAGGAGCAGGTGTGCATCCTGTACATTAGCATCGACAACTACGATGAGATGATGTCCAGCACAACGGAGGACAGCCGGCTGGCGGTTCCGACGGAAGTGGATCGAATCGTTCGGAAATGGGCGGCGCAGTACGATGCTTCCATCGATTCCATCGAAGCGGATTCCTATATGATGACCGTGTATCGAAGAGATGCGGATCGGATTATCGAAAGCCGTTTCTCCGTACTGGACGACGTGCGAAAAATCGATACGAAGGTGGATTTTCCGGTTAGCTTGAGCATCGGCATGGCTTTGGGAATGAAGTCCTTAAAGAATGCGAAGGAACTGGCCGAGGCTGCGTTGGAGTTGGCGCTGGGTCGTGGGGGAGACCAAGCGGTTGTAAAGAACGGGGACCGCACCCATTACTACGGCGGAAAGCTGCAGTCTTTGGAGAAAAATAACAAGGGAAAATCCAGAATTATCGCTCATGCGTTGAAGCAACTGATTCTGGAGAGTTCGAAAATCGTTATTATGGGCCATCGCTGGCCGGATATGGACTGCTTCGGTTCGGCCATCGGCGCATACAAGATTTGCCGGTATTACGAGCGAGATGCCTATATCGTAATCGACAATTACAACGAAGCCCTTCAAACCGTGTACACCCAGGCGGTGGAAACGGAGAACTACAATATCATTAACAGCGATAAGGCGAAGGAAATTCTGGATGAGAAAACCCTGGTCATCGTCGTGGATGCCAATCGCCCGAGCATGGTGGAGTGCAACGATATCCTGGAGAAAAACCTTCGGGTGGTTGTGGTGGATCACCACCGCCTGTCCGACGATTCCATCGCCAATCCGACGCTGGCGTACATCGAATCCTACGCTTCTTCCGCCAGCGAATTGATGACGGAAATCATTCAGTATACGGCAACCCGACGGATTGTGAACAAGTTCGAAGCGGAGACGCTGCTGGCCGGAATTACCGTGGACACCAACAGTTTTTCCAGCAAAACCGGCGTGCGGACCTTCGAAGCGGCTGCATGGCTGCGGAGAGCCGGTGCGGACACATCGGAAGTAAAGCGGTTCTTCCAGAGCGAAGCCACCACCTTCCAGTCCAAAGCGGATGCCATTGCCAATGCGGAGTACCTGGATAACGGCGTGGTAATCGCTACGTCCCAGGGCTATTCCACAGAAGCCCAGATCATCAATGCGCAAGTTGCGGATTCGCTGCTTTCCGTAAAGGGTGTGCGTGCTGCAATCGCATTGGGCAAAAACGATATGAACAAGACCGTCATCAGTGCCCGGTCGCTGGGAGATGTGAACGTGCAGATGTTGATGGAGCGCTTCGGTGGGGGAGGACATCACACGTCCGCCGGCGCACAAGTGGAGGAAAATCCGGAAGAAGTCATTGAACAGCTCAAAGAGATTTTACCGGAATTTACCGATGAAGATAACACAGAGGAGGAATAAGACATGTTAGTAATTCTGAAGAAAAACGTAAAAGGTACCGGAAAGGCCGGAGATATTGTAAAAGTAAGTGACGGTTTTGCCAACAACCGGTTGATTCCGGCAGGCCTGGCAGTTCCGGCAACCAATCAGAACGTAAAGAGTGCGGAGAAGCAGAAGGCCTTCATCGAGAAGAAGAACGCGGAAGAAAAGGCTGCGGCAGAAGCAACGGCAAAGAAGCTGGAATCCAAGACGGTAACCATTAAGACCCGCGTGGGAGACAACGGCAAGCTGTTCGGTTCCATCACTTCCATGGACATCGCCGATGCCATCCAGAAGCAGGTTGGAAACAAAATCGACAAGAAGAAAATCGTTCTTTCCAAGCCGATTAAGGAAATTGGCGAACACACCGTAGAGGTGAAGCTGTATCCGGAAGTATCCGCAACCGTTAAGGTCGTTATTGCCGAAGAATAGAATTATGCGGAAGTCTATATCGCGGAACTGTATATATAAGGATAGAAGAGACGAGAAATGGCAGAAGAAAGGGAGATAACCACCAGTCTGGAACCGCCCCAGGATATCGAGGCGGAAAAAGCCGTCCTGGGATCCATGCTTCAATCGGAAGATGCGGTGATGGACGTGACAGATCGGCTTCGCGCCGAGGATTTCTACCTGCGGGAACACCAGGAAATCTACAAGGCGTTTCAGGATCTGTGCCGAAGAAATGTTAATATCGATTTGAACACCACATACTCTCAGCTGCGGAGTCGTCACACGGCGGATTTCGTGGGAGGAATGGTGTACCTGAGCCGCCTATCGGATAATGCAATCGTTCCGGGAAATGCAAAGTACTATGCGGAAACCGTATTGGCAAAGTCCAACATGCGTCAGCTGATTAAAGAAGCGGACGAGATGCGGGCGCAGGCGTATGACGGGCAGAACTCTGCGGATATTATTTTGGATCACGCAGAGCAGCGCATTTTCGAAATCGCCCACAAAACCCAGAAAAGAAATTACACGGACATCAATGAGGTGCTGGTGGAAAACATCAAGCAGATTCAGGAGCTGGAACGGAACAAGGGACAGCTCCCGGGAATTCCTACCGGATTCACGGATTTGGATAAGCTGCTGGGCGGTCTCCACAAGACGGATCTGATTATTCTGGCAGCCCGTCCGGGTATGGGTAAGACGGCTTTTGCGCTGAACCTGGCCGGAAATGCAGCGGCGGAGGGTGCCTCCGTCATTATTTTCAGCATGGAGATGTCCAAGGAACAGCTGGGCGAGCGTATGTTCGCAACGGCTGCTTCCGTAGAGATGGAGCATCTGAAGAGGGGAAACCTGACCCAGGATGAATGGATGAGCCTCAGCGAGGCCCAGGACAGCTTTGAAAACTGCAAAATCGTTATCGACGACACCTCGGATATTTCGGTTTTGGAAATTAAGAACAAATGCCGCCGACGGAAGGCGGAAGCGGGACTGGACCTGATTGTCATCGACTATCTGCAGCTCATGAGCCAGCAGGGATTCAAGTCCGGCGACCGTGTAAACGAAATCAGTGCAATCACCCGTCAGATTAAGATTCTAGCGAAGGAACTGGATTGCGCGGTGATTCTGCTGTCTCAGTTATCTCGAGACATTGAAAAAAGACCGAATCACAAACCACAGCTTTCCGACTTGAGAGAATCCGGATCCATCGAGCAAGATGCGGATATCGTCATTTTTCTAAAGCGTGAAGATTACTATGCGGAAGACGACGATGAAGTGGATCTGAGCCGACAGAGCAATACCTGCGAGGTGCATGTGGCAAAGCACAGAAGCGGATCCACGGGCGTCGTGGAGCTGGCATGGATTGGAAAATACACCAAGTTCGGAAATTTAGAAAGAAGCATACTGTAGGATTACAATATCAACACATAACAGGAGTACAATGGCGAAGATAAGATTTAAAAAAATTAACACTCGAAATCCGCTGCTGTTCAGCACCAGCGTGGAGAACTTGTTCATCAGCGAACTGCTTCCGGCAGCTCCGGGAGAATACGTGAAGGTATACCTCTTTGGTCTGATGAATGCGGGTTTTGGCGGTGCGGAAGATATAAAAGTAACTTCCAACGTGCTGAATATGCCGGTGGAGGATATCGAAAAGGCGTGGGCCTACTGGGAAGATAAAGGCGCAGTGCAGCAGGTATACGACCCGGAAACCCGGTCCTATCGAATTGATTTTATCAGCCAGATCGAAGAGATATTCGGAACGCCGATGGAAGAGGCGAAGCCGGCAAAGGCAGCTTCGGTATCTCCGGAAGCAGCGCCGCAGGCCGCACCGGAAGCATCGGCCGAAAAGACGCCGGAGCAACTGATGGCGGAAGAAGTGGCGCGGCTGGAAGACCTGGAAATTCGGGCATTGTACACCAATTTGGAGGAGGCGAAGGGAAAGCCGATTTCCACGCAGGAAGCGAACAAAATCCGGGATACCATCAATATTTACGGGGTGACACCGGATGTCTATTCCTATGCGATTCAATACTGCAGCGAGCTGGACAAGTACAGCGTGGACTATATTTCTAAGGTGGCAATCCGCTGGACGGAAGAGGGATGTCACGATATCGCTCAAGTAAAGGCTCTGCTGGATAGCCAGAGTAAAAGAAATTCCGAATACCACCGGATTTTCCAAGAGGTAGGTTTCAAGCGAAGCCCGAGTCCGGCCGACCGGGAGATGATGGATACCTGGCTGGATAGTTGGGGTTTTAAGATGAGCGAAATTTTAGATGCTTGTCGGACCACCGCCGGAATGCGGGAACCATCCCTGCGCTATGTGAATCGCGTTTTGGAAAATAAGATGAAGGAAGCGGGGGGGATCGACACAAAGAAATCCTCGAAAGCTTCCGCAAACAACAGCGAAAAAGGGGACAGCTATCAGAAGACGGTCAGTCGGAGAGTGCTGGGCGCCTATTACGATTATATTCGAAACCAATCCGAGCTGGAGTACCAGGAGCATCTGGATGAAGCCCGGAAAATTCCGCAGATGGCCGATATTTTGACACTGGAAAGCGAGCTGAATAAGGCCATGATGACCTTTGAGTTCGGATCAAATATAAAAGAAAAGAAAAAGATTCAGATGGAGAAACGGAATAAACTGGAAAAGAAGAAGCGGGAATTGCTTCTTCAAAGCGGATATCCGGAAGACTATCTGGAGAAGAAGTATCGGTGCGAGAAGTGCAGGGATACCGGGATTACCGATGACGGACAGTTTTGCTCCTGCAAGAGACAGCGGATTGAAGAGGCATATGAATGGAATTTGAAAAGAAACCGATAGACAACATGAATGAGAATAACCGAATGCCGGAAACGGTGAATCCGGAGGAGAATATAGAGGAAGAAAAATCCTCAAAAGAAAAAAAGAGAGAAGAAAAGAACGCGAAGAAAGAAGCGGCTGCCAGAAAAAAGGCGGAAGCGAAAGCGAAGAAAGCGGCGGAAGCGGAGGCAAAGGCTGCGGAGAAGAGAAAGAAAAAGGCGGCAAAGAAGGCGACAAAAGAAGGAAAAATCACTCTGGGAAAAATCATCGTGGATGAAGCTGCGGATGTGATTTCCACCCATGACCGCATTCAGGCTTCCGTGGATCGTTTTTTCGCCGCCATGAAGTACAGCTTGGTTTATGAGATGAATGACGCCCGGATCCGCTATAAACACAACGCCACCGGAATGCTTACCGCATTCTTTGGCACTATCGTCATCATTTGCTCTATGCTTCTTGTTTTTGACCATGAAACATCCTATCAATATTCCTATAACGGTAGAATTCTTGGATACGTCGATGACCAGGAGCAGGTGTACAATATTTTGAATATCGCCGGGGAGAAACTGTCCAAGGTAAACGATGCAAAGATTCGTTTCAAGGTGGGACAGAATATTACCTTTAAGAAGGTGTCCAGCTCCAACAAAGATATCAATACCGCCGACCAGGCGCTGAACAAGCTCACCTATATGACGGAAATTGACGTGGTGGGCTACGGAATCTACGAAAAAGACCGCCTGTTGGCTGTGGTGGAATCCAAGAGCGTTGCCGACAAGGTGCTGGATGACGTGGTAAATTACTACCGGACGCCGGATAAAGGAATGCAGCTTCAGAAAATCGGATTTAAGCATCACGTCGAGGTGAAGCCGGTGAACGTCATGCTCACCAGCGTGATGACTCGAAATGAAGCGGAGGACATTCTGGAAAACGGCGGAAAGATGTCCTTGCAGCACATCGTGATGGAAGATGAGGATACCGAGAAGCTGAAGGAAATCTACAGTGCGGACAATCAAGAAATTCGGGTCATCGGTCAGAGCGATTCCAATCGAGACGAGGAAGAAGCGGACACCACGGAAAAGGGCGACAAGAATGTCAGCAAGGGTGAAAAAACAGATGCGGCTACCGCACTGTCTGCCGTTACGGCTTCCATTCGAACACCGGAGTCGGGAGACAAAATCGAAATCGACCGAAAGGTGGAACCGATTACCGTAGAGATGACGGAAGACGGCACCATGTCGGAGGTCATCAAATACAAGACCATCGAAAAGAAGACCAAGGAAATGTACCGAGGCGACCGAGAAGTTACCCAGAAGGGTGTGAACGGAAGACAGATTATCACCGGTACCGTGGTATATCAGAACGGCAAGGAAGTAAAACGAGACATTCGAGACCAGGAAGTGCTCAAGAAGTCTGTGGACAAAGTGGTTCTGGTGGGTACCAACGACAAGCCGAAGTGGTATCCGACCGGTCATTACATTATTCCGGTGAAGAATGAAGTCATTACTTCTTACTTCGGATCCAGATGGGGAAGAATCCACGGCGGACTGGACTTCGGTATGCCGATCGGAACGCCAATCTACGCTTCCGACGGCGGAACCGTCACCCGGGCAAGTTACTTTGCGGGCTACGGTCTGTGCGTAGAGGTGACCCACAACAACGGCACCTTCACCCGGTACGGACACTGCAGTGCTGTGAAGTGCAAGGTGGGCGATAAGGTTGCCCAGGGTCAGAAGATTGCTCTGGTAGGAAATACCGGAAACAGTACCGGACCGCACCTGCACTTTGAGATTCACCCGCACGGCGGCGAATATGTGGATCCATATCCGTATCTGTACGGCAGTAATAAGGGAAATCAGCTGAATAACGAGTAGAGAGGTGTTTTCTGAATGGAAAGAAACCCATACGAGGAGTTCCTCGACCCTTCCGTGGAAGAATTGAATCGGACACGGAAGGATCGGGTGGCTGCCCGAAAGAAACAGAAGAAAGCGCAGAAGCGGGCCAACCGCCGAAAAGCGATGGCCTCCGGAAAGAAGCGGCGACGGAAACCCAACAAAGTGGTTTTGGTTCTGGTGGTTGTAATTGCAATCGGCCTGTTTGCTTCTGTACGGAACATCACCAAGCTTCAATCGGAGAATAAGCGATTGAAGAAGCAGAACCTGAAGCTTTCGGAAAAGCGGGACGACCTAAAAAAAGAATTGAAAAACGTGAACAGCCGGGAATATATTGAGAAGAGGGCCCGGGAGCAGCTTCGGCTGGTGAATCCCGGCGAGATTATTTTTACCTTCCCGGATGAAGACAAGGAATAGAATGAAGAAAATAGCGATAGACGAAGCCATAGTAGTAGAAGGAAGAGACGATGAGATTGCCCTGCTGAAAGCAGTGGATGCGTTGATCATAAAAACCCACGGATTCGGGATTCGGCAGGAAACCTGGACGCTGATGGAGAAGGCCTATCGGGAGAAGGGAATCATCGTATTTACGGATCCGGATTTCTCCGGTGAGGAGATTCGGCGGAAGATTACCGCCCGCTTCCCGGAGGCGAAGCAGGCCTATCTGCCGTTGGAGGAAGCAACTCGGGACGGAGATATCGGGGTGGAAAACGCATCCCCGGAAGCCATCATCCGGGCCCTGCAGAAGGTGCATTCCGGAACGGCGAAGAAGAATACGGAACCCATTACCATGGAGGAACTGGAGCAGATGGGTTTATCGGGCGATGAAGGTTCCGCCGCACGCAGAGAAAAAGCGGCAGCGGTTCTCGGAATCGGCTATGGAAACAGCAAGACATTTCTGAAGAAGGTCAATGCTTTCGGCATTGATCGAGCTGCGCTGTTGGAGGCGCTGAACAAAGAGGGCAGAGTTGAGTAAGAGTAAAAAGAAAAGTACAGGATTTCATCATTCCAAGAAGCTGGGACAGAATTTTCTGACGGACCACGGAGTGGTGGAGGACATTGCCATTGGAAGTCTGGCAGATGAGGATACTTTGGTCATCGAAATCGGCCCGGGGCAGGGCGTGCTGACCGACGAATTGATGAATTACGCCGGTGCGCTGATTGCGGTGGAACTGGATGACCGATTGATTCCGTATTTGAGAACCCGGTTTGCATTGAACGATCGGGTGGAAATCGTTCACGGGGATATTCTGGAAATCGACCTGGAAGAAATGGTTCGGGAAGGAAAGGAGAAGTTCGGTGTCTCCAAGGTGCAGGTGGTGGGAAACCTGCCGTACTACATCACCACTCCGATTATCATGAAGCTTCTGGAATCCGGAATTCCATTTGAAAACATCACCATCATGATGCAGAAGGAAGTGGCGGAGCGGCTGATTGCCGAACCGGGAACCAAGAACACCGGGGCCATCACTTACGGTGTTCAATATCGATGCACCGTGGATAAGATCTGCGACGCCGATCGGAACTGCTTCGATCCGGCGCCGAAGGTGGATTCCGTCGTTCTGCGCTTGAACTTGCGGAAGGAACCGCCGGTCACCCCGGCCAGTGAAAAATTCTTTTTTCAGTGCATCAAGGCCGGTTTCATGATGCGCCGAAAAACATTGTTGAATTCGTTAACCGCACTGAATTCGCTGGATGCGTCCTATCATTTTGGGAAGGAAGGAATTCAGAAGGCTTTGGAGGAATGCGGGATTGACCCGAAACGCCGGGCGGAGAGCCTGACCATGGAGGAATTTTCCGAATTATCCGATGCAATTTGGAGGCAGAGATAGTTGATTAAGAATAAGTTGTTCAAGAAAAATCGTAAAGAGAAAAAGAATCCGGGGAAAATTCTTTCCAAGCTGATTGCGGCGAAGGACAAGATTCAGGCAAAGTTCCGGGAGAAATTCCCGAAGAAAAAGCCGAGATTCCACGATGCGGATATCCATGAGACGCGCTACATCCTTCGGCTGGCAGCGATGTCCTTTCTTATGTATCTCTACATTGAGACTTTTGCAAGAGCCACCGACGGAATTTTCAACGGCGTGATGATGCTTTGGAAGCAGCCGGTGGTGTTCCTGTACAACTGGCTGATTATTTTCTCCACGCTGACACTGACGCTTCTGTTCCGGAAGCGGGGATTCGTCACGCTCCTCATCATGATCATATGGGGCGCCTTGGGTACGGTGAACGGATGCATTCTGATTAAGCGAATGACTCCTTTTACCCTGTACGACATGCAGAACCTGGGCGACGGACTGACCCTGCTCACCACCTACTATTCGAAACTGCAGATTATTCTCGGATTTGCGGCATTGGCAGTCGGCGCTGCAATTATCATATTGTATTACATCAGCAGTTACCGATGGGACAATGTGAATTACAAAAGGAGTTTCGCTGTAGTCTTGGTTTCCGTAGCGGCAGCGATGGGAAGCACCTTCGGCCTAATCCGGCTGGGCACCCTGTCCACCTTCTTCGGTAACTTGAACTATGCGTACACCGACTACGGATTCCCGTACTGCTTCATCAACACGTCCATCAACAAGGGCATTTCCAAGCCGACGGATTATTCCAAGAGCTCCATTCAGAAGATTTTGAAAAAGACGAAGAACGGAACAGATACCACGCCGACGAAGAAAGAGACGGACAATACCAAGCCGAACATCATCGTGCTTCAGATGGAATCCTTCGCTTATGCCCAGGATTTCCACAATATTAAGGTGTCCAACGACCCGACGCCGAATTTCACAAAATTAATGAAAGACTACACTTCCGGTTGGTTTGAGGTGCCGGCCTGCGGTGCAGGTACTGCCAATACGGAATTCGAAGTGCTGACGGGAATCAGTGCGAAGTTCTTCGGTCCGGGAGAATATCCGTACAAGGGTGAGCTCCGGAAGAAAACCCTGGAAAGCATGGCCTACGTATTGAAGAACAACGGTTATTCCACCTATGCGATGCACGATCACCGGGCGCTGTTCTATAACCGAAACGAGGTATATGCGAACCTGGGATTCGACAGCTTCACCTCGGTGGAATACATGAACAACATCGAACTGACGCCAACCGGATGGGCACAGGATAAAACCATGACCGGTGACATCATGGACATCCTGACCAACACGAAAAATCCTTCTTTTATGCATATCATTTCCGTACAGGGACACGGAAGTTACCCGACGGAGCAGGTATTTAAGGATCCGTACACCACGGTAACGGCGGATGACGAAGAGACCAAGTGGAAGTACGAATACTACGTAAACGAAACGCATCAGATGGATACTTTTATCGGAGACCTTCTGAGCAAAATCAAGAAAAGCGGCGAGCCGACCATCGTGCTGATTTACGGCGATCATATTCCGGCGCTGGATGTGAAGAGTGGAGATTATGCAGACGGCAACCTGTATCAGACCCGGTATGTAATCTGGGACAACATCGGACTGTCGGAAAAAGATCGGAAGCTCTACTCGTATCAGGCCGGTGCCAAGCTCCTTCAGGATGCGGGGCTGTCCCACCAGGGTGTGCTCTTCGATTATCAGCAGAGCAATTCCCAGAAGTCGTCTGACTACCTGAGCGACCAGAAGGCACTGGCGTACGACATGCTGTACGGAAAGGATTACGTTTTCGGCGGAAAGAATCCGTACAAGCAGACCAAGATGCGCATGGGATACAAGGATATTGAGATCGATAAGATCGTAAAAATCGGCGACGATTATTACATCAAAGGAAAGAACTTCACGGAGCGAAGCAAGATCAGCATGGATGGGGAGACATTGAAAACCATCTACCTGAGTCCGACCTTGCTGGGACTTCAGGAGAAGATTGATCCGGAGGATGTGGACAAGCTGGAAGTGAGCCAGACGGACAAGAAGGACGATACCATTCTGTCCACCATCACCTCCCAGGAAGAGTTATAGTTTGCAGTAAAAGGATTATCATGAGAGAAAATAACACAGAAGAAAAAGAAATATCGCAGGAGACGTCCGCAGGGAATAGCGAGAATCGTGATGCAGGGGAGAAAACCTACAGTCCGGAAGAACGACCGGAGATGGAGGGAATTCTGGAAATCGCAGAAGGGGGCTTCGGCTTCCTTCGGTTCAACAATTTCCTGTCCTCAGAGAAGGACATCTACGTGTCGCCAACCCAAATTCGGCGCTTCGGCCTTCGGACCGGAGACAAGATTCGGGGAATTACCCGTCTGCCGAATGAAGGGGAACGGAACGGTGCCCTGCTGTACGTGCTGACGGTAAACGGAAATCGCCCGGTGAACACCAGACGGCGTCCCCACTTCGATCAGCTGACGCCGATATTCCCGAACGAGCGGATTTCGCTGGAGGATTCCAGCATCGAGATTTCCACCCGGATTATCGATTTGGTGGCTCCGATCGGAAAAGGACAGAGAGCACTGATTGTGGCACAGCCAAAGGCGGGAAAAACCGTGCTCCTGAAGAAGATTGCTCAGACCATCGAAAAGAAATATCCGAAGATGGAGCAGATTGTGCTTCTGGTGGACGAACGGCCGGAGGAAGTAACGGATATGAAGGAATCTCTGGAGCGTTCCGAGGTCATCTATTCCACCTTCGATGAGTTGCCGGCCCATCACATCAAGGTGGCGGAGATGGTCATCCAGAGAGCGAAGCGATTGGCGGAGGAAGGTCAGGATGTGGTAATCTTGCTGGACAGCATCACCCGACTGGCAAGAGCCTATAACATGGAAGTACCGTCCTCCGGAAGAACGCTTTCCGGTGGACTGGATCCGGGAGCGCTGCATCCGCCGAAGAAATTTTTCGGTGCGGCTCGAAACATCAAAGAGGGCGGAAGCATCACCATCCTGGCGACCGCACTGGTGGAAACGGGAAGCCGGATGGACGATGTCATCTACGAGGAGTTCAAGGGTACCGGCAACATGGAACTTCACCTGGATCGAAAGCTGAGTGAGCGAAGAATTTTCCCGGCTATCGATTTGTACAAATCCGGAACGCGGCGGGAGGATCTGCTGCTGACACCGGAGGAGTTCACTGCCATGTACATGATTCGTCGGGAAATGTCCAACGGCAGCGTGGCGGAGATTACGGAAGATATCATCGACGATATGACCCACACGAAGAACAATCACGACTTCGTAGAGCTGGTTACCCGGAAACTGTACCGATAAATTCTTCAAGAAATAGGAAAGAGAAGCACAACAATTGGACTATAAGAAGATATTCATTAAAGAAGCCTGCCCTACATCCATCGGAGGACAGGCGATTATGGAAGGCGTTATGATGCGGGGGGCAGATCGCACGGCGATTGCCATGCGGCTTCCCGGAGATGAAATCTATCTGCGGACAAAGAAGCTGAAGCCGGCGGGAAAGCTTCGGAAAATTCCGATTCTCCGGGGCATAATTTCCTTCGCGGATTCCCTGTTTACGGGAATGGGCACCTTGATGGAATCGGCGGACATTCTGGAAGAGAACTTCCCGGAAGAGGATTGGGGAGAACCCTCGGCGCTGGAACAGAAAATCAACAACCGCTTCGGGGAGAAGGCAGCATGGAATGCGATGCTGTTCCTTTCGGTACTCTTTGCGGTGGTACTCTCCATCGGTATTTTCGTCATCTTTCCCACCATTGCCATCAACTGGCTGGGGAAGTGGATTTCCAACAGCATCGTGTTGAATCTGTGCGAAGGAATATTTCGAATTATATTGTTCGTTCTGTACATCTATTTGATATCGCGGATGAAAGACATCCAGACCCTGTTTCAATACCACGGGTCGGAACACAAAACCATCCACTGCTTCGAAAACGGCCTGGAACTGACGCCGGCCAATGCCCAACAGTTCTACACGCTGCATCCTCGCTGCGGAACCAGCTTCCTGATTTTCGTCATGATTATCAGTCTGCTGTTGTTCTCATTCTTGGGGTGGCCTAACGTGTGGATGCGCATCGCCTCTCGAATCCTTCTGATTCCGGTCATTGCGGGACTGAGCTATGAGGTGCTGCGGCTGGCGGGAAAGAGCGACAACGTCGTAGTTCGGGTGCTGAGCTATCCGGGCTTGATGATGCAGAAGCTCACCACAAAGGAGCCGACGGATCACCAGTTGGAAATCGCCATCGTGGCCCTGAAGGCGGTGCTGGTGGATGCCGATGCGCCGGTAATCGACGGTGTGGTGGATACGGATGCCAAACTGATTGTGAAGGAAAACGAGGAATCGAAAGAATCGGAAGGGTCAGATGAGCCGGAAACGAACGACGTGCCTGAAAAAGAAGAGGACAACGAAACCTACGTTCCCGGAATTCGGTATGATTCCGACGATGCTACGCTGGGGAATCTGCTGCACTGGGGCAAGAGCTGTCTCTCCATGGTGGAGAACGGCGCCAACGAAGCGCAGGAAATTCTACAGTATATTCTGGGATATACCCGGACGGATTTGATTCTGCGGGACAAAGAGGTGCTGCGGGAGGATGACCGGAAGGAGTACGAGCGGCGCATCGAGATGCGGCTCAGCGGGACTCCGCTGCAGTACATCACCGGCGTGCAGGAATTTATGGGATTGATGTTCCGGGTGAACCCGGACGTGCTGATTCCAAGGCTGGATACCGAGGTGCTGGTGGATCAGGCTATCGGAATTCTGAAGGCGAAGGAATGGGAGAATCCTTTTATTCTGGATATGTGCACCGGAAGCGGTGCCATTGGCGTGACCATGGCCCATGAATTTCCGGATGCGGAAGTGACGATGACGGATGTGAGCCCGAAGGCGCTGAGTACGGCAATGGGGAATGCGCAGATCAACGATGTGTTCTCCCGGTGTATTTTCCTACAGGGAGATATGTTCGATGCGATTCCGGAGCAGAAGCGCTTCGATATGATTCTCAGCAATCCGCCGTATATTGAAAGCGATGTCATCGAGACGTTGTCCACGGAGGTGAAGGACCATGAGCCGAGACTGGCGCTGGACGGCGGAGCGGACGGATTGACGTTCTACCGCATCCTGGCGGAAAATGCGGAGAAGCATCTGGCGGACGGTGGATACCTGATGATGGAAATCGGCTGCGATCAGGGCGAGGCGGTTCGTCAATTATTGGAAGAAAATGAAAATTACAGCACGGCAGTGGTGCTGCAGGATCTAAATCATTTGGATCGAATTGTGATAGCGGAAAGGAAGGGACGAGAATGAATCTAGCAGTTATTTTTGGGGGAAAATCTGATGAGCATGAGGTGTCCAGAAACTCGGCGGTCAATGTGCTGACGGCTTTGGAGGAGAGCGGCCACGATGTACTGGTGGTCGGAATTACCAAGGCGGGACGCTGGTACGCGACCAAGGCTTCCCATGAAGAAATCGCCAATGGGGATTGGGAAAAAAGAACGGATAACCGTCAGGCGGTCATTCCGGCGGACCCGGTAGCTCACGGTTTCCTGATTTTTGACGAAGCCGACCACGCTGAGCTTCACCGAATCGACTGCATCATTCCGGTGCTCCACGGCGACCACGGAGAGGACGGAGATATTCAGGGCCTGTTCGAGCTGGCGGAGATTCCGTACTGCGGACCGGGCGTTCGTGCATCGGCCAATGCCATGGACAAATCCGTGACCAAGAAGCTAGCCGCGGTGACCGGTGTGGATATGGCCAAGTATTGTGTACTGAAGAAATATGAATACGACAAGAATCCGGAGGAACAGATTGCCCGCGCTCTGGCAGTGGACGACGGAAACTTCCCGCTTTTCGTAAAACCTTCTTCTGCCGGATCCTCTGTGGGTGCCCACAAGGTGAAGAAGGCGGAAGACCTTCGCCCGGCCATTGAGGATGCGTTCCTGTATGACGACAAGGTTCTGGTGGAAGAGATGATTGCCGGCCGGGAAATCGAGGTGGCACTTCTGGGCAACGAGGAGCCGAAGGCTTCCTGCGTGGGAGAGATTCTGTCCGCCGACGAATTCTACGATTACGATGCGAAGTACAACAATCCGGAATCCCGGACACGGGTCATCGACGATCTTCCGGAGGAAACCCTGAATCAGGTTCGGAACTACGCGGTGGAGATTTTCAAAGCACTGGACTGCAGAGGCCTGTCCCGCTGCGATTTCTTCTACAGCAACGACGGAAGAATCGTGTTCAACGAGATCAACACCCTTCCGGGCTTCACCAACATCAGCATGTATCCGCAGCTCTGGGCAGCCATGGGCAAACCGGCACCGCAGCTGCTGGAGGAATTGATTCAGCTGGCTTTGGAAGAGCATCAGTGGAACTAATAAAAAAAGAGCACGCAAACCCGCAGTTGTCCGACGCGGCGCTGCGTGCTTTTGCATAGATATATCGTTTTCATTGCATAAAATGGGGGATGCAAGATGGGAGTAAATAGAAGATTTGTGGATTTGCACATGCATTCCACGGCGTCCGACGGAACGACGCCGCCGGAAAAGCTGATTGAAATTGCCCGGGCGGAAGTGACCCTAGGTCTGTCGGAGGGGTGGATTTCAGAAGAACCGCAGGAATACATTATGGCTCTGACGGACCACGACACGCTGGCGGGAATTCCGGCATTGGAGAAAGCGGCACGGGAATTCGAAAACGTACGAATCATTCCCGGTGTAGAGATTTCCTCGGATTACCAAGGACATGAAATTCACATCCTAGGTTACAATGTGGATTCGGAGAATGATGAACTGCAGTCCGGACTGGAATATTACCGAGGCGAACGGCAGCGCAGGAACTGGCGGATTCTGGGGAAATTTCGAGATATGGGAATTTCGATTCCGGAAGAGGAGCTGAGCACGCGGGAAAACGAAGCGGTGGGCAGGCCCCACATTGCTCGGTGGCTGGTTCGGCACCGTTATGCCGCATCCATTCGGGATGCTTTTGACCGATTCCTGAATCCGGGAGAGCCCTGCTACGTTAACCGGGAGAAGGCGCCGGCGAAGGAGTGCATACAGCTGATTCGAAACGCCGGCGGTATTCCGGTATTAGCCCACCCGGTGCGGTATCGCTTCCTGAGCCATCCGGAACTGGAGACAATGATTCGCCGGTTCACGGAAGATGGTCTGCAAGGGGTAGAGACTTACTACACGGAAAACCGACCGGCGGATACTCGGTACCTGGAAGCGCTGTCCGAAAAGTACCGTCTGATTCGCACCGGCGGTTCGGATTACCACGGCAAGAATAAGCCGAATCACCATATGGGCTACGGCCATGGAAACTTGGGGGAAACTATGGAGCGGATTCAGGTGAAAGCAGTTTTTAATAAAAGTCAGTGCGATTAAACGGAGTCATAAGGAAAGTAATGAATGAATTAATTATTGAGACAATTCATAAATATGAAAAACCGGGAGATTTTACACATGCGGAGGTTACTGACGAAATGATTGCAAACGCCGAGGCAATTCTAAATATTAAACTTCCCGAACAGTATATCACTTTTTTAAAAATGTATGGTCATGGTGGTATTGGCGGTCTGGAAGTGATGGGATTTGGTTTAACCGGTCGTATGATTTTTGTTGATGCTACATTGGACTATCGAGAAGATGATTTACCGGAAAATCTGGTTGTTATTGAAAATGTAGATGAATGGTTGACATGCATTGATTGTGATACCGGAAAAATTGTATCCTGGGATTTCAGCGGGTATATAAAAGAAGATTTTGACGATTTTGATGAGTATCTAATTAGTCAAATGAATGACGTTATAGAAAATATGTAGTTCAAGTATAATGGCGCTATTCTAGGAGTATGAAATCTCATGCACCTAGAATAATGAAGGCGATTCACGCCTTTTCAAAGGGCATGTTTATGTCAATCATACCTATTAATATCTCCATCATTTCAAGTAAAATGATGGAGATATTTTTATTTTGATGGAGATTCAGGAACAGAAAAAACTGAAGTACCCTTAATTCAGATTACAGTTCCACCATTCGCTTCTTCAGCACCGGATGCATCTTGTACGGAGCCAGTTCCTTCATGGGTTCGATGACGAAAGAGCGGTTGTGCATGTCCACGTGGGGGATACACAGATCGTCGTCGGACATCACCAGGTCATCGTAGAAGATGATGTCCAGATCCAGAGTTCTCGGGCCCCAATGAATGATTCGCTCCCGTCCGGCTTCCGCCTCGATGCGGTGAAGCTCATCCAGAAGTTCGTGTGGGGTGAGCAGGGTGGTGATTCGAGCGGCGCCGTTCAGGAAGGACGGCTGGTCCGTTACGCCGTACGGTTCCGTCTCGATCAAGGTAGAAACCGCTTCCACCTGAATGCCGGCCGTGGCATCCATTTTGGCCACCGCATCTTCAATCAGCGCCCGGGAGTCGCCCAGGTTGGAACCCAGTGCGACGAACACCTCGTGGCGTCTGCGTTCGCAGCTCACCGCAACGGTGCGGAGAGGCAGGCCCACCGGCGCCCAGGGTTTACTGATTTCAATCCACACGCCGCGGATGCGTTCATCCATCTCCAGCACGGCTTTGGCAACGTGCTCGGCGCAGGCTTCAATCAGGTTAAAAGTATTCTCGGTCATGACCTGCTTAATCCGCTGGGAGACTTCCGCGTAGTTGACGGAATCCTCGATGCGGTCGGAAAGACCGGCCGGCCGGATGTCCACCTCCATCTCGCAGGATACGAGGAACTTCTGTCCCAGAACGTTCTCCTCCGGGAGCACCCCGTGATTGGCGAAAATCTCCAGCCCTTCGATTCGAATAGTATCTTTTCTGTGCATTTTATTTTACCCCGTTAATCGCTTCCATCATCTTGATGGCTCTTACATTCTTTTCCACATCGTGTACCCGAACGAAACCGCAGTGGGTCTGCGCGGCGAGAACCGTGGTCACCAGCGTTCCTTCCTCCCGCTGATCCTTCGGCAGATCTAGCGTCAGGCCGATGACGGATTTTCTGGAGGTGCCCAGCAGAATCGGATACTCCAGCCGGGTGAACTCATCCAGATGCTTCAGGATGGTGAGGTTCTCCTCATAGCTCTTGGCAAAACCCACGCCCGGATCCAGGATGATGGCATCCTTCCGTACGCCGGCCTGCAGCGCAATCCGGGCGCTCTTGGTCAGGTCGCCGATCACATCCGTCACCAGATTCTCATATACCGGAACCTCGCGGTTGTGGGAGAGGCAGCACGCCGCATCGTATTTTGCGGTCACCGCAGCAATCTTCTCGTCGTACAGGAACCCCCAGATATCGTTTACCAGATCGGCACCGGCGGAAAGAGCCGCATCTGCCACGGTGCTTTTGTAGGTATCGATGGAAATCGGAAGGTCAATTTCCTTTTTCAGTGCTTCGATCACCGGAACCACTCGTTGAATTTCCTCTTCATCGCTGATCTGAGTGTATCCCGGACGGGTGGATTCGCCGCCCACGTCGATGATAGCCGCACCTTCTTCTTTCATTTTCTCCGCATGGGCGAGGGCGCGGTCCAGGTTGTTCCAACAGCCGCCGTCGGAGAAGGAATCCGGTGTCACGTTGAGGATTCCCATTACATAAGTTCTATTCTTAAGATCAAATTCTTTGTTTCCGATAATCATTTTTCTATCCCTTCGTTCTTAACTTTCCATTTGCACGTATCTGCAGCCTTGCAGCGAAAACACATTCGGGAAGCCTTGTCCGAACGGTGGAGTAGGGCGCCCAGCCCCGAGCCTCCTTCTTCCCCGTGACCTCGAATGGCCTCCTGAATCAATCTGATTTCCGGTTCCGAATATCCGCAGTCCCGAAGAATTCTTTCCGCTATTATCGCACCGGCTTCATCGTGGGAACCGACCCCTCGGTACTCGGCGACCCGTCCGATATCGTGGAGGAGTGCGGCGGCATAGAGGATGCTTTTGTCGTAATCCAATCCGTCTTCCAGCACCTGAATGTAGGAAATCCGCGCCACGTCCAGCAGGTGTTCCAGCCCGTGCCGGCAGTAAATGCGGTCCGCCTCCAGCGCCTCGATCTCGTCCAGCAGCCGATTAAATTCTTCGTTCCGTATAATTCGATTATATCTGTCGCCCATAGCTTCGTCCTAACGGATGCTCAGCAGGTTGAAAAAACTATTTTGCAGGCTGTCGTTCCCGGAGAACACGCCGCGGGTCACCACGTTCACCGTCTTCGTGCCCGGCTTTTTCACGCCCCGCATGGTCATGCACAGGTGCTCCGCCTCGCACACTACCATCACGCCCGCCGGCTCCAGGCAATCCATAATCGCATCCGCAATCTGCGCCGTCATGCGTTCCTGCAGCTGCAGCCTTCTGGCATATACCTCCACGGTTCGGGCCAGCTTGGACAGCCCCACAACCTCGCCCTTCGGAATGTAGGCGATGTGCACCTTCCCGAAGAACGGCAGCATATGATGCTCGCACATGGAATAGAAATGAATATCCCTTTCCACCACCATCTCGTCGCTGTCAACTGTGAAAACCTTCGACAGATGCTCCTTGGCATCCACCGTCATTCCGCCGCAAATCTCCTCGTACATCTTCGCAATTCGATCCGGCGTCTCCACCAGCCCCTCCCGAGAAGGGTCCTCCCCGATTCCTTCGAGTAGCATAACAACTGCTTTTTTAATTTTTTCTGTATCCACTTCCGTGCTCCTCTCTTCATTCACAGTTTTCGCAATAATTTCCTAAAAATAAAATTTCTCAATCCCATCCTTAGCCGATCCAAGCAGGGAGAGCGAGCCGGTCACCAGTACCGCGTCGCTTGTCGCTTCTTTTATGGCGGTCTCAATAGAATCCGATACGTCCGATTTCACACCCACCTTCTCGTACACTGCGGCCAGTTCCTCCTTCGGAAGGCTGCGTCCGCCGTCCGGCAGGTCGATGCAGATCGCATGGTTCAGCACGCTGCTGAGAATTGCGGCGATTTTCGAATATTCCTTGTCCCTAAAAACACCGGTAACGGCGGTGAATTTCGTGCCCGGCCAGCATTCCCGGAGCGTTTCCGCCAGGCATTCCGCCGCCGCTTCGTTGTGGGCGCCGTCCAGAATCCAGATTTTGGAGTCCTTTCGGATGATTTCCAGCCGGCCCGGCCAGCGGGTGGCCGCAAGGCCGTTTCGAATGTTCTCCTCCGTGATTGCCGCGCCGGTTTGCTGAAGGGCAGAGGCAACCTCAATGGCCACCGCCGCATTTCGGAGCTGATGACGTCCCAGTAATGTGATGAAATATTCTCTTCCTTTATATAGGAAGGTCTGCCCCTCCGGCGAATTTTCTTCTCGGATGCATTCCGCGGTATGGGTGATACGGCAGCCCATGTTTTTGACCGCCTCTTCCAGAACATCCATGGCCTCCGGATCCTGAGGCCCGGTCACCACAGCAGCCCCCGGCTTGATGATGCCGCTCTTGCAGGTGGCGATCTCCCGAAGGGTGCTTCCCAGGATGCCGATGTGATCCATGCTGATGGACGCAAAGGCGCATACCAGCGGACTCTTAATGACATTGGTGGAATCCAGGTCCCCGCCCATGCCGGTTTCCAGCATCACGTAGTCGCAGCTTCGCTCCTTGAAATATTCAAAGGCGATGGCAGTCTCCAGTTCGAAAACCGTGGGATGGTTCAGGCCTTTGGCCGTCATTCGGTCCGCCGCATCCTTTACTTTCTGTACCAGTTCCGGAAATTCCGACTCTGCCATCCATTCGCCGTCAATTTGAAAGCGTTCCAGATAGCCGAAGACGGAAGGGGAGCAGTAGCAGCCCACTCGGTATCCGGCATCCATGAGTATGTTTTTAGTGTAGGAAAGGATGGACCCCTTTCCGTTGGTGCCCGCAATGTGGACAATTCGAAGATCGTCCTGCGGGTTATCCAGCTCCTCCATAAGCACTCGTATGGAGTCCAGGCCCAGGATAATCCCGGACGCGGACACGTTATCCAGGTATTCCCTGGCTTCGATATAATTCACTTTTCCACTCCTCGCTGTGTATATCTGTCTTTTTGAAAGCCCCAACCGCTTGAAAAACAGGGCTCATTTCAAAAACCATAACCTTTAAAATAATATCATAGAACCATTGGAATTTAAACATAAACGGGGAAACAAATGAGAAAATGTGATGGTTTGATAACCGATGAAAAATATCCTTGCAAAGTGAAAAACCCCTTGGTAGACTTCAAAGGAAGAAACAAAAAGAGAGGACATTATAGGTAATGATTGGTTTTATTCTAGGTATTGTGGTAGGCTGCGCCCAGCCCATCATGACGAGTCTGAACACGAAGCTCAGCCAGCGTCTGCGGTCGCCGCTTCTGCCGAGTTGTACGACATTCATACTGGCGATGATTCTCACCGGCTGCGTTCTGTTGGTGCTTCAGGGCAATCTGTACATTCCCCTGGGGACAATTGCCAAGGAACCTTGGTGGATTTGGACGGGCGGGATCTGCGGAGATATCATCGTCATCTTCAGCATTTTGTGCCTGCCGAAGCTGGGAAGCGTAGAGACTGTGGTTTTCCTGGTGCTGGGACAAATTGTATCCGGACTGTACATCGACCATTTCGGTGTGTTTGAATCTGCGGTAATCCCTATGACCCTCCTGAGAGCGGTGGGGGCGGTCCTTGTTTTTGCCAGCGTGGTAGCGGTTTCCGGAAACATCAAATCGGACGCACCGGAGAAAGCCAAGGGCGTGAACTTCTACCGATTCCTGGACTTCATCGCGGGCGTGGCCTGTTCCGTGCAGATTGCGGTGAACGGACGATTGGGCATCGTGGCGGGACTCAGCTTCCGAGCCACCATCATCTCCATGATTATGGGATTGCTGGGGGCACTGGCGGTGATTCTCGTCCTCCGGCTGACCAAGGGTCCGGGCAGCATCATCGATCCGAGCCTCCCGAAAATCAAGGGACATTGGTGGATGTGGACCGGCGGACTGTGTTCTTTTACCATTGTGGGCGGAAACGTCATCCTGCAGCTGCTCATGGGCACGGGACTGGCGACCATCCTCAATATTTTGGGGCAGACACTCGCCGGCGTGGTGATCGATGCCACCGGATTCCTGGGGATTCCGAAGAAGCCGGTGACCCCGCGCAAAATCATCGGACTGGCGGTCATGGTTGCGGGCACGGCATTGATCAGTTATTTTTAGTTTCGTAAAAGGAGGTTGTCATGAAGATGAAGGTTGCGGTGCTGCAGACCAAAGTGTTTGCGGACAAGAACGAGAATCTGGAGCAGGTGAAAGCGCTGATGGCGCGGGAGGATGTGGCCGCTTGTGACCTGGTGACCCTTCCGGAAATGTGGAACTGTCCGTATCAGACGGAGAACTTCCCCATCTATGCGGAGAGAGAGGACAGCGAGTTCGTCCGGGCCCTCGCGGAACTGGCCAAGAAGCACCACGTGTATTTCCAGGCGGGGTCGATTCCGGAGGTGGACGATGCCGGACACGTGTACAACACCGCCTATACGTTTGACCGGGAGGGAACGCGCATCGGAAAATATCGGAAGGTGCATCTCTTTGATATTTTCGTAAAAGGAGGGCAGGTGTTCAAGGAGTCCGACACCCTGACGGCGGGGGATGCCTTCCAAGTATTCGATACGGAATTTGGAAAAATGGGCGTGAATATCTGTTTCGACATCCGTTTCCCGGAAAGTGCGCGAATCCCAACCCTCAACGGGGCGCGAATCCTCATGAATCCGGGGGCCTTTAACATGACTACCGGACCGGCCCACTGGGAGCTGGCCTTCCGTCAGCGGGCGGTGGAGAACCAGGTGTACATAATCGGGGCGGCGCCGGCCCGGGATCCGGAGGCGGGGTACACCTCCTGGGGCCATTCCATCATCACGGATCCGTGGGGACACGTGGTGGTGCAGTTGGACGAGAAGGAAGGCGTGGCCATCGCCGAGCTGGATCTGGATGAGATCGACCGCACCCGAGAAAACCTGCCGTTCCTGAGCGCCAGGAGAACGGACCTGTACCGGCTGGAGGAAGTGTAGATCGGAGTGCAGAGTGAATAGCGATGAAAAGAGCCCCGGGCAAATCGCTCGGGGCTCTCTTAATTCACTTTGCATTATGCTTTCCAAAGTCCGTGCAAGTTGCAGTACGCGTATACCGCAACGACGGAATCGTCCTCCGTCAGCGCGAATTCCAGCGTCGGCTTGTCGCCCGGCTGAAGGGTTTTCCGCTGAGCCCCTTTCTCCGTTTCCACGGCAATCCATTCGATATAGTGATTTTCTACCATTGGATGTTCCACTGAACCGACAGTTACCTTCACCTTGTTTCCATCAACCACATAGGAAGGCACGTGCTTTTCCGCTGCGCCGTCCGAAGTTCCCGGAATCAGTTCCGTCATCTTCTGTCCGCAGCATACCATCGGAACACCGCTATCGCGGATCATGCCAATCAAATTGCCGCAGTGTTCACATACTAAGAATTTCATTTGCTTTACCTCCTTTGATTAATTTCCCATCGTTACCGATGCATTTGCAGAACCATGTGCCAATGGGGCATATGGTTCATATATAATATCACGTTTTCGGAGAGAATTCTCATTTTTAGAGAAAATAGATTATCCACTTTTTTCGCCACGCCAACACCGGCGCCTTTTCCTCGGCGCGCGGCTGTCCATGTTGGCGTTGGCCTCACTGCAAAGCCTTTGTCTTTCGCCACGCCACGCCAACACCGGAGCCTTTTCCTCGGCGCGCCCTCCACGAGCCCGGCCTCCGCGCCGTCGGTTTTATATACTGTTTTGTACAGAATATTATGCTGTATTTAATTAGATACTTTAAATATATTCATAAAATATAATAAAAGGTAAAGCTACATGGTATAATGTCATAAAAATAACGTGCACCCGAACATGGAAAACTGTGCAAACCAACAAAGGAGGAAAGGGTATGCTAGACGCACAATATTATGAGAAGACAGATGAAATCATCGCCAACCATACAAGAGAAGAACGTTCACTGATTCCGATTATTCAGGATATTCAGGAAGAATATCGGTATCTTCCGCCGGAGCTGCTGACGTATGTGGCGAAGGAGATTGGAATTACCGAAGCCAAGGCATTCAGTGTGGCCAGCTTCTACGAGAATTTTTCCTTTGAGCCAAAAGGAAAATACGTAATCAAGGTCTGTGACGGGACGGCCTGTCACGTGCGGAAGTCCATTCCGATTCTGAATGCGCTGAACAAAGAATTGGGACTGAACGAGCATAAACATACCTCGGACGATATGCTTTTCACCGTAGAAACGGTTTCCTGCCTGGGCGCCTGCGGACTGGCGCCGGCGATTACCGTGAACGATGAAGTGCACCCGAAGATGTCGCCGGAGAAAGCAATGGATCTGCTGGAAGAACTGAGAGGTGAATAGGATGAAGCTTGAAAACAGAACGGAACTGAAAGAGTATCGGGCGGAATGTCAGAAGAAGCAAAGCGCCGACTGCAGGGTGCTGGTGTGCGGCGGAACCGGATGCCTGGCCAGCGGATCCGATAAAATCTACGAAAAGCTCAAGGAGCTGACCAAAGAAAATGCCGGTGTCGAAGTAAAAATCGGGGAAGAGATTGCCCATGCCGGTACCGAGTACGTGCATACAACGGTGATGAAGAGCGGTTGCCACGGTTTCTGCGAAATGGGCCCGTTGGTACGAATCGAGCCGTACAATTATTTATACATCAAAGTAAAGCTGGAAGACTGTGAAGAAATCTACCGGGAGACCGTTCTGGGAGGAAGACCGATTGAGCGCCTGATGTACAAGATGGACGGCGTAACCTATCCGTCCCAGGAAGAGATTCCGTTCTATGCAAAGCAGACGAGACTGGTGCTGAAGCATTGCGGACACATCGATGCGGAGCATATCGAAGGCGCTTTGGCCGTGGGCGGATACAAAGGAATCGAAAAAGCTATTTTTGAAATGACGCCGGAAGCGGTCATTCAGTGCATTTACGATTCCAAGTTGCGGGGCCGCGGCGGTGCAGGCTTCCAGACCGGAAAGAAATGGAAGCAGGTGGCATCCCAGGAAGAAAAGATTCGCTACGTGGTATGTAACGGTGATGAAGGCGATCCGGGTGCATTTATGGATCGAAGCATCATGGAAGGCGACCCGCACCGCATGATCGAAGGCATGATGATTGCGGCATACGCGGTTCAGGCACAGGAAGGATATATCTACGTGCGTGCAGAATATCCGCTGGCCATCGAAAGACTGAAGACCGCCATTCAACAGGCAGAGGCGATTGGGCTGCTGGGCGACAATATTCTGGGAACGGATTTCAGCTTCCACCTCCACATCAATCGAGGCGCCGGTGCTTTCGTATGCGGCGAAGGAAGTGCTCTGACCGCATCCATTGAAGGTCGGAGAGGCATGCCGAGGGTCAAGCCGCCGCGTACCGTTGCACAGGGACTTTGGGCAAAACCGACGGTCCTGAACAACGTGGAAACCTACGCCAATGTACCGATGATTTTACTGAACGGTGCGGATTGGTACAGGGGAATCGGTACGCCGGACAGCCCAGGCACCAAGGCGTTTGCCCTGACCGGCAACGTAAGAAACACGGGCCTCATCGAAGTTCCGATGGGAATTACGCTGCGGGAAGTCATTTACGACATTGGCGGCGGATTGCAGAACGATAAAGAATTCAAGGCCGTACAGATTGGCGGACCGTCCGGCGGCTGTCTGACAAAGGATCAGCTGGACAGCAAAATGGATTTCGATTCCCTGGCAAAGATCGGTGCCATGATCGGATCCGGCGGCCTTGTTATCATGGACGAGGACACCTGCATGGTAGAGGTTGCACGATTCTTCATGAGCTTCACTCAAAGAGAGAGCTGCGGAAAGTGCGTGCCGTGCCGAGAAGGAACGAAGCGAATGCTGGAAATCCTGGAACGAATTGTTGCGGGAAAAGGAAAGCCGTCGGATATGGACGAACTCCGGGAGCTGGCGGACATGATTGAATGCACCGCCCTTTGCGGACTGGGCAAGAGCGCACCGAAGCCGGTCATCAGTACCATGAATGCATTTGAAGACGAGTATCTGGAACACATCAACGAGAAAAAATGCAGAACGGGAATCTGCTCCAACTTGCGGAGATTCCGAATTGATCCGGAGAAATGCAAGGGATGCTCGAAGTGCGCACGGAACTGTCCGGCAGGCGCAATTGAAGGCGAGCTGAAATCGCCGTATCACATCAATCAGGAAAAATGTATCAAGTGCGGTGCTTGTATGGAACAATGTCCGTTCAAGGCCATTCATATCGAAAAGTAGGAGGGACGATTATGGGATATATGACAATTGATGGGAGAACGGTAGAATTTACCGATGAGCCGAATGTGCTCGCCGTCATTCGCAAGGCAGGCATCGATATACCAACACTTTGCTATCATTCGGAGCTGTCCGTGTACGGCGCCTGTCGTCTGTGCACGGTGGAAAATGAGCGAGGAAAGACCTTCGCCTCCTGCTCCGAGCCGCCGAGAGACGGAATGATCGTCTACACCAATACGCCGCGCCTGATGAAGTATCGGAAGCTCATCCTGGAGCTTTTGCTGGCAGCGCATTGCAGAGACTGTACCACCTGCATCAAGAGCGGCGAGTGTCAGCTGCAGGCACTGGCGCACCGCATGGGCGTGGAGACCATTCGATTTGAAAATACCAAAGAGCAGCATCCGTTGGATTTCAGTTCTCCGTCCATCGTGCGGGATCCGAATAAGTGCATTCTCTGCGGAGACTGCGTCCGCATGTGCGACAACGTGCAGTCAGTGAACGCCATCGACTTTGCGTATCGGGGCACCCGGGCGCTGGTAACACCTGCTTTTAACAAGAAAATTGCTGAGACAGACTGCGTCAACTGCGGACAGTGCCGCGTGGTATGTCCCACCGGCGCCATCAGTATTCACACGAATACGGACACCGTTTGGGATCTTCTGGCGGATAAAAACACGAAGGTCGTGGCGCAGATTGCTCCGGCAGTACGCGTTGCGGTAGGAGATCGGTTCGGTCTGCCAAAGGGTGAAAACGTGATGGGCAAACTGGTAAACGTGCTGCACCGGCTGGGCTTCGATGAAGTATATGATACCTCCTACGGTGCAGACCTGACGGTCATCGAGGAATCCGAAGAGCTGTTGAACCGTCTGGAAGCCGGCGAGAACCTTCCGCTGTTCACCTCCTGCTGTCCGGCATGGGTGAAATTCTGCGAGGAACGTTATCCGGACCTGGCAAAGAATCTGTCCACTTGCCGCTCGCCGCAGCAGATGTTCGGCGCGGTAGTGCGGGAATACTATAAGGATCCGGAGAAGAGCGGCGGCAAGAGAATCGTTTCGGTTTCCATCATGCCGTGTACCGCTAAAAAAGAAGAAATTCTGAGACCGGAGTCCACCACCAACGGAAAACAGGATATCGATTATGTTCTGACCACAACGGAACTGATCGGCATGATTCGAAAAGCCGGAATCCGTTTCGAAGATTTGGAGATTGAGGCAACGGATATGCCGTTCGGCATCGGATCCGGAGCCGGCGTCATCTTCGGTGTTACCGGCGGTGTGACGGAAGCGGTTCTGAGACGCCTCCGGGAAGGCCACAACCGTGCGGATATGGAGAAGATTAAATTCAGCGGCGTTCGCGGCGAAGACGGACTCAAAGAAGTGGCGTTCGATTACAACGGACGCACCATCCGTGCCGCGGTTGTAAACGGTCTGGGCAATGCGAACAGCCTGATGAAGAGAATTCAGAGCGGCGAAGTGCAGTACGATTTCGTGGAAGTCATGGCCTGCCGACGAGGATGCATCATGGGCGGCGGACAGCCGGTACCGGTGGATCCGGAAAGCCGAATTGCGAGAAGCAAGGGCATCTACAACACGGACATCAACACGCAGATCAAGAAGTCCAATGAGAACCCGTTGGTTCAGTCGCTGTACGACGGCCTGCTGAAGGGAAAGACCCACGAACTGCTGCACCGAAATTTTGAAGCGGCAGAGAAATAAGCGAGCTTTAGTAAAATGATGTAGATAGCGAAAATCCCCACCTTGACGGATACTCCGATGGGTGGGGATTTTGCTCATTTCATAATATCCACAATCGCTTGAATCAGCGTGCCGCGAAGGCCGTTTGTCTCCAGCGTGGCCACGCCCTTGATGGTGGCACCGCCTGGGGAGCAGACGCCGTCCTTCAGTGCGGCCGGATGGGAGCCGGTCTCCATGGCATAGGCCGCAGAACCCTCCATCATCTTTTCTACCAGACGGTATGCGGTGGCCCGAGGCATTCCGTGGAGAACCGCTGCATCGGCCAAAGACTCGATGACGATGTCCATAAAGGCCGGCGTGCTTCCCGCCACGATGCCGCCCAGGTCCAGCAGCTCCGGCGGCAGCAGTTCAATCAGGGCAATACTGCCGAACAGTGCGCTGAAAATCTCCAGCTGTTCTTCCGTCAGAGAATGATCGTTGGAACATACCAGGACGCCCTTGCCTACCTCAATCGGTGTGTTCGGCACCACGCAGATTACGTGACAGCCCTCCGGAAGAAGTTCCATATAGCGATGATGGGAAACCCCGTAGGCGATGGAAACGATGATTTTGCCCGGGAGCAGATCCCGCACTTCCCGGAGAACGTTCTCCACCTGCGTCGGAATGACGCCCACGATCACGATGTCGGAATTCTTCACCACCTCAGCGGTAGTCCCCGGGTGGATGCCCAACGCCGCGCAGTTGATCTCCAGCCGCGCCCGGTTCCGCGCGCTGGCGGTAATCCGGGTCGGATCGATTCCGCCATAGGAAATAAAACCCTTCACGATGGCAGAGGACATGCTGCCCAGTCCGATGATACCGATTCTTGCGTTTTCTGTGCTCATAACGATAATTCCTTTCCATAAAAACAATTTCGCGGAAGTCTTCAGTGTCCGACTTCCTCGTCGTCTTTGGCGGGGAGCAGTCCATCCACCTCAAAACAAGTGAGCCAGGGATGCTCTTCGTACCGCACCGTAATCTCCCCGTCGATGATGACTCCCTCCGCCGGATAATATACATTTCCCAGCTCACTGGGTTCCCAGGTGTATCCCTGTGCCAGCAGGGACTCCTTCTCATCATCGGTAAACCTTACCGATATCTCCAATCGTGGAGGCGCACATCAGCTGGTGATGGTTTCCACCGAAAGGAGAACGTGGCGAAAGCCCCGCTTGTTCATATATGCAATTGTATTTTCATTTAAATGTGCCATGATATACCTCCGTGTATGAAGGGATTGTAACACAAAGGAAAAAGACGGTGCAAGGGGGTGGCTTAAGAATCGGACTGAGGTATAATTAGTCCAAGGGGGATTTCATAAATCCGCATAATCAGGCGGAATGGAAAGGATAAGAGAGATGAATACTGTTAAGGTTAGAAATACGGTAATCGGTGAGGGCATGCCGAAGATCTGCGTGCCAATCGTGGGTGTCACCAAAGAAGCCATCTTGGAGGAGGCGAAAGCCATCACCCGGCTTCCGGCAGACGTGGTGGAATGGCGGATCGACTGGTTCGAGAATGTGTTCGACTTCGCGGCACTGGAGGACGTGATGAAGGATCTTCGCAAGGTGCTGGGCGATATGCCGATTCTGATGACCTTCCGGACTTCCAAGGAAGGCGGCGAGAAGGCTATCGAGAATGAAGTGTATGCGGATATCAACATCAAAGCGGCCCGGACCGGTTACGTAGATATGATTGACGTGGAAGCCTTCACCGGCGATGACATCGTCCGGAAAATCATCCAGGGGGCACATGCTGCCGGCGTGAAGGTTGTGGCGTCCAACCATGACTTCTTCAAGACGCCGGATAAGGACGAGATTGTCCGCCGTCTCTGCAAGATGCAGGATCTGGGCGCAGACATTCCGAAAATTGCGGTAATGCCGCAGAACAAGAAGGACGTGCTGACCCTCCTGGCAGCCACGGAAGAGATGGCATCGATTCATGCGGACCGTCCGATCATCACCATGTCGATGGCTGGCACCGGCGTCATTAGCCGTCTGTGCGGCGAGGTGTTCGGATCCACCCTCACATTCGGTGCAGCCGCAAAAGCATCCGCTCCGGGTCAGATGGGTGTGGAAGAGCTGAAGCAGGTTCTCACACTTCTTCACGGAGCCCTGTAAAAACAAATTCCGCGTGCAAGCTCCTTCGTAAAATTTCATTCGTAATTTTCAGTTTTATAGAAATCCTAGATTTTATCAGTTGTATCTTATGGTTTTTGCAATATGCAATTGAGTTTCAGCCGTAAATGTGTTACGCTATGTTCAACCACAGGCAAGGAGGCTTATGATTATGATTAAACGTGAAATGTATATGAAACGCATCCGTCCGTTTATCGGAACGGAGCTGATAAAGGTCATGACCGGTATCCGCCGGTGCGGTAAATCGGTCATGCTGGAGCTTATAAAACAGGAGCTTGTGGAGTCCGGTATCAGCTCTGCTCAGTTCATCTCTATCAACTTTGAGGATTTGAACTTCTCTCATCTGCAAACCGCAAAGTCACTGCATGATGAGATTACCAAGAGAGCCGCAGAGATCAATGGCAAGGTCTATCTGTTTTTTGATGAGATCCAGGAGGTAAAAGACTGGGAGAAGTGTGTCAATTCCCTCCGTGTATCCCTTGACTGCGACATCTATATCACCGGTTCAAACGCAAAACTTTTGTCCGGTGAGCTTTCCACCTATCTCGGCGGACGCTTTGTGGAGTTCGTTATTTACCCATTCTCCTTCGCAGAATTTCTGGAACTGTACCGTCCCATCGCACCGGATGAGCCGATTCAGAAATGCTTTCAGAAGTATCTATTATCCGGAGGTATGCCATACCTTGCGAACATCCGCTACGAGGATGCTCCTTCCAAACTCTATCTTCATGACCTGTTCAACTCTGTCCAGCTCAAGGACATTGTGAAGCGGAACAAGATTCGTGACGTAGACTTGCTGGAACGCATCATCGCTTATGTGATTGCGAATGTGGGTACGACCTTTTCCGCAACCTCTCTGGCGAAGTTCTTCAAAAACGAGAAGCGAACCGTTGCACCGGAGACCATCCTGAACTACATTAAATACTGCTGCGACGCATATTTGTTCTATCAGGTCAAACGCGAGGACTTGCAGGGGAAGCAGATCCTTGCCTCCAATGAGAAGTATTACATTGCCGACCACGGCATCCGGGAGGCTGTTTTCGGCGGCAATATGCGTGATATCAACCTCATTTTGGAGAACATCGTGTATCTGGAGCTGCTGCGCCGGGACTACAAAGTGACAGTCGGTAGAACCGGAGACAAGGAAATCGACTTTGTATGCGACAAGAGTGGAGAAAAACTATATGTTCAGGTTGCCTATCTGCTGGCATCCGATGAGACCGTCCGGCGTGAGTTCGGCGCGTATGACAATATCCGCGACAACTACCCGAAATATGTTGTCTCTCTGGATGAGTTCGACATGAGCAGAAACGGAATCAAGCACCGCAACATCTGCGATTTCCTGTTGGCAGAGGAATGGAATTAAAATAAAAAAACGATTGTTTTCTTCTAAAATAAGAGCGACGTTGGCTGCAGCCAACGTCGCTCAATTTGTTAGGAACTTTCTTGCAGCTCCTTTTTATGGTGTCCCAGAGAGGATTCGAACCTCCGACACCCGCTTTAGGAGAGCGGTGCTCTGTCCCCTGAGCTACTGAGACAAATCGGGGCGACACCAACGGTGAATCGGTATCGCCCGAACAGAATTCATTTGTTTTTACAGTTCCTTGCCGGTCAGGAGCGTGTACGCTTCCTTGTACTTCGCGATGGTCTTGTCGATGACATCCTGCGGCAGCTTGTAGTCGCTGTCCGGATTTGCCTTGAGCCAGTCACGAACGAACTGCTTGTCGTAAGACGGCTGGGACTTGCCCACTTCGTAGCCTTCCAGCGGCCAGAAACGGGAGCTGTCCGGTGTCAGCACTTCGTCGGCCAGAACAATCTCGCCGTTCTCGTCCAGACCGAACTCGAACTTGGTGTCGGCGATGATGATGCCGTGTTCCCGTGCGTAGTCCGCACACTTCTTGTATACGGCGATGGTGAGATCCCGAACTTTGGATGCATACTCTTCGCCGTGTCCCGGATAATCTCTCTCCAGAACCTCGATGCTCTTCTCATAAGAAATGTTCTCGTCGTGATCGCCGATTTCCGCCTTGGTGCTCGGAGTAAAAATCGGCTCCGGCAGCTGCTGGGATTCCTGCAGACCTTCCGGCAGTTTAATTCCGCATACCTCGCCGCATTCCTGATAGCTTGCCCATCCGCTTCCGGTGATGTATCCGCGAACGATGCACTCCAGCGGGAGCATCTCCAGCTTGCGGCACATCATGCTGCGGCCTTCGAACTTCTCGTTCCGGAAGAATTCCGGCATATCATTTACATCTGTGGAAATCATGTGATTCGGAACCACGTCGCTGGTGAAATCAAACCAGAACTTGGACATCTGGGTCAGAACCACGCCCTTGTCTACGATATCGTTCTGCAGAATATGGTCGAACGCAGAAATGCGGTCGGTGGCAACCATAATCAGGCTGTCATCTGCATCGTAGAGCTCACGAACTTTACCTTCTTTAACCGGGGTATATTCCTTCATTTTCATAACTCCATTCTTTGCTATGCATAATAAGACTTGACTCAATAAATATACCACCTGGCGGGGAATTGTTCAAGAAATAAGCCCATAAAAATAAGATTCTTCCGGCAGAGGCGACCGGGAAGAGAATCCCCGAAAGCCTTGCATTGCACAGGAAATTGTTATACAATGACCTGTGTATGTGGCTCGGGGATTCGCCTTTTTTGGAGGAGAGCCGGAAGCCCATGCGATTCAAAAAAGCTATTTTTACAACGGTAATTGGGCGATGCAGAAGGTCATTCATTGGACGAGGTCACAAAGCCTTTATGAGAGCAGAGTGCTGCA
The DNA here is from genome assembly GCA_016775335.1 of Mogibacterium sp. Classification (GTDB taxonomy): domain Bacteria; phylum Bacillota; class Clostridia; order Peptostreptococcales; family Anaerovoracaceae; genus Mogibacterium_A. Next base: position 87,119 of record JAEUGJ010000010.1, read on the forward strand.
TTAAAGGAGGAAATATGATTACAGCAGTTGTAGGAGCAAATTGGGGCGATGAAGGTAAGGGGAAGATCACTGATCGCCTGGCACAGGACGCAGATTATGTGGTTCGTTTTCAGGGAGGCAGCAATGCCGGCCACACCATCAAGAATGAGTGGGGCAAGTTCGCACTGCACCTTCTGCCATCGGGAATTTTCAGCAAGGACGCAGTCAGCGTAATCGGCAACGGCGTAGCGGTAAATGCGAAGATTCTGGCAGAGGAGCTGAAGACGCTGGAAGATGCCGGCGTAGAGCACAGCAAGCTGATTGTTTCGGACCGCGCGCACGTGGTAATGTCCTATCACATGCTTTTGGATGCGTACGAAGAGGAGAGATTGGCGGGCAAATCCTTCGGTTCCACCAAGGCCGGAATGGCGCCGTGCTACTCGGATAAATATGCGAAGATCGGATTCCAGGTGGGTGAGCTGTACGCGGACAGAGAGACCCTGATGCCGAGAATCGAGAACGTATGCCGGATTAAGAACACGCTGATGGAACATCTGTACCACAAGCCGCTGTTGGATCCGGAAGAAATTTACAAGGAAATCAAAGAGAATGCGGAAATCCTGAGACCGTACGTGGCGCACACATCCGCTGTGCTGCACCAGGCGCTGAAGGACGACAAGAAGATTCTACTGGAAGGTCAGCTGGGCGCGCTGAAGGATACGGATCACGGAATTTATCCGATGGTAACCTCTTCCTCCACACTGGCAGGCTTCGGTGCAATCGGTGCGGGCGTTCCGCCGTATGAAATTCAGCAGATTATCTGCGTGGTAAAAGCATATTCGTCTGCCGTCGGTGCCGGCGCATTCGTCTCCGAGCTGTTCGGAGAGGAAGCGGATGAGCTGAGAAGACGCGGCGGTGACGGCGGAGAGTTTGGTGCTACTACCGGACGTCCGAGAAGAGTGGGCAACTTCGATGCCGTGGCAACACGGTACGGTTGCATGATGCAGGGCGCAACCGAAGTGGCACTCACCGTTGTGGATGTACTGGGATATCTGGACGAGCTGAAGATCTGCGTGGGCTACGACGTGGACGGAGAGATCACCACCGACTTCCCGAACACCATTCAGCTGGAGAAGGCAAAGCCGGTATACGAGACCATGCCGGGCTGGAAGTGCGACATCACCGGTATTACGAAGTACGAAGATCTGCCGAAGGAATGCAGAGACTATGTGGAGCGCATCGAAGAGCTGATCGGCGTTCCGGTTACCATGGTTTCCAACGGTCCGGCAAGAGACGAACTGATTTTCCGGTAAAAAATACAGAACATTCATACAAAGACTCCATTCATCGTATATAATATGGAATAGAGCGGAGAGCCTGCGGCCTGGCCGCAGGCTTTTATCGTTGAAAAGATTCGAAGGAAGAGGAAGGTCGCCCGGGGCGGCTTGGAAACGGAGGAAGAATGGGCAGCGCAATCACCCAATGGGACGGAAATCTGCTGATGGAGATTCAGCATTTTGTCATACACGAGGGGCTGACGCCTTTGGTGAAATTCATCACTCACCTGGGGGATGCCGGGCAGATTTGGATTGCCCTGATTCTGCTGATGCTGTGCTTCAAGAGGACCCGGAGAGTGGGGGTCATCGCAGCGACGGCGCTGATCATCTCCTTCGTGATAAATAACCTGATGCTGAAGAACCTGGTGGGCCGAATCCGGCCTTACGAAATGTTCGCCGGAGTTCAGCGGCTGGTGGGAAAACCTTCGGATTGGTCCTTCCCCTCCGGTCACTCGGCGGCGTCTTTTGTGACGGCAGTGGTGATGTTCCGGGAGCTTCCACGGAAGTACGGCGTGCCGGCGCTGACTCTGGCATTCCTCATCGCCCTGTCCAGACTGTACGTGGGCGTGCACTATCCGCTGGACGTGCTTTGCGGAGCCCTCAGCGGAACCATCATCGCACTGCTGGTATGCCGATTCTATGAACGAAAGGATGTGCTTTCAAAATGGTAAATATTGGAAATGATTGGGACGACGTGCTCCGGGAGGAGTTCCGCAAGGGATACTATCTGAACCTGCGGCAGTTCCTGAAGAAGGAATATTCTCAGGGCACGGTATATCCGCCGATGAACGATATCTTCAACGCTTTTCGGTACACCCCGTATCAGGATGTGAAGGTGGTCATCCTGGGACAGGATCCGTACCATGAACCGGGACAGGCTCACGGACTGGCCTTCTCCGTTCAGCCGGGCGTTCCGGAACCCCCGTCCCTCCAGAATATTTTCAAGGAGCTTCACGAGGATATCGGGTTTGAAATTCCGCCGAAGGGAAACGGCTGTCTGGTTCCCTGGGCGAAGTCCGGGGTGCTGCTTCTGAATACAGCGCTGACGGTGCGGGCGCACCAGGCCAACTCCCATCGGGGAAAGGGCTGGGAACAGCTGACGGACCGGGTGATCGAACTGCTGAATGAGCGGGAGAAGCCCATCGTGTTCATCCTTTGGGGCAGCAACGCCAAGTCCAAAGTGCCGCTGATCACCGGGAAGCAGCATCTCATCATCACATCGGTACATCCCAGTCCGCTGTCGGCCTATCGGGGCTTTTTCGGGGGAAAATATTTCTCCCGGGCCAACGCATTCCTGGAGGAACACGGCGAAGCACCGGTGGATTGGACCCTGGCGGGAAGAAATGGGTCGTTGGAAGGATAAGGAAAGGGTTGTAAAATGAAATATCGTTATAACGAAACGCTTCCGGCGGATTTCGCGGCACTGGCGCAGACGTGCGGCGCGAGAATCCCGCTGAAGTCGGCCCATGAAGCGATACGAAACAGTCTTTTTACCGTGGGAATCTTTGAAGAGGAGCAGCTGGTGGCGTTTGGCCGCATCTGCGGAGACGGGGTGCTGTACTACCTGGTGTGCGACGTCATGGTGGCGGAGGAATTCCGGGAACGGCATCTGGAGGAGAACCTCCTTCGGGAATTGGGCGACTACCTGCGGGAGCATCGGCGGCGTGAGAGCCGGGTGATGATTCGGACGGACCGGGCGTACGCCGAGGTCTGCCGGAAGCACGGTTTCAAATATGTGGATGAGGATTACGAAGTCATCATGAAGGGGTAGCAATGAATTTACGGGAACAGATATATACGGATTACATTCGCGAGATTACGGAGCATTACGAAGAAAACCGGGCGGCGGCAGAGGTGATGAAAGAGGAGCTGCAGCACACCCCGCTGATTTCCCGCGGCCGCCTGATTGACAAGCCGCTGGCGATACAGAAGGTGTACACCCGGGAGGACGACCGGCGGTTTCGGGAAATCGTGGAGATGACTCACCGAATCTGCTGCAAGGTGATCGATCGCTATGTGGCGGATCCGGAATACCGGAAGGGCTTCGGCTTTTCCGAGAAGCTGGAGGAGCTGATTCTGGCGGATCCGGGATACCCGGACGAACTGCCCATGGCCCGCTTCGACATTTTCTATCACGAGGATACCGGGGACTTTAAGTTCTGCGAGATTAACACGGACGGAACCAGCGCCATGAACGAGGATTTCCATCTGGACAAGCTGAACCTGCGGAACCCGGCCCACCAGGCTATCTGCCGGAAGTACCGGCTCCGGAGCTACGAGCTGTTCGACAGCTGGGTGGAGACCTTCCTGGAGCTGTACACCCACTACCGGAAAAAACATCCGGAGATGCCGCTGGTGCCGACGGTGGCCATCGTGGATTTTCTGGATAAGGGGAACGTGCCGGAGTTCTACGAGTTCGCCACACGATTTCGGCAAAAAGGAATTTACGCCCAGGTCATTGACATCCGGTCGCTCCGTTACGAAGATGGCCGGCTGCTGGCACCGGAGGGCTACGAGATTCACGGAATCTACCGCCGGGCGGTGACGGCGGATGTGATGGAGGAGTACGATTCGGTAACGGCGCTGCTGGATGCCTATCGGGATGGAAACATTTTCCTGTGCGGATCCTTCCGAACCCAGGTGGCCCATGCCAAAACCTTCTTCACCATGCTGCATCGGGAAGAAACCCGGGAAATTCTCACGGCAGAGGAGAACCGGTTCGTGCGGGAGCATGTCCCGTACACCTGCGACTTCGGGGACGAAGGCATCGCCTTGGAGAAAGTGATTCAGAATAAGGATAAGTACATTCTCAAACCCAACGATTCCTACGGATCCAACAGCGTGGCGGACGGAAAGGGCCGGTCATCGGAGGAATGGCGGAAGCTGTGCGAGGCATATTACAACAAGGGGTTTATCTGCCAGGAATATGCGGAGCAGTACGCCACTCCAAATGTGGATTTCATGTTCGGAGATGGAAGAACTTGGGATTATATCAATATGAACGGGCTGTATTCCTATAACGGAATTTTTGCCGGGGTGTTCACCCGGCAGGCGCGGGGGACGATTATCACCTCCCATGGAAGCGAGCGAAACGTGGCCAGCTACCTGGTGACGGAGTAAGGCGGTGCGCCGGAAGGGCGCGGAAAAAACGGTGAAATCTTAAGGAATCTTAAGATTTCACCGCTTTTTCTTATGGTACAATAATTGTAAATTGCGGATGCCGAAGATGCAGGCGGGTGTTCTTCTCCCCCCGATTCGAGCGCTCGGTCAACCTGCACGGTGGGATTCGCAATTTTATTTTTACAGAACTTATCGAAACAGACAGGGGTAAGAGCAATGAAGAAAAAGACTCACCGAATGAAGACCGCAGGGAAAAAGCTGACGGTACTGGCGCTGGCTTGCGGAATGACGATTAGCATGATGCCGTTCCAAGCCGCAGCGGCGACGGAATCGGAACTGCCGAACCTGGCCGCCTCCGCCAAGGGGAGCCGCCTCACCGGATCCGTCAATTCCGGGAAGAAGTATCCGGAATGCGTACCGAATCAGGTGGTAGTGCAGTACAAGGAAGGCGCCGTTACCACGGATGCGCCGACGGCCAAGGAGAAGAAGATGGCCCGCCGGGCAGCCACGGCGGAATCCTTCGGTAGCGCCATGAAGGAGAAGTCCGGCGATCGGCAGAAGAAGGCGGAGAACACGTTGGGACAGCAGGCGGCAATTCTGGAGAAATCCCTGGATAAATATGAGATTCAGGATACGATTGCCCTGACCCCGACGAAATCCTCGGAGGACGAGACGGTCATCAGTATCGTTTCCTCGAAGGACGGCAGCGCCAAGACTTTGGCAAAGGAACTGGAGAAGAACCCGGAAATCGAGAACGCGGAACCGAACTATATTTTTGAGGCGAAGGACACGGCATCTCAGACGGGATGGAACGACGAGTACCTCCGCACCGCATGGCAGCTGGACGGCATTCACGCCTCCGCCGGCTGGGATGCCTATGACAAAACCCCGGAGAAATCCGCAAAGGACGTGGTGGTTGCGGTAATGGATACGGGAATCGATTACGAACACGAGGAACTGAAGAGCCATATGTGGAAGGCCCCGAAGGGCTTTAAGCTTACCGGTACCTACGGACACGATTTTGTAGAGGAAGAGGCGGACTTCTGGGACATCCTCCTGGGCGGCAATACTTCCGATGATCCGGACGGCATCGATCCTATGGACCAGAACGGCCACGGCACCCACTGCGCCGGCATCATCGCGGCACAGGCCAACAACGGCACCGGCACCGCCGGCGTATTCGGCAGCGACAAATCCGGCGACAGCAGCGGCATCCGGCTGATGGGCGTTCGGGTGCTGGACAGCGACGGCAGCGGCACCCTGAGCGGAATCCTCAAAGGTTTCTACTATACTATCCGGGCCAAGCAGCTGGGCGTGAACCTGAAAGCCATCAACTGCTCCTTTGGCGGGGAAGTGGATTCCGACATTTACGACTCCGTCATCGACGAAGCGGGCAAAGCGGGCATTCTCACCATCTGCGCCGCCGGAAACGAGGCGTCGGACAACGACGTAACCGCCAGTGCTCCGGCCAACACCGGCTCCGATTACGGCGTTTCGGTGGCGGCCTCCGGCGAGGACGGCACCCTGGCATCCTACTCCAACTACGGAAAGCGGAACGTGGACGTGATGGCGCCGGGCACCAACATCCTCTCCTCAGTGAGCTATTCGAACTACACCCCGTGGCTGTACTCCGCCGATAAGGTGAAACAGCTGTCGGAGTATTACGGAGAATTCAATAAGGATTCCATAAAAGAAAACGGCATCACCCCGGTAACCGGTACGGACGCTTCCGGCAAATCCATCGACGGCATGAAGGAGTTCGGCGCCGCGGTGACCGGAAAGAAGCTGAGCAAGGGCAGCAAGGGAAAAGCGGAGCTGTCCATCGACGAATCCGAAGACGCTAATTTCCGCGCCTCCGGCGACAAAACCGCGCTGAAGTGGAAGATCACCGGCGCAAAGAACGGGGACATGTTCCTGCTGTACTTCCCGTATGAAAAGAGCGGGGAATCGGATGGATCCAACACCTATTGCAACATCGCATACCGGACCATCACCCGGGGCGGTGCCTCCGGATTCTTTATCGCGGGCGACATTGCGGCGGACGTATCGGATCAGGGAACCATCCAGTCCCTGAACGTGGCCTCCGAGGATATCAACCAGACGGATTCCGGCATGAACGACGTGTGGAGAGCCGAAGGAAATACGGATTTGTTCTCCGCCGCAAATGCGAAGGGTCAGAACTTCGGCCTGGGATTCATCTATCAGGTGGGAGAAGAGGGGGATGCCACCATCGAAATCAGCTCCCTGGGAATTTCCAAAGCCGGTGCGGATGCGGATCGATTCGGCAAATACGCTCTGTACTCCGGAACCTCCATGGCTACTCCGGTGGTTACCGGTTCCGTGGCCCTGATTGCGGCGATGAACCCGACTGCGGATGCGAAGCAGCTGAAATCCATCCTGTATCAGACCACCAACAATCAGTATAAGAACGAAGTATCCACCGGCGGCGGAATCGATTTCGACGAATACACCGCCGACAGCGTTTCCGCCAAACCGGCCGTCCGGTCGGCCAAGGTGGATCCGAAGAAGAATCAGGTGATTCTGGAGGGCGCCGGATTCGGAACCAATCCGGAAATCACGGTGACCAATACGGTTCAGGACACCAAGCGGGATATCGCTTCCAAGGATGTGGCCTCCGACGGCAGCAAAATCACCATTTCCAATGCATCCTCGTACAATCTGGCGGGAAGCAGTATTGCTTTTAGCATAAAGAACGGAGAGAAGACGGGCAGAGGCACCTTCTACCTGGTAAAAGGAAATACCGAATACAAGAAGGAATTCGTCCTGTCGGATGAAGAGGAAGAAAAAAGCGACGCGGCTGCCCGCAACAAGGATTCCTCCTCCAAGGACCTGTTCGACGACGATGAGGAAGCGGGCTCCGATGGCGATAACGTCCAGTGGATTCCGAACGATATCCGGAAACTGGGATACGATGCGGGGAGCGGAAATCTGTATACCGTGGACAAGGACGACTACGACCAGGTGGGTCAGAGCTTGGATGACGCGGTGAAGAAGTACGCGAAGAGCCGGGAGAAGAAGCATTTCCTCTGGAAGATTAAGAAGGGGGAAAGCCCGGAAATCACGCTGGTAACCAACGCAGTATATATGAGAGGCAGCGTCTACGAGATTATCAGCTGCGACCTGGGCGACCGGAAGTCCTACATGCTGGTGGGCATGGATGTGACCGGAAGCAAGAAGAACTGGACGGTATACTCCGATACGCTGATCGACAATGGCAACATGCCGAGCACTGTCGATGAGGAGAGCGCCGGCTGCACCGCTTTGGCAGGAATGAACGGGAACCTGTATCTGGTAGGCGGTGCGAAGAAGGACGGCAAGAAGATTACGCCGTCCGGTGAGACCTGGAGCTGCCCGGTAAAATCCGGCGCCGTGTGGAAGAAGAAGGCGAGCCTGCCGGAGGGTCTGTACGACGGCAAGGTCTTCGCACAGAACGGAAAGCTGTACTACGTCTTGGGCCGAAACAGCAAGGACATCAATTACGACGTGATGGCCTTCGACGGCAGCAAGTGGCAGAAGGCGGGCACTCTGCCGAAGGTGCTGAACACAACCCTTACACAGGATGTGTTCGAACAGAATCTGGTAAGCTGCGCCGTGGGCCTGGATGCCAAGGGTATCGTGTTCGGAGGGGCCTCCTCCGACGGCAAGGGCGACACCTACCGGTTCAACACCTCCACCGGAAAAACCGAGGCACTGAGCTACACCCTCTGGGGAAAGGGCCAGGAGACGGCGGCTTATGGTTCGTCATCCGGAAACCGGTTCTATGCGGAATACGTGACCTACGATGACGATACCAGCTATGAGACGTTCAAGAGCATCCCGATTGAAAGCGCATACCGCACATTCAAAGTGAAGAAGACCGGCAAGGGCTCCGGCACGGTCACCGGCACAACCGGCGTCCTGAACGGGGAAAGCACCACGGTAAAAATCACACCGAAGAAGGGTTCCTACGTCTACTCCTACAGCATCAGCCGCTACGGCAAAAAGAAGAGCTTCAAGAAGCCGACGGCGGCCGCAAAGAAGTGTCAGAGCATTAAGCTGAAGGCCACGAAGAATGCCACGATTACGGTGCACTTCGGAAAAATCTGCACCAAGGTGAAGATCAACCGGAAATCCGTGAGCCTGAAGCGGGGGAAGAGCATAAAGCTGAAGGCTTCCGCCAACGGCACCAACCGCAGCGTCACCTGGAAGGTGTCCAACCGGAAGTACGCCAAGGTAAGCAAATCCGGAAAGGTGACGATTCGGAGCAGCGCCCGCCGCGGCGCCAAAATCCGGGTCACCGCTCGCTCCAAGGAGAACCGAAAGCTGAAAGCCGTGTGCACGATTAAGATGAGATAGCCGCCGGCGAGTGGAAGGGCGCTGCCAAATTGGGAAGGCTCCGCCATTCCATTGAGATGTAAGAAGAGAACCCCGTCCCGAGAACGCATGCGCTCACGGACGGGGTTTCTGATGGAAAAGTTCTTCTGGGGAAAAGGTTCGCACTTTTTCGTCGGAGAGTATAATCGAATCTCCCACAAGCAGTTGCTTGAGAATTAGAATTTATTAATCGGATACAATAAAATATGCCTAGAATTTCAGAGCGACTTCACGCTGTTCTACAGTTCTATGCTAATCAGCGTGAATATTTTTTTGTGATACACGGTTTCGCTATGTAATTATCTTCGCGCAAACCATCTTTTTAAAAAAGTTCACGCTTTTTGGAGGGATTTTTCATTTTGGCGTGAATCACCGGTGGCAATCGGACGCTCCAAAATTAGAATTTTGCAAAAGCAGCGAATTACGTTCACGCTAAATCCGTGTTTTATGTCAAAAAGCGTGAACTACCTTTAAATTTCTAGACATATGAGATTGTGCATGCAAACTTCAGATAATACAATTGGAATCGCACCTTTTGAACCGGACTTATATTAAGATGAAGACGAAATGGATCCGCATACGGAAAGGCAAATCCCAAAGAAAGAGTGAAGACGCGAAAAAATGCAACGAAAAAGACAAGGCGATGGGGGGTGCCTTGTCTTTTCCTTCGTGTTAACTTATGTTTGAGATTGGGTGGTGATAGAATTCTGTAAACAGTATCTCTTCTGTTTACAGTTATTATTATATGCAAAAACCTTAAACCAACTTAAAGGATTGAAATATTAAAACGAAAAAATTTCAAGGCCCGGCGGCCGGGAAGGGATTTGGGCAAAGGAAAACGGATGCAGCCTGCGCGAGGCAGGCCGCATCCGTTTTTCATCTCCATTAATCGGTCGATTCCGGCTGCGCCGGAATCCCCGCATTTCCATGTTTGGTCGGCTGCGCCGGTCCCTGCCGTCGCTCCGCCGGTCGAGCTCGTCGAGCCGGACGTTTGAGCCGCGGACTATTCTGCTTTTAATGCGTCGTTCAGAGCGTTCACCAGTACGTCCGCGTCGATGCCGTGAACCTGGGAAGCCTGCTCGATGGACTCACCCTGAGAAGCCGGGCAGCCGATGCACATCATTCCGTTCTGGAAAAATGTCTCGATCAGTTCCGGATGTGCGGTGATAACGTCGCCGATGATGTTGTCCTTCGTAATTGCCATGTATGTAACTCCCTTCATATTCCTTAGGAAAAATTTTCTACGAAAGTTACAATACCATTGATTTCAAGGAAATGCAACACCTTTCACAAATCTTTCATGCAAATTCCTATCTAATCACTCTGAATTTCCTTGCGGTGGGATTTTTGCCGTGATAAAATCGTTTCCATATTGGGGGTAGGAGTAAAAACATGAAACGATTGGATAAAAATATTTTGATGGCGCGAATGGGGCTGGAAAAAGAAAGTCTTCGAGTAGACCGACGCGGCCGGTTGGCACAGACGCCCCACCCGTTTCCGGAGGATGCGGAACTGGATGTGGATTTCAGCGGGAATCAACTGGAATTTATCACGGGTGTGTGCGATTCCGCGGATGAGGTCTGGGAGGATTTGCGGCGGCTGCACCGGAAGGCGGCCTGGGTACTGAAAAATCGGGAGACCGGGCCGGAGTTCCTCTGGCCTTTCAGCAACCCGCCCTATATGCAGGCGGAAGGAGAGAATCCGCCCATGGAGTTCTATGGGGAGAAGGCCTGGAAGACGGAGTACCGGAATCACCTGAAGGAGCGGTACGGAACACAGCTGATGCTGTATTCCGGAATTCATTTTAACCTGTCCTTCCCGGCGGAATTCTGGGAGTCCCTTTCGGCGATAGGGGATGCAGGCGTTGGGACCGGCTGTGCCGGCGAAAATCTGCAGAATGCGGACGCCGCCTATTTGAATTTGGCGGCATGGACCACCCGGTATGCGTGGCTGATCGTGTACCTCTTCGCGGCCAGTCCGGTGCTGGACGAAAGTTATTTTAGCCCGGGGAAAAAAGTCGGCAGGCCTTGCATGAAATATGCCAGCCCGCGGAGCAGTGAAATCGGCTACTGGAACGATTTCGAGCCGGTGCTGGATTACCGCAGCTTGGAGGGGTACGTGGATTCCATCCAAAAATACACGGAGGACGGGACGCTGATGTCCCCGGCGGAGCTGTACTATCCGGTGCGGCTGAAGCCGGCGGGGCTTTACGATGTGGAGCGCCTCCGGCAGGAAGGGGTGAGCCACATCGAGATTCGTGTAATCGACGAAAACCCGTACTCGGAAATCGGGATTTTCCGGGAGGACGTGCGGTTCCTGCACCTCCTGCTGGTGTATCTGGCGAGCCGGGCGCCGAAGTCGTTCCCGGAGGCGGAGCAGCGCCGGGCGCTGCGGGACATGAAGCGCGCCGCGTCGTTCGATGATTCCACTTGCCTTTCCAACGGCCTCAGCATCCGGGAGAACGCGGTGCAGGCTTTGCAGGAAATGGAAGAGTTCTTTGCGGGTGGCGCGGGCGCCGCCCCTGGCGGCTCCGCATCTGGTGACGGCTCCGCCCCCGTTGGGGTTGCAGCGCCGGTGACAGGCTCCGCCTCTGCCGAGTGGGCATATATCCGGGAAGCGTTGGATTTCCAGTGGCGGAAACTGGAACCCGGCGGTCGCCCGGCAGAGGTTATCCGGGAGAAATTCCGGGAAGGGTATAACCGAAAAGGTCTGGAATTGGCAAAAGCCCATAGCCGCAAGTTGTGTCAAGAGGACTAGCTTGCAAAGGACCTGGGACACATCGGCCGCTATTATAATTCCGGCCGATTCCAAGATATCTTCGAGAATTGACGACGAACGGAGAGAGATAGGGCGTTCGTCGTCAATTCTTTTCCTTTGGGATTTTTGATGCTGGTAAGTGATGAACGAAGGTCGGTGAGCGCCTTCCGTGCATCACTTTTCTTTTGAATGCGGCCCGAATCTAATTCCTGCCGCCGGGGCAAATCGGGAAATTGATGCAGGAACGCTGCGAAAAAGGGGGCCTGCATCAATTGGCTTGTCGTCGCCGGGTCAATTAGCGAAAAGATGCCCGGCGGAAATAGCAGAAAGTAATGCAGGAAAGCATAAAACAGCCGCCCATGAATCACTTTAATTCCTGGTTGAAACAAAAGTAGAAAAAAGCCAATGCAAAAATGATTAGAAGTGATGCATGGGATGAAAAACCGGCGGTTCATGCATCAACTCCGGAAGTGCAGTTGATGCATGAGGCGGAAAAACAAGGGGGCCAACATCACTTTCTTCCGTTATCCCGCCCGGCGCCCCTCCCGGTTGGCGTCGCCCCGCCGGCAAAGCCTTATCCCACCGTCGGGCCACGCCAACAGGCCGTGCACTTCTACCGAAGGGCCCAACTTCTCAAAGAATCTAACCGGCTCCCGAAGATCCCCAACTTCCCAAAGGGCCTAATTCCGGCCGCGCGGCGCCCCTCCCTGTTGGCGCCGCCCCGTTCAAATCGAAATTTAGTAGGGACAACCGGTATAAAAAGTGAAAAATAAGCCTTTTTTTACAATTGCAACCGAAAAATAAAATTGTATCCATAAAAAAATCAAGAGCTTTCCGAGGGAAGTATTAATTTTTTGAGTAGCCGGACCGGTTGAATTATTTGTTGAAAGTGTTACAATTTTGACTAGGTATAGAACACGGTCTATGCTCCGGAGTTCTACCGCGTGTTATTAAGGAGGGAAACAAAATGACAGAAGTTGCAAAGCGCATTGAACAGCTTCGCAAGCTGATGGCAGAGCAGAACATCGACGCATATGTCGTTCCGACCGCAGACTTCCATCAGAGCGAGTATGTTGGCGAACATTTTAAAGCCAGACAGTTCATTACCGGTTTCAGTGGATCCTATGGAACAGCTGTTATCGCAAAGAACGATGCCGGTCTGTGGACGGATGGAAGATACTTCACCCAGGCACTGACCGAACTGGAAGGCAGCGGCGTTCGTCTGATGAAGATGTTCGTTGATGACACTCCATCCACTACCGAGTGGCTGGCAGAACAGATTCCGGAAGGCGGCAAGGTTGCCTTCGACGGCCGTGTGCTTTCCATGGGCGAAGGTCAGGAATACGAGGAAGTTCTGGGAGCAAAGAACATCACCATCGAGTACGAAGTAGATTTGATCGATCAGATCTGGAGCGACCGTCCGGAACAGTCCAAGAAGCCATGCTTCTTCCTGGAAGACAAGTACACCGGCGAGAACGTTGCATCCAAACTGGCAAGAGTTCGGGCAAAGATGGCAGAATGCGGTGCTACCGTACACCTGATTGCATCTTTGGATGACAATGCGTGGCTGCTGAACTTCCGTGGTGACGATATCGACTTCTTCCCACTGGTTTTGGATTACGTAATCGTTGGCAAAGACGATGCACACCTGTACATCGACGAGAGCAAGCTGAACGACAGAATCCGCGAAGAGCTGGCGAAGAACGACGTTCAGATTCACCCATACAACGACATCTACGAAGATGCCAAGAATATCGGTAAAGACGAAGTGGCTCTCATCGACCCGATGAAGATGAACTACGCGCTTTACAAGAGCCTGCCGTGCAAGGTGGTAGAAGGTGCCAACCCAACCATCCTCATGAAGGCAATGAAGAACGAAGTGGAAATCGCAAACATCCGGAAAGCAGAGCTGAAGGACAGCGTTGCCCTCACCAAGTTCATGTACTGGATCAAAAAGAACTACGACAAGATGGAGATCACCGAGTTGTCCGCATCCGACAAGCTGACATCCCTCCGTGCGGAACAGGAAGGATACATTCGGGATTCCTTCGAACCTCTGCAGGCATTTGGTGCACACGCTGCGATGATGCACTACTCCCCAACAGAGGAGTCCGATGTTCCGCTGAAAGAAGGCGGAATGCTGCTGAGCGATACTGGCGGCGGCTACTATGAAGGTTCCACCGATATCACCCGTACCACCGTTCTGGGTCATATCACACCGGAGCTGAAGAAATACTACACCGCAGTATACAGAGCAATGCAGCACCTGAGCGTGGCAAACTTCCTGTACGGAAACCACGGCTGGTCCCTGGACGTACTGGCAAGACAGCCAATCTGGGATCTGAACAAGGACTTCCAGTGCGGAACCGGACACGGATTCGGTTACCTGGGCAGCATTCACGAACCGCCAACCGGATTCCGTTGGTACATCGTTCCGTCCAAGAATGAGCACCACCAGTTCGAAGAAGGCATGGTAATCACCAACGAGCCGGGAATCTACGAAGAAGGCGACTTCGGTATCCGTATCGAGAACAACCTGCTCACCGTAAAAGGCGAGAAGAACAAGTACGGTCAGTTCATGCACTTCGAGACACTGAACTTCGTACCGATCGATCTGGACGGTATCGATCCGGAAGAGCTGACACGCTCCGAGAGAGAATGGCTCAACGATTACCACAAGGAGTGCTACGAGAAGGTTAGCCCGTTCCTCACCGAAGAGGAGAAGGAATGGCTCAAGGAGTACACCAGAGCCATCTAGTTAGAAATCCAACACTCTCGGCGATCGAGAGACCGGTGCAGCTCTGCACCGCCGGACCACTCGGACACTTGGAATTTAGAAAATGATTATTTTATAAAAAGAAAGTATATAATAACTGTAGATTCTCTATCAAAGTGCCGGCGGTCGTGCTATAATGATTTATGGATGTTATTTTCGGAACAATCCGGAAAGACTTAAGAAATGGAGGATTACATCATGTTGAAAAAAGATCGTTTGGAGAGAACCATTGCCAAGATGAAGGAAAAAGACATCCCTCAGATGCTCGTTTCCGACCAGTACGCTCTGTACTACCTGCTGGACAAGACATTTGTTTTCGGCGAAAGAATGGGTGCGCTGTACATCAATATTGACGGCACCACTCACTTTGTACTGAACAAGCTGTTCCCACAGGTAGAAGACCTTGGCGTGGAGATTACCTATTACGATGACGTGGAGGATGGCGTAGAGATTCTGTCCCGTTTCGTCGACAAAGAGAAGACAATGGGTATCGACAAGACTTGGCCGGCAAGATTCGTTCTGAGACTTCAGGAACTGGGCGCAGGCAGCTCCTTCGTAAACAACGCATGCGTAATTGATAAAGTTAGACAGGTTAAGGGTGAAGATGAGCACAAGATCATGAAGGAATCCGCTCTGAAGATCGATCAGGTTATGGATAAACTGATTCCATGGGTTGCAAAGGGCCTCACCGAAATCGAGCTGAACCAGAAGACTGCAGAACTGTGCAAGGAAGTTGGTTTTAGCGGCATGTCCTTCGACCCGATTACTGCATACGGTAAGGGCGGCGCAGATCCGCACCACATCACCGACAACAGCAAGGGTAAGCACGGCGACTCCGTTGTCCTGGACATCGGCGGAATGTGGAAGGGTTATGCTTCCGACATCACCAGAACCGTATTCATCGGCGAAGTAAGCGAGAGACAGAAGCAGATCTACAACATCGTTCTGGAAGCCAACAAGAGAGGTATTGCAGCAGCAAAGCCGGGCAACAAGATGAGCGACGTAGATAAGGCTGCAAGAGATTACATCACCGAGCAGGGCTTTGGTGAATACTTCACACACAGAACCGGTCACTCCATCGGTCTGGAAGACCACGAGGTGGGCGACGTATCCCTGGCTAACGACGAAATCATCGTACCGGGACAGTGCTTCTCCGTTGAGCCGGGAATCTATCTCTATGACGAGGGTATCGGCGTAAGAATCGAGGACATCCTGTACATCACCGAAGATGGCTGCGAAGTGCTCAACGAGTATCCGAAGGATGAAATCGTCGTTGTTCCGGACGGAGAATAATTGTTGATAAAACAAAGTTCGCCTCGGCAGACACTTCCGAGGGAATAAAACGGAAATGATAAAGGTGCCGCGGTCTGCGGGCTGCGGCATTTAATTTACAAAGGAGAGTTAAAAAAATGGCAAAGATTACAGAAGGTTACATGCCGTTCAGAGGTTATCAGACTTATTATAGAATCGTTGGTGAGCAGAAGGATAACGGAAAGGCTCCGCTGATCTGCCTGCACGGTGGTCCGGGATCCACCCACAACTACTTCGAAGTACTGGACAACGTAGCAGACGATGACGATCGTATGATCGTAATGTACGACCAGCTTGGCTGCGGAAATTCTTACCTGGACGGACATCCTGAAATGTGGACACAGGATCTGTGGCTGGACGAGCTGGATGCTCTGAGAGAGCACCTGGGTCTGGATAAGTGCCACATCATCGGTCAGTCTTGGGGTGGTATGATGCAGATTGCATACGCAATTGAGCGTGGTGCAAAGGGCGTAAAATCCTTCATCATCTCCTCCGGTCACCCAAGCAGCAGCCTGTGGGCAAAGGAAGGTATGAGAAGAATTAAGATGATGGATGAGGCAGATCAGAAAGCCATCAACCACGCACTGGAAACCGAAGACTTCACCGGCGAAGATTATCTGAAGGCAGTAGATCACTATATGGACAGATACTGCACATACTGGAGAGAAGATCTTCCGGAATGCTGCACCAGAGCAAAGAAGAGCGGCGGCGAAGCATATCTGTATGGATGGGGCCCGAACGAATTCGTACCGTCCGGTACACTGAGAGACTTCGAGTATATCGACAGACTGCCTGAAATCGAAGTACCGTCCCTGATTATGAGCGGTATCTCCGATCTGTGCTCTCCACTGGTTGCAAAGACCATGGCAGACGGAATCCAGCACACCAAGTGGATCCTCTGGGAGAATGCAAGACACACCACATTCGTAGACAGACACGATGATTACTGCGTTGAGCTGATCAAGTGGATGAACGAATACGACAAATAAGAACTGACAGCACATCCGTGCTTTAATCGATTTTAATCCGGACACGATCGAAAGATGCCGTGTCCGGATTGCTCTATAAAAAAACAGACCGGGTGAAAGCCCCGTGTCAGGAGGTGTACGATGTTACATGAAGTAAGTTTTAAATCCTTTAATGAGAGAGATGATGTGCAAGGCTGGGTTTACGTTCCGGCAACTGAGCCCTGCGGAATCATTCAGCTGGTGCACGGATTCGGAGAACATTCCAGAAGATATTTCCATATGATTGTGAATTTTATGGAGGCCGGCTATATCGTCGCGGCCGATGATCACGTAGGTCACGGCAAAACCGCCATGGTGAACGACACCTGGGGCGATTGGGGCGACAAGGGTTTCCGCACCATGATGGAGGACGAGCACACGCTCACCACCCTGGTCAAAGAAATGTATCCGAATCTTCCGTACTTCATGTTCGGCCACAGCATGGGTTCCTTCATCGCACGGGATTACATCACCAAATACGGCGATGAGCTTGCCGGCGTAACCCTTTGCGGTACCAGCGGCGTATTCCCGCACGTAGAAGAAGGGATCGAGCTCCTGGAAAAAGAAGTGGCAGCCGGTCACGGAGAGGATCCGGCCACCGAGGCACCGAATGTGGTGATGGGCTGGATGTTCGACCGCTGCGACGAAGAGATTAAACTGGGCAACGAGTGGATCTGCTCGGATCCTTGCGTTCAGTACGACCACGCCCACGACCCGTTTGACGCCTTCACAAAGCCGACCACCAATCGGTCCTTCCTGTACTTCTGTCAGATGATTACCGCCATCACCGGATCGGACTGGGCGAAAAATGTTCCGACGGAACTCCCAATCTTTAACATTGCCGGCGACCAGGATCCGGTGGGTCAGTACGGCGAAGGGGTATATCAGGTATCCAACTGGCTGGCGGAAAGCGGACATGCTGTAGAGACGAAGCTGTATCCGGGCTACCGCCACGAAATCCACAACTACGAAGATCTGAAGGATGAAGTGGTGGAAGACATCATCTGCTTCTTTGACGAGCAGTTGGATTTTGACGACGACGATGACGATGAGGAATAATAGAATTGATTAAATCCACGATTAGGACGCGCACCTATCGCGCAATATATCGGTTATTGGACCGGGTATCTCCGGTGGATTACGACTGCGGCACCCTTTGCGGTGCCGCATGTTGTATGGTGGAATCGGAGCCGGATATGGAAATGGGCATCTACCTGCTGCCGGGGGAAGACAAAATCCATCGCCGGGAAGGAGAGGACTATCGTTGGACGGAAGAATCCACGGAAGAGTTTGAATTCCCGGAATCCTGGAAGGGGAAGGTGTTCTTTTTACACTGCATGAATCCGCCCCACTGCCAAAGATCGCTGCGGCCCATTCAGTGCCGGACTTTTCCGCTGCTGCCCCATTTGACGGAGGAGGATGAGCTCGTCATGATTTATGATGACACGGAGGTGCCGTACGCGTGCCCGCTGATTGAAGAGGCCCTTCCGCTGAATGACGATTTTGTGAAGGCCACCACTACGGTGTGGCGGCATCTGATTCGAGATCCACTGATTTACGACCTGGTAAAAGCAGACTCGGCGGAGCGCTATGAATAGTCGGCCGCGGGGAATGCAGGGGCAGCGGTAGAATATAGGAATAGGCGGAAGAATATTTTTACAAAACGAACACATTACATCGGGTAGCATGAAAAAAAGTGCTATACCCATAGGAATAATTCGTTTTTCAAGGAATTGTGAATATGTTAACATCTGTACCGTAAGGAAAGAGTGCTTTAGGTGCATCCCCGGAGAAGCGGGGATGAAAGTATGAGAGGTATTGAAATTATGGAACAGAATGGTAAGACAAGAAGCAAGCGTTCCGCCATCATCATCATGGGTCTGGCGCTGTTTGCAACACAGTTCGGTGCCGGAAATCTGATCTTCCCGCCGTTCTTGGGAAGAGACACCGGTTCTTCCTGGTTCGTTGGATTCATCGGATTCTTCCTGATGGACGTTGGTCTGGCGGTAGCAGCGATTATCGCAACCGTATCCAACAAGAAGGGCGGCGTTGACGGCGTTATGGGCAAAATGGGCCGCATCCCGGGAAAAGCGATGGTAACCGCTATCATCATCTGCCTGGGACCGCTGATTGCAATTCCGCGTACGGCAGCAACCACCTATGAAATGGGCATTAAGCTGCTGATTCCGGGACTTCCGCAGTGGGCATTCGGTGCTATTTTCTACGGAATCGCACTGCTGCTGGTAATCCGCCCGACAAAAGTAGTAGATATTATCGGAAACTATCTCACACCGATTCTCCTGGCAGTAATGGTACTGCTGATTGTAATCGGTATCGTGAATCCAATCGATGAGGCTGCAATCCTGGCAAACGCATCCCCGATGCATGACGGTATCGTAAACGGATACCAGACATTGGACGGTATCGGCGGCGTTCCGCAGACACTGATGATGATCACTGCGGCATGTGCTTACGGATATACCACAAAGGATGAAATTCGTCAGACCGTCAGCGGTTCCGCGGTAATCTCCGGAACTTTACTGGCTCTGGTGTACGGCGGACTGACCTATCTGGGTTCCACCGTTTCCGGAATCGCAGAATATAAGAATCTGGAGCAGGCTCCGCTGCTGATGGCAATCACCAACAGACTGCTTGGCAGCTACGGCGTAATCGCACTGACCGTCATCGTGCTGATGGCTTGCCTGACCACCGCAATCGGACTTTCCGCAGTAGTGGGCGACTACTTCAAGGATCTCACCGACGGAAAGATGAAGTACAAGAACACCGTTATCGCAGTTATCGTATTCAGCTACATTCTCTCCAACTTCGGATTGGGCAACATCATCGCACTGGCAGGACCGATTCTGTCCATCCTGTATCCGCCGCTGATCGTTCTGGTCGTAATGACGCTGCTGGAGAAGGTTGTCAAGAACGAGATGTCCGCATGCGTAGGTGCCTACGTATCCCTGCTGGCCAGCCTGGCAGGAACCCTGCCGATGGGCGTGATCTCCGACATGGCCGCAAAGCTGCCGTTCGCTGCAGATGGCCTGGGCTGGATCGTTCCGGCTGTAATCGGATGCGCGGTAGGCGCATTCATTCCGAAGCCACAGGGCAAGAAGGCTGAAAACCTGAAGGCAAATGTGAATCTCGACTAACAGTTTATAAAAAGAGTTTTGCCTCGGCCATTGAATAAACCCGATTTCCGGACCCCCCCGGAAGTTGATGCAAAACGAAAAGGCAGGCGCTTCACGAAAGTGGAGCGCCTGCCGGTTTTTTTATAAAAAAGAATTAGCACGTGACGATGCCGTGCTGGTTGATGAACTCGATGAGCTTTCGCAGGGGATCGTTCATGTATTTTGTGCTGTAGAAGAGCTGGAGCATTTCCACAAATGCCTCCCCCAGCGGGAAACATTCGAAGTTGCTGTCCGCGTCCACCTCCGAAAGGGGCAGGATGGCGAAACCCTGGGACAGGGCCAGCATCATGGTCTGCACGTCCTGGCTGCGGGCAACCCGAACATCGTGGAAGGTGGTGCCGTACTTTTTGTGAAGGTTGGTGCGGCAGTATTCGTAATAATCCTCGTCCATGGATTTGGTAATTAGGGGAAGACTCTCAATCGCCTTCTCGATGGAGCCGAAGTGGCGCACCGTGTTGGGCGGAAGCACCAGGTAGTCCAGGGCTTTCAGGATATCGATGCTGCGAATCTCCGGATAGGCGCGGACTTTTTCACTGATATTGTCCGGCATGACGATGGCGTGGAGGCGCTGATGCACCAGATCGCTCACCAATTCCTTCTCGCTGCCGAAGGAGGCCTTCAAGTTCACGTCCCGATAGGCGGTTTGAAAATCCGTAAAGAGGGACACGTAGAAATGAGAACCGTCCAGTCCCAGGTTCAAATCCCGGGAGTGGTCCTGCTTCAGGGCGGCCACCAGATTGGCATAATCTTTTTTCATGGCCAGCGCCTTTTCGTAGAAAATCTGCCCCTGGTCGGTGAGCTCGCAGCCCTTGTTGGTTCGATAGAACAGCTTGCAATTGAATTCGCTCTCCAGTTGGGCAATGTACTTGCTCATGGTGGTCTGTGCAATTCCGCACTGATCGGCGGCTTGGGTGAAGTTCCCGGTGTCTGCCGCCGTTAAAAAATAGTCTAATTTTTGAATATCCATAACCTTTACCTCTCGTTTTTATTATAACGGATAAAAAATAATAAACAATAGAATAATTTGGTTCAGTATGTCAAAACATGAAAAAAAGTGGTTGCAAGATGAAAAAGATTCTTTTTAAAAACACATTTCTTCATGGTAGAGTAGGTGGCGTATTGGTTATAAATGTTAATAGGTAAGGTGAAAAAATGGAAAAGAAAAGAAGTAAGTTCTCCGCAACCCTTTGCATGGGGCTTGCATTATTTGCCGCACAGTTCGGTGCGGGAAACCTGATCTTCCCGCCGTTCCTGGGAAGAGAAACGGGAAGCAGCTGGATCAGCGGATTCATGGGATTCTTCATCATGGACGTAGGACTGGCAGCAATCGCGATTGCGTCGGTAGTGCTGAACCGGAAAGGGAACGTTGACGGAGTTGTGGGCAAGATGGGAGCAAAGCCGGGAAAGGTACTGCTCACCACCATCATGCTCTGTCTGGGACCGTGCGTGTGCATTCCGCGAACTGCGGCAACCAGCTATGAGCTTGGATTCAAGACCATCGCGCCAAGCGTGCCGCTGTGGCTCTACGGTCTGGTGTTCTTCCTGATTACGTTGGGACTGGTTATCCGCCCGTCTAAAGTAGTAGACATTATCGGAAACTATCTCACCCCATGTCTCTTGGCCGTAATGATTCTCCTGATTGTCATCGGAATTATCAACCCGCTGGGATCTTCCGTTTCTCCGGAAGAAATCGTTCCGTTTGCATCCGGCATTCAGAACGGATATCAGACACTGGACGGAATCGGCGGCGTGCTGATTACCATCATGCTGATTACCGCCGCATACAACTACGGTTACAAGGAACACGAAGACGTTAAAAAGATGATCGTGGGCGCGGATCTCATTTCCGCAGCGCTGCTGGCCATCGTGTACGGCGGACTGACCTATCTGGGCTCCACCGCTTCCGGTATTCCGGAATATGCCGGACTGGATCAGGCGGGCCTCCTGGTAGCGATTACCTACCACCTGATGGGAAAATACGGCGTATATGCACTGGCAGCCATCGTAATCCTGGCCTGCGTTACCACCGCACTGGGACTCAGCTCCATTGTGGGAGATTACTTTGAAGAGCTGACCCACGGAAAGCTGAAGTACAAGCAGATTGTCATCGCCCTGATTGCCATCAGCTATGCCATGTCCAACTTCGGACTGAGCCAGATTATCGCCATTGCGGGACCGGTACTGAACATCCTGTACCCGCCGCTGATTGTGCTAGTGCTGGGAGCCTACGTGGAGAAAATTACGGACAACGACCACGTCATCTGCGTGGGAACCTACGTGGCGCTGATTACCAGCATCCTGAGCACCATCAGCACCTCCGGACATCCGATTGCCTTCATCGACAACCTGCCGTTCGCCTCCTTTGGATTGGGCTGGGTTATCCCGGCACTGATTGGCTGCGGTCTGGGCGCATTCTGGAAGAAGGATGCCTCTCTGCTCTCCGGAAAAGAACTGAACGCGGGCAAAAAGCTGGAAGCGGAATAAGAACGCTTAAAACACTAATTTCTATACTATATAGGGGAAACACCGCCTCGGTTTAGAAGGCGGTGTTTTGCTTTGCTGCTAAAAACATTTAAACGGTTGCTCCCAGCGTTGACCGGCTGCCGGTTCATACTGAAGTCGGTATGAAAAAACATGATAGCAAAAAAGAACAAGGCGAAAAGGAGGTGAAAAAATTTTTCAATTTATATAAAAAACTGGTTGAATGGATAATTAATCTACAACCATGGGGCATGACATGCGTATATTGATTATTTAAAGAAATAAAAACACAATATATTGTGACAACAAAAAAGTACGTCATAAAAATAACACAATTTTGCTTTGAAAACCGTACAAAATCTTGAAACCCTATTGTTCAATAGGTTTCCGCCAGTATTAAAAATTGTAAAAAGTTTTCTCCTTTCAACTAAATATATAGAACATATGTTGCGAATGTGAAGAACGGGTGATATACTTTGAGCATAAATTGTATAGGGCGGATTAACCAATTCAGTGATTATTCCGATTTAGTCCGAGAGGTGGATTGTCTTATACAGAGTTCTTATATGTGTCGTTTTCATTTTTGTATGGAGGTATTGAAATGGAACAAGAAAACCAAAAAGGCCAATTTAATTCCAATTTTGGATTCTTGATGGCAGCACTTGGATCGGCCGTAGGTCTTGGTAACCTGTGGTCCTTCCCTTACAAGATGGGTATGGGCGGCGGATTCGCTTTCCTGCTCTTGTACGTTATTTTGGCAACTGTAGCCGGTTACCCTCTGATGCTTTCCGAGATGGCTCTCGGTCGTAAGACTCAGAAGGCAGCAATCGAAGCTTACAAGGAAGCCGATCACAGATTCACCTTCAACGGTGTTCTGCAGACCATCGTTCCTTGGCTCTTGATTTGCTTCTACTGCACATTCGGTGGATTCATCACCAAGTACCTGGGAGACTCCATTCTGACGCTCTTCGGTAAGGGTATTCTGAACACTGCCGATCCGGGCGCACAGTTCGGCGGACTGCTGACAAACACCGGAAACTCCGTTGCATGGATGACAGGATATCTGCTCCTGACAATGGTAATCGTATTCGGTGGTGTATCCGGTGGTATCGAGAAGTTCTGTAAGGTAGCAATGCCGTTGCTGTTCTTCATGCTGCTCATCGTAGTAGTAAGATCTTGCACACTGCCTGGCGCAGGCCCTGGACTGAAGTTCCTGTTCAGCCCGGATCTGAGCGCTTGGGGAAGTGCAAAAGGATTCTTCACCGTACTCTCTTCGGCAGGTGGACAGTGCTTCTTCTCACTCTCTCTGTCGTCCGGTTGTATCATTGCTTACGGTTCTTACCTGGATAAGAAGGAGAACCTGGAATCCAACGCAGCAATTATCACCTTTGGTGACTCCATGGTAGCGATTCTGGCTGGCGTAGCTATCTTCCCGGCTGTATTCGCATTCGGTCTGGAGCCATCCGCAGGACCTGGACTGCTGTTCGTATCGATGACAACCGTATTCACATCCATGGGCGCTGCAGGAAAGATCTTCCAGTTGCTGTTCTGGCTGCTGGTATTCTTCGCAGCACTGTCTTCTTCCATCGGTATGATGGAGGCAGGTATTTCCGCAATTCTGGATTCCAGAATGAAGGCCGGAAAGAGCGCGAACAGAGTTAAGGTTACCGTCATTATGGCTCTCGCAGCATGGTTTGGTAACTTCCTGACCACCGCTGATGGACTGGGCACAAGCCAGAATGCATTCTTCGTAGCATTCCGTGGCCTGTTTAGACAGCCGGATGTACTGGACGTATGGGACTGCATCGCAGAAGGTATCCTGATGCCGCTGACCGGCCTCATCCTGACAATCCTGCTTGGCTGGGTTGTACCTGGATATCTTGATGATGAAATCAGCAATGGAGGAACCAGAAAGTTCAAGACCAGAGGTTTCTACAACTTCTGCATCAAGTGGGTTGGACCGATCTTCCTGGCAATGATTGTTTATGGACAGCTCACAAGCTTCTGGGGTTAATTTAAAGACTCGTTGTAAGACTTTAACTTAAGGCAAATATAAAGAACGCACAAATGCTCGGATTCTCGGATTCGGGCATTTGTGTTTTTTGAATTGGAAGGCCGCCGGGCGGGACGTTGAGTTTGCGCCTCACCGCCGTCAAAACCTTGAAGTACCGTCGGGAGGCGCAAACAATTAGCCGTGAAAGCCGGTGGGCGCCCGTTCGAGTTTGCGCCTCACCGCCGGCAAAGCCTTATGGTACCGTCAGGAGGCGCAAACAATTAGCCGTGAAAGCCGGTGGGCGCCCGTTCGAGTTTGCGCCTCACCGCCGGCAAAGCCTTGTAGTTCCGTCGGGAGGCGCAAACAATTAGCCGTGAAAGCTGCCGGGCGCCCGTTCGAGTTTGCGCCTCACTGCCGGCAAAGCCTTATGGTACCGTAGGGAGGCGCAAACAATTAGCCGGAAGAGCTGCCGGGCGCCCGTTCGAGTTTGCGCCTCGCCGCCGGCAATGCCTTGTAGTACCGTTAGGAGGCGCAAACCGGCACCTGTAAAATTGTCATAGGAGCGGTAAAGAACGCGAGCAGAGCTCGTTCCCGTCCTCATCCCGAATCACAATGAAAAATTCCACCCTGAAAAGGGGTGGAATTTTTATCATCTTGTATTCTCGCTCGCCGGAGGCCTATCCAGATGGCGGAGCCGCTCGGCACTTACGCGTCCTTCTTGCTGTCGTCGACTTCCTTCTTGCGAATTGCTTTTGTGCGAATCTCCTCGCAGACCTGATTCACGAACTCGCTCAGCGGCTTGCTGCCTTCGTCACCGGCGAATCTGGAACGAACGGAAACGGCATTTTCTTCCTCTTCCTTGGCACCCAGCACCAGCATGTACGGAATCTTTTCCATCTGCGCTTTGCGGATCTTGTAGCCGATACGCTCCGTGCTGTGGTCCACGTGGACATCTACGCCGTTGCGGCGGAGTTCACGGAATACCTTTTCCGCATAGTCATCGTACTTGTCGGAAATCGGGAGGATACGAACCTGTTCCGGGCACAGCCATGTCGGGAAGTTGCCCGCGTATTTTTCGATGAGCCATGCCAGCGTTCTCTCGTAGCAGCCCATGGAAGTACGGTGGATGATGTACGGGCGCTTCTTGGAACCGTCCTTATCGATGTAGTACATATCGTAGCGCTCTGCCAGGAACATATCCAGCTGAATGGTGATCATGGTGTCTTCCTTGCCGTATACATTCTTAGCCTGAATGTCCAGCTTTGGACCGTAGAACGCTGCTTCGCCGGTCGCCTCGGTGTAGTCCAGACCGATTTCATCCAAGATGGTTCTCATGGCATCCTCTACGCGGTTCCAATCCTCCGCAGTTCCTAGATACTTCTCCGAGTTCTCCGGATCCCACTTGGACATTCTGTAGGTTACATCCTCTTCAAGACCCAGAGTGGTGAGGCAGTGTTTTGCCAGGCGAACGCAGTTCTTGAATTCCTCGTCGATCTGCTCCGGCGTGCACACCAGGTGACCCTCGGAAATGGTGAACTGACGAACACGAGTCAGTCCGTGCATCTCGCCGGAATCCTCGTTACGGAACAGGGTAGAAGTCTCGGCCATTCGGTATGGCAGGTCCCGGTAACTCTTCTGACGCGCCTTGTACACATAGTACTGGAACGGGCAGGTCATCGGGCGCAGCGCATATACATCGCTGTCCGCATCGTTTTCAATCATCTTCAGGTCCTGAACACCGTGAATCTCACGGGAAGCATCCTCGGAATTGTTCAAATCCTCCAGGTTATCGTAGCCCAGCAGGAACATGCCGTCCTTGTAGTGATACCAGTGATCCGAGATCTTGTACAGGGTGGACTTTGCCATCAGCGGAGTCCGGGTACGAACGTAGCCCCATTCGTAATCCTCCAGATCCTCAATCCAGCGCTGCAGCTTCTGAATCATTTTGGTACCGTTCGGCATGAACAGCGGCAGACCCTGCCCCACTACATCCACCGTAGTGAACAGGTCCATCTCGCGGCCCAGACGGTTGTGATCTCTGTTCTTGATATCTGCCAGATACTCCAGATACTCTTCCAGATCCGCCTTCTTGGTGTACGCGGTTCCGTAAATTCTGGTGAGCATCTTGTTGTGCTCGTCTCCTCTCCAGTACGCACCGGAAGAAGAAGTCAGCTTGAACGCCTTAATCTGCTTGGTGCTCATCAGGTGCGGTCCGGCGCACAGCTCGATGAAATCTCCCTGCTGATAGAAGGAAATGGTCTCGCCCTCCGGCAGATCCTCAATCAGCTCCACCTTGTACGGCTCTTCCCGATCCTTCATCATCTGAATCGCTTCTTCCCTCGGCAGTGTAAAGTACTCCAGACGGTCGCCCTTCTTGATGATCTTCTTCATCTCCTTCTCAATCTTGTCCAGATCCTCTCGGGTCAGCGGCGGCATGTCGAAGTCATAGTAGAATCCGGTGTCGATGGAAGGTCCGATGGCCAGCTTTGCCTCCGGGTACAGGTTCAGCACTGCCTCCGCCAGAACGTGAGAGCAGGTGTGGCGATACGCGTGTTTGCCCGCATCGGAATCGAAAGTGAGAATGTTCAGCTCACAGTCGCTGTCGATCACGGTACGCAGATCCTTCACCTCACCGTTCACCTCGCCCACGCAGGCAACGCGGGCCAGACCCTCGCTGATATCCTTCGCGATATCGTAGATGGACATCGGTTCTCTGTATTCACGGGTACTTCCGTCTTTCAAAGTAATAATCATTTGGTTTCCTCCTTCTTGAAACGGAAGGTACAAAAAAGTCCCTTCCGCAGATATACTGTCAGAAGGGACGCATACATTTCGTATTCGTGGTTCCACCCATCTTCCGGGAAAAACCCGGCACTCATTATGGCTTTTCACGCGGCCGGCGGGCAGGATTAGTGCCACTCGGAGGTGGTGTTCCGCAAGTCCGAATCTGGGATAATTTCACCGGATATCCCTCTCTGTAAGATTCCCCCGACAAGCGTACTGTCCTCGTCATCGTTTTATTTTTATAATCATAAATTCTAGCACCGGCGCAAAACCTTGTCAAGCGGTAAAAACAAATTCGCCCCGGCTCGCACCTCCGGCAAGGCCCCTAGATCACCAGCCCGTAGCGGTTGGCCAGTGGCAGAAGCTCCGCCTCCGGCAGATCGCCGGCATAGATGGCCCGGCCCTGATAGATTTCCAGCGCCTGCTCCAGAAGAGACGCATCATTGCACAGGATGCACAGAGGCAGCGGGATGGCGTATTGGAAGTCCTCCAGGTTGTCCAGCTCCTCCTCCGCTTTGATCTCCACCGTCATGAAGAGGGCTTCGTCGTCCTCCTCCACTTCCTCGCAGGAATCCTCCAGGTGCTCGTCGCAAGGATAGATTTTGCCGATTTCCGAATCCGGTGGCAGGAGGTAGAGATTCTTCTCCGTGGCCAGAGGGATTTTACCTTGGAAATCCGGGTGCGGCGGCAAGAATTCCACCTTCTGAAGCTCCCGATGAATCGCTTGGATGTGCTCCTCCGTGGAGCCGCAGCAGCTTCCGAAAATGCCCACGCCGGCGGACGCCAGGTCCTTCACGTAGGACGCCAGTTCCTCCGGACCGCAGTCGTAGTAGGTCACTCCGTTTTCCGTCTTTGGCATGCCCGCATTTGGTTTGGCGATGAGGGGCACCTCCGCGTACTTCTGCAGCCGCTGAATGTGGGGCAGCATCCGGTCCGGTCCTGTGGAACAGTTTAGCCCGAAGGCATCGATGCCCATGTTCTGCAGGATCACCAGCGCCGCCGCGATATCGTTGCCCATCATCGTGCGGCCGTTGGCCTCGCAGGTAAAACACACCATGATGGGTTTATCGGAAATTTGGCGGATGGCCAGCACCGCTGCCCGAGCTTCCGCCAGGTTGGACATGGTTTCCACGGTGTACAGGTCCACACCGGCTTCCTCCAGGGCTTCCGCCTGTTCTCGGTAGATCTCCAGCATCTCCCGGAAAGTGGTGTTTCCGATGGGCTTGAGAAATTTGCCGGTCTGGGAAATATCCCCCGCCACCAGTGCGCGCCCGTGGGCATTATCCAAAGCTATTTTTGCCAGGCGAAGGTTGTAGTCTTCCACCTGATTGAAGACGCCGTATTCCTCCAGCTTGACCCGGTTAGCCCCGAAGGTGGGGGCGTACAGCACGTCGCTTCCGGCTTCGATATAGTTATTGTGCAGATCCGTAATGGCATCCGGGTGTTCCAACACCCACTGCTCCGCGCTGATGCCGCCCCGGTAGCCCCGCTTTTGAAGCTCGGTCCCCGTGGCGCCGTCCAGCAGAATCGGAAAATGAAGTTCCATAATATGCTCCTTTTTTGTTGTCTCGTTGTCCCTGTAAAATCTTTTCTTAATATTATAGGCAGAGGGTTTTGGAGGTGTCAAGAAAATATCAAAAATGGTATAATGAATCATTATACCGAGGGGGTAGGGAAATGAAAACAGAGGAACTGATTGAGCTGGCACTGGAGGTGGGATTCGACCACGCCGGAGAACTGAATATGGGGGCGCTGGACTTCCGGCCGGAGGTGCGGGACATGTGTTCAAGCGGACGCTGCCGGGCCTACGGCACCCGGTGGAGCTGCCCGCCGGCGGTGGGGGATCTGGAACGCAGCCGGCGGCGCACGGAGAAGTATCATCGGGGGATCCTGGTACAGACTACGGGGAAGATGGCCCACGACTTTGACAGCGAGGGAATTTTACAAGCAGAGAAACGCCACAAGGAGCGGTTTGCCACTTTGGTGCGGCAGATTCGTTACGGATATCCGGACTGCCTTCCCATGGGAACGGGGGCCTGTACCCTGTGCCGAAAGTGCACCTATCCGGACCGGCCCTGCCGCCATCCGGAGGAAATGTTCACTTCCATGGAGGGCTACGGCTTGCTGGTAAATGATGTGGCAAAGGCCTCCGGGCTTCGGTACGACTACGGGCCGGGTACCATCACCTATTCCGCTGCGGTACTGATTGACTAGAAAAGGGATTTTTTTACAGGGACAAAGGAGAACACAATATGACACCAAGAGAGATATTTCTGGAACTTTTGAAGAAAGAGGGACGGCCGGAACGCCTGCTGGATCAGTACGAGGCCCTGCAGATGGCTTTGGGGGATCCGGTGAGCCGGTACCTTCGGGCCGGTCAGGTTCGGGGGTCTCGGACCATCGACCGCTGGGGCGTGACCATTCTGTTTCCGGAAGATGCGCCGGGCACCATCCCGTATCACTCGGAAGAAGCCACGGTGCTGAAGGACATCACCCGGTGGAAAGAGGTGGTTCACGCACCGGATATTAAAAACAACTGCCAAGAGGGCTGGGAAGAATTCCGGAAGGTCCAGCGGGAGAAAGCGGGAGACGAGCGGCTTCTGGCGGGTTTTATGGGAACCGGAATCTTCGAGCAGTGCCACTTCCTGATGGGATTCGAGGACACATTGACCAACTTCTACGAGCATCCCAAGGAGATGCACGAGTTGATCGACTACATCCTTCAGTATCGGCTGGAGTACGTGCGGATGCTGATTAAGGGACTGCAGCCGGATGTGATTTTCTCCCACGACGATTGGGGTGCGAAAAACCAGCTGTTTATGAAACCGGAAATCTGGCGGGAATTCTTCAAAGAACCGTATCGGAAGTTTTACGGAGAGATTCGGGATGCGGGTTGCATTGCCATCCATCACTCCGATTCCTACCTGGTGCCGATCCTGGACGATATGGTGGAAATCGGCATCCAGTGCTGGCAGGGCATTCTGCCGGAGAACAACATTCCGGAGGTGGTGCGCCACCTGGACGGCCGCATGATTGTCATGGGCGGCGTAGGGGCCGAAATCGACCGAGGCGACGCCACGGAAGAGGAAATTCGGGCATACATGAGAAGGATGTTGGCGCAGAACGGAACGCTGGAACACTTCATTCCGTCCATCACCTACGGATTGCAAGGCACCATCTTCAAGCACGTGGACCCGATTATCGACGAGGAAATCGCCCGGTACAACAATGAACTTCACTTCCGGCACTACAACTATCCGGTGACGGAAAAGAAATACGCCCTCTCTACGGGCAAAAATAAATCCGCATCCCACGGGGAGCAGAAGGTGACCGGCAATGCCGGAAAGACGCCTCTGGGAAAGGTGGCGGACGTGCTGATGAAGGGCAACCGGAACCGGATGGAGAAAGTGTGCCGGGAAGCCCTGGATGCGGGATACGCGCCTCAGGAAATTCTGAACAAGGGATTGATTACCGGAATGACGGAAGTGGGCAATGCCTTCTCCCGAGGCGAGGTGTTCGTTCCGGAAATGCTGATGTCCGCAAAATGCATGACCACAGCCCTGAATCTGCTGAAGCCTATGCTGGTAGCCGATGCGGGGGCATCCTTGGGCAAAGTGTGCATCGGTACGGTGCAGGGCGATATGCACGATATCGGGAAGAACCTGGTGAAGATTATGCTGGAAGGAAACGGCTTTGACGTGATCGATCTGGGAAGCGACGTGCCGGCGGAGACCTTCGTTCGCACCGCCAAGGAAGAAAAGTGCGACATCATCTGCTGCTCCGCACTCCTCACCACCACCATCGAAGAGATGCGGAAGGTGGTGGAAGGCTGCAAGGCAGCGGGTATCCGAGAGGATGTGGTCATCATGGTGGGCGGCGCCCCGGTGACTCAGGATTTCTGCGACAGCATCGGCGCGGACATTTATACGGACGACGCCACCGCCGCGGCCAAAGCAGCGGTTCAAGCGATGGAAAACCGGCAGAGACCGGCGTAAGAAACATGTTTTTATGGGAGGAAAGGAAATGCTGTTATTATCGAAAGAAGATATTCGCAAAGTTGTAACCATGGCAGACATCATCGAGGGCAACAAGGTGGCCTACAAGAGCGTGGTGGACGGAGAAGTGGAGAACCCGCTGCGCACGGTGATTCCGGGAAAATATGACGGATCCTTCGTGTTCATGCCGGCCTACGCACCGGGACTGGATGCGGCGGCGCTGAAGGTGGTGGATATTTTCCCCCACAACCCGGAACAGGGGCTGAAGACCTCTCCGGCGCAGGTGCTGCTCATCGACGGTAAGACGGGATACATCAGCGCCATTCTGGACGGAACCTACGTGACGGAAGCCCGCACCGGCGCGGCATCGGGAGCGGCTTTTGACATTCTGGGAAAGAAGGAGTGCCGGAAGGGGGCCATGATCGGCACCGGAGGACAGGCGGCCTGCCAGCTGGAAGCCATGCTGACGGCAAGAAAGCTGGAAGAGGTGGCCGTGTACAGCCGGAACAAGGAGAAGCGGGAAGCTTTTGCGGCGGAGATGCAGGAGGAACTGAAGGAATTCGGCACCCGAATCTATGCAGCAGGCAGCGCCGACGAAGCGGTGGAAGATGCGGACCTGCTGATTACGGTAACGGGATCCTCGGAGCCGGTATTCGACGGCACCAAGGTGAAACCGGGATGCACCATCAGCTGCGTGGGCACCTACGAGCCTCACAAACACGAGCTGGATCCGGCGGTGCTGCCGAGAACCGCTAAGATTATCTGCGACTCCAAGGACGCGGTGATGGCGGAAAGCGGGGATCTGCTGATTCCGATTCAGGAGGGCATCATTTCCGAAAGCGACGTGCTGGGAAGCCTGGGAGATGTGATCAACGGAACCGTGGCCGGCAGAGAGAACGACGAGGAAATCATCGTCTTTGAGAATGTGGGTATTGCGGCCCTGGATCTGGTGGCGGCAAAGGTCATTTACGATAAAGCGGTGGAGAAGGGTATCGGCCAGAGCTGGGGATAGACCCGACACCGAAACGGAACATAGGAAATAGGATATGGAACAAATCGAAAAGACAGAAAAATACATTTTGGTGGCGGTGGCTACCGGCGAGGAAGAAGCGGCCTGGGCGTCCCTGGAGGAGCTGGGAGAACTGGTGCGCACCGACGGCGCGGAGGTGTCCTCCATGGTGGTGCAGAACCTGGACCATCCGGAGCGGGCCACCTATGTGGGCAGCGGCAAAGCCTTGGAAATCCGGGAAATGCTGGAGGTGCAGGAAGCGGACGGAATCATCTGCGACGATGAACTGACCCCGTCCCAATTCCGGAATCTGTCGGATGCCATCGGGGCAAAGGTGCTGGACCGGACCCTGCTGATTCTGGATATTTTTGCGGCCCACGCCAAGACGAAGGAAGGAAAGATTCAAGTGGAAATCGCCCAGCAGCGATACCGGGCCTCCCGCCTTCGGGGAATGGGGGAAGCCATGTCCCGTCTGGGTGCGGGCATCGGTACCAGAGGACCGGGCGAAACCAAGCTGGAGACGGACCGCCGGGTGATTCAGAAGCGCATCAAGGTGCTGTCCGATGAGATTGAGGATATGAAGCGAGTGCGGGAGACTACCCGGAAGAAGCGGTCGGAAAGCGCTACCATGACCGTGGCCATCGTGGGATACACCAATGCGGGGAAATCCACCCTGCTGAACAAGGTGACGGATGCGGGCATCTTGGCGGAAAACAAGCTTTTTGCCACGCTGGATCCCACCACTCGAACCGCCGTGTTGCCGGACGGACAATCGGTACTGCTGACGGATACCGTTGGTTTTATCAACAAGTTGCCTCACCATCTGGTGGATGCCTTCCGAAGCACGCTGGAAGAGGCGAAGTATGCGGATATCATTATGCACGTGATCGATGCCTCCAACCCTCAGTGGGAACTGCACCGGAAGGTGGTGCTGGACACCCTGAAGGAGCTGGGCGTGGTAGGCAAACCGGTGATCACGGTGTGGAACAAGATGGACTTGCTCCCGGAAGGGGAGAAGCGACAGGATTTTCAGGCAGAGGCATCGGTGATGATCTCCGCCAAAAAGAACCTGGGCTTGGAAGAGATGTTTGAAGAGCTGGGACGAATCGTTCGGGAATCTCGGGTGTACGTGGACACGGTGCTCACCTACTCGGAGATGGGCATTCTGGAGCAGATTCGGAAATTCGGCCAGCTGCTGGAAGAGAAATACGAGGGAGACGGCATTCACGTGAAGGCCTACGTTCCCCACGCTTTGGCGTATCTGGCAGAGCGCTAGCACAGAACCGGCGGAAGCGCCGGGAAAGAAAACGAGGCGATGGATATGATAAAAACAGTTATTTTCGATATCGGCCGGGTGCTGATCGGCTTTGAGTGGAAGGAATACGTCCACGCGCTTTTCGGCAATCCGGCGGTGGAAGCAGAGGTGACGGATGCCACCTTCGG
Organism: Mogibacterium sp.; assembly: GCA_016775335.1. Lineage (GTDB taxonomy): Bacteria > Bacillota > Clostridia > Peptostreptococcales > Anaerovoracaceae > Mogibacterium_A. The sequence goes on from JAEUGJ010000010.1 coordinate 120,679, forward strand.
CAGCGGAATCTGGAACGAGATGGACCGGGGCGTCTGGTCGGAGGAAGAGGTGCTGGCGCGGTTCATCGCCCGGGCGCCGGAGCGAGAGAAGGAAATCCGGGTCGCTTTTGACCGGGTGGGCTGCTGCACGGAGCGGAAGGAATACGCCATTCCGTGGATTGAAGATCTGAAGGCCCGGGGATACCGGGTGCTGTTCCTGTCCAATTATTCGGAACACGTGCGAAAGAGAAGTACACATGCCCTGGATTTCCTGCCCCACCTGGAGGGCGGCGTCTTTTCCTACGAGGTGCACCGCATCAAGCCGGAGCCGGAAATCTACCGCATCCTGCTGGAGAATTACGATCTGAAGGCAGCGGAGTGCGTCTTCGTGGACGACAACGGGAAGAATATTCAGGCGGCCCGGGAGATGGGCTTCCGCACCGTGCATTTTGAGAATTACGAACAGGCCCACGAGGCGCTGGAGGAATTGCTGAAGAGCGACGGAGAAGCGGATGAATAGCCGGACCGGAAATCGGAAGAACTCAAGGCGTCCTAGGAGCCGGCTGGGCGCCGCGGCCGGCGGCCTGGTGCGGGGCTTGTTCCTGCTGCTGGTCCTGTCGCTGGTGGTATTCTTCCTGTCGCGGGCGTGTCCCGGAGATCCGCTTCGGTCCTGGTACGGGGACGGGGTGGACCGGCTGAGTGCGGCACAGAAGGAGGCCATGCGCCGGAACCTGGGACTGGACCGGTCCCTGTGGGTGCAGTACGGCCTGTGGCTTCGGAACCTGTTCCAAGGCAGCCTGGGCATTTCCCTCAAATACAAACGGCCGGTGACGGCAGTGCTGGGCAGCGTGGCGGGAAACACCACCATTCTGGGAATCCTAGCCTACCTGTTCACCTTCCTGCCGGCTTTTCGGATCGGAAGCAGCTGCGCCCTGAAGGAGGGCAGCCGGAAGGACCGCCGGCTCTCCCGCACCGCCGTGGTGACGGGAAACATTCCTTCCTTCTTTCTGGGACTGCTGCTGATTCTGTTTTTTGCCGTGAAAATCCGGCTCTACCCCACCGGCGGCGCCTATTCCTACGGCATGGCCCACAGCCTGCCGGACCGCCTGTGGCATCTGGTGCTTCCATGTGCCGTGCTGGTGTTGGAGCACGTGGGGTACTACGGCCTGATGGTGCGGAACCTGTTGGTGGAGGAAACCCGAAAGGACTACGTGCTGCTGCACAAATCCCAGGGCATCCCCCGGGAGAAAATCCTCCGAAAATACTGCATGAAGAACATCCTGCCGGGCATGATTCCGGCCATGACCATGGCGGTGCCCCACATCCTGGGCGGCACCTACGTGGTGGAAATGGTCTTCGGCTATCCGGGACTGGGCACCCTGGCCTTCGAAAGCGCCCTGTACAAAGACTTCAATGTGCTGATGGCGGTAACCCTGCTCACCGGTGCGCTGGTCATCTTCTGCAACATGCTGGGAGAGGCCGTCAGCGCCGCCATCGATCCGAGGATGAAGGATGGCGCGGAATTCCGGGAGGTGGATTATGAATAAAAAAAAGATTCGCCTCGGTCCGGGCGTCCGGCTGAGCATGGTCGTGCTGGCCGTCGTGGGCATCGCCTCCTTGCTGGCGCCCCTGCTGGCACCTTACGGGCCCAACGAGATGGGGCCGGCCATCAACCAAGCCCCTTCGGCAGAGCACCTGTTCGGCACCGACTCCATGGGCCGGGATCTGCTGACCCGGATTCTCTATGGGGGGCGGGCCAGCCTGTGCATCGGCCTGCTGGCGGCGGCCATCAGCACCGGTATCGCCATGATCTACGGATCCCTCAGCGGCATGAGCCGCCGGTGGGTGGACCGGGGACTCATGGGGTTTGCGGATTTGATGCTCAGCGTACCCCAGATTCTGATCGTGGTATTTCTCCAGGCGATTTTCGGAAAATCCGGATACCTGTCCCTGGCTCTCTCCATCGGCGTGACGGGCTGGATGGCCATGGCTCGGATCATCCGCAACGAAGTGCGGCGGATTCGGGAGACGGATTACGTCACCGCGGCCAGGATGATGGGCGGCAGCTTCGGGTACATCCTTCGGAAGCACCTGCTGCCGGGCTTTCTGCCGGCGGTGCTGTACGCGGCGGTGAGCAGCATCGGCGCGGCCATGATGACGGAGGCCACCTTGAGCTTCATGGGACTGGGACTCCCGGTGGCGGAGGTGTCCTGGGGCAGCCTGCTGTCCGACTCCCAGAATGCACTGCTCTCCGGCAGCTGGTGGATCATCCTGATTCCCGGCATCGTGCTGATCGGAACACTGATCGCCATCGCGGCGCTGGGGGAACAGGTGCGGAAGGGGAACACCCGACTGCACAGCAATTTATAAGTCTTCGAAAGGAAAAAACGGGAAAAGAGATTGGCGTTATTGCTGCATAAGCGAAAGGTAGAAACAAGATGAAAAATATTTCTAAGAAGTGGAAGCGAATTCTTCCGGCTATGCTGCTGGTTCTGGCACTGGCCGTTCTCACCGGATGCGGCGGTGAGGCAAAGCCGGACGCCGACACCATGGTGTACGGCAGTCAGGATTATACTGCCATTAACCCGGCATTGTACGAGCACGGGGAGATTAACCTGCTTATTTTTGCCGGGTTGACGGCCCACGACGCGGACAACAACGTGGTTCCGGGACTGGCGGAAAAGTGGAGCTACGACAAGGGCGCCAAAACCTGGACCTTCCGCCTGCGGAAAGACCGCACCTTCCACGACGGCGAACCGCTGACCTCGGCGGACGTGAAGTTCACCCTGGAATCCATCCTGGACGAGAAGAACGGATCGGAAATCGTGTCCAACTACGCGGACATAAAGAAAATTTCCTGCCCGGATGCCCGCACGGTGAAGATTCAGCTGAAGGAAGAGAACGTGGGATTCCCGGAATACATGACCATCGGCATCCTGCCGAAGCATCTCCTGGAGGGCAAGGACCTTACCACCGACGAGTTCAATCAGAAGCCGGTGGGCGCCGGCCCGTATAAGCTGACGGACTGGGACGAGGGACAGAGCATCACTCTGGAACGGTTTGACGGATATTATGCCGGAAAAGCCAACATTCCGAAAATTATTTTTAAAATCGTACCGGACAGCGCCACCCGCCTCCTGCAGCTGGAATCCGGGGACCTGGACATGGCCCAGCTGACGCCGAAGGACGGCAAAGCCCTGATGAAAAAGGATTCGGACTGCAGCGTGTACGAGATGGACACCGCGGATTACCGGGCGATTGCGTATAATTTTGCGGGCAGCAAGCTGTTCAAGAAGTATCCGGAGCTGGCGAACATTCTCAGCTACGGCATCGACCGGCAGGCGATTCTGAAGAGCGTGCTTCTGGGCGAGGGGGAGATTGCCTACTCTCCGATTCAGAAGAATCCGTTCAACGACAGCAGCATCGAGAAGTTCAAGTACGACCCGGCGAAGATGAAATCCCTGCTGGAGCAGGACGGCTGGAAGAAGAACAAGGAGGGCTGGTACGAGAAGGACGGCACGGAGCTGAAATTTACCATCGCGGCCATGTCCGACGATCAGGTGCGGGTGGATATGGCCAACATGTGCGCGGAGCAGCTGAAGAAGGAAGGCATCCATGCCACGGCGGAGAACCGGAAGGAACTGGATTGGGCCGGTCAGGATGCCTGCATCATCGGATGGGGCAGCCCGTTTGATGCGGACGACCATACCTACAAGGTGTTCACCTCCGGTGCAGGGGACAACTACACCGGATACGCCAATGCCGATGTGGACCGGGCCCTGGAAGCGGCGCGCTCCACCGACGACACCGGCCTGCGGAAGCAGTACTACAGCAGCTTCCTCCACAGCATGACCGAGCAGATGCCGTTCACCTACATCGCCTACATCAAGGCCAACTACGGCGTGAACAAGGCGGTAAAAGGCGTGGACAAGAACGTGGTCCTGGGCCATCACGGCGTGGGAATTTTCTGGAACGTAGCGGATTGGAAACTGGAACGATAGAAGATGATGAAGGATTGCGGCAGCAAGGGAGAATGGAATACGGGCAAAAATAAAACCGTTCTGAAGGTGGAGGATTTCCGGCTTTGCTTTAACGGTCGCTTTGGCGCGGTGCATGCGGTGCGGGATGCCAATCTGGAAGTTCACCGGGGCGAGATTGTGGCCCTGGTGGGCGAATCCGGCTGCGGCAAAACCGCACTGTGCCGGGCCATCCTGATGCTTCACTCCGCTCACGCCCGGTACCTGTCCGGCAGAATTCTCCTGGACGGCCGGGATGTTCGGACCTGCAGCGAAAGGGAAATGGAGCAGATTCGGGGAAAAGCGGCGTCGCTGGTATTCCAGAACCCCCTGAGTTCCCTGAATCCGGTGTACCGAATCCGGGAACAGATGGAAGAACCCATGCGCCGGCACCTTGGCATGAAGGAGGCCGGCACGTTGGAAACCCGCTCCCGGGAGCTTCTCCTGGAAATGGGCCTGGAGGAGCCGGAGGAGATTCTGGAAAAATACCCCCATCAGCTTTCCGGCGGACAGCGGCAGCGAGTGGCGGTGGCCATTGCGCTGGCAGGAGATCCGTCTCTGATTATCGCCGATGAGCCTACCACCGCATTGGACCCGGAAACCGCGAAAATGGTAACGGGACTCCTTCGCCGGGTGGCGGACGAGAAGCAGAAAGGCATCCTCTTTGTGACCCATGACCTGGCGGTGGCGGCGGAGTTGGCGGACCGGGTGCTGGTGATGAAGGCGGGAGAGATTCTGGAGCAGGGAACTACGGAAGATATTTTTACTCACCCGAAGGACGCCTATACGAAGAAGCTGGTACGCTGCGCGGAATGGGTACGGGGAGAAGCCTCTTCTCGAACCTTAGCGGCGGCACCGGAGCCGGAGGAAAAGATTCTGGCCGGGGTGCGTCACCTGAAGGTGCGGTATCCCGGCGCGTCCCATCCGGTGCTGCGGGACTGCAGTCTGGATATCCGGGAAGGGGAGATTCTGGGCCTGATCGGCGAGTCGGGCTGCGGGAAATCCACTCTGGCTAAGGTGCTTTGCGGCATACTGAAACCTTCCGCCGGGGCGGTGGAATTCTTCCGCCCGGTGAAACCCGTCCTGATATTCCAGGATTCCGTGGCATCCTTTAACGAGCGGATGACCATCGGCGAGATCATTCAGGAGCCGCTGGTCATCGGGAAGGTGCCCCCGGAGCGGCGAAGGGAAACGCTTCGGGAGCTGATGGAACAGGTGGAGCTGGAGGCGGATTTGATTGACCGCTACCCGTACGAGGTTTCCGGCGGACAGCGGCAGCGGGCGGCCATTGCCCGAGGGCTAGCCATGAATCCGGAATTTCTGATTGCGGACGAACCGATATCTTCGCTGGATGCACCGGTGCAGATGGAAATCGTCCAATTGCTGAAGCGGCTTCGGGATCGCCGTAATTTAACCCTGCTGATCATTTCCCATGACATTCCCATGGTGGAGCATATCAGCGACCGGATTATCCGGATGGAAAAGGAAGGACTTAGAGATGGAATCAGATAATTTAAAAGAAAAGGAAGCGCGGCTGCGGGAGAACCTGCGGAACCTGGGCTCTCTGGCGGTGGCGTTTTCCGGCGGGGTGGATTCCACCTACTTGCTGAAGGTCGCCCATGAAGAGCTGGGAGACCGGCTGCTGGCGGTGACCGCAAAGGGCAGCGTGTTCTCGGGACGGGACCTGTCCCAGGGAATGAAATTCTGCCGGCGGGAAGGAATCCGTCAGGAAATCGTGGAGATGAACGAGCTGGAAATTCCCGGTTTCCGAGACAATCCCCCGGACCGCTGCTATATTTGCAAAAAAACAATTTTCGGCAGTCTGCTGGAAACGGCGGCGCGCCATGGCATCCCCCACGTGGCCGAGGGCAGCAATATGGACGACCTGGGGGATTACCGGCCGGGACTGCGCGCCCTCTGGGAACTGCAGGTGCTGAGCCCCTTGAAAGAGGCGGGCTTGTATAAGGAAGAGATTCGGCAGCTCTCTCGAGACCTGCACCTTCCCACCTGGGACAAACCTTCCGCCGCCTGCCTGGCCTCCCGCTTCGCCTACGGCGAACGGATTACCCGGGAAAAGCTCCGCATGGTGGAACAGGCAGAAAACTTTCTGGCGGATCAAGGCTTCCGGCAGGTTCGGGTGCGCATCCACGGGGCCAATCTGGCCCGGCTAGAGGTGGCGCCGGAACAGCGAGACCGGCTGCTTTCCCTGGGCGATTCGGTAACGGAAGCCCTTCGGCAAATTGGTTTTACCTACGTCACCATGGACCTGAAGGGGTACCGCACGGGAAGCATGAACGAAATTCTGAAGGATGAGGAGAAGAAGGGAGTTGTCAATGGATAGAACGTTGTACTTGGAATGTGAAAGCGGAATCAGCGGAGACATGTCGGTGGCCATGCTCCTGGACCTGGGCGCGGACCGGGAGGTTCTGGCAGAGACCCTGAAATCCCTGCCGCTGCAGGGGTACGAGACTCGGATTTCTCGGGTGAACCGGAACGGCATCGATTGCTGCGATTTCGATGTGGTGCTGGAGGAGGAGAATTACGACCACGACATGGAGTACCTGTACGGGGAAGGGGACAGCCATCCTCATGTTCACGACCACAATCATGAACACACCCATGAGCATGATCACGCCCACACCCATGATCACGAGCACGTCCACGATCACAGTCATGACCATGAGGACGATCACGCCCATGCCCACCATCATTCCCATGCCCACGTCCATCGCCACTTGGCGGAAATCAATCGGATTATCGATGCCGGCAACCTGACCGACGGCGCCAACGCCCTGGCCAAAAAAATCTTCCGCATCATCGCGGAGGCGGAGAGCCGGGCCCACAACCTGCCTTTGGAGAAGGTGGGCTTCCACGAGGTGGGAGCGGTGGACTCCATCGTGGACATCGTGGCGTTCGCCGTGTGCTTCGATAACCTGGGCATCCGCCGGGTGTTGGTGCCAAAACTCTGCGAGGGCACCGGGGTGGTTCGCTGTCAGCACGGGATTCTTCCGGTTCCGGTTCCGGCGGTGACCAACATCCTGGAGGGCTCCGGGATTCCGATGGAAATCCTGCCGTACAAGGGAGAATTCGTCACTCCCACCGGCGCCGCCATCGTAAAAGCAGTTCGTACCGGCGGCGGTTTTCCGGCGGGCTGCACCATCGCCCGAACCGGAATGGGTGCCGGCAAGCGGCAGACGGAGCGGGCCAACGTCCTTCGGGGCATGCTGCTGGAATCTGCGGATGAAGCATCGGATTCCGTGTGGAAGTTGGAGACGGATATCGACGACACCACGGGAGAAGTGCTGGGCTACACCCTGGAACGCCTGCTGGAGGCGGGGGCCAAGGATGCGCACTACCTTCCTTGTTTCATGAAAAAGAACCGCCCGGCGTGGCAGCTCCAGGTAATCTGCGATGAGGAACACCGGCCGGCGCTGGAGCGCATCCTCTTCCGGGAAACCACCACCATCGGCATCCGGCGCGTCCGAATGGAGCGAAGCATCCTGAAACGGCAGACCGGAAATGCCGAGACCCCCTTCGGAAATGTGAGCATTAAAATCTGCCGGAGCGGGGATGAAACTTATTTTTACCCGGAGTATGAGGACGTGGCGGCGATTGCCCGGGAGAAGGACGTTCCTTTCGAGGAGGTGTACCGGGCGGCGCAGCAGTCGGCACGGGAGTTGTAAGGAGAGCGGTATGGATATTCAGGAGATTTTGAGAGGCTACAAGGCGGGGGAGATTTCCCTGGAGATTGCGGAGGCGAAAATCCGCCAGATCGATGAGCGGCCGGGGACGGGCTACGCCAATATGGGGTTCGCCCGGCTGGACACCCAGCGGAAGGAGCGGTCGGGTTTTCCGGAGGTGATTTTCTGCAGCGGGAAGCCGGACGATTATCTGGTGGCCATTTACCGTAAAATCACGGAGCTGGAGGGCCGGGCGTTCGGCACGCGGGCCACGCCGCACCAGGCGGCGCTGGTGCAGGAAGCCATTCCGGCGGTGGAGTACGACCCGGTGTCCCGAATCCTGAAGGTGGAACGGGACGGAAGTAACGGGGGCTCTGCCGGCGATAAAGCCTCCGGCGGCCGGGTTGCGGTGTGCACCGGCGGCACAGCGGATATCCCGGTGGCCGAGGAGGCCGCGCAGACGGCAGAATTCTTCGGCGCCCGAGTGGACCGGTTCTACGATGTGGGGGTCAGCGGCATCCACCGGCTGTTCAACAACATGGATGAAATCCGCAAAGCCGATTGCGTCATTGCGGTGGCAGGCATGGAGGGTGCCCTTCCGACGGTGATCGGCGGAATGGTGCGAAATCCGGTCATTGCCGTCCCAACTTCTGTGGGCTACGGCGCCAACATGCAGGGCCTGACAGCGCTGTTAACGATGATCAACTCCTGTGCCAACGGGGTGGCAGTGGTGAACATCGACAACGGTTACGGTGCCGGATATATGGCTACCCAAATCGGCCGGCTGGCGGCATCCGGCCGCAATCGGGAATAATAGGAAAGAAAAGAAACCGAAGGCGCGGGCCTTCGGTTTCTTCATTATTGGGATGCGGCCCGACGCCGTTCCACCGGCCCGGGCGCCGGGAAGGTTCGCGCCCGGGAAAAATGAAAAAGGCGGCCCGGCGGACGTCCGAGTTTGCGTACGACTACCCGGAAAGCCAATGAATTCGGTTTTGGTACGCAAACCCCGGGCCGGGGAATTTGGGAAAGGCGGCCCGGCCGCCCAATCTTCTATTGCTTTTTTCAATTGGCAAAAGCACCGCCAATAAAATACAATCACATTTATATGCGGCACGTGCACGGCGCGCGAATATGTGGCACGTGCACGGCGCGCGAGCACGTCATGCAAACACCGCGCGCGAATATGCGGCACGTGCACCGCGCGCGAACATGCCATGCAAACATGGCACATACACAGTGCCCAAACACCGTGCACAAGCATGTCGCCCATGCACGGTGCACGAGCGCAACATGCACAGCGTGCCAACATGCAGTGCCAACGCAAAGGAAGGAAAAAGGAAACAATGAGAGAAATGACATTTCGGAAAATCCGGAAACTGGGGATAATCGGAATTCTTTTTATGGTGGGGATGGTAATGTCCCTGCAGGGGGCTTTTGCCGGGGAGAAACCGGCACTTCAGAATCCGAAGGTAGTCTCGGATAAAAGCATGATTGCCGGACAGAACACCACCTGGGACACCGTTTACTACGGCTACTATCCGCAGACGGAAATCGTGGGAGCTGCCGATCAGTGCGGCATCAAAACCCGGCTATGGAAATCGGAGAAAGATTACGCTTTGGAGCCGGAAGTGTATGCCAAGCTGGAGACGGCAAAGTATACGGCTCAGGGGGACACGGTGCTGGACGGTATCAAGTACCGCCGCATGAAGGCTGGTGATCGGACGTACGTCTCCATAAACAGTGAAATCAACAATCACTATTTGTGGACTTCCGGAATCAAATATCATTACTTCCGCTATGAGCCGATTCGCTGGCGGGTTCTTACCGTTCAGGACACATCCAAGGGCAAGCGGGCGCTGCTTCTGGCGGACAAAATCCTGGATGATCGGAAGTACAACGAAACAGAGGGCGGCACCACCTGGGAGAAGTCCACGCTTCGCAGCTGGCTCAACGGATACGGTGCACAGGCCAATCAAGCCGGGCGAGATTACAGCAAGAACGGTTTCATAAAAACAGCATTCCGGGAGGCTCAGCAAACACCGATTGTCACCGGCGAATTGGCGAATAAAAACAATTACGCATACGGCACCAACGGCGGAAACGATACGGCAGATCGAATTTTTCTTTTGTCGGAAGATGAAGTGTACATGTCCTCTACTGCGGCGTACTATGGATTTGTAGCGGCGGGCAATTGGGAAAATCAGGACGAAGGAAAGCGCGCCCGGGGCAGCACCTATTCCAAGGCGAAAGGCCTGTGGTGCAACCACGAAGCGGGCTTCGAAGGCAACAGCATGTGGTGGATGCGTTCCCCGGGTCAGTTCGAGCGGAATGCCGCGTTTGTTTGCAACAAAGGATTCATTCGCTTCTACGGAACGAGGGCGGATGCCAAAGATGTGGGAATTCGTCCGGCCATGGTTCTGAACATGGATGACGCCGACTGGACATATGGCGGCACTGTGATTTCCAAGGGAGGCGGAACGGAGTCAGCGGCTCCGGCATCGAATGTTTTCGGGGACGAGACTTTGGAATACGAAGAGGAGGAACCGGCCAAGGTCCCGGTTTCCAAAATCTCCATCTCCGCATCACCGTCTCTGAAAATCGCCGCCGGTAAGAAGACCATCCTAAAAGCAAAAGTCTCCCCGGCGAAGGCGACCGACCGCTCTGTCACATGGTCTTGCAGCAATACCAAATACGCCACGGTGAATAGCAAAGGCGTAGTGACGACTAAGTCTAAAGGAAAAGGCAAGACGGTAACCATCACCGTAAAAGCCAAAGACGGAAGCGGAAAGAAGTGCTCGGTGAAGGTGCGCATCATGAAGCACAGCGTGAAATCCGTTTCCCTGAAGGGACCGAAAGCCATCAAGCGGGGCAAGAGCGGAAAGATTAAGGCGAAAATTAAAACCACCGGAAAGGATGCCAACCGCAGCCTTCGGTATTCGTCCAATTCAAAATACGTAAAGGTGACCTCCTCGGGAAAGGTTTCGGTACAGAAGAAAGCCAAGAAAAACAGCACGGTAAAAATTACCGCAAAGGCGCTGGACGGCACCAATCGCGCGAAAACCATCAAGATTCGCATCAAATAGACGAAATTGGAAAACACCGGAAAAATAAATAGCAACGAAGGCAGGTATGTATAGAAAAAAATGATACATACCTGCCTTTATATATAGAAAATTAATTATATATATTATCTATTATGGAAAACATGTTCAATTAGATATAATTATACAGAAGTTTATACTGATAGTTTATTGCTATTTGTTTTTTGAGAAAGGAAAATCATGAGAAAGAGAACTCAGAGAATCTCTGCAATTCTTCTTTCCCTGGCGATGGTGCTGACCGCACTGCCGTTCCACCTGGTCTACGCAGACACAGGCGCGGCGGCAGACGCACCGTCGGTGGATGAAACCCAGGGCAAGACCGATGCGCAGGAAAATGCGAAAGAGGCTTCGGAGCAGGCCTCTTCTTCAGAGAAGAAGGATACCGAAGCTGCAGAACAGAAGGATGCAGCAAAGAAATCTGTAAGTGCGAAGGCTGAAACGGAAGAGAAGATTGTAACCATCAAATCCGTTAAGGTGGTTTACGTGAACGGAAAACCGCTGGAAGACGGACACCTGATCAGTGCATATAGAAGCGACAAAAATGATTACGGTACCAATTACGAAGTGAAGGACGGAAAAATCTACGATCTCAAGTTGGTTGCCGGAGTTCCGTATAAGATCGGCATCAGCATGGACGATGACATGTCCTGGGACTATGACTTGGCCTACAACGAAAACGGCTACGTTCGAGTGGCGGTCAACGAAGATTCCACAAAGCTGATGAAGTACGATCTTGCCGGTAAGAAGATTACCGATACACCGGTGACAAAACTGGTGGTGAAAGAATACGATACGGAGGATCCGATTCCGCAGGGCAAGGAAGTAAAGGTTGCGGATATTCCTGTCGTTTATGAAGACGGCACCCCGGTTTCCGACGACGAGAACATGGAATTGGACCTCATCGATATGCAGAAATTGATGGATAACGGTTGGGGCGGTGCCTATTCCACTCGTTACAAGGTAAAGGACGGAAAGATTTCCGGCGTAAAGATGTATTCAGAGGTACAGTACAAGATCGGATTCGATACCGCAAATCCGTTCTGGCACACGCACGACGTAGTGGGCGCATACAACAGCAATAAGCTGCAGCGCATTTACGCAAGATACGATGGACAGGCTCCTCTGGAATACGATTATGACGAAGGAATCAACGCTCCGGAGAAGGAAGTTAAAAAGATTGTAGTGAAGAAGACCACGGAAGTACAGGATCCTTGCGCAACCCCGTCTTCCTGCTGGGTTGAACTGCTTCTTTCCGATAAGGGATACTATGCGGAAAGCGGTTTTGCATGGAAGGTAACCCGTCTGGATACCGGAAAGTCCAAGACCCTTTACAACAGAGAGGGTACTCTGACCGTTATCGGTGCAGCCAATGTGGAATATCTTCTGACGCTGGAGGAGAATGATACCTATGAAATCGACTTCGACTCCAACCCGATTTACAAGCAGTTTAAAGACAGAGGCGGAATTCCGTTCCACTTTACACAGGACAACAAAGGAAAATGGCAGGCCGTTCTGGAGGGCTACAGCGTAGAAGACTCCATGAGCCGTCTGAATTACAACTATGTCGATCTGAAGAGAATTGACGGAAAGCAGAACAGCACCAACCACAAATTCTCCGATGACATGTGTGGCGGCAGCGGCAGCGAAGATGCGGGCGTAAAAACTCTGTATGCGAAGGACATCGCAACCCTCAAGGGAATGAAGGTGAACGAAGTTTCCGGATCCACCCGGACGCCGCTGAAGAAGGACGTTACTTTTATTTTCTACGATAGCTCCACTCAGACCATTGAGGCAAAGGTTACCGCAAAGAACGGCGTTCTTCCGGATGTTTCGATGTACAAGGATCACCGCTACATCGTCTATGCTCAGGACAGCCAATACGAAATGCCGAATTACTACATTCAGATTTCCGCAGACGGCAAAGCAACCACTTACAAGAACGGCATCAAAGAAGTATCCGGCTTCGACATGGTACGCCGTGAAGCAGAGCTGGCAAAACCGGAAGATGCAGCAAGAGTACAGGTGAAGATGCCGGTATTCTATGTGGACAAAGACGGAAATCAGCAGACCGTTTCCGGCGTAAAAGTAAGACTGGTGAATCAGTACGATACCGTAGAGGCTGTCAGCGACAAGGATGGAAACATCGATGTGAATCTGATGGAAGATTACAACTACATGGTTCTCGTGGATGACAAGAAGTATGCGATTGAATCCTTCCCGCTTACCGTTAAAGACAAGTCGGAATACGGATGGGGTAAATACACATTCAACCATTTCAGCTGCGGAAGCGTCAGCTCCCTGTTCCTGGTGGACAAGGGAACCGAGCATGACAGAGACGTGCAGATGATCGGTTCTTCCAAGGACACGACCGTAACCGGCCTGAACTTCGGAAACGGAAGCTACTTCATCAATGACCGCGTGGTAGACCAGAAGGTAAAAGCACTGGAAGGCAAGGACTACGAGGTTGTAGACGTGGATGCGGTAAACATGTATCGTACCGAGATTTCCAAGCTTTCGGCGGGAGATTTCGTGTACACCCGTGTGGTTCCGGAAGGAAAGAAGGTTTCGAAGGTATACTACATCGATGATAACGATAAGCTCCATGAGCTGAAGTTCATCGAAAGCAACGGTGTCGTTACCTTTAAGATGGGATCCGTTTCCCTGTACAACAATGTCATCGTGTACGCAGGGGAACAGCTTCAGGCAAAGGGCGTTTCCCTGTCCAAGACTTCTTACACTTATTCCGGTAAGGCAAAGAAACCGGCAGTGACCGTTACATTTGGCGGCAAAAAACTGAAGGCCGGAAGCGATTACACCGTAAGCTATTCTGCAAATAAGAATGTAGGAAAAGCAAAAGTGGTTGTTACCGGTAAGGGAAAATATGAAGGCACAATCACAAAGACCTTCAAGATCAATCCAAAAGGCACTTCTGTCAAACATCTGAAGAGAGGCGTGAGAGCATTCAAGCCGACCTGGAAGAAGCAGACCAAGCAGATCAGCGGATACCAGGTGCAGTACTCCACCAAGAAGAGCTTCAAATCGGCAAAGATTAAGAACGTTTCTTCGAAGAAGAAGTCCACATGGGTCATCAAGCAGAAGAGACACAAGAAGTACTACGTAAGAATCCGTACCTACAAGAAGGTGGGCGGAAGCAAGTACTACTCCAATTGGTCCTCCACAAAGAGCATCAAAACAAAGTAGTTTTCGGGAAAACGAAAACCATCCATACTTAAAGAAGAAGAGATTGGCGCTGCCTTCGGGCGGCTCCGATCTCTTCTTCTTTTCATCACCGTATGAACATTGAAAAGAGACGGCGTTCGGGCTATAATGATGCTGCTTGTATTTTGGGCGAAAGCCCGAGAAGAAAAGGAGAAAAGCGTGGAGAAAAGTCTGGAAAAAGTTTTGAGCGTGCTGCTGTCCAAAGGGATGATTATCAGCGCCACTTACATTGTGGCCGCCTTCATCCTGGTCGTGGTGCTGAACCATTTATCCAAGAAATACCGGGAAAAAATCGACCCCGCGGACATTCGCCTGAATGCTTTTGTGCGGAGCGTCTTCAATACCATAAAGGGAATCGTCGTGGTCATCTGCCTGTTCGCGGTGCTTCAGGCCAACGATATCAACATCACGTCCATGATTACCGGCGTCGGCGTGGTCAGTGCCATTGCCGGCCTGGCGCTGCAGGATTTCTTCAAGGACATCATCATGGGGGTTCACATCGTGAACGACCATTCCGTGGTGGTGGGTGAAGTGGTGGAAATCAACGGAATCGAGGGCATCGTGCTGAGCTTCTCCCTGATGACCACCGTGCTTCAGGACCTGAACACGGGCAACACGGTGGTGATGTGCAATCGAAATATCACCCAGGTGGCCAAGGTGAACGGCATCTACGACATCGATCTGCAGCTGGCCTATTCGGAAGATCCGGATCGGGTAAAAAAAGTTTTCAGCGAGGCGGCAAAGGAAATCGCCAAGAACAAGGGGATTACCCGGGCGGAATATCTGGGCATTCAGCGGTATGAGGCGTCCGGGGTGATCTATCGGATTCGCTATTACTGTTCTCCGAAGATTCACTGGCCCATGATGCGGGCGTCCATGGCCATCATCCAGCGGCATATCATCGCCTCCGGACTGGAGATTCCGTATCCGCAGATGGATGTGCATCATCGGAACATGTAATCTATGAGAACATCTCTTTTTATTGAAAAACAAAATAGTAGACCGAAGTTTAGACTTTATACTAGTTTATGAAAACCAATCGTGATATTATAGGGTCAGAGTCATTATGCATTAAGGAGGACGAAATGATGAACGAAAAATTCACTGCAAAACAGAACGAAAGAATTGCTCGTGTAATGGAGAAAATGAAGGAAAACGGCCTGGAACAGCTGCTGATCAGCGATCCGAAGAGCATCGCATTCCTGACCGGTATCTTCGTAGATCCGTATGAAAGACTTTGGGCACTGCTGCTGAAGTCCAACGGGGAGCACGTATTCTTCATGAACACACTGTTCTTCGTTTCCGAAACAGGATACAAGGAAGTTTGGTTCACCGACATGGATGATCAGATCGGTCTGATCATGGAGAACATCGACAAAGAGGGTACCCTGGGTATCGACAAGACTTGGGCGGCTCGTTTCCTGATTCCGCTACAGGAACGTTGCCCGAACCTGAAGACCGTATGGGGTTCCAACTGCGTAGATGATGTTCGTGCAGAAAAGGACGAAGAGGAAATCGCTCTCATGAAGAAGGCTTCCGAAATCAACGACCTGGTAATGGAGAGAGTTGCTGAGTACATCAAGGAAGGCATGACCGAGAGACAGGTTGCGGACTTTATCGATGCAGAGTACCTCAAGGAAGGTGCATCCGGAAACAGCTTCCCGACCATCGTATGCTTCGGCGAGAACGCTGCAGACCAGCACCACGAGCCGAGCGAAACCAGAACTTTGAAGGCCGGCGAGTGCATCCTGATTGACATGGGCTGCGTATGGAAGGGCTACTGCTCCGACATGACCAGAACATTCTACTGCAAGAGCGTTGATGAAGAGCAGGCAAAGATTCACGACATCGTTCGTACCGCTGTTCTGAAGGCAGAAGAAGTAATCAAGCCGGGAATTCCGGTTTGTGACATCGACAAGCAGGCAAGAGATTACATTGATGAGATGGGATACACCAAGTACTGGGGCGTTCGTCTGGGACACTTCATCGGTCAGGACGACCACGAATTCGGTGATGTAAGCCCGATCAACCACAATCCGGCTGCTGTCGGCAACATCTTCTCCATTGAGCCGGGAATCTACATCGAAGGAAAGTACGGCGTTCGTGTAGAGGACCTGGTTCTGGTAACAGAGGATGGTCACGAACTTCTGAACCACGTTGAGAAGAAGTATCGTATCGTTGGCTAATCTCTGAGCAATCGGAAGATTTTGAATTTCAGATGATGAAAAGAAGCGGATGTAACTGCGGTTATTCCGCTTCTTTGTATTAAGGGAAAAGGAGAGTTGTGTATGCTGGAACAGGTGCTGCTGATATTGTTGGTTCTGATGAGTGCCGCCATCATTGCGCTTTTGTGGATGTTGGCGGGGGGCGTGCGACGGAGCGGCGCCAAGACCGGGGAATACTTTCGGCTGTACAATCAGTCGGCGCTGGAAACCCAGAAGGCTATTGCCCAGCAGCAGGACGCTTTGCAGCGGGCGGTGGCCCAGCAGCAGGATGCTCGGCTGAAGGCGCTGGACGAAAACTTTAGCCGGCTTCGTCAGGAGAACGCTCAGCAGATTGAAAATATCCGAAAGACGGTGGATGAGAAGCTTCAGGATACCCTGGAAACCAAGCTCACTCAGTCTTTTGGTTTGGTCAACGAGCGACTGGAACAGGTGTACAAGGGGTTGGGAGAAATGCAGACCATCGCCTCCAATGTGGGGGATCTGAAGAAAATCCTTTCCAACGTGAAGACCCGGGGCATTCTGGGAGAGGTACAGTTGGGCGGAATTCTGGAGCAGATTCTCAGCCCGGAGCAGTACGAGGAGAACGTGGCCACCCGGCCGGGAAGCTCGGAACGGGTGGAGTTTGCGGTAAAACTTCCGGGTTCCGGTACGGGAGAGACCGTATACCTTCCCATCGATGCCAAATTCCCGGGGGACACCTACAGTGCCCTCCAGGATGCGTATGATACCGGGGACAAGGCGGAAATTGAACTGGCGCGGAAGCGGCTTCTTACGCGGATCGCGTCGGAAGGGAAGGAGATTCACGATAAGTATATCGCCGTCCCGTACACCACGGATTTTGCAGTGATGTTTTTACCCTTTGAGGGGTTGTACGCGGAAGTGGTGCGCAACGGGATGATTGAGATGCTTCAGCGGAAGTACCGGGTGACCGTTGCGGGGCCGACCACCATGGCGGCGCTGCTGAATTCCCTGCAGATGGGCTTTAACACTTTGGCAATCGAGAAGCGGTCCAACGAGGTGTGGAAGCTGCTGGCGTCGGTGCGGTCGGAATTCGATACCTTTGCGGATGTACTGCAGAGCACTCAGCATCGGCTGAATCAGGCCAATGCAGATCTGGATCGGCTGGTGGGCGTTCGGACCCGGCAGATTCAACGAAAGCTGCGGAACGTTTCGGAGATGGGGAGTGAAACCGAATTGGAGAATCTTGACGAATAAAGCAGTTGACTACCGGTTTGGTATGTGGTATTTTTAAATAATGTTGCACAGTAATGAATAATATTTCAAACTGTGGCGACGACAGGAGAGAATGAGGGAATTCTAGGGACTGGAGAGCGAAAGGAATAAGACGAATGCTATTTACAAGGGAAACCGATTACGCACTGCGGCTGCTTCGGAATCTTGATGCAAAGGAGCACAAGAGCATCAGCCAAATCATTGACAAAGAACTTATGACCACGGCCATTACCTATAAGGTTGCCCGAAAACTGGATCGAGGCGGCCTGGTTGAAAGTGTCCGGGGAAATTCCGGCGGGTACAAGCTAACCAGGGATTTGAGCGAGATTACCCTCTACGATCTTTTCAGAATCATGAATCCGGATACGGTGCTCAACGACTGCCTGCACCCGGATGTGAATTGCCCGTTGGACTCGGGGGATGCACCCTGCCGATTCCACAAGGAACTTTGCCGAATCCAGAAGGTGCTCTTTGAAGAGCTTCAAAGAAAATCTCTGGCGGAGATTTTGAAGGAAGAGGCTGCGGACGAGCAGGCAGAACAACACACAGAATAGCGAATTTTTACAGATAAGGTAACAGCGGCGGAAGTGATTCTGCCGCTGTTTTTTTGGTCATTCGCCCGGCGGGCGTCCCTGTTGGCGCCGCCGCTGTGGGTTGGCGACTCCTGTTGGCGCCACACCGCCGGCAAACCCTTAAGTCACCGTCGGGTCCCGCCAACAGGACACCCCGAATCCGCGCCTCCGCCTGCCTCCGTCGGCCTTTCCCGCGACGCGATTTGCTCCCCACTGCCCGCAAAGCCTTATGCCACCGTCGGGTCCCGCCAACAGGGCGCCCGGTTTGTGAGAGCAGAGAAAAAAGACTGCCGATACTTATCTCCTGCAAAGCATTCAATAAGTATCGGCAGTCTTAAAGGTTTTACTAACGAAAATAAAATCTAGCTGTTGGAAGTCGGAATGTACTTCGCTACGGCGTCTGCCAGGGAGTGTACGTTCCGGGTCTGGATGATGACCTTGCCGGTTCCGTGGAATTCATTCACCAGGCCTTCGCCGGACATGAATCCGAAGGTGCCGGAAGCCACGCGGATGTTGTAATCCAGGGATGCTTCCCAAGCGACCACGTGCTCGTTGTCGATGGTCATCGGTGCGTTCGGGGTGATGTCCAGAACAACCAGGTCACCGAAGGCGTTAATCAGAACCTGACCGTTTCCTTCCGTTTCCATTACGAAAAGCCCGCCGGTGCCGCCAAAGAGGGCTTTGCCGATATCCTGGCGCTTGATATTGTAGAATACGGAATCATCGCAGGCCAGGAATGCGCCGGTATTCAGACGGTACTGATTTCCGCCGCCAACGTTGAGGCACGCCACCTTTCCGGGTACTGCCGGTGCGATGCCCAGCCGGGCGCCTTCTGCCTGACCGACTGCTTTTGTGATGAACATGCTTTCGCCGCTCACCGCACTGCGGGCAAGCGCGCCCACCAGTCCGCCAAAACCGGATTTTTTGCTGTTGGTTTCCGCCTGAAGGCTCACGTTCTGCATAAATGCCATAGCGCCCCGCTCCACCTTGACGGTTTCGCCGGAGCTGAGAGTGATATCCACGATTGGCGCATCAGAGTCGCCGATAATTTTATAATTCATTTGATCCTCCTGTCTGTACGACGAGAATTGTACGGTTGGTTTATTATAGCATACGGTAAAAAGAATTGACATTACGCCTTTGGGTACTTTTCCGGGCAGGGCAGAGGCGGCCCGTTTGCGAAGAATCCGATAGACGGTTCACACAGAAGGCATATATTCAGTTAACAAAAACAACACAAACGGGTGGTACTATAATGGTGCGGAAGGGAAATGATACAGAGTCCCGGAAGCGAGAAACCATAATGCATTTTCTTTAATTGTTCTTTCTTAATTAATAATTTCGTAGTAGTGAAAAGTCGCCGATCCCCCATCGGCGACTTTTTACGTTGCTCGGAATATTCTCAAAATAAAAACGGCGCTGCAATCGCAGCGCCGAAGTGATTTTTAATAATTAGTGCAGCACGCCGAAATACAGGATGACCAGGGCGCCCAGCACGATTCGGTACCAACCGAAAGGCTTGAAGTTGTGCTTTCGGATGTAGGAAAGCAGGAACTTGATGATGAACAGGGAGACCACAAAGGCCACAACCATTCCCACCGCCAGGATGATGTATTCCGTGGAGGTGTACAGCAGTCCGTTCTTCAGCAGCTTCAGCAGGCTGGCACCGGCCATTACCGGGATGGCCAGGATGAAGGTGAAGTTGGCTGCCGCCGGACGGGACACGCCAATCATCAGTCCGCCCAGGATGGTGGCGCCGGAACGGGAAGTGCCCGGGAACACCGCCGCGATGACCTGAAAAAGGCCGATGGCAAACGCTTCCTTATAACTGATGTCCGCCATGGTTTCGGTGCGGGGTGTTTTGTGGGAGTTGCGGTTCTCGATGATGATGAAAGCTACACCTACCACGATCAGCATGATGGAAACCACCAGCCAGTTGTAGAAGTGGGCATTCAGCCAGTCGTCAAAAGCCACGCCGATTACCGCCGCCGGGAGACAAGCCACGATGGTTTTACCCCAAAGGTGCAGGACGCCTTTGTCCAAGCGAATCGCCTTCTGGGGATTGGTGGCATGCTTGCCCTCCACGATGACCCTCTTCAGCGGCCAGATTTCGCCCCAGTACAGGAGCACCACCGCCAGGATGGCACCCAGCTGGATGACCACCAGGAAGGTATCCCAAAATTCCGGGGAGACGTTCATCTTGATGAATTCGTCCAGAAGAATCATGTGTCCCGTGCTGCTCACCGGCAGCCATTCCGTAATGCCTTCCACGATGCCGAAGAGCACGGCCTTCAGAATTTCAAACATATATTACCTCATTTCTGCGATTTCCCTAAAAATAAAAATCAGACGAGTACAATACCGCGTCCGACCATGTATACCATATTGGTGCGCCCGGCGAGATTCGAACTCGCGACCTTCACATTCGGAGTGTGCTACTCTATCCCCTGAGCTACGGGCGCTAGGCGTGATTCACAAATCACTCAGTGTAGTATATCAGATTTTATGAGAAAAAACTACCCCCGAATTGTATTTATTCCTATAAGTTTTGAAAACAAACAGCGCCGGTCGCCGTCTGCCTCGGGAAAATCCGCCTCAAATTTCCGGAAAAAGTCCCCAAAACCCTTGACTCAGAACCTCGAGAGGATTATAATTTAAAGGCTTGCAAATGCGAAACTGTATTTGTGTGCAAAAAAGGAGCAGGCCTCGAGCCGGTAACTCCGACACTAATAATTTATTTTTAGTATGCCGAACCAAATCGAAAGATTCCAGTAGGCAATGCCGAAACCGATTGAGTTGTAAGCAATCTGAGTAGGTAGAAAGGAAGAAAAATGAAGTCTTACATTGCAAAGCCTGCAGAGGTAGAACGTAAGTGGTACGTTATCGATGCAGAAGACAAGACTCTGGGAAAGATCGCAGCTGAGGTTGCATCCATCCTGAGAGGAAAGAAGAAGCCGATCTACACCCCACACGTTGACACCGGTGACTATGTTATCGTAATCAACGCAGAGAAGGTTCGTGTAACCGGTAAGAAGGAAGAGCAGAAAATCTACAAGAGCCACAGCGGTTATCCGGGCGGCCTGAAGGAGACTACTCTGAGAGAACTCCGTGCGAAGAAGCCGGAAGAAATCATCCGTCACGCTGTTAAGGGCATGATGCCAAAGGGCAAGCTGGGCAGACAGATGTTCAAGAAGTTAAAGGTATACGCTGGACCGGAGCATCCGCACACTGCGCAGAATCCGGAAGAGTGGACATTCTAGGAAGGGAGGAATAGAAGATGGCTAATACACAGTATCAGGCAACAGGCAGAAGAAAATCTTCGGTTGCAAGAGTCAGATTACTCCCAGGAACCGGAAAGATCACAATCAATAAGAAGGATCTGGAAGAGTACTTCGGAATGGATATTCTGAAGAACGAAGTAAAAAGACCTTTCGACGTAACAGGCACAGCCGGCAAGTATGACGTTATCGCAATCGTTGAAGGTGGCGGTACAACAGGTCAGGCTGGTGCACTGAGACACGGAATTTCCAGGGCTCTCTGCGTAGCTGATGAGGAAGCAAACAGACCTGCACTGAAGGCAGCTGGTTTCCTGACCAGAGACCCGAGAATGAAGGAAAGAAAGAAATACGGACTCAAGAAGGCGAGAAGAGCGAGCCAGTTCTCCAAGCGTTAATTTCAGAGAAGTATTGCAAAACCCCCGGAAGCATTGTTTCCTGGGGTTTTTTCTTTCGCCTTTTTTCGTCAATTCCTGCATCTTTCTCGAAAATGTTTAGAATTAGATATTTCGCCACTCTGTTACGGAAGACGGGCTTGATTTTCGATATCATGATGATATAATTGATATACATATCAATTAATGACGGAGGCTATACATACACATCATGAGAAAAGACGGAGCCAAAACCAGAAAGAAGATACTTTCAGTCTGTGTCCGGCTGTTTCTGCAGCAGGGATACAAAGAAACCACTGTGACTCAGATAGTCAGGGAAGCCGGGATCACAAGGGGAAGCTACCAGAACCAGTTCCCCACAAAGGATGCAGTACTGATGGAGCTTGTGAAGACCATGTTCAGTAGTCAGTTCGATATGGCACGCAGCATTGCAGGAGATGATCTACCACCTGTTTACACCTATGCAGTCGAAACATCAATCCAGCTTGCACTGACGGAACTGAACGAGAACCTGCGGGAACTTTACATAGAGTCATATACACATCCGGATACCGCAGAATACATTTATCTGCAGACGACATCAGAGCTGAAAAATATCTTCGCACCATACTTGCCGGATCACAGTGAAAGTGACTTTTACGACATGGAGATCGGCACTTCAGGACTCATGCGCAGCTACATGGCAAAAAGATGCGATATCCACTTCCCGCTGCAGCGAAAGCTCGAATGTTTCCTTACAGCTGCCATGCGAGTATACAGAGTACCGGAAGAAGACCAGGAAAAAGTGCTTGCGTTCATCGCAGTGCTTGATATAGAAGCTGTCGCCAGTGAAATCGTACAAAAAGTCTTTGCTATGCTTGAAATGAAATTTGATTTCAAGCTGTCATCAGAGAAATGAATGGAGGTAACCATATGAAAAAGAAAGTGGCCAGAGTCCTGTTCGCATTTGTTCTCATACTTGCGATGATCCCTTTGACAGCATCGGCAGAATCGTCTGCTGACACTGAGGATAATGAAGTGACGGAACAGTTCAATCTCACAACAGGAGAAACATATTATTTCGATCTCACCTGTCTTGGCAATGCGACTGGTACAGTGAATGACTCACTGCCTGACAAAACACTGCATTATGTTCCTGTGACATACGTCGGTACAGTGGATGCATACAGACTGCCGGAATATACCTGGCCAATGGACCGCGATTACGGAGAATCCCATAAGTATGAACACAGTCTGTTTATTGCAGACTATAACATCAAATACAGAGTGAGCTGGATACAGCTGGCAAATGATCTGAAGTATACAGATGGGAATCACACATTGAACGGTGTGGAATACGGTATCCGTACACCATCCGGTAGATCACAGAGTTACAATGAGTGGGATCAGATACTCAACAAAAACGAGTCATACATCAAAAACTGGAAAGAATATCTTTCATGGACAAACGATCCCGGCTCAGCAAAAGATGACAGAACGCTCAGAGGCGGTAGTAATGGCATCAGACACAACTTCACATTCCCGTATAATGATACATCTCCCGGAAATATAAAAATCCTTGGATTCCGTCCTGTAATGGAGATCGTAGACACATCGTCGATGACCAAAGATGCGCTCAAACCAGTCAGGCTTGATCTTAACGGAAGCAGTATGAATGGTAAAAGCAGCATCACGATCGTTGTCAGAAACGGCAGATCTTTCGATGCACCAGCATCTGAAGGTATTGAGGAACCGACAACAGATCAAGTTTTTGCCGGATGGAGCGACGGAAGCAAAATCTACAAACCTGGCGACAGCGTCCCTGCGGATGTGACCTCACTGACTGCGCAGTGGAAAAAGCGTGCTCCTCATGTCCACTGCATATGCGGCGGTGATGTTACCCTATCCGATGAACACAAAACACACAGCGATGTCAGTTTCCAGCCCTGGAGAGGGACTAAAAGCATCAGCTATGATGACGATGGCACAGCTTACAGATATCTGCTGGATGATGCAACGATAAACAGAGATCTCGTCATAAACGGCAAGACACTCTACCTTTGCCTGAACGGCAGGAAATTCGCCTGTGACAATACACATAACATCAAAGTTCGCAACGGCGGTCGTCTGGTCATTTGCGACTGCCATGATACCGGTTCTATCAAAGGCGTATACAACAATTCCAGCTACGGCAGTATCCAGCTCTTCAAGAGTACGCTTGATATTTACGGTGGGACGATCACCGGCAGCACCGCAAGGTGCGGAGGTGGTATCGCTCTTGAGGACAGCGAATGTGTATTCAATATGTATGGAGGCAGCATCACCGGCAACAGAGCAATCGGATACAGTAATGAGCCACCAAAAGGCGGTGCAATCTTCGTGAAAAACGGCGGCACACTGAATCTTTACGGCGGACAGATCAGCAATAACAAAACAACGAGCAGCAGCAGCGGAAGCTTCGGCGGTGCAGTATATATGTCAGGCAACGGTACTGTAAATCTTCACGGCACCGATTTTACTGGCAATTCAACGGGAGGCAGCGGTGGTGCAGTATATTTCGACGGAGACGGTACATTGAATCTCTGCGGCGGTACGATCATCTCCAATACCGCAGTGACAAAAGGCGGCGGTATCTGTGCTGGAAGCAACACCGTTCTTAATATAAGCGGCGGCAAAGTCTGGGGGAATATCGCAGACGGATCTTCTGACAACATCTGCCTTGCCGACGGTAATATCATAAGCCTGGGCGATCTGAAAAGCGACACAGTTATCGGCATCATGACAGAATATAAAACATATCCGTTGATATTCTCTGATGCAAGCGACAAGGACCTGTCGGAGCATTTCTTTGCAGATGATGAAAAAAATGCACATGTCGCCTTCAACAGCGAAAAGAAACTTGAACTGGCAAGAGGTAGTGAAGATCAGCATCCTGCCATCATCGACAGCGCCAATGGCGGTACAGCGTCAGTCTCCTCTGTCAAGAACAAAGCAGGCGAAAACGTTACACTGACCGCATCTGCGTCAGAAGACTGCCACTTCAGGGAATGGCAGGTCATCAGCGGCGATATCGATATCAAAGACAACAAATTCATGATGCCTGACGATACTGTGCGTGTGAAAGCAGTCTTTGAAAAACATACTGCCAAAACAACGAAAACTCCGGCAACACTGTCGAAAGCAGGCGTAGAGATATCAGCATGCTCCGTCTGCGGCAAGGAACTGAACAAAACAGAGATAGCAAAGATCTCCCGTGTGACACTTTCCACATCGGAATATACTTATAACGGCGCCGTAAGATCACCTTCCGTAACAGTAAAAGATTCTGCAGGAAAAACCATCAGTTCCTCCTGCTATACAGTGAAAAAATCTACCGGCAGGAAAAACGTCGGCAGATATACATATACCATCACGTTCAGAGGTGACTACAGCGGCAGCAGGACCCTGTCATTTGTGATAAAACCAAAAGGCACCGGCATATCCTCGCTGAAAGCAAGATCAAAGGGGTTCAAGGTCACATGGAAAAAACAGAAAACGCAGACTGCAGGATATCAGATCCAGTACAGTACTTCTAAGAAATTCAGTAAAACAAAAACGGTCACTGTAAAGAAAAATTCAACAGTATCGAAGAATGTTTCAAAGCTGAAAGCCAGAAAAAAATACTATGTAAGAGTCCGGACATACCAGACCTTCGGATCTGCAAAATACTATTCAGGCTGGAGCAGTGCAAAATCAGTAAAAACGAAGTGATGATATCAAAGAAGGGGCTGTCGCATTAACGTATTTTGGCCGTTAATACGACGCCCCTTTTACGTTTTATGAAGAAAAACGGATTTTCACCCCGGAATTCCCATAGTACTTCTACGGAAGACGGGAGATACTCCTTCCGGTTAGACGCGCATAACTTTTTTCAGAAATATTATTGACAAGAGGGGAAGAATCGCTATAATAGTATAGAAAGTTAGTTAAAGCGAACTAACAAATGTAATACCAGACTAACAGAAGTAATACATAACTAACGCGCCGGGCGCGAATGCCGGCAGCGGCTGCGAAGCATCTGCAGGATCCGCGTAGCACCTGCAGGACTTGCGAAGCACTTGCAGGATCCGCGAAGCGCAGGTACACATACGACGAGACGGAAAGAGACTTGTTAGGATGAATGACACAGGAGGTGGGAACATGCCAATCACAATTGCAAAAACCGGTGATATCGTTCGTATCATCCGAATCACAGGGGATGATTCCATTCGAACCCATTTGGCGGAACTGGGTTTTGCCGTGGGGGCGGAAGTCAAAGTCGTGAAAGCGGTGAAAGGGAACTTAATTCTGCAGGTACACGGAACGCGTCTCGCATTGGATCCGAGCATGGCCAGCCGGCTGCTTGTGGAGTTTTAGGACTTATTTTTAGGACAGAGAAGGAAGTGTTTCAACACATTTTTTTAAGAGAACAATAAGGAGGCAGAGATGGAGACATTGAACAATCTGGCGGTGGGCGAAAGCGCAACCATCAAGAAAATCGGAAGCGTGGGACAGACCCGAAGAAGAATCATGGATATGGGCCTGACCAAAGGAACGCAGGTCTATGTTCGCAAAGTCGCACCGTTGGGGGACCCGATGGAGCTGACCGTAAGAGGGTATGAGCTGTCGGTGCGGAAAGGCGATGCGGAGCTGATCGAAATCGAGAACATTCAGGAAGCAAAGTAAAATTTTGGAGATAAACGAATTTAGGGTATTAAGAAAGGAGTTATTCAGTGGCAATTAAAATCGCACTTGCAGGAAACCCGAACTGCGGAAAGACGACGCTGTTCAACGCGTTGACGGGAAGCAACCAGTATGTGGGAAACTGGCCGGGCGTTACTGTAGAAAAGAAGGACGGTAAATTAAAGACCGACAAAACCATTACGATTCAGGACCTTCCGGGAATTTATTCCCTTTCCCCATACACCATGGAGGAAGTGGTAACCCGGCAGTATCTGGTAAGCGAAAGACCGGATGCCATCATCAACATCATCGACGCCACCAACCTGGAGCGTAACCTGTACCTGACAACGCAGCTTTTGGAACTGCACATTCCGACCATCATCGCACTGAACATGATGGATATCGTGAACAAGAACGGAGATCGCATCGACATCCCGCAGCTGAGCAAAGAGCTGGGATGCCCAATCGTTCCGATCAGTGCTCTCAAGGGAGACGGCAGCGATGAGCTGATTGACCAGGCGGTTAAAGTGGCAAAGAAGAGAACCATGGGAGACACCCCGCACGTGTACTCCGGCAGCGTGGAGCATGCCATTGCGCACATTGAGGAATCCATCGAAGACAAGGTGTCCGCAAACAACCTGAGATGGTATGCCGTAAAATTCTTCGAGCGGGACGAGAAGGTTCGGGAGGAAATCAAACTGGGCGCTTCCGTTCTCAGCGAGATTGAAGGCCACATCGAGGACTGCGAAAAAGAAATGGACGACGATGCGGAGAGCATCATCATCAACCAGCGTTACGAGTACATCAACCGCGTGGTCCCAAAAGCAATTGAAAGAAAACAAGGTCACGAGAAGCTGACTTTGTCCGACAAAATCGACCGGATCGTAACCAACCGAATCCTGGCACTGCCGATTTTCGCCGCGGTAATGTTCCTGGTATATTACATTTCCGTCACCACCATCGGCGGCATCGTCACCGATTGGACCAACGATGTATTCGTTGCGGGAATTCAGGACTGGGCATCCAACGGACTGACCCACATGGGTGCATCGGATTGGGTAGTTTCCCTGGTATCCGGCGGTATCATTGGCGGCTTGGGTGCGCCAATCGGATTCGCACCGCAGATGGCCATCGTGTTCTTCTTCCTGGCATTGCTGGAAGACTGCGGATACATGGCGAGAGTTGCTTTTATCATGGATAGAATCTTCCGTCGTTTCGGACTGTCCGGAAAGAGCTTCATCCCGTTTCTCATTTCCTCCGGATGCGGCGTGCCGGGAATCATGGCAACCCGTACCATCGAGAATGAGAAGGATCGCCGGATGACAATGATGACCACCACCACCATTCCGTGTGGTGCAAAACTTCCGGTAATCGCTACCATCGCGGGCTACATTGCCGGCGGTGCATGGTGGGTAGCTCCGGCAATGTACTTCCTGGGCATCGGACTGGTTATCGTATACTGCATTATTCTGAAGAAGACGAAGATGTTCGAAGGGGACCCGGCGCCGTTCGTTATGGAACTTCCGGCATACCACGCACCGTCTCCGAAGGGCGTGCTCCTCAGCGTATGGGAAAGAGTATGGGCATTCCTGAAGAAAGCGGGAACCATCCTGTTCCTCTGCTGCGCAGTAATGTGGTTCCTGGGCAACTTTGGTTTTGCAGGCGGAAGCTTCGGCCTGGTGGACGCAGAAGATTCGTTGCTGGCAGTTATCGGCGGCGCAATTGCTTTTATCTTCAAACCGCTGGGATTCGGAACATGGCAGGCCGTTGCGTCCTCGCTGTCCGGTTTTGTGGCAAAAGAAGGTATCGTATCTACCATGGGCGTTCTGTCCGGATTGGGCGAAATCGAGGGATACAGTGCAGCGTACCATGCACAGTTCGCCGCATTCTTCCCATCCACTTTGGCAGCGTTCTCCTTCATGGTATTCAACCTGTTTGATTCCCCGTGCCTGGCGGCTCTGTCCACCACCGCGAAGGAACTGAACAACCGGAAATTCTTCTGGTACTCCGTGATTTTCCAGAACGTCAGCGCATACTGCGTGGCCCTAATCGTGTACCAGATTGGCGGACTGATTCTGGGCGAGGTGTCCTTCGGCATCGCAACGGTATTCGCAATCGCCGTGCTGGCCTTCGTGCTGTACCTGCTGTTCCGTCCGGATCCGAACAAGAAAGCAAAGCTTGCGCTGGAGAAGAACTAAGTTATAATTGAAAAAGGAGAGATGGCATTGAACGGCGTAGACGTAATTGTACTGGCCGGAATCGGCATCCTGATGGTGGTTGCCGTCCGGATTGTAATCGGGTTTTTCCGATAAAACAAGAAAGGAGGAAATGCTTTGAACGGAATTGATATTGTAATCTGTCTGGTTATTTTGGCCCTGGCGGCTGTGGTAATCCGGTATCTGATTAAGGAGAAGAAGGCAGGGCATAAATCCTGCGGCTTCGATTGTTCCACCTGCTCCATGTGTTCCCACGGAGGACACGGCTGCGGCGGCGGATGCCACCCAAAGAAATAACAGGTAAAGAGATTCCCCGGCAGCCTTGTCGGGGAATTTTGCTTAACGATTTTGTTTTTACGGTAAAAAAAGGAGATAGAGAGATGCGTAAGATTACGGCACATATTGACGGAATGCAGTGCGGCATGTGTGAAAGCCACGTGAATGACCTGGTCCGGAAGAATTTTAAGGTAAAAAAAGTGAAGTCCTCCCACCGCACCGGGGAGTGCACCATCATTGCGGAGGAAGATATTCCGCGGCCGGAGCTTCAGAAGAAGTTGGGGGATATGGGCTACCGCCTGCTGGATATGGAGAGCGAGGAGTACCGGAAGAAGGGTTTGTTCCGGTAGTCCTCCGGAATAAGCAGGGCCTCCGGCCCGTGCGATAGGCCGTCGGCATTGGGCGATGCCTCCGGCTCGGGGGTGGAAAAATTTCCCTAAATGGTCTATAATCCTTTTGTATCATTATGTACTGAATGGAAACTCTTTGAGCCGGACGCCGGTGGGCGAAGAACCGGCAGGGGAAATAGAAAGGAGTGCACCGTGGCTTCCAAGAACAAGAACAAGAAGAAAAACGAAGCGGCCAAAACCGGTCCGACCGGTTTCGCAACGGACCGGCGGAAAATCTCAAAGTTCAGCCGTGTCATGGCAATGTTGCTGGGCATCATCATGATCGTTTTCATGCTGTTGTCCTCCAGCGTGTACTTATTTAACTAATTAAAGTGCCCTGCAGGACTGGGACCTGCGGGCGAACTGCTGGAGAGAGGGAAGCACCTTGCCGATAAACCGGCAAGGTGCTTTTTTGTGTGCCGACGCGGAACGGTGCGGACTGAGGCCCCCGGCGACGGCGCGGAAATTGTGTGAAAATTTTGCTCCCCGAAACGGAGCCGCAAGGGTTAGCGGGGAGGGGGGAGCAAACCGCGCCTTGAAAAGCCGGCCGGCGAGCCTCCAATCCCGAAATTCCCGGCCCGAGGTTCGCGCCCGGAAACCGAAAACAAA